>CAJUJF010000004.1 GCA_910586825.1 uncultured Christensenellaceae bacterium | reverse complement strand
GATCTGGGCTGTTTCCCTTTTGACTACGGCACTTATCTGTCGCAGTCTGACTCCCATTCATTCAAATATCCGCCATTCAGAGTTTGATAAGCTTCGGTAAGTCGTGAAACCCCCTAGGCCATTCAGTGCTTTACCTGCGGTAATCTCTTACAAGGCTAGCCCTAAAGCTATTTCGAGGAGAACCAGCTATATCCCGATTCGTTTGGAATTTCTCCGCTAACCACAAATCATCACCGACTATTTCAACAGGCGTGTGTTCGGTCCTCCACAAGGCTTTACCCCTGCTTCAACCTGTTCATGGTTAGGTCATCGGGTTTCGGGTCTACGACGTGATACTCTTCGCTCTTTTCAAACTCGCTTTCGCTTCGGCTCCGCGACTGTATCGCTTAACCTCGCATCACATCGTAACTCGCCGGCCCGTTCTACAAAAAGTACGACATCAGACTGGTTTAACCCGTAGTCCTCTGTCTGCTTGTAAGCACACGGTTTCAGGTTCTCTTTCACTCCCCTCCCGGGGTTCTTTTCACCTTTCCCTCACGGTACTATTCGCTATCGGTCATATGGTCGTATTTAGCCTTACGGGATGGTCCCCGTGCCTTCCGTCAGGATTCCTCGTGTCCCGACGTACTCCGGATACTGCTCCGCTCTTCGCGATTTCGCCTACGGGATTGTCACCCTCTTCGATCCGGCTTTCATTCCGGTTCGGCTATCGTTTCAAGTCATTTGCGCAGTCCTTACCCCGAATGTATTACTACTTCCGGTTTGGGCTTCTCCGATTTCGCTCGCCACTACTTTCGGAATCGTTTTTACTTTCTTTTCCTCCGGGTACTAAGATGTTTCAGTTCCCCGGGTTCCCCTCGTATACCTATGTGTTCAGTATACGATAACACGACGTTACTCGTGCTGAGTTCCCTCATTCGGATATCTGCGGTTCGTCAGATGTTTGCTCCTCCCCGCAGCTTTTCGCAGCTTACCACGTCCTTCTTCGGCGCCATATGCCTAGGCATCCTCCGTGAGCCCTTCGTAGCTTGATCTTTCTACTCGTCTCTCGTTACAAAATTCTATGTCTTTTACTCAACAAAACGTTTCCACAATTTCTTTCCCAAGAGTCCAACTAATCGTCCTCTCGTGCTAATTGTATTAACCTTTCGTTTCTTTCTTTCAAGAATTTATTGCCTTACAATTTCTTGTTCTTGCTATGCAGTTGTCAATCTTCGGTTTTCCTTCAAAAGAAGGGCTTTTTCCTGCGAAAAAGCAAGCTGCCTAAAAGACAGCTTAAACATAATATCATCTTCCCAAAAGATAGTCAAGCGATTTTGAAATTATTTTTTAACTTTTTTTCGGGAAATTCCGAAAATTTTTACGCACGTGATATCTTGATTTTTTAACGCGTCCGGACACAAGATATAGCGCACAAAGCAGTCCGCGCCGAAAACGGCAGATCGACTATTTGATCAAAATTCGACAAATCTTCCCATTCCGATAAAAAAATACGCGGCGTTTCGGGGTTCCGAAACGCCGCATCCGATGTTTTCTTGCCGAACTTATTATTTGCATCCGCCGCACGTCCGACAGTTGCCGCCGCACTTTTTCACGGGTTTTCCCGTTGCGGAATACACTTCGCCGGACCAATCCCGCTCCGCAATTTCGCCGCACGCGGGACAAACGACCGCTTCGTCGTACTTCCCGACGAGTTCGTCGAACGTCTTTCCGCACGACTTGCATTTATATTGTAATACAGGCATATCCCACTTCCCGAAAAATTACTCGCGCGGCGCTATCTGTCGCCGTCTCTGCGGTTCCGCCGTCTTCGATGCGGTCTTGCGGTTTTGAATTTAATGGAATTGGTGGAGCGGATGATGAAGAACGCCGTAACACCCGTGACCGCGATACAGATCCCGATGATCACCCAGAATCCCCATACGGAGTCGCCGAACGGGACCGCGACGTTCATGCCCCACAAACTTGCGATGAGCGTGGGGATCGTGATGATCAGCGTGATCACCGCAAGCAGTTTCATGACCGTGTTTACGTTATTGGAAATCACGGAAGCGTACGCGTCCATCGTTCCCGATAAAATATCACGGTAAATATTACACATTTCGACTGCCTGACGGGTTTCGATCACGACGTCGTCATACAGATCTTTATACTCTTCGTTGCCCGAAATGACGGGCATTTTTTCCATTTTATTATAGACGCCGATATTCGAACTCAGCGACGTGGAAAAATACACGAGGGAATTTTCGAGCGCGAGCATCTGAATCAGCTCTTTATTCTTCATGGAACGGTGCAACTCCGCCTGCGTGCGCAAAGACTTTTTATCGATCTGGCGCAAGCTGGAAAGAAAGCGTTTTGCGTTCCCCATCATAAAGGTAAGAATGAACAGCATCGGCTGCGCGGTGTCGATTTTGACGCGGTTGGAGATAAAATCGCCGATCACGGAATTACCGCGCAAAGAAACGCTCACCAGACACTTATCGTTATAGATCAGCGCGATGGGAATCGTTTCGTAAGTATCGCCGTCGTCGGTATCGGTAATCGTGGGCGTGTCGAGCAGGCACATGAACGCGCCCTCGTCCCGTTCGCAACGCGCCGTCTCCTCTTCGTCAAGCGCGGCTTTGAGCATCTCCTCGGGAATTCCGGAGAATGCGATCACGTCTTCCACCTCGTCGTCGGTCGGGTTTACCATATCGATCCAGCATCCCTTTTCAAACTCTTCGAGGCGGACGGTCGCATGACCGCCTTCGGACTTGAAAAATTTAATCATAAGCATTTCCGCCTTTTATCGCATTTGTCTTTTCGGACAACAAAAAACGCACGGGAAAAATCTCCGTGCGTCGGAAATACTCAATCCTTCATCTTGCGAATTACCGTTTTACCGCACGGAACAATTCCGTTGTAACAACACGTCGGTTGTTTGGGCCAGCGTCCATTTTCCACTCCTTAATGCACTGCGCGGAGAAAAACTTCTTCCGCATTTTTTATTATACCTTGAATCGGGAAATTTGGCAACTGTTTTTCGGAAAAAATTTTCAGATTACGCAAAGCCCTTCGGTAAACGACGTGAACACGCCTTCCGCATTCCCGCCCGCCGCGGTAAAACAGGAAATCATATTTTCCTGCGTCGCGAGTTTTCCGCGGTACTGTTCGGCGTACCGTTTCAGTCCCGCAAAAAATTTCTTCTCGCCCAGCACGCTTTTAAGGCGCGAGAACAGAATGACGCCTTTATCGTACGCGATATTGCGGTATTCGTAGTCCCCCGTGAACGAGGTGAGCGGACGGTTCATCTTGGTATTCGCCTCTCCGTTGATCTGGGAATAGACCGAAAAGAAGGCGCGGTAAGATTTTTCGCTTGCCGCAACGGCGTTTTCGTACGTCACCCCGTAGGAAGGATGCGCCCCGAAGAAGAGCGCGGTCGAAAATTCCGCGAGACCTTCGTCCTGCCAGGAACTGCAATACTGATTGCTGCCCACCATGCCGTACCACCACTGATGCGCCGTTTCGTGCGCGATCACGGTCGGAATTTCGGTAGAGGAAAGATCGGAAGCGATCATCGCCATTCCCGAATACTCCATTCCGCCGTAAGGGAAATCCGTCTCCACGACCGTGTACCGCGGATAGGTGTACGCCCCGAACGTTTTCGCGTAGTACGCCAAGCTCTCCGTCGCGGCTTTCAACGAAGCCTCGGGCGCGGCGTCCGAAAAATAATAGTATTCTACGGGAACGCCGTCCGCCGTAGCGGTCACACTTTTGAGTTCCGTGCCGAGTACGATCGCGGTATCCCGTACGTTTTCCGCTATTATATGATACGCTTTCTTTCCGTTTTGTGCGACGCATTCCCCCGTACCGTTATAAACGGCGGTATAGTTTTCCGGAACCGTCAGCGTGACGTCGAAATCCATGCATTCGTTCACGAACGGATCGCCGGTCGGCGTATAGACGTACTCTTCGTAACCGCTTTGCCCGTAAAAACAGGGGATCGGATAAAAGTGTGCGAGATTGACGTTGTGTTCTCCCACGCCGAGACGGTGATTGATTTGCGCAAGATCCACTTCGAACTGCATGCCGAGCGTGATCTGTTCGTCGGGATACAGCGGCGACGAGGGCTTAACCGTGAGAATATTCGCGTCTTCCCCCGTAACCGCAAAGGTCCCGCCCGTTACGGAAGCGATCGTAATCCCGCCGTAACTCTTTCCGTTATAATACGCCTTGGATTCGTACAGCTGGGAAACGGGCGCGTATTTTGCGCCCTCGCGGTAAGCGTTCGCCCAAAGCTGAAATTTTAATTCTCCGAGCTCCGTATCGGTACGGTTGCTCAGCGTGAGCGTCGCCTCCGCGGTAAGCTTGCGCTCTTCGGGAAAATATTCCAGATTCATCACGTATCCGTCTCTCTTCCGCGGAGAAGAACAGCCGACGGCCGCCGTAAGCGGTAAAAGAATACCCGCACACAAAACACAGCAAACGATTTTGCGCATAAAAAAACCTCCCGGAACCGCCGCTTCCCGCGCCGTTTTCCGACAGGTTATTCTATGTTTCCGCGCGCCGCGTTATGCGTCGGTCCGAGATTCCTCTTCCGCCTTCTCTTCCGCGACGGATTCCGCCGCCGGCGCGGCGATTTCCCGCACGGTCTCCGCAGGCGCGGAAGGCTTCCGCTGACCTCCCGCGGCGGGAACGCCCGCCTTTTCTCTGATCAGCGTTTGTTGCAACAGTTTCCGTACGGCGGGAATCGTGCCCTTGTAGAGATTTCCCGTAAGATCCACGGCGTATAAGCGAAGTTTTTTCAGTTCCTTTCCCTTCTTGCCTTCGACAAGCACGCCGAGCAGTTCTTCCTCCGTGAGCGTAAACCGCAGAGAACTGCGCTGTTCCACGACGATGCGCACGTCGGGAGAGAGCCCGCATTTTTTGCGATAGAGCTGCGTGAGATCGAAATTCACCCGTCCGTTGCGGATGCCGAGTTCGACGACCGCGACTTCGTTCAAAGACTTATTCCCGATCGTGAGTTCGGCATAATTGCTGCGGGTTTCCACATCCGTGGAAAAAAATCCGAGAAAGTTCAGTTTTTGCACGGCGATCCTGTTTCTGAGACCCCAGACGATACAGATCACCACGATCAAAAGTACCGTCGTAAGAATTGCGGATATGAGCGCGATCAAACCCGCCCCGTTGTTCAACCATTCCATAGCGATTCCTCCGAATCAGTTTTCTGAATTCATTATACGATATATCCGCCGCCGTTGTCAACCGTCTTCTAAATAATCGCAACGCAAAAATTCCCCGCGGATATTTCCGCGGGGAAGCAATCTGCTTATTTTTCTTCCTGTACGACTTCGAAATAGTCCGCAGGGTTCTTGGCGACGTTGTTCACCGAAACTTCGAAGTGAAGGTGCGTGCCGTCCTTGAACTCCGAGCCGTACGCTTCGGCAACCGTGCCGATCACCGCGCCCTTTTTGACTTCGGCGCCCTTGCCGAGTCCCTTGACAGGTTCGACGAAACGGTACAGCGTTCTCAATCCGTTGCCGTGATTTACGATGATATAGTTGCCCGTCTTGTCGTTATAGCTCACCGTTTCCACCTCGCCGTCCGCCATCGCGTAGACTTCGGTGCCCGCCTCGGCGGCGAAGTCGAGCGCGTTGTGACGGTAAGACCAGCCGAGCGTTTCGTTGGTGTAGATCTCGCCGTATTCGAGCGTATACTTCACGTTCGCAAGAGGCGCGACGTACTTGTCCGCGCTGTCGCCGCCCGTGGGCTTGTCCGTATCGTCGGGGTTGTCGCCGCCGGGTTTGTTATCATCGCCGCCGGGCTTGTTGTCGTCTCCGCCGGGTTCCACGACGGGCGGCTTTTCAAGCACGTTCGACTGATTCGACACGAAGTACACCGTCAGCACGGTCGCCGCGGCGAGCAGAAGGACGCTTACCGCAAGAATGAGGTAGTACAACAATCTCTTTTTGCTTTTCGTTTTTTGTTCTTTCATAAAAATCCTCCGAAAAAATTCTATGTAGATATTTGACGGTCCCGAAAAATTTTATACATGCTTTTTTTAAAATCCTCCGAAAATGATCGGGGTGCCGATCGCCGTCTGTTCGGAGCCGACCGCAACGTGAAGGTTGACCGCATAGCCGCAAAGTCCGATCCCGTCGCCCAACAGCGGAGAATAGCAATAGTAATTGACAACGCCTTCCGCCTCTTCCGAAAACAGCACCTTCGCGCGATAGCGCTTCATGAGTTCCGCCGCGCGGTCGCCGTCGTAACGCACGCTTTCGCCCGCGACGCAGCCGCTGAGGAGCTTGTCCCGCACGGGATTCCGCGTACCCGTTGCGGAGGCAGACGACGACGCGCCGTAATACAGTTCGTAGTTCTTTCCGGTCTCGAACACGGGGGCGTGAATGAGAAAGAGCGCGAACGCCGCACAGATCACCGACGCGATCAGAATCGCGCACGCTTTTGCTATCGCCTTTTTCCGCATAAAAAAAATCCTCCCGAAGTTCGGAAGGATTGTTGACGGTTTTCCGTCGGTTTATACATGCTTTACAAGAATTATTCCCAAGGCAACGCTTCGCCGCCGAGCAGATGAAGGTGCAGGTGCAACACCGTTTGCCCCGCGTTTTCGCCCTGATTGATCACGACGCGGTATCCCCCGCCGAGCCCGAGCGAATCTTTGAGCCTGCCGATCTTTTGCAACGTGCGCCCCAACAGCGCGGCGCGGCGATCGTCCGTCTCCGAAAGATAGGCGAAGTGTTCTTTGGGAACGCACAGCAGATGAATTTTCGCCTTCGGTTCGATGTCTTTGAAAATGACGATTTCGTCGTCCTCGTACGCCTTTGCCGACGGGATCTCTCCCGCGGCGATCTTACAGAAAATGCAGTTCTCCATGATTATATCTCCTTTATGATCTCGGCGGCAACGCCGTCTTTCCGTCTATGCAGCAGCCGCACGCGGTACATGCCCCCCTCACGCGCGTTTTCGGCAAACACGCGGATATAGTTGCCCGTGTATCCGCCCGACTCCTCGAACAGCGCCGTCTCTTCCGTCCCGTAAAAGCGAGAGAGGTACGCCTCCTCCGCCTGCGCCGCCGCCGCGAGCATCTGCGCCATGCGTTCCTTTTTCACTTGGGGAGGGAGATCTTTCAGTTTTGCCGCCTGCGTGCCTTCGCGCGCGGAAAACGGGAACGCATGCACGCCCGCAAGCCCCGCTTCCCGCACGATCGACAGCGAATCTTCGAAATCCGCTTCGGTTTCCGCGGGGAAGCCCACGATGACGTCCGTCGTGATCGCGGCGGACGGAAAATACCGGAACACGCGCGCGCACGCTTCCAGATATTCTTCCCGCGTATAGCGGCGGTTCATGGCTTTCAGCACGCGGGTCGAGCCGCTTTGCAAGGATAAATGAAAATGCGGCGCGACGTTGCCCGCTTCCGAAGCGGCGGTCAAAAACGCTTCCGTGACCGCGCAGGGCTCCAACGATCCGAGTCGGATCCGCGCGGGAACCTCTTTCAGCATGCGAAGCAATCCTCCCAAATCGGTATCGCCGTCGCGGTAAGAGGAAATGTCGATCCCCGTAAGCACGATCTCCCGCGCGCCGCAGGCAACCGCTTCCCGCAGAACGCTTTCCGCGCGGCGCGAGCGCGTCCTGCCGCGCAGATAGGGGATCAGACAATAGGAGCAGAAACGGTTGCAACCGTCCTGAATCCGCAAAAACGCGCGCGTCTTGTTGCGCTTGGGGACAGGCAGTTCGCAAAAGACGTCTTCCTCGGCGAGCACCGCGCCGCGCTCCGTAAGCAGATCGAGAATCCTGTCCTTGCGCATCGTACCGGAGACGAACGTGACTCCCTCGCGGGATTCGAACGCAGCGGGACGGTTCTGGGAGGCGCAACCGCACACGACGACGGGCGCGGCGGGATTGAACTTTCTCACCCGCGCAACCGCCTGACGGCTCTTGTGTTCCGCCTCCGCCGTGACGGCGCAGGTGTTGATCAGATACAGATCGGCATAACCGAGTTCGTCCGTCGCCTCGAACCCGCGTTCTTCGAGCCCGCGCATGAGCGACGCGCTCTCAACCTCGTTCACTTTACAGCCGAGGGTAAACACGCACGCCTTCATTGCAGTTCCCCCGCGAGGTATGCCGTAACGGACAAGAACGCGATCGCCGCCGTTTCGGCGCGCAGGATCCGCTTGCCGAGGGAAATCCCCGCAAATCCCGCCGCCTTGGCACAGGCAAATTCCTCTTCGGTAAATCCGCCCTCGCTGCCGACGACGAGCGCGTAAGACGCTTGATCGGCGGGGATCCCGCATTCGCTCCGATCCAAAAATTCGCACGCGAACAATTTGCAGGCGTACCCCTCCGCGGAAGCGAACGCCGACGCCGCGTTATCGAAATATACGACTTCGGGCGCGGTCGCGCGCAGGCATTGTTTCGCCGCCTCCCGCGCGACTTTGTTCAGCCGTTCGAGTTTGTTTTCGTTCATGTACGCCGCGCAATAGCGGGAAGAGAACACGCCGATTTTCTTCGCGCCGAGTTCGACCGATTTTTGCACGACGAGTTCGGTCTTATCCCCTTTCAGCGCGCCGATCAGCAGGTACAGATCTGTTTTCGGCTCTTTGTCCGAGAGCCGCTTCCCGATCACGTGCAACGTCATGTCGTTCTTGCCGACGCGGGCGATCACCGCGGGGTATTCGAACCCGCCGCCGTCGAGCAGCGTCGCCTCGTCCCCCTCCGCAAGCCGAAGCACGTTCTTCGCATGGCGGAACTCCTCTCCCGCCAGCACGACCTCTTCGGAAATATGTTCCGCGAAAAACCGTTTGGGAGCCGCCATAGCCTACCTCCCGAACACGGCGGCGAACCATTCGCCCTTCCGCCGCGTCTGTATTTCTTTCAGCCCCGCCGCGGTATACGCCTCCCGCACTTTTCCGAGCCTGTCCTCGATGATCCCGCTCAGGATCAGCGTCCCGTTGCGTTTGAGGTATTTCGGAATCTCGGGCGCGAGCAGAACGAGGACTTCCGCCGTGATATTGGCAAGCACGATCTCGCCCGAGATCTTCGCCTCGTCCAGCAGATTGGAGTGCGCGACGGTAACGCGATCGGCGACACCGTTCATTTCGGCGTTGTGCCGCGCGCTGTCCACCGCAACGGGGTCGATGTCGGTAAGATAACATCTCTCCGCGCCCAGCTTCGCCGCGGCGATGCCGAGGATCCCGCTTCCGCAACCCACGTCGATGCAGATATCACCCGCCCGCATGCGCTCCTGCAACAGTTCGAGACACATGGAAGTCGTCTCGTGTTCGCCCGTGCCGAACGCCATATTCGAATCGAGCAGCACCGTGACTTCGCCCGCCCGCGGGGTATAGCCGATCCATTCGGGAACAACGACCACCCGCTCCCCGACGTGCAACGGACGGAAGTGCTTTTTCCAGATGTCGATCCAATCGTCGCCGTCGATTTCCCGCTTCGTCGCTTCGAGCGTGCCGAACGGGATCCCGTCCGCAAGCGCGCGGCGTTCCGCGATCTTTTTCATGATCCGAGAAGCCGTCTCCTCTGCGGCTTCCGGTTCGAAAAAGCATTTGACGAGCACGTCGGAATTCTGCCGCGGAGAAACCGCGTCGTCGATATAATCCCAAAACACGGAAGAATCGCGCTGCAACGCGACGAGATCGGCGGCGTCGCAAACCGCGACGCCGTGCGGCGTCTCTTCCCACATGGCGTCCGCGACGAGTTCGCTCGCCTCCGTCGCGGTATGTACGGTCAGTTCGATATATTTCATGCGTTCATTATATTCTTTTCCGCAAAATCTGTCAAGAAATAACCGTCGGGGAAACGCCGCGCAAATCAATCGTTTTGTTCGAATACGAGCGTTTTCGACCGAATGTCCACGCCGCGCAAACGGTATCCCGCGCTCATCCACGCGTTCGAAAGCGGCCGCTCGGTATTCGCCCAGAACTCACGGTAACGGTAAGCGGATGGCGGAAGCGAAAAGCCCAGTATCTCTTCGAGTTCGAGAAAGGAAAGCTCTTCCCGCTCCTTTCCGCTGTTTTTGAGGTATCGGGTCAAATTCCTGTATTTGATTCCGAGCCGGCTCTCTTTCCGAACGCCGCGCGCGCTCGCCGCGCTTTCGGCAAACGGCGTTTCCAACCGCTCCACGCGCAACTCCAATTCTTTGACCCTCGTAAACAGCTCCAACATCAGTTCGTGATCCATGCCCGTCTCCCGTATGTTTCTGCCGTCATTGTATTACACGAATTGTGTAAAGTCAAGTAAATTTTCACGATTTGTGTAAAATGAAGGTATGGAGATGAACGAGAGGCTGAAAGAACTGCGGACGGAACGCGGGCTTACGTTAAAACAGACGTCGCATGCGCTGCAACTGACGCTGAGCGCTTACGCGAACTACGAGCACGGAATCCGGGAACCTTCCGTTGAAATCATCAGGCGGATTTGTCGCTTTTTCGAGGTGTCCGCGGATTATCTGATCGGGCTGGAAGACGACACGGGAAAACGGTATTGAAAAGGGCGCGGATCGAATCCGCGCCCTGTCTTTTCGGTTAAAATTTGTAAGCGTCCTCGCCGTAGAGCGACGAGAGATTGTCGGAATAGCGCTTGGATTTTTCGAACTGTTTGATTTCGAACGCGCCGCCCGCTTCCTGCAATTTCCGCTTCTGGTCCTTGCTCAGTTTGGTGGGAACTTCCACAAACACCCTGAGGTACAGATTGCCCGTGCCGCGTCCGGACTTGATGCCCTTTCCGCGAACGGTGAACGTGGTCCCGCTCTGCGTGCCCTCGGGAATCGCGTACTCGAACGCATTGTCCAGATCGGGAACCTTTACCGTACCGCCGAGCGCCGCCGTCTGAAACGGAACGGGAAGATCGACGTACAGATCCATGTTCTTGCGCTGGAATATCTTATGCGGCTCCACCTGGAACACGACGATCAGATCGCCCGCCTCGCCGCCCTCGGCGCTCGCCTGTCCGAACCCGCGCTTGCGCATATACGAATTGGTATCCGCGCCCGCGGGGACCGTGAGCGTCACTTTGGTATCGCGGCGGACGTATCCCTTTCCTTTGCAGTCGGGGCATTTATCGGTGACGATCTTTCCCCTTCCGCCGCAGTCGGGACATACCCCCACGCGCACCGTTCTGCCGAACATGGTATCCTGCGTGAAGCGGACCTGCCCTTTGCCGCCGCATTTTTTACAGCCCGTGAACGCCGTGCCGTTCTTCGCGCCCGTGCCGCGGCACGCGGGACAAGGTTCGTTCCGCGCATAGGAAATTTCCTTGTTGCAGCCCTTCGCCGCGTCCATGAACGACAGCCGCATGTTGATCTGAATATCTTCGCCGCGCGTGTCCCGCTGTACGGACGCGCCGCCGCCGAAGCCCTGAAAAATGCTGTCGAAAATATCCCCGAAGCCGCCGAAACCGCCCATGCCGCCGGCGCCGCCGAACCCACCCATGCCCGGATGATCCTGCTCGTAATCGTACGCGGCGCGTTTCTGCTTATCCGAAAGCACCTCGTTCGCTTCGTTGATTTCTTTGAACTTTTCCGCCGCGAGTTTGTCGTTCGGATGAAGATCGGGGTGATACTGTTTTACCAGTTTTTTATACGCCGCCTTGATCTCGTCTTCCGAAGCCGTTTTGCTCACGCCGAGTATTTCGTAATAATTTTTTTTGTCTGCCATAACCGCCAGCCTTTGGGTATGATTCGGATCCGAAGCGTCCGGAGGATTGCCCGTCCGCACGCCGGAACTTCCGCCGAAAGGGGTGAAAGCGCGCGGATTATTTCGCATTCCCGAAACTCCGCGCGCCGAGGGAAAACCTCTCCCCGATCACGGTTAACTCCCGCGTCTGTCCGCAGGAATCAACGCGAATTATTTATTGGTGAAACTCTTCGTCGCCCGTATTCGGCGCGCCGTCCGCGCCGGGAGCGCCGCCCGCCTGTTGATACATTTTGGCAAACACGGGCTGTACTTTGTTCGACAGCGCTTCGAACGCCGCGTTGTACTTTTCTTCGTCGTCCGCTTCGAGTTCTTTCTTCGCCTCGTCCACGGCGGATTGCAACGTCGCCTTATCCTCTTCCGAAAGCTTGTCGCCGCCCTCTTTCATGGTCTGTTCCACCGAGAAGATAAGCCCGTCGAGCTTGTTGCGCGCTTCGACCTTGGTCTTGCGCTTCTTGTCCTCTTCCGCGTACTGCTCGGCGTCTTTGACCGCCTTGTTGATCTCGTCCTCCGAAAGATTGGTGGAAGAAGTGATCGTGATATCCGTACTCTTGCCCGTGCCGAGATCCTTCGCCTCTACGTGTACGATGCCGTTGGCGTCGACGTCGAAGGTGACTTCGATCTGCGGAATGCCGCGCGGCGCGGGCGCGATGCCCGTGAGCATGAATCTGCCCATCGTCTTGTTGTCGCGGCAGAATTCGCGCTCGCCCTGCAAAATGTGGATTTCCACGCTCGTCTGATTGTCCGCCGCCGTGGAGAACACCTGACTCTTCTTGACGGGAATGGTCGTATTGCGGTCGATGAGTCGCGTGAACACGCCGCCCAGCGTTTCGATTCCGAGGGAGAGCGGCATGACGTCGAGGAGAAGCACGTCCTTGACTTCGCCCGTTAAAACGCCGCCCTGAATCGCCGCGCCGACCGCGACGCATTCGTCGGGGTTGATGCCCTTGAACGGCTCTTTGCCCGTGATTTCCTTGACCTTTGCAACGACGGCGGGAACGCGCGTGGAACCGCCGACCATGATAACTTTGTCGATCTCGTTATAGGAAAGCCCCGCGTCCTTCATGGCGAGCCGCATGGGCTCCGCCGTCTTTTCGACGAGGTCGGCGATCAACGCTTCGAACTTCTGACGGGTGATTTCGATTTCGAGGTGCGCGGGACCCGCGTCCGTCATCGAAATGAAGGGAAGGGATACCGAAGTGGAGTTCATGCCGGAAAGCTCGATCTTCGCCTTTTCCGCCGCCTCTTTCAGGCGCTGCATCGCCATCTTATCCTTCGAAAGATCGACGCCGTGACTCTTCTTGAACTCTTCCACCATATAGTCCATCACGCGTTTATCGAAGTCGTCGCCGCCCAGCATGTTGTTGCCGTTGGTTGCAAGCACTTCGAACACGCCGTCCGAAATTTCGAGAATGGAGACGTCGAACGTACCGCCGCCGAGGTCGTAGATCATGACCTTGCTGTTTTCTTTTTCCTTATCCAGCCCGTAGGACAGCGCCGCCGCCGTGGGTTCGTTGATGATACGAAGAACGTTCAGTCCCGCGATCTTGCCCGCGTCCTTGGTCGCCTGACGCTGCGCGTCGGTGAAATAAGCGGGACAGGTGATGACCGCGTCCGTCACCTTGGTGCCGAGGTACGCTTCCGCATCCGCTTTCAGCTTGGAAAGCACCATTGCGGAAATCTCCTGCGGGGAATACGACTTGTCGTCGATCTTCACTTTGAAATCGGACCCCATCTGCCGTTTGATCGAAATGACCGTTTTATCGGGATTGGCGACCGCCTGACGCTTTGCGACCTGTCCGACGATGCGGCTCCCGTCCTTTTGGAACGCCACGACGGAGGGCGTCGTGCGCGCTCCTTCCGCATTTGCGATGACCACGGGCTCGCCGCCTTCCATAACCGCCACGCACGAGTTCGTCGTGCCTAAATCGATGCCGATGACCTTTGCCATAATATTTCTCTCCTTTCTTGATGATTTCAGAATTTATTTGGTAACGGAAACCTGCGCGAACCGCAACACTTTTCCGTTCTGTTCGTATCCCTTGCGGAACACCTGTTTGACGATCCCGCTCGCCTCGCCCTCTTCGGGATCGACGGCGAACACCGCTTCGCATTTTTCGGGATCGAACTCTTCGCCGAGCGGACAGATCGTTTCGATCTTCTCGTCTTCAAGCAGTTTCGAAAACGCCTTCTCGATCATCGCGATCCCCTGCTTCGTCTTTTCCTCCGTACAGCTCGCGATCGCGAGTTCGAGGTTGTCGGCAATGGGGAAAAGCCCCTTGACGACGTCCGCCCGCCCTTCCGCATACGCCTGGCTTCGGGTGGAAGCCGTGCGTTTCCGATAGTTCTCGTACTCCGCCGTCACCGAATACCACTTCCGCTTGAAATCTTCCGCTTCGCGCCGAAGGGTCTCCGTCTCGGATTCCGCCGCCGCGGATGTTTCCGCCTGCACCGTTTCCTCGGAAATCTCCTCTTCGCACGCCGTTTCCGTCTTGTTCTTCTTTTCCTGACTCACTTCGCAACCGCCGTTATGTTTTTTAGTCACTTCTAATATAATGTAAATTCCCCTCTCTTAAACGATTTGTCGGAAAAAAATCGCTTTTTTTACGAAAAAATTTTAAATTCGCTCTTTACTTTCCGTTCATTTCGTATTAGAATGGTAGAAAAAGGAATTTTTATGGAAAAGAGAGCATTCGACCTGCGCGCAAAAAGAAACAGCACGGTTGTCATTCGGGCGATCCCCGGACATTTCGCCACCCGGCATTCCCACGTAAACTGCTGTATCGACATGACGAAAGTCAAATCCCAAATGTTTACCGCCAAGGCGGCGGCGCGGCTGTTTGCGGAAAGTTTCGCGAACGTCCCCGTCGAAACGATCATCACGCTCGAACGCACCAAGATGGTGGGCGCGTTCCTTGCGAACGAGCTTTCGCACGCAGGCATCAATATCAATCTGGATATCGCCGTCATCTCGCCGGAGATCACGGACGAGAAACTGATCCTGCGCGACAATATGCTGCCGTACGTGAAAGGCAGGCACGTTCTGTTGCTTTCCGCCACGTCCACGACGGGACTGACCGCGAAGAGCGCGCTCGACGGGATCCGGTACTACGGCGGAGAACCGGTGGGACTAGCCACCGTGTTCGGCGGAAATTTCGAAATTCCGGACGTGCCCGTCGTCAAGATCGTGAGTACGGAGGATCTGAACGACTACCGGTCCTACTCCCCCGCCGAATGTCCGCTGTGCAAAAAGGGCGTGAAGATAGACGCGCTCGTAAACTCCTACGGATACAGTAAAATTGTATAAGAACCAAGACGCCGCCCTTTGCCGATTGCAAAGGGCGGCTTTTTTAATTGTTCGGTTGCACCGTTACGAACCGAGAATATCTTTGGAATCCACGTCCAGAATTGCGCAGAGGTTTGCAAACGTATCGAGCGCGGGCAATTTTTTTCCATGCACATAACAGGAAATCTGAGACGGATTTACGCCAAGCCTCTTTGCGATCTCCGTCTGCGATAATTCACTGCGCAGAATCGCTTCGGCAAGACGGGTTTGAATGTTTGCAAGCGTTATCATAAATCAAAAATATACCTATCGGGCAAAATTTGCTTAATTTTTGTCTGATAGGCAATATGTTTAACATTAAAAACCGCCCTCACGATAATCAGCCGAAGGGCGGCTTTAATTACAAAATTGTATTAAGCCTATTACGGTAATGCAAGAATATCATTCGAGTTTACATCGATAATCGCACAGAGGTTAGCGAAAGTATCAAGTGCAGGCAATTTTTTTCCATGCACATAACATGATATTTGTGACGGATTGACGCCCAGCCTTTCTGCTATTTCTGTTTGTGATAATCCGCTATGCCGAATTGCTTCTGCAAGTCGTTTTTGGATAATGTCAAGAGTAATCATAAATTCCTAATAAAAAAATATACCTAATGGACAAATTTTGCTTGACTTTTGCCCAATGGACAACTTATACTATTAGGTGTCATTTAGATAAATTTATGCGGGATACACTTATGAAACGAAGAATATATGTTTGCAGAAATTGCAGGTATTATTTAGAGCACTATATCAAATCCGAACAATCCCTGTTCACGATTGACGGACACTGTATTAACAGCGAAATACGAAAAAAATACCCGCCGGCAAAATTCAGCCTGCGGGAAACGTGCGAATGTTGGGAGCCGATGCAGATTCAAATCGAAGAACGCAAACAAAGCATTTGTTACGTGTTGAAGCGAATGCAAGAAAATCTCGAAGAAATCGCTTTGATTTTAAAAGACGACGCTGATCGGGAAATATAAAGTCGCAGACAACGGTCATGTACGACAAAAAACGTTTCTTGCGAATTACAAAAAAATGACGCCGTTTTACCTTAGGAGTTTTTATGAAACCTAAAATGTCCGTTTGCAAAAATTGCAGGTTCTACATAGAGCATTTTATAAAACGCGGATATTGTCTGTTCCCGATTGAAGGACACTGTATCAACGACAATATCAGAAGAACATATTCCTACACAGGATTTCGTCTGCGGGAAACGTGCGAATATTGGGAACCGATGCAAATTCAAGTCGAACGGCAAAAACAAACTGTTGTCGCCGTATTGAAAAGTATGCAGACGCGTCTTACCGAGATCGCTTTGATTTTAAAGGACGACGCCGATCGGGGTATCAAAAGCCCGTAAAAAACAGTCATGTACCGCCCGAAACCGCCGCCCTCCGTGTTACGATAGAGTTGCGACGGGTATTGAGAGGTGACTATGACGATCGTACAATACCTGAGCGCGTTCCGCCTGTACGGGGCGGACGTGCTGCTCATAGCTTTGGGGGTTAGCGCATGCACCTCCTTGCTGAAAAAGACGGTTTTGAAAAACCGAGCGAAAAAACTGTGCGTGTTTGCGCCCTTTGTGCTGGGGACCGTGTTCTACGCGGTATTCCGCGCGATCGCAACGAAGAGCGCCGCGCCCTTTACGGCGGATTTTGCCGAGACCCTCGAAGGCGGATTTGCCTGCGGGTGCGCGGCGACGCTTTATTACGTGATTTACGAACAGTTTTTCCGCAACCGTGGCGACCTTCCGCCCGTTGCCGAACTCCTTGCGGGAATCGTCCCCGAAGAGAAACTCGGCGAAGCGGCGAAAGAACTTGCGGCGGGAAGCGCGCAAAAGTCGGGCGAAGAACTGCTGCTTTTCGTGACGGAGACGCTCGCCCGCTACGCCGACCCGCCGCTCACGGGCACGGAACTCGCGCTGTACACCGATACGGTCGCGCAGTTTCTGGAATCCATGCCGAAATGACCGTCTTATCCCCTCCCCGTTCCGCGGGGAGGGGTTTCTTTTTTCCGAACTGTAAGCGTATAATTATTGTTTAACCCCTCATACTCCTGTTATGAAAAACGTGAGCGGCACGCTCGAAAAAGACGTTGCGGAACTGAAACGTCTGCTCCCCGCGGAGGACATTCTCACTTTCGCGTTCCAAACGCAAGCGGGCGTCGCCTTTACCTGCGTCTTTGTAGACGCCATAACCGATAAAGAACTGTTGGGCGAACAGGTGGTGCGCCCGCTTTTGCATTACGAAGGAACGCTCGACGCCGAGAACGTGGGGAAAAAACTCACCTCTCCCGAACTGAGACAGGAGACGTCGTTCGAACTGCTCGCGGAAGAGATCCTTGCGGGCAACCCCGTCGTCCTGTGGGAGGGCGCGGATCAGGGCATTATCGCCGGCACGAAAAAAGTGTTCGTCCGCGCGATCGCGGAACCGCCGACCGACGTCACGATCAAAGGTCCGCGCGAGGGGTTTATCGAGGACGTCAAGATCAACGTTTCCCTCGTGCGGCGCAGGCTGAAAACGCCCGAATTGAAAGTGGAAATGATCAAAGTCGGCAGACGTTCGCAGACGTTCGTCGCCGTATGCTATCTCGAAGGGACGACCCCGCAGAAGCTCGTCGACGCGGTAAAAGAAAAGTTGGAAAAAATCGACATCGACTTTATTCCGGATTCTTCCTATCTCACGCACTTCCTTGCCGCCCGCCCCAATTCGCTGATGAAACAGGTCGGCACGACGGAAAAGCCGGACATCTTCTGCGCGAAGATCGCCGAAGGGAGAGTGGGACTGCTCGTGGACGGCTCGCCTATCGCGCTGACGGCGCCCTATCTCCTCGTGGAAGATTTTCAGGCGAGCGAAGACTATTACGTACCCGCCGCGCGGGCGACGTTCACGCGGATCCTGCGCATTTTCGCGCTGATCGTCGCGATCTATCTCCCCGCGATCTATATCGCGGCGCAGTTGTTTAAATTACAGCTCTTTCCGATCAAATTACTGCTCACCATATCGGGGAGCATTCGGGACATTCCCCTTTCGCCGTCGCTGGAAATGCTGCTCGTTCTGCTCGTTCTCGAAGTGCTGAACGAGGCGAGCATCAGAATGCCCAAATACGTGGGCATGGCGCTCTCCGTCGTGGGCGCGCTCGTCTTGGGCGAGACCGCCGTGAACGCGGGATTCGTTTCTACGCCCGCGATCATCATTATCGCGTTCAGCGGGATCGGACTGTACGCGGTTCCCAATCTCATAGAGCAGACCTCCGTCGTGCGGCTCGCCATGCTGCTCGTCGCGGGCAGCGTCGGAACGTACGGCATCATCCTGCTCACGGCGTTCCTCATTCTCTATATCGTGACCGCCGACAGTTTCGGCACGCCCGTGCTTGCGCCGTTCTCGCCCGTCGTCCCGCAGGATCTGCGCGACTCGCTCGTGAAATACAATCTCGGATCGCTGCCCAAACGGCCGATCGCGTTAAAGAGCAAAAACAGAAGGAGGCTTAAACCGTGAAGCAGATCTCGTCCCGACAACTTTACTTCTTTCTCGCGGCGATCGCGCCCGTCGGAAAACTCGTGCTGATGCCCAGCCAGCTCGTTCACTTCGCCAAAAACGATCTGCTGTTTCCCATCGCCACGAACTATCTCTTGCAGGCGGCGCTCGTCTTCTGCGTCCTGCTCGCGGCGCGCGCCAACGAAACGTTTTACGACATGCTTTGCTACACGTTCGGGAAAGTCGTTGCGAAAATCGTCGTGACCGTATTGGCGCTGTTCCTCTTTTACGCGGCGCTCTTGCCGCTGCTCGAACAAAAGCTGTATATCCAGAGCGTGTTTTACGATACCCTGCCTTCCAGCGTCGCTTTCTCCTCGTTCTTTTTGGTGTCCGCATATCTCTGCTCCAAACCGCTCGTTTCGTACGGCAGAGTCTGGGACTTCCTTACGCCCGTCTCGATGATCGGGTTTTTCGGAATCATGCTGCTGTCGGTATATCAGGCGGATTTCGTGGCGTTGCAACCGGTCGGCGCGGCGGGGATCGGGGGATATCTGAACGGCACGGCGTTTACCATGAGCTGGTTTTTCGATTCCGTTCTGTTGCTGACGATGATCGGAAAATTCCGCTATCAAAAGGGCATGGCGTGGAAGGGCGCGCTCTCCTATCTCGCGGGCGGCGCGGCGATCCTGCTCTTCCTCGCAACCTTTTACGGAATCTTTTCGGATATCGCTTCGCGACAGCTGTTCGCGTTCGCCAAAATTTCCAAATACTTTTCGGGGATCACCGTGTTGGGGAGAATCGACTACCTCTTCCTCTTCATGCTCACGCTCGTCATGGTGTTCTACTGCGTTCTGCCCGTTCGGGCGGGCGTGGAGTTTCTCGGACACGCGTACGGCGAAGGCAGATACCGCACCACGCTCTATTCGATCGGGATCAACGCCGTTCTGCTCACGCTTTCGATCCTGCTCGATTTTTGGTTCGGCGCGGTGAACACCGCGATTTCGGAGACGCTGTTCTGGATCTTTCCCGCATTCTGTATTCTGCTGCCGCTCACGGCGTTGTTATTAAGGAGGAAGCCGCGTGAAAAAATTTCGTGAATTCTTGCAAAGAGTGCCGATCAAGCTCTATATCCTCATTTTCGGCGTGCTACTGCTCTCGTTCTTTTCCAACGACTTCGGGCTTGTGGACATTCAGAAAACCGCGATCATTCTGGCGGCGGGATTGGACCGCACCGAAACGGGCGTGCATCTCACGGCGCAGATCGCGACCCCGAAGGGAAGCGAACGCTCTTCCTGCGGAACGGCGAGCGTCGATATCGAAGGGGACGGCGAAACGGTTTCCGACTGCATCGCCGAGATCTACTCCAAAACCGGTTGGGTCCCCAAACTCATTTTCTGCAACCTCATTCTGCTCGGAGAAAACACGCTGAAAGAAGACGTCTTCGACGTGCTCGACTTCTTTTTGAGAAACGAATACATGCAGGACAGCTGTCTGATCGCCGCATGCGAAGGGACGGCGCGGGACATGCTGACTTCGGTCAGCGCGATCGAAGACACGTCCTCGCTCGCCCTCGAAAAGCTCTTTTCCGACGCGGCCGTGAAATCGGGCAGAGTGATGAAAAACAGCCTCAAAGAATTTGCGATCGGCTATCACGGGATTTCGCAAAGCGGTTATATGCCCTTTATCCGTTCGCAGGATCAGGACTGCGGGTCCGAATCGGGCGGCGGAAGCGGCTCCTCTTCGTCCGGAAGCGGCGGCGGACAGCAGAGCGGTTCCAGCGCGCAGGGAGAAGAACAGAAAAAAATCTACTTTGCCGAAGAAACGGTTATTTTCAGCCGCGGGAAAATGTCCGCGCTTTTGAACAGAGAACAGACTTTCGCGTTCAGTCTGCTGAAATCGAAGGTATTCGCCGGCACGTTCGGCGCGGAAGAGAACGGGAAGCCGCTCACGCTCTCCATTCTGAAAGACGAAGGCGGCGTTTCGCTGGACATGAAAAACAAACCGAAGGCGAAATTTTCGATCAATCTGAAAGTTCGGCTGTACAACCGCGGCGTACCCTCTCCGATCGAGGACGTCGCCGACAGCAAGGTTCCCGACAAAGCGATTCAAAACGCTAAGGAAAAGCTGGAAAAAGATATGCGCGAACTGTGGACGATCTGTCGGGATAACGACTGCGATCTCTTCCAATTAAAACGCTCGCTCTACCGCTCTTCGCTGAAAAAGTACGGCGAATGGAAAGATCTTCTGCTTTCCACCGCGGAAGCCGAATTTGCGCCGAATATCGAAAGTATCCGCTGACCGATCGATTTCACAAAAATTTCCAATAAAAATTTTTCCGAAACCCCTTGACAAATCAAAAATATATGATATACTTGAAGTACAAAAAGAAAATAACTTTCATGAAATGTTATTAAAACACAGGGGTATACTCCAATGCACAGCTGAAAAAGGCGGGCGGGAAAGCCCGCAATCGCAGGGGGATCGGCAAGGAATCGGGATCCCCGCAAAATCCTGAAAGGAGGTAGGTGCGAAATGTTCAATCTTGGTTGTTTGAAGATTGAATGACGGGAGGGCAGACCAATGTACTACTTGAATCAAGGAGCGGAAAAATAACCGAAGGCAAATCTTGCGGATTGCGATTCGCGCCGCGCAGATCGGACAAACGCCTGAAAGACGGTTGAGGAAACAGCTCCTCACAACTGAATGAGAACTTTCTCCCCCGTGCGGTTGCGCGGGGGATTTATTTTGCCGCAATCCTGCGTTTTCGACGAGATCCGTCACAGATTCCGTACGTTAGGCGAAAGTTTTTCCCTATAATGGAAAGAAAAACGATATGAGGTGTTTCGTGCGCAAACTGTCTTTCAAACGCGCTTTCCCCCGAAAGCGCATCGCCCTGTATTTGCTGATCTGCTTCGGCATGGTTCTGCTCAATTTCGCGCTGCCGCAAAGCGAGCCTCTCTCCTTTGCGCTCTTCTTCGCGGCGCTCGCCTGCGGACTCAACGAATTTATCTGTGCGGGGGCGTATCTCGCAGCTTCGGCAACCGCGCTTTCGCTGTCGGCGACGCTCGTCTGCGCGATCCAGGCCGCGTTTTTACTGCTCGTCTTCGTCCTCTACCGCAGATTCTCCCGTAAAATGAAATGGGAACGCGCGGCGTACTGCGCCCTGTGTCAGCTACCGTTTATTTTTCTCTTCCCCCACGCGGGATACGCGTTCGTCCCGATTTCCGTCACGGCGCAACGCGCGGTGATCGCGGCGTTCCTCTTTCTGCTCTCCATGCTCTTCGAAGGCGGTTTGCACGCCATGCTCCGGCGCGCGTTCCGTTGCCGTCTCGGCGCGGGAGAACTTGCCGAACTCGCCGTGTGCTGGCTCTTTCTCGGACTCGGTATTCTCGGCGCGTTCGGCGCGGCGGCGTTTTCGCTGTTCTCCCTTTCCGCGTTGTTGCTTACGATCGTTCTCGTAAAAAACGCCTCCGCGGTACCCTTCGCCGCCGTGCTCTCTCTGCCGCTGTGCGTCGCGCAGGCAAGCGCGCTTCCGCTTGCGGAATACGCGGTCTACGCCTGCCTTGCGCTGCTGCTCGTGCCGTACGGAAAGATCGCCGCTTCGCTCGCGCTCGCCGCGGCTTACCTCGCCGCCGCCTATCTGCACGGGATCTATGCGAACGGCGCGGCAGAAATCGTGTTCGCCGTGCTTGCCTGCGCGCTGCCCGTACTCGCGATCTGCTGTATCCCCGAAAAGCTGCTGCGGAAAGCGAAAACGGGACTGCTCTTTTACCGCGAACGCACGCTGCCGCGCGTCGCGATCAACCGCAACCGCAGGGCGGTAGGCGAACAGCTTTACGAGGTCTCTTCCCTCTTCCGCGAAATCGAAAACGCGTTCTGCGAAAAAGAGCGTCCCGACCGCACGGGCGAACAACTGCGCGAAAAACTCTTCGCGACCCTGTGCGCGACCTGTTCCAACCGCCGCCGTTGCGAAAATGCGCACGTCAAGGAACACTTCGATAAACTGATCGCCGTCGGCAAGGCGAAGGGACGCGTAAACCTGATCGACCTTCCCGCCGAACTCTCTTCCCTTTGCGGAAATTCCGCGGGACTGCTTTTCGCGCTGAATAAACAGCTTGCGGAATACCGCAGATATACCGCGGACATGGACGCGGCGCGCGCGGGCCGCAGACTGCTTGCGGAACAGGCGCACGGCGTGAGCGAGATCCTGCGGCGCATCGCCCTGGAACAGAGCGAAGAATACTCCTTTTCCGAAGAAGAAAGCGTCGTGACTTCCGCGCTCGCACAGGCGGGACTGTTGAGTTACGAGGTGTTCCTGTACGGCGAGGGAAGCTCGTTTACGGTAAACGTTACCCTCGACGGCGGCGTCAGCGGAAAAGAACTGTGCGCGGTCGTCGGCGACGCGCTGCACGTTCCCCTTTCTCTTGCGGAAAAAATTCCGCTCACCAACGACCGCGCCTGTTACGTCCTGAAACGAAAAGCGAATTTCGACGCCGCGTTCGGCGTCGCTTCCCGCGCAAAAGAGGGCGAACGCGCGAGCGGCGACACCCACTCGATCCTGAAAATCGACGAACGGCGATTCCTCGTCGCGCTGTCCGACGGAATGGGTAGCGGCGAAGACGCCCGCGACATCTCCGACCGCACCCTCTCTCTGTTCGAAAGCTTTTACAAGGCGAAAATGCCCTCCGAAACCGTACTGTCCACCGTCAACCGCCTGATCGCGTTTTCTTCCGAAGAGAGCTTCTCCTGTCTCGACCTCGCCGCGGTCGACCTCGACACCGGCTGTGCGGACGTCGTGAAGATCGGCTCGCCCGTCGGCTTCCTCCTCTCTGGAGAGGAATTGAAAATCCTTGAAGGGGAATCCCTTCCGATCGGCATGCTCGAAGCGGTACACCCTGCGACCATGCGTGTGACGATGCAGGAGGACGATTTTTTGATCTTCATGAGCGACGGCGTGACGTCGGCGTTCGGCTCGTCCGCAGACCTGTGCGCGTATTTGAGCGAACAGCGGCCGCTGAATCCGCAATCGCTTGCCGAAGAAATTCTGAAAACCGCGCTTTCCCGCTATCACGAAAAAGCGGAGGACGACATGACGGTGCTGACCGTAAAACTGTGCAAGGCTTCGTAACCCACCCGCACAAGACGGTATTTTTCATAGGCATTTATAAAGATTTAAAACAGCCCGCTTTCTTCGATTGCGAAGAAAGCGGGCTGTTTATTATTTATTTTCCGGTAATTGTGAAATCACCGCCCTTTTCCCTTTGTACTTAATAAAAAACTTGCCCGTTTGTTTAAAATATTCCGCCTCCGCCCGGGAATAGATCGAATGCGATTTCCCGATGATTTCCTCTTCTCCGTTGCGATATTTGAATTTAACGCAATACTGCCAAATCGTAGTGCCACCTATATCTTTCCCGGAATGAAAAGAAAACGTAGGATAACTGTCAATATAAGTCGCTTCCGTTTCAATCCCGTGTTTGAGTACGCGTTTGTTTCTGAAAAAAACGGTCAGTTGCCAAAACAGTCCGCCGAGAGCGGCTGTACCCAAAACCGTCAGAATGATTGCAAACGCCATCAATACTCCGTGCAGGCGTTCGGCAACCGTAAAACTCCACCACACCAACGCTGATCCGAGTCCGCAGACGTAAACGACGGAAAGCAGCCATAGCACGATATATTTGGAAAAAGTTTTAGGCTTGGGTTTGAAACGGGGAAGCGGTAAATGGAATGAAGTATATATCATAAGCAATATTACCACGGATATGGGAAACAAAAAAATCACGCCGATATAATAAGGTACGAACGCAGGGTTTTTCATCATTTGTAATATTATAATCGTAAGACCGATAACACACATGAATAACCCTAACAACATAAAGAAAGTTTCGAATATTTTCTTGATTACTTTCATTTTTATTCCCCGCCTAACGACTGTTTCCTGTAATATTATGATAACAAAATTACAAATATAAAGCAAGGATAAATGGTTTATCCTTGCTTTACATTTTCTCCTATCGAATACCCTGCGACGGGCGGTTTCTCATTCTTTTACCGTGTCGTCGTTTCCGTCACTTCGATCTTTCTCGTCACACCCCAATAACTGTCCTCTACCGTCATCTTCAACTCGAACGTGCGCGTCGCGCCCTGATCGTCCTTCGCCGTCAAAGTAAGCGTGCCGTCCGCGTTCGCAACCGTTTCGGTGATTTCATATTCCACGGGCGACGAATACAAATCTTCCATGTACGCAAAGAACGTGCAGTTCATCAACTTTTCGTCCAGATAGCCGACCGTCAATCTCCATTGTGAATCTTTCGATAGCACGTTCGTCAACTCGGAAAGCTCTGCCGCTTCCGTCGTTTCCGTCACTTCGATCTTTCTCGTCACGCCCCAATAACCGTCCTCTACGGTCATCTTCAACTCGAACGTGCGCATCGCGCCCTGATTGTCCTTCGCCGTCAAAGTAAGCGTGCCGTCCGCGTTCGCAACCGTTTCGGTGATTTCATATTCCACGGGCGACGAATACAAATCTTCCATGTACGCAAAGAACGTGCAGTTCATCAACTTTTCGTCCAGATAGCCGACCGTCAATCTCCATTGTGAATCTTTCGATAGCACGTTCGTCAACTCGGAGGGCTCTGCCGGTCCTTCTTCCGTCGTTTCTTTGACGATGACTTGTTCGGAATCGTTCAGTTTCAGATGAAACGTACGGGTCTTGCCTTGATCGTCTTCCACCGTCAAATCAAGCGTTCCGTCCGAATTGACGACCTGACCGAGAATCGTATAATCCACGATAGCGGCTTCCCAATTCGCAAATCTCGTGCAGCCCAGCAGTTTTCCGTCCGCATAAGTGTAAGACAAATACCAGTTATAATCCGTCGATCCCATTGTCTTGGAGGCGACTTTCTCTTCCAAAACGATTGAGAAAGAAGCCTCGTCCGATTCCGAAGCAGGCCGGAACGTTACGGTATACGTTTCGTTGTAATTTCCGTCTTTGATCACGACGGTAAATACGTCCGTCACCCCGTCCGTCGCATCGGAAGAGATCAGTTCCGGAGAATAATACTGGGTGTCTTTCTCGCTCTTTTCAAACTTGTCGATCACCGTTTTTCCGCCTGCGAAACCGAACGTGATGCGGAATCGGGGATTGGTTTTGTCGACCGTTCCCGCAGGCACGTATTCGAGCCGTAACAACTCTTTCGTCTTGACGGACGTACAGGCGCCGACGCCCGTGAGCGTTATTTCATAAGTGCCGTTTTCCGCCGAACACGTTAATTTATGCGCGGCTTTGTCGTACACGACGTCGGACACGCTTACACCGTTCAGTTTCACCTGCGCGACGTTAAATGTAATGCTCAACCCGTAATACGATTCATAACGGGACAGAGAGAGCGTAAACGCGAGCGTATCGGAATTTTCCGCATCCGTGAACGCGTGCGCACGGTAATCGTCCGCCTTCCAGAGCGTAACGCCGCCGAAGGCGACCGTTTGATCGCTTACGTTCAGCTCTCCGCCTGCCGTCCAGCGTCCGTCCGCGAACGAATAGAGCGCCGCATTGCCGTCCGCATTGACGTAATACCGCGCGCATTCCTCGGTATCGTCCCCGGAATAGGTATTGTTTTTCAGCAGGTCTTTCAAGAGTTTGCCGTTTACGAAGCCGTACACGTTGCCCGTCATGAGGTCGGCGTACAGCGTGCCGTTCACGTTATCCGCCGCTTGATTCGCAATGCATGCCGCGGCTTTCACGCCCTCCGGCCAATCGGTCGCAGACACCGCGTTCATCGCCGCCAGATCGGCAACCGTGATTTTCATGGCGATCGCGGCGCCCGCACTGTCGAGAAACGCCGTCTCGTCGATCCCGACCGCCGCAAAATCCGCAATACCCGTGAAGTCGAATACCGTGACCGTTGTATTCGTCGCACGGCGGGTAAACGCGTTCGCGCCGATCTGTACGGCACCCCCCAGCACGACGTTGACAAGCGGAGCGTTCATGAACGCTTCCGCGCCGATCGCCTTCACGTTCGGGATTTCGGCGGTGCGCAAAGAGGTGTCCTTGAACGCGCCCGCGCCGATCGTTTCCAGATAGCGGGAAGAAATCGCCGTGACCCCGCTGCCCGCAAACACGTTCGCACCGATCGCGGTGACTTCGTTGAGATCGAGCGTTTCCAGATAATCGAGATCCGCCAACGCAAACGCCCCTTCCGCGATCGTTTTAACGCCGTCGGGGATCCGTAAAGAAGTCGCCCCGACGCCCAGATAGCCGGTATAGAGGTAAAGCGTCCCGTTCTGAATCACCCAATCGTCCGTGAGCATACGGAACGTGCCGTCCTCTTTGAGTTCGAAATACACCGTGTCGCCCTTCGCGTAAGGGCGGAAGGCAATCAGCCCGTCCGTCATTTCGATGCAATCGCCCGCCGTGCGCACGCCGTAACGGTCGAGATAGACCGCCCCGCCGAATCCGTCGAACAGGAGCGCCGCCCAATTCGAATCGGTATACGCTTCCGTTTTCGAATAACGGGAATAGTAATTTCTTCCGTTCCTGACGGACAGGTTAAAGACGAACGAGATCTCTCCGTCTCCGCTCACATACCGATAGGCGTTTTCGCCCGCTTCCGCAAACGCGCGATATTCGCCCGAATCGACCCTTTCGTTCTTCGCGTTATAGCGCACCGCCGTTCCGCGTCCGTCGAGGTACATGTAATCCGAAGTTTCCGCTCCGTTTTCGTACAACCCGTAAGCGCCGTAAGCAAGATCGCGCAACACGGCTTTCCCGTCGACAAGATCGAACAGATACTGCGCGAGTACGTTGCCCTCCTCGTCCGTTTCCAAAAACAGAACGCAACTTCCTTCCGTAGAAGGCAGGAAATCGATCGGTTGCCGATAGTCGCCGTCCGTTACGTCGCAACGCGTGAGCACGCCCGAAGCGATCAGCTCCTCGCCCTCGATATAATAGGCGTCGAAATAGCCGTTGCCGTCCAATTCGCCGACCTTTACGCCGTCTTTATAGATCTCGTACAAACCGTACTGCGTCTCTTCGCGCATGATATAGATATTGACCGTTTCTCCGCTCACCGTCAAAGACGCGATCACCACGTGGTATTCCAGCGTCTGCGTCCCCTCTTCCGAGGTCACCGTAAAGGTAAAGCGATATTCGGGACGACCCAATACCTGAATCCCCGTCGTTTCGTACACGCCCCACTGCGTCTGACTGCCGTAATACAACAGCACCGTTCCCTTTCCGTCGAGGAAGAAATAGTAATCCCCGATATCGCCGTCGTTCGTGAGCGTGAAATAATATCCCTTTTCTTCGCCGACCTCTTCCACAAGCTCGAAATGCGCAGGATCGATCACGCGGAAGATATATTCCGCTTCTCCTGCCGTGACGTAAACAAGGCTCCCGTCGTACGAATACGTTCCCGTGATTTTATCTCCGCTCACGGGCGTGTATTCTGCAACGCTGTAACCGTCCGTCACCAGCGTTCCCGCCTCGCAGGTAATATCGATCGCCTCGTCGTACTGATAGAAATAATTGACCCCGTCCTTGCTCTCCACGCGGAACAGGAAATGCCCGTACTCTTCGTACACGTCCAAATACTCGTTTTCGGGGAAGATGCTCTGCGTGCAGAGGAACGCGTAATCCTCCGTCGCGTTTATACCGAACGTGCCGTAATAGCAATAATAGTAACGATTGTCTTCGAGCAACAAACCGAGGATCGCCTTATCTTCGGAAATGCGGATCAGTCGCGCCGTGTAATTGTTCCTGCGGTCCTCCGTGAGATACCCGAAATCGAATACGTTTTCCGCTTCGATCTCGGTCGCAACAGGATCGCCGTAACCGTCGTCTTCCAGCACGAAACTGCGGTTGCCGTCCGCAAACAGGAAGGTGTAGACGAACAGCAGACCGTCCTCCACATAGTATTCGATCTCCTGCGCGGCGCCGTCTGCGGGCGTGAACTGCGCTTTGCCCTCCCCGTCGACGATCAGCGTCCCGTCCGCGCCGTCGAAGAAAGTGAGCGCGACGTCCGTGAATCTGATTTTGCCGCCCTCGGTCAAGGCAAAGAATTTCTGCGCATACGTTTCGCGGCTCCGGAAAGCATAATTGTCTCCCGAAGCGTATACGAACCCGTCGTCCGCCTGCGCATAGACAAGCGTCCCGTCATCCTGCGTCGAACCGACCCACAGATGACCGAATTTCCCGCTGCCGTTGTTGTCGATCAGCAAGAACGCGTCGAGGTAGAACTTTCCGCCAAAGAATAACGCGCCTTCGACGTCATATCCCGTACAGAGAATCCTTTTCGATCACGGTCACGCTCGTCGAAAGATCTTCCCCGAAATCGAGTTCCGTCACTTCTCCGTCTTCGTCCGTTACGAACCGCACCCAGGACGCTACGACTTCGTACACGTAAGAATTTTCTACGGCGTTCCAGCTTTCGGTATGCTCGATCGTATAAGATCCCGCTTTGCCGTTCTTCGTGCCTTTTCCGAAGCCGTCCAGAACAAAGACATCCCGACCGCTCCAACTATCGCCGACCTCGTATTCTCCCGCAAAGTCGTCGCCGACCGTATAAACGCCGCTCAACGCAAAGTCGTCAAGCGCGCCTTCCGCGCTCTCCAAGCGGATCGCCGCGTCGAGGATCTTCGTCCCGTTTTCCGTGTACAGGGAAACGAAATACGTTTTCGTCCCGCCGTCCGTCAGCGCGTACGTTCCGCCGTATTCGACGATTTTCTCCGTCTCTCGCATGAAGTAGGTAACGCCGCCGAGCCCGTCGAAGTACAGCAGATCGTAGTCGTATCCCTCCTCCGTTTTGAGCGCGTAATATCCCGCTTCCGCCGCGACCGTACGGAATACGATCGCTCCGGATTTTTCCGTCAACAGGAAGAGGAAGGACTGCTCTCCCGCGCCCGCGGTAAATTGATAAGAACCGTCCTCCGTATTCAGAGAATAGGCGCCGATGACCGCTTCGCCGTCCGCGGGCGTATAAACCGCCTCGCCGTGCGGTTTGAGTTCCATCTTCGCCGCCGAACCGTCGAACGCCGCGTATTCCTTTTCCAACGTATCTTTATAGTAATAGAAGACGTCGCCTTCGATGCGTCCGTCGAGCTTCACCGCGCCGTTTCCCGAGAACGAGAACACGCCCGCCCCGTTGACCGCGCCGCGCTTTTCTTCCTGTCCTTCGCGGCACAGGATCACCACGCCGCTTTCGCCTTTTTTCGAAGAGACGAAGAGTTTATCTCCGCCGCCGCAGACGTCCGTCTTCGCAACGTCCCACTTCGCAAACAGATCGGCGTTTTCTTCCAGCGGAACCGTCTCGCCCGCGGCATAGACGACTTCTCCGTCGCGGCTCGTCGCCCAGCCCGCAAAACGGTAAATATCGGGGAGCTCTTCCGCGAACGCGTCCTCCGACTTCGCCGTAACGGAATTCCCGAACAGCACCGTTTCCGCGACTTCGCGGTCCGCCGCGCCCGAATCCGCGGGGGGATTGAAATGATACGTCGCCGTCACCCGATCGCGCGCGAAATAAACGGTAAACGTCTCGTTTTTGCCGAGGCTCTCCGTCGAAACTTTGCTCTCCGCATACCCTTCGCCTTCGGGTTTTTCGCCCAAAGAATAATGCACGGGGACGCTGTAAGCGTAAGTAAACGGTTCCCCGTACCAGGATTTGCCCGAAGACACGTCCGCATCTCCGTAACTCCCGTCCTGCCTTTGCAGGTATTGCGATACGGTATACGTCGCCCGATATTTCGCAGTCAGCGTAAGACCTTCCGCCGTGATCACCGTTTTTTCGTCCGCCGGCGCGGATTCCGCGTACCACCCGCCGAATTCGAGCGATTCGACCGGCGCGGGCGTCATTCCGCTCAACGCGCTTCCCAGCGTCTCGCCCACCGCGACGGTGCGCGTGGTGCGCGTCGTCTCCCCGTCAACCCCCTCGATAAACGTGAGCGTCGCCGTGGGTTTTTTGCCGCCGCAAGCTACGCCGAAAGCAACGACGCCGGACAACACCGCCGTACAAATCGCCGCCAGCGCAAACCGATTGCATTTTTTACCCGAAGTATTTTTCATATTCCAAATTCTCCTTGATGACATTATACATTTATACGAATGAATTGTCAAATAAACAGTTATTATACAAGAAATTACGAATATACTGACGATAATTGACAAAATGTCCGCCGCCGTGGACAGTTTTTCACATAAAACCGCGAAAAATCATGAAAACGCTTTTCGTTTTTGGCATTATTTATCAGTTTCCGGCGCCGTTTTCGGGCGATAAATACAAACCGCAACCTGCTCGCGCAGGCTGCGGTTTTCGTATGAATATTCTGTTTTTCGTGCGATCAGTCGTCCGTTTTCCGGATATCTTCGCCACAAACCGACAGATACCACAGGACTTCGGCGCCGTCTCCGTACCGGTCGCAAACCAAAAAGTTCGCCTCGTATTCCTCTCCGATCCGATGCAGTTCCGCGGCTTTGATTTTACTCCTCGGCCGTTCCGCGTTTGCGGTTTCGGAGCAATCGAATACGGACATGCCTTCCCCTTCGATCAGCGATGCGTTGACAAAGCGGAATTCGCCGGCGGCGGTTTTTAAGCAAATATCGCTTCCCTCCTTGGCGATCCCGAAAATCGGAACTTTCTCCAAACGGTTGAAGTCGATTTTTTTCGACAGCCGTTTTTGCGCTTTTTTCGTTTCGGCGCGCGCCTTTTGTTTTACCCGTTTCACGAATTTTCTAAGTTCCGCACAATACGGACGCAATAATCGGATCGCCGCCTCGCTTGCATAACCCAGAACAAAAACGCGCAGGTCTGCGATTTCAGACAAAATTTCGTCGGGCAAACAGGAAAAAATATCATAAAATTTTCTTTGTCGCGCGTCGAAACGAGCGCGACACAGCTCTTCGTCAAACGGCTCGAAAGTCCCGCGCGCGATCCGCCTTTTATTCAACGCCACGTACAGTTCCCGATGCAGGATCCGTTCGCTGCGTTCCTCGTCCGAAATGTCCGGTTCGTTGACGCGTTCGTCGATTTTCCGCAATTCCTCGATCGGATCGCAAAACCGCTCGTTCATGAGTTCGCAGCCGCGGAACATGTCGAACGCTTCCCTATAAACGCTCTGATAAAACGCCTCGTCTTTCCGTTCCGCATTTTCCGATATTTTGAGAAACACGTCCGCCGCCGACAACCATTCCGTCGTATAAAATTCTTTGGTGAAATACATCAAGTTTCGTTGCCCCGCCGTTAAATTGATTTCAATTGTAAATAATAAATATAACAACCGGAAAAGCAGATAATTCGAATGCGTACCGCAAAGAATTCGTTGTAATTTGGCTTTTCTATTGTTAATTCGGGCAAAATAATTATATTCTTTAATATAAATGCAGTTTCGCTTTTATGAAACTATATTTTGAGGGGAATTATGGCGATATCAGATAATTTTCAAAAACGAATCAACGAATTGGTCGGTGAACAAAATATCAAGAAATCGACCTTGCCGTCTAAGATCGGCGTAGATTACCGATCCGTGTCCAATGCCTTGAATTACGGGATCGTCCCGTCGCCGAGGATCCTGATCAGAATCGCCGATTATTTTAACGTGTCCGTCAAGTATCTGCTCGGACAAACCGACGACGAATATTTTTCGAAATCCAAAACGGATAGCAACTTCGATACGCGTTTCAGAGCGCTGTGTGAAAGGGATTCCGTCACATTCTATAAAGTCGGCAAAGACTGTCATTTCAGCAACAGCTATATTTCGCGTTGGTTGAATTTCGGATATCTTCCCTCTTTGGAGTTATTGGAAATTTTAAGCGATTATTTCAGCGTTTCTCTTGATTATTTGCTCGGTCGCACGGACGATATGTATTAGAGGACAACCGTCGAAACACTTTGTGCGGGATCATCATGATAACATAGCGATTAGTATCTGTAAAGCAATTCATTTCATTTGGTATAAAAAACAACTATGAATCAATACATGGCAACGCTTGCGAAAAACTTAAAAGAACTCATGGGCGACATGACGGTTTGCGAACTTTCGAAAAACGTCGGAATTGCCCAACCGACGCTATCGAGATATTTATTATGTCAGCGTCAGATCGCGTTGGAGAATCTGACCCTTTTAGCGGATTATTTTCACGTTGAAATCGACGTGTTAATCGGCAGAAAAGATGATTGAGAGTGAATGCCGATCGAAATCCGATTCGTTGGAAACGGTCGCCGAAAAAACCGACGCGAGAGATAGGATTATGTTGTCATTGAGCGAAGCTTTTGCTTTAAAACTAAAAAATGTTTTAAGAGAAAAAAACATGACGCAGTACAGATTGGCGTTTCTTGCCGGCGTACACCCGAGTACGATCACCAACGTCGTTCATGCGAAAACAAAAGCGTGCAACCTCAATACGATGGCTGTAATCGTCTGCGCACTCGGAATGTCTGTTTCCGAATTTTTCGACGATCCCCTATTCGATTACGAAAATTTCGAAACCGAATAGCGCGAACGGAATCTCCAATGCCGACGCACGCCCGAAATTGCCGAGCGAAACCCCCTCGGCAATTTCGGCGTGGAAAAAATTTGTGTTTCCGATTACAAATCGGGCGTAAAATCCACCGTCGCGATATCATCCGTTGCCGTAATATCGGTACCCCGCACAGTCAGATACCACAAATCCGTTTGCCCGATTTCATTGTTGTTCGCAACTAAAAACTGTACTTTGAATTTACCCTTCGATCTGTGCAGTTCGGAAGCCACGATCCTGCTCCACGGGCAGTTCGGCCTTTCTTCGTCATACGGATAAATCGTTTTGCCGTTTCCTTCAAGAATTTCCCCGTCTTTAATCGACAAAATACAGACCCGATCGACTTTCAGAAGGATATCGCCGTTTCTTTCTTCGATTCCCGTCAACAAAACTTCTTCATATTCGTTAAACCCGATTATCTCCGACAGGTGACTCTCCGCCCTGTCGGTTTCTCTATGGGCTTTTTCTTCGATTTCCTTGATTTCGCTGCGCTTAATTGCGCAATACGGACGCAATAAATGCTTCACTTCCGCGCTCGTATAGCCCAAGGCAAACACGCGGATATCCGCAATTTTATCCAATATTTTTTGCGGAAGTTGACGATAGAGTTCGATTCGCGAATTGATCCGTTCCGCAAATTTCCGTCTGCACATTTCCTCGTCAAACTCAAACACTTTTTTACTTCGAAGATTGTTGCCGTACAGATATTCGTACAATTCTTTGAAATCTTTTCTGAAACCGCGTTCTTCGTCGGTAATATTCGCATCGTTCGCGTAAGCTTCGATTCTCCGCAAATCTTCCGTCCGATCATGATAAAAATCGCTCGTCTTCTCATAAAACGAGAATAAATTGTACTGCTTTTCGTAAAGGAACCGATAAAATTTTTCGTTTATTTGTTCCGTCGATTTTAATTGGCGAACGTGTTGCACCGTATCCGTTAAAAATTTTATTTGATAATACTCTTTTGTAAAATATTTCATATTATTCCTGTTTTTACATTTCATTCAAATTGATCGTCATGACCCGCACGCCTTTTGCTTTCGCGTACCGTATGGTGTACCACGTGCCGCCCTGTTTTATGCCGTTGAACACCGCGATCGCAAGCGCGCTTTTATCGATCATATATCGGTTACGCTTGCAAAGCATGAGCCACCTGCGCTGCGTAATGCCGTTGGTTTTATTTTGGAACTTTTCGGGATAATATCGATACGCCGTTCTGAAAAGGTTGTCTTTCAAAATTTCGGTATGCAGTTTTGCTACGCCGTTAACCGTTTTCCCTATATATATCGCAAGATTTGCCATTGAAAATCGGTCCGAAGAATATATTGCCATATCCGACGCTTCCTCATCCGAACAGTTCAGTTTATCGAAATCTTCCTTTTGTTTTAAGTGCAATTTGATCAGTAGCGCGTAAATTTCAGGCAATATCTTTTTGACCTGTCCCGCGTCCCAGCACTCCAAAGCCTCGGGCATGATCGTATGATTGGTGTAGGCAAACGTTTTTCTTGCAATTTCAACCGCATCGGAAAAATTTACCTGATAATCCGCTATCAGTATTCTGATAAATTCAGCGATCGCCAACACGGGATGCGTATCGTTAAGTTGGATTACGTTAAAGTCCGCAAAATTATGGAATTTTCTACCGTAAAGTTTCACATGCTTTTCGATCAGTTCCCCTACCGCCGCCGCAGAGAAGAAATACTCCTGCCGAAGCCTTAACAGTTTCCCCTCTTCCGTATCGTCTGCGGGATAGAGATATTCGCTTATTTTTTGCGCATCTTCATCACCTTCCGCCTGCCACAGCCGCAAAACATTAATGCGCTTGCCAAATACGGGCATATCGTAAGGCACTGCCGTAACCGTCATATCTGCAAACCGAACCGTGCGTTCCTCGTTTTCCCTTCTGATGCTCCAAGGATCGCCAAACCGCTGCCAATCGTCCGGAAGTTCCACTTGGAAGCCGTTCTCGATTGCCTGTTTAAAAAGCCCGTACCGATATCTGATGCCGTAGCCCTGCAACGGAAGTCCAAGTTCCGCCGCAGAATCAAGAAAACACGCCGCAAGCCTGCCCAAACCGCCGTTTCCGAGCGCCGCGTCCTCGATCTCCTCGAATATGTTGATATCAATTCCCTTCTGTGCAAGGATATTTCTTGTTTCATCCAGAACACCGAGTTCCATGAGATTATTGAAAAAACTGCGTCCTATCAAAAATTCCATCGAAAGATAATAAGCGTTTTTTACGACGGGTCTTTGCTCCTTGCGCAAACCGAAAATCATAGCAAGCGATGATATCTCGTTATACAACTCTTGCGTGGTTTTCCCTTCCGTTTTCAATTCTTTCAGTTGTTTAATAAACTCCGTTGTTTCCATAACTTAAATAATTTTGATCTCCCTCTCGATTTCCACAATTCCGACGTGCTCAAAATCAGGCAACAAGCAAATATTGCCAGTGTATTCCGCCTCCGTTTTTACATAGATGAAACTGTCTCCGACTTTACATTTTAAGTATTTTTCCTTGCCGTAATCAAGCGTTTGCACCGCTTCCGCCGCAATTCCGCTCTCAGCTACCGCAATTCGATCGATACCGCACTCCAATCTCAAATTTGCGGCATACGCATTCTTGATCCCGAGCGCGGTAAATATTTTCTGCGCCGTTTCATCCGCGACTCCATAAAACGCGTCTGCAACCGTCAACCCGAACTGCACGCTCTTCTTCTTTTTCGTCTTTCCGTTGACTTCAACTCGTTCACAAATTTTCTTTTTGACAAATTTACAGGGGAATGCGTTGACCTCAGGCATGGGCACAATTTTATTTTCGCCGCACGCCGTTACCGTTATTTTTTTGAAATCGATCCCGATACCCACCGTTTTCGCATCCACGGGTTCGGGCAAAACGGCATACAACCGCTTACCGCCGAGCGTCAAGGACAGAAGATAAACTCCGTTGATCTCTTCGCAGGATACGACCTCCGCTTGCAGATCCCCGTCCAGCGTGACGGCGTCAGTGGGCAAAAGCAATTCGCCTTTCAGGTCTTCGGCGTTAACCGACGCGGGCAACCGGATCTCTGCACCGAGGAATTTTATTTTCCCTTTACTGATTTCGCAGTCGAGATAGTTATATTCCGGAACGCGCGGCAACACGGATTCCTCCGTTTTTTTATCGAACAAATGCACGCGGTTGATATTTAATGCCGCCTCCACTACGTCTCCGGCTTTCAATTCCCGTCCGCTGTTATCCTTAATAATGATCCTTGTCGAACTTTCCACATACCCGTCGCCGTTCGGATTGATATCTCCGTAAACAAGCGTTTCGCTGCCGAGGTCTTCCTTATGCGAAACAACTACTTTTACAACCGCCTTATTATTCTTGACATCGCCGCTCGCAAGTGATATATCCTCGGGACGAAGCCCAATATATACGACGGAATTACCGTCGAGGTACGAGAGTTTTGCCTTATAAAGCATGGAATAAGGTACGGTGATCTCCGCGTCCGTATACTCGAACTTGATCTGTACGTCATCGCCTTTCTTCAAAAGCGTTCCCTCGAAGAAATTCATCTGCGGCGTTCCGATAAAGCCCGCAACGAATTTATTGCCCGGATAATTGTACAGATTTTTAGGGGTATCGATCTGCTGCACGAGCCCGTCTTTCATAACAACGATCCGCGTTCCCATGGTCATTGCCTCCACCTGGTCGTGCGTAACGTAAATAAACGTCGTTTGAAGTTTACTGTGCAGTTTGCCGATTTCCGCTCTCATCTGCGTCCTGAGTTTTGCGTCCAGATTAGACAACGGTTCGTCCAGAAGCATCACTTTGGGTTCGCGTACGATCGCGCGTCCGAGCGCAACGCGCTGTCTTTGTCCGCCGGACATTTCCTTCGGCTTTTTATTGAGATATTCGGTAATACCGAGGATATTCGCCGCTTCGACTACTTTTCTATGGATTTCATCTTTCGAAAGTTTACGAAGCCGTAACCCGAAGGCGATATTTTCATAAACGGTCATGTGCGGATAGAGCGCGTAGTTCTGAAACACCATTGCAATATCTCTGTCTTTCGGCTCCATATCGTTTACGATCAAATCGCCTATTTTCAGTTCCCCTGCCGAAATATCTTCAAGCCCCGCAATCATGCGGAGCGTAGTGGATTTTCCGCAACCGGACGGTCCCACGAATACGATAAACTCCTTATCCTGTATTTGCATATTGAAGTCTTTTACCGCCTTCGTTCCGTTCGGATACACTTTATAAATATGTGTCAATGTAACATCTGCCATTTTAATCTCCTTAACCTTTTACCGAGCCGCCCGTGATCCCTTCCACATAATACCGCTGCAACCATATAAACAGAGCGGTTATCGGGATGGAAACCACGACCGCAGACGCACAAAATACCGCAAAATACCCGTCGCTCATCAATGAGGAATTATCAAGCCACGATTTCATTCCCACTGCAACCGTAAATTGATCGGGATCTCCGAGCATGATAAACGACGAGAACATATACTCGCCCCACGGCGCGATAAACGCCGATAAAACCGTGTAAATGATGATGGGCTTTGCAAGCGGCAAAATAATTTTTATGAAAACCGTATGCCTGCTTGCGCCGTCTATCCTTGCGGCCTCGTCGAGCGATTTGGATATCGTATCGAAAAAGCCTTTACAGATATAATACTGCATCGCCGAGCTCGCAGAATAGACCAGGATCAGTCCCAATAAATTTTGCGTCAGGTTGATTTCTTTCAGCACAAAATACACTGCCGTCATCGAAAGGAAGCCGGGGAACATACCGAGAACGAGCATGACGTTCATGAGCGGCTTGCGCATTTTGAAACGAAGTCTTGACAAAGCGTAGCTCGTTGCAAGAATTATGATCGTCTGAAAAATCGTAACCGCAACCGAAACGAGCAACGTGTTGCCGTACCATCTTAAAAACTTCGTTTCGGTAAACAGTTTAATATAGTTATTAAACGACCATTGCTTCGGAAAGATATAGTCTGCCGAAGTGCCTACTGTCTCCCCGCGGAACGAAAGGATGATCATCAGCAGAAAAGGTATCAGCCAGATGACCGAAATGATGATCAGGATCGCGTGTATTGCGACCAGCGACGCGCGCTCCGCGCCCTTCTTGCTCCTGTATTTCATTTTCATTACATGAATTCCTCCTCGTTTTTAACCGATTTGGAACGGTTGTAAAGAATCAGCGAAAGCACCGCGACGATAACGAACGTGAAAATACCGATAACCGAAGCGACTCCGTACTGACTTTCTGTTACCGTGAGTTTGTAGAGCCAGGTGATCAGTAGGTCTGTTTTTCCTGCGCCCGTAGGAACACCCGACATATCCAACGGCGGATTTCCGCCGGACAAGAGAAAGATCACATTAAAGTTATTAAGGTTCCCAATGAACTGCGTGATCAGATAAGGCGCGGTAACGTGAAGCATATAAGGAAGGGTTATTTTCATATACGCCCTGATGGGGCCCGCTCCGTCCATTCTTGCCGATTCGTACAAATCCTGAGGAATGTTCATAAGGATTCCCGTGCAGATCAGCATCGTATACGGGATTCCTATCCACATATTGATGATGATGATCATTACCCTTGAAAGCGTTCCGTCAGTTAAAAACGGAATGGGTTTATCGATCCATCCCCATTTCAACATCAGGTTATTTATCAGACCCTGATCGGCAAGTAACTGAGACATAAACATAAGCGATACGAATTGCGGAATGGCAATCGTCATAACGAGAATCGTCCGCCAAAGTTTCTTGCATCTGACGCCCTTCTTATTGATGAGGATCGCAACGATCATGCCGAGAATATAATTCGAAAAAGTTGCAAAAAACGCCCACACGACCGTCCACAGCAAAACTTCCGTAAACGTAAACGCAAATACTTTGCTGTTTGCCGAAATCCCGCCGCCAAGCACGTTCACAAAATTTTCAAACCCCACCCATTGAAACAGCTCGCTCGGAGGCATATGCGCTTTATCGTAATTAGTAAACGCGATAAATACCATAAAGAAAATGGGTAAAATGGTGAAAATCACAAGCCCGAGCATCGGGATGGAGAGCAACGTTTTATGATAGTTTTCATCCGCATAAGAATGGATATCGTCTTTCACTGAGGGCAGATGCAAACGCGCTTCCTGAAACTGCTGAGAGAGGTAATTCCCTTTTACGTTATGATACCACATATAGACGAACGCCGCTATGACAAACAAAGTTAACAACGAATACAGAAGTATCAAAAGGCTGTTATCGTAATAGGTATAGGTTGTAATTCCCGTTAACGGATCTTTTCCGGTCACAACGGCAACCTCACCCAAACTGCCCATTTTGGCAAGATACTTCCAACCGAAGAAAACCATATACAGAACGAACAGCACCTCAAAGAACAAATATAAAATTCCGCGAAGAACCTGTTTGCGGCAAATCAACCCGAACCCCATTACCGCAAACGAAGTGCGCGTTTTCCAATCGCCTTCCTTTGCCGCCGCGCCGATATTTACGAAGATACCCACAAAAGCAAGCCAAAACTTTTTAAGTTTTTTGGGAATCGCCTTGAAGAACGCCGCAAACGCAGACGGCAACCGCTTAAAAAATCCTTTGAAATTATACCAAAACTTTTCCAACGGCGACATTTTCAAATATTCCAGATTCATAGTCTTCTCCGTTTAATTTTTTCGCAACAGAGTTTATCTGTTGGTAATACTCGCCACCATTTTATCGAGATACTTCGCATAGGTATAAGCTTCCCCTTTCGTACCAGTTTCATCGATAAGTTTGTCTATAATGTTCAATCCGTAACTCTTCAAAGGCTCCCAGAAATTGGAAGGCACGGAAGTCTGCTCTACCGCGAACGCGTTCTGCACGCTCAGCGCCGCAAAGGTAGGATTGTTTTTGATCTCATCCAGATTAGCGACTTCGTTATTCGTAGGGCCTACCAAGTGTTCTTCAAAACGCTGTTGCTGCATAGCGCCGCTTGAAAGGAACGCCGCAAGCCTATGTGCCTCCACAAGATTTTTACTGTGGGGATTTACGCCGAACAGTTTATAACCCTTGAACGAATAGAGCTGTTTCGTTTCTTCGTCTATCGTTACGGTGGGAAGTTTGCAAACGCCGTAATCTTCGCCGAGGTCGTTTTGAATCCTCTTCGCGTTCCAGGTTCCCGAAACGGCAGCCGCCATTTTGCGCGTGCTGAAACCCGTTGTTATGATGTTGTTATCCGTCCCCTTTCCCGCAAACGCTTTGCTCGACGTAAGCTTTGCAATCGCCTTGGAAGCCTTAATACCGCCTTCGCTGTTGAAATCGATCTCGATATTTGTTTCGGTGTAGTTTTCCGAATAATCGTATTCAACATTATAGCTGCAACCGAACGAAAAGAAAAAGCCCGCCGTGTACCAAGGCACGTCGATCGCCCAGCCGATCGTTTTATTTTTGCTCTCGCATATCGAAATGATCGATTCAAGCGAGCCCGCCTGTTGTTCGTCGGTTATAACCGACTTATCGTAAAACAAAAAGTATCCGTTATCCGAAGCATACGGATAGCCGTACACCTTTTCCTCCGCCGTGCCCCAGGAAAGGGAACCGGACTTCACAGAGTCAACGCTGTTATTGGCTTTTACCTCGTCGAGGAACATCCCGCCCAACTCCGCAAGCCCGCCTGCACGTAAAAGCGGAATGAGCTGATCGCTCGAATAACAATAGACGTCCGCCGCGGCAGAGGCGTCTTTGCTGACGTTACTGTACGCCATGTCCTCTTCCCCGACACCTATTTTAATGTTGTATTTCTGATCGGGGTTTGAATCTTTGAATTCCTGCACCATCTTTTTAAGCGTTTCCTGCTGTGCCGCAGAACCCCAAACGGTTAGTTTAAGCCCGCTTTCGCAAGCCGTTAAACTTGCAACCGCGCTTGCGGCAAGCGCGCCGCAAACAAGTAACGATACGATTCTTTTTTTCATGATATTTTTCCTCCACAATTTTTTACGGTTTTATTTTTTACAACGACTGCGCCGTTGTTGAAAATCATCTTTCCGTCATAATTCAGCGCAAACAGCGTACCCCCCCCCTCGGCATTCAGTGTCTTCGCTTTGCCGCACGTATTGAAATAAGCCATAACGCACTCGCCTTCCGCTTCTCTCGAAATCCGGAGGATTCCGTCTTGCTCTGCGATCTCCGCTTCGGCTCCCGATAACGCCATTTGTTTTTTCAAAGCAAGTATATTCTTAAAATTATCACGGTACTCTTCGCGCTGATCGCGGAAAGTCCAGTCGAACGTTTTACGGCAATCGGGATCGCCCGTACCGTCCAGCGGCAATTCCGTGCCGTAGAACACGCACGGCATTCCGGGAAACATGACCATTGCGCAGAGCGCGCACAACAGTTTATCCGTATTCCCTCCCGCCAATCCCAAAAACCGCGGCGTATCGTGATCGTCCAAAAAATTCAGCGCCATTGCGTTTGCCTGCTGCGTATTCGCTAAAAGCAATCCGTTCATTCTGTTTGCGGCGTCTTCCGCTTTTATCGGAACAGCGCCGAAGAAATCGACCAGAATTTTCTGAAACTTATAATTCATCACGCCGTCGAGCTGATCTCCCCTGAGCCACGGCTCGTTCAAATGCCATATCTCGCCGAGGATGAGCGCTTCGGGAAACTGCCGCTTTACCTCGCTGCGCAGCTGCCGCCACATTTCGTGCGATATTTCGTCCGCAACGTCAAGCCGCAAGCCGTCGAACCCCATCCGCAGATATTCGAGCGCAATATCGATCAGATAGCGCCGCACTTCGGAATTGTTGGTGTTCCACTTCGGCATATATTTGCAATCCGCAAAATGCGCGTAGTTTCCCTTCTCGGTATCCGGAAAATCCCCGTCTATCAAAAACCAATCGTAATACTCGGAATCCCTACCCTTTTCTAAAACGTCTTTAAATATCCCGTGGCTGATATCGCAATGATTGAACACCGTATCTATGATGATTTTCAGGTGCTTTTCATGCGCCGAGTCCAAAAGGCGTTTGAGCTTTTCATTCGTCCCGAATTGCGGGTCGACGAGCGTGTAATCCGTTACGTTGTACTTATGATTGCTGCCCGAGTAGAATATCGGCGTAAGATACAGAGCGGTAACGCCCAAGTCGCAAAGATACGGGAGCTTGTTTGCGATCCCGTCCAGATCGCCGCCCGCGAAGGAATAACGGTCGATTTTTCCGTTCCAAGCCGTATTGATATAGCGATCGTCCTTTTCATAATCGCCACGGAAAAATCTATCTACAAAAATCTGATAGAATACCGCGGAGCGCGTCCAATCCACCACACGCATCACGTCTGCGCCGTTGATGAACGGAAATTGAAAGAACGTATAATAGGCAAGCTGAAACAGATACTCTTCCGAAAGACCTTCTTCGGAATAATAGAAAACTTTCTCTTTTTCCGTAATTCGGAAAATATAGGCAAAGCGCGCGTCAGGAAGCGTTATTTCCGCTATATGATAGGCAAAAACCCCATCCGTAACGCAACGGTCCATTCGGCACGTATCGAATTTTTTCGTAAAATCGTATTTATTGTTATAGAGCAGTTCCACCTTATCGAGCTCATCTTGGGCGGAAACCCTCAGTACTACTCTGAGCCGATCGCCCGCCACGGGATACGCGAAGCAGCTTTCGGGTCTGTGGAATACGGCATATCTGTTCATAGTTTGATCTCTTGACTAATGTACGCGCACCGTATGCGAAGTTCCCTGCACGCGCTCGGTAGCCATATTGAAACATTCGAAAATCGCGTCCACCCGAGCCTGTGTGTTGGCGGGAACAAAGAGCATCTCCTTTTCACCCATTCCCCTGATGTTTTTCAGGGAAGAGTGAACGGTCACGATATTTCCTTCGGGCAATTTGCCCAAACCGTCATCGTCCAAAAAGACGATCTTGTCGTATAGCGCGCTTATCTCCTCTTTCAGCGTCCGGTTGTACATATCCACAAGCGCCAACGTAAAATTGTTCTTCCCGTAAGCCTTTTCTCCCTCTTGTAAAACGTATCCGAAATCCTGATAGATCTGATAAAACAATTCGTCGTTGATCTTTCCGTCCACCGAAATCAAAGGTACGAAATTTTCCTGCGCAAGCCTGCGGAACTTCTCTTCTTCCATGCCCACGCAAATGATCGCGTCCGCAACGTCGATCCTCGTATTTTCCAGATACGTGCGCATGATAAGATTATAGCCAAGCCGTTCGAACGTCTTGCAGAAAATTCTCAAAAAGTCGTAACTCTCCGCTTCCTGCATAATGGACGAATGTTTGTCCGTGAGTACGATGACGTTTCTGCTTTTGCTCAGCGCGAACGACTGCGCAAGGCGCGAAGGATGGAAATTATACAGGTTTACGATCTGCAAAACTTTCCGTTTCGTATCCGGCGTATATCTGTTTTCATGTTTCCCGTTTATGATATAGGAAACGGTGGCAACGGATACGCCCGCAAGGCGCGCAATATCCTTTATCGTTATTTTTTCCATATCAACTTTTGTATACCTGAATTTTATGTTTGCAAGGATCTTCTTCAAATTGAAAAAAGATCCTTGCAAACAAGTTGGGGGACTAAGTTTAATCCATCGGTTGCATATAAACCGTCATGGTTGCGCCCTTATCGTAGAATTTAATATAAATTCTGAAATGGCGCGCCGACAGAGTTTCTTTATAGAGGAGCGCAGTGTCACTGCTCTTTTCTAAATAGTCTTTTGTATCGTTGCCTTCCGCGTCGCTGTTTTCAAGCGTGATCGTAATACTTCCGCCGCTCGCGGATACGGGCGCAAGCTGCGCTTCTTCCGAACCCAAAAGCCCCGCCGTATACACGGAAACCACGTCGCCGGGGTTCAACACGAACCAATCGTTATGAAGCTGAACGGGCGCGCTGTATCCGAGCGTTTCCGCATTTGTAACGTCCGTTCCCCAAACACGCAGAGGAACGGTCTCCGTTTCCTGCGTTTCCGCACGCAAAACGGACATATAATATTTGGGCTGAACCGTTACGGAATCATCCGGTTCAACGGGGTCTTGGGGCTGCGATAAATCGGCGCGCCAGTCTGCATAGAGATATATCGTTTCCGTAAGTTCGGGCACCGTTTCAAAATAGGTGACGGTCGCATCGACGATCGTCCACCAACCGTTGAAAGTATAAGGATTGCCTTCCGCGTCCTTTCTGCTGCTCGCAGGCACGGGAAGCACTTCTCCCTCGGCAAGCGTGCAACGGTAAACGTTTTCGCTTTTTATTTTGTTGCATTGTTTTTGCGTGAGCGCCTCGGCTCCGGACGGGACCGTATTTTCCGTCTTGACTCCGTCCTCCATATAAGTTCCGGGAACGAAATACAAATTGATTTTATCCGAGTTTTTGCAAGACGAAAACATTGCCGCGCCCGCAAACGCAAATAAACCCGTAAGCATTAAAGCCGTAATTTTCTTCATAACCGTTCCTCCTTATTTCACCTTATATATAAGTATCGAATAAGCCGGTACCCTGTTCGAATTCGTGCCCGTCATTCCGTTTCCGTACAAAAGCGTTGCACCCGCCGGAACCGAATAATTCGCGAGAGCGTCCATTTTGGTTGCATTGACGTAGACGAGAATCTCGCTGTTTGCATCTTGCACGGAGTAGCATACAACGCTGCCCGTCGTATAGTGGTTGACTACCTTTCCTCTTGCAAGAACAGGATTTTCCTTCCTGATCTTGATAAACGTCTTATAGGCATTATAAATCGAATCCGTTTCCTTGCTTTGTTCGTTTGCGCCGTGAAGCTGAGCGTTGAGCGAATCCCACGTCATAACGTAGTTGTTAAAGCCGATGGGATAATTACAGTTATTTTTACTGCCGCTGAGTTGCGTTGTCCACTTCATGGGCTGACGGTACCACCTGTCCTCGTGTCCCGATCCGTCGCCTGCGGGATTATCCGTAAGCGTTCCGAACATTCCAAGCTCGTCTCCGTTATATATCCAGGTCATACCGGGAACGGTAAGGCTCATGCCCGCCCAAAGTTTTGCAAGTTTTTCGGACAAATTCCATGCATCGTCGCCGAGGACGGCATCCCTCGAAACGCCCACATCCGTAGCGAATAACTTATCACGGGCGCGCTGAACGTCGTGATTGGACGTGAACACGCCGTCGATGTAGTCACTGCGGAAGAGGGAGAAATCGAATTGCGCCGCGCCGTACTGATTCATGATTTTCTTCGCATTCTCGGAAGCGACACTTGAAGAACCCTTTGCGATCCGGGTAAGCGCGTAGGTCGTATCGTAATACCAGTTAAAGTTAAACTGCGAATCCAGCCCTCCGTATAAGCCTGCAAGTTTCGCGGGATCGCCGTTGAAGTTCTCGCCGACGAGAATCGCATTGGGATAGCTTGCTTTGAGCTTCGCGTTGAACTCCATAAAGAAGTGTGCGTCTTTGTTCATGTCGAAGGAGTAAGCCCCGTCTTCCACCACCCAGCTCGACTGATCGCGGCTCTCGTTCGCCATGTAGATATGCTTCACGGCGTCGAGGCGGAAACCGTCTAAGCCGAAGCTCATCCAGTAGAGCGCAACTTCCAGAATCGCGTCGCGCGTTGCCTGATTGTCGAAATTGAGTTCGGGCATGGAGGAACCGAAACTCGAATAGAAATAATACCCGTTCGAATCCTTAAACCATTGCTTTTGTTTGTCTTCGGGCAAGCCGCCGACGTAGTCCTCGTTCTGCCAGGTGTAGAAATTGCGGTAATCAATTTCTTTCTCGGTACCGTCGGGCAGTTTCACCGTTTCCTTCACAAGTCTTTGCGATTTCAAAAACCACGGGTTGGAGGGCGACGTATGGTTGAGAACGAAATCCATAAGGACCTTCATTCCTTTCTCGTGCGCCTTGTACACAAGCTCGCGGTAATCGTCGAGCGTACCGAAACGGGGATCTACCGTAAAGTAGTCCATAATATCGTAACCGTGATAGGAGTTAGACTGCTGGAAAGGCGTGAGCCAAAGCGTATCAACGCCCAACTCTTTCAGATAATCGAGTTTTTGGATAACGCCGCGCAGATCTCCCATGCCGTCGCCGTCGCTGTCCGCAAACGAGGCAATGAACACCTGATAACCGACGCTGTTTTCTTCCCAGCCCTGCGCAACGGACTGCTGTTTGTAAACAGTGTTGTTTCCTTTGTTGGAAACTACGTCGTACTTCGTGACAGCCGAGCCCGGTTCGAGTCCCTCGTAAGGATCGTACACTTCCGCGCCCGCAAACACGGGAGAACCGCTCCCCACTTCGCCCTGACGGACAAACCAGTGATAGTCGCCCTTGCTGCGTTTTGCATCCTCTAAAATAACGTATACGTCGCCGCCGTCGTTCACCCAAAAGCCGGAACCGTTTTCGCGGCTATCCTGCGAGAATACCTGAATACCCAAACGGAGCGCTTCGTTGTAGTTGATGATGAGCCCTTTATTATTGAGCGTTGCCTCGTTCCAACCCGCGTCGTTATAGGTAGCCGAAAGGTCGATATCGTACACCGCGCCCGATTCGTCTATCTTCATCGGGAAGAACGCTCTGCCTTCGCTGTTCGTGGGGAAATACTCCCACACCCAAAGTCCCCAGTCGCCGTATACCTTGGAATCTATCTGCGACGAATACGCGGGAGCCGTTGCGGAATTCACTTTCCCCTGCTCGGATTCGGAATGCGAACCGCGAAGATAGTGAATGTATAAATGATTCTTTTCCCCCCAATCAAGGTTTTGTTCGTATTTTTGCGCCGCCTCGTCGTCCGGCACATACGGTTTATCCGTCTTTCCGCACGCCGCGAATATGCAGCCGAACAGCATGACGAATGCAGCGATAAAACAGACTACACTTTTCTTCCTCATAATTTCCTCCGTTTTCATAAAATCTGCCGAAAAATCGGCTTACTTCCCATTAACCGTTTAACATATATTTTATTATCAGGCTTTTCAGCCTGAATGTTTCATTAACCGTTTAATGATTTTAAAAAATGTGATTTATTTTTAAACTTTTATAATTATTAGCATTCTACCATATGATGGTAATCTTGTCAATAGTTATCCGAAAAAAAATTATGAATTTATCCAACAAAAAAACTCTATCCGAAGATAGAGTTTTTTTGTTTTCATCCGCCTGAATTATTCAGCGGGGTTTTCCGTATCAGGTTCGGTGGGTTCAGGTTCGGAATTTGGCGTACTTGCGGCAACGAACGTAACGCCCAACGTTTTGTTTGCAGGATCGAGCGTGAACGTATAGGTTCCCGCGCTTACCGTCTTAAGATTATTGCCTTTCGTAATTTCCGTAACCCCTTCCGCAAGCGTCAGATTAGCGCCGAACCAATCGATTTGCTCCGGTTTCACATTTCCATCAGCGCCTTCCGCAAAGGAACGGAAACCAAACTCGACGCCCGCTGCAAGAGTGATCGTCAGTTGATAAACGCCGTCCTGCCCCTCAACAGGCTTTAATTCGTACTCGTCGGTAATAGGCGTATTCCAGCTGTCATGCATACTGCCCTTGATATAGTAATGCAAAATTTCTACCGTCTGGTCGGGTTTTAATCCCTCCGCAGGCGTGATGACGAATACAGGGGTTTCGCCGCTGTTATCGATCGTGAACGTATAAGTCCCCGCCGTCTTGACGGTTCCGTTTCCGCCGCTGGGAAGTACAATGTATCCCGTTTCGGCGCCTTCCGCCATTCTATAATAGGAAGCCGCACCGTAGTTCCAGTTTGCCCCCCCCGTCGTTGCACTCTTACAGGATACGACCTGGAACTGCGCATTCTTTTCAAACGTTACTTCCAGACCGTTTTCGGGATCGATGTAAAATCCCTCTTTCACGTCCCATCCTGCGCCGTTAAAGCCGGAGCCAGCCAGATAAAATCCGTCTTGTACGAATTTATCGGGAAGTTCCGCAGGCTTCAAATCCGCTGCGGGAGTAAATACGAATTTGATATTCTCGCCTTCCCCTTCGATTGTAATGGTATACTCGCCGGGAGCCAATACGCTGCCGTTGTCAGAAGCGCCGATAGAGCCGAGGTTCAGATAACCCTCTTCTTTTCCCTCAGCCATTTTATAGAACGAGGGATTGTTGTAAGCCCAGCCGCGATTTTCTTCTCCTTCCGCTACGTCCAAACAGTCGGTAATTTTGAACATTGCGTCCGCATTTAAGGTCACGGTCAAACCGTTTTCGGGATCGATATAGTTCTCAGCGCCGATCTGCCAGTTCGCAGTCCCCCAACCGGAGCCTACCAGATACGCGCCGCCGGGAATCACCTCATCCTTCAAGCCGTCCGAAATATAGATCGACCAGCAGGGCGTGTTATCCGTATAATACTTGGCATAAATATCAAACGCTCTTTCGTTGCCGGGTTTAACGGTGATCGTTGCCTGCGACTGATCGAGCGCAACGCCGTGGCAACCGCCGTCCAGCCAAAGTTCCAGCGTGCCTACGTTGTGCGTTAACGTTTCGCCCTTCACTTTGATTTGCAACGCTTGCCCGGGCGCGAGTTCCACGCCCGCCGCGCCGTACTGTTTTTGCGCCGAATCTCCGGGAGTACTCTCTTCGAGTTCCGCAACAAACTTCCCGTCCGAGGTATAGAGCCCCGCTTCCACCCACTGCGCATAGACGGTGGCATCGGACTTGAACTGATACCCACTCACGCCGTAAGTAACATCGCTGCCGGAGCCGTCCGCCGTCGTATTGTAAGTTGCAAACGAGTACTCCGCTCTCGTAGGATCTGCGGTCGGAGCCGCGGCAAGCCTGCCGTCTTTATCCGTCGTAAGCTTCACGCTTTCCGCACCCTCTGCATACGAACCGCCGTTCGCGTTGAACGTAATTTCATACGTTTTGCCCGCGGGGTCTTCCGGATCACCGACGCACGCAACAAGCGCGCCGCAGCCGATCGCCAGCGTTGCCACAGTCAGTGTGGTCAATAAGATCTTTGTCTTTGTCTTCGTCATACATTTTCCTCACTTATAATTTTTTTATTTTAATCGAACACACAACCGTCCGATTTCCCGACCAAAATTAGGTTAACTGTTTAATCAGTCCCGAAAATTTAATTATCCTTGTATTTTGGGCAATTTTCCGACAAATACCCAAAAAAGGATAATGCTAAAAACTTTCAAACTTCTTTATTTATTGACAATATAACACGCTTTTTTATGTTTGTCAATACTTTTAAAAAAAATTCTGTTTTTTTATTTCTTGCACGAATAATTTTTGCAACATGAATCGCGTTTATTCGCTGATAAACAGAACGCCGAGCGTATTCCTGCCGCAATGGCTTGTTACGATACTACCTGCAACCGTCTCGCATACTTCGTCAAAATCAAAATGCCGCCCGACCAACATCTTTGCCAGATCGACCAATTCCCTGTCCGCAGAACTATGCGTAATACAACAACGCGTTTTATCGTAACGGGGATACTGTGCTTTTAAGTCTTCAATATATGTACGAATGCACCTTGACATACCGCCCATATACTTCTTTTTTGCGATCAGCTGTCCTTCCGCATTTTCGCAGATCATGGGGTGAAGTTTTAAAACTTTTGCGCCGATGAGCGCGGCAAGCGAACACCTGCCGCCTTTATGCAGATAGTCCAACGCGTCGGGCACGAACGACGTATTTACTTTTACACGCAAGCTGTTGACAGTTTCCACGATTTCCGCCGCCGAATAGCCTTCTTCCGCCATGCCGCACGCTTTGAGGACCAATAGCCCCTGCCCCGTAGAGAGCGCCCTGCTGTCGACCACGAATACTTTTCCGCCGAATTCTTCCGCCGCTTTGCTCGCCGCAGAATAAGACGACGAAGCCTGCGCGGAAATATTAAAGTGGATTAAAGCGTCGCAGTCGGAAACGTTCTCGGTAAAAAATTCAAAATATTCCGTCTGCAATCCCGCGGCGGTCTTCGGAAGCGTTCCCGAATCTTTCACGAAGTCGAAAATATCCTGCGGAGAAAGTTCGCCGTCTTTATAACTTTTTTCCCCGAAAACGACCGAGAGGCGAAATATGCCGATCTTGTTTTGTTCGATTTGTTCATTGCTTAAATCGCAGGTTGAGTCCGAGGTAATTTTGATCTTCATATCATTATTCCTTTTTCTGTCTTTTTATAAATGGAAACCGCAACCGTATCTATTCAAGAGCTTTCAGCGATTGATTCATGTCTATCTTTACGATAACCTGTTAAACGCGATAGAATAAGGCATCTTCACGAACTCCACCAAAGAGCGGTTGGAAAAGTTGGATGAGCAGAAAACGGAGCTATCCAATAAAATTGCGTTGGAAAAATCGAAAACAAAGCTCTTAATAAAACGGGAAGATATTTTTGAATACTTTCATGCGGCGATCAAGAAAGAGCCGCGACAACTCATCAGCACGCTTGTGAAAGAGGTCGTCCTCTACAACGACAAAATAGAAATCCATTACAACTACACGGAAAGTAAAGACCCCGACGGCGACGACCGTCGGGATTTTGTTTTCTATGAATGCGAAAAATCTTTTGTGATTGAACGCACGAAATTCGGTTGCGAGCCGATAAAACTCACCTATAAAATCATTCTCATCGTATAAAAACACCCAACCGATCCCTTTCACGGGTTCAGTTGGGTTTGGTTTGGCGCAGAAGACGAGATTCGAACTCGTGCACGCTTTAACACGTCTACTCCCTTAGCAGGGGAGCCCCTTGAGCCTCTTGGGTACTTCTGCATTCGCTCGCTTTACGCCCTAACAATATAACACAATTCAAAAGAAATGTCAAAGTTTATTTTCGTCAAAACACAAAAAATACAAAAAAATTCTTTCGGTTCCTTGCAGTCGGAACGCGTTTATGTTAAAATAAAACGGTATCGGGCGATCGCCCGTAGGAGGGCAATATGAAAATCGTATTCTTCGGAGATTCGATCACCGATTCGAATCGGAATTATTCGGATCCGAAAGATCTGGGCGACGGTTACGTCTCGATGGTGGAAAAACGGTTGCGGCTGCTCAACCCCCAAAACCCGCCCAAAGTGATCAACCACGGCGTCGGCGGAAACCGCACCGAACACCTTTTGGAACGAATCGACCGCGATGTCGTAAACGAATCGCCCGACGTCGTAGTCCTCTACATCGGCATCAACGACGTCTGGCACGGCGTTGACAACGGAAACCTGATCTCGCCCGAACAGTTCCGCGAAAACTATCTTTCGCTCGTAACGACGATCCGCGGCACGGGCGCGAAACTCATTCTGATCCAGCCCTACGTATTGCCCGTCGGCGGGATGGGTCGCCTGCGCGTACACCTCGATCCTTACTTGAAAATCATATCCGATATCGCGGCGCAAGAACGGCTTCCGCTCATTCGGTTGGACGAAATCTTCCGCGGCGTTACGCAGGACATTCCGCCCGCGCAGTTTTCCGCGGACGGGATCCACCCCACGCACAGGGGTTGCCGTTACATTGCCGATCTCGTGATGAAAGAACTCAAAGCGGAATCGAAACGGCTTTTGGTCGTGATCGACATGCAAAACGATTTCGTAAACGGCACTCTCGGCACGGCGGAAGCGCAAAAAATCATACCCGAAGTCTCCGCGCTCATCTCCCGCGAACGGGCGGACGGCACGACGGAAGTCGTTTTCACGCAAGACACGCACAGCGGCAACTACCTCTCCACGCAGGAAGGCAAGCTTCTGCCCGTCCTGCACTGCCTGCGGGGAACGAAAGGCTGGGAACTCGTGAAAGGACTCTCGGCGCAGGCGGAAGGCGCGCGGGTCTTTGAAAAAGACGCCTTTTCAAGCGTCCCGCTCGCGGAATACGCGCGGAAAAACCGCTATGACGAAATCACCCTCTGCGGGCTGTGTACGGACGTCTGCGTAATTTCAAACGCGCTGTTGTTGAAGGCGTTCTGTCCCGAAACGGAGATCAAAGTAATTGCTTCCGCCTGCGCGGGAACAAGCGCGGAAGCGCATAAAACGGCGCTCGAAGCGATGAAAAACTGCCAGATAACCGTAGAATAAACCTCTATAAATGAAACCGCCCCGTTGCTTCTGCAACGGGGCGGTTTGTTCGTTTGTTTAAGCTGCCGGAACTTCGGGCACATCGACCTCCCCTTCCGTCAAAACCCATTTCGCGGTGAACGTCACGTCTTCCGCCGTCATCGTGTACTGGTACACGAGATCGGTAGAAGCCGCAGTCGTCTCGTCGTTTTTGAACCAGCCGACAAACGTATACCCTTCTTTCGCCTCGGCGCGAAACGTATGCGTTTCTCCGACGGTCGCTTTACAGGTATCGGCAAATACGCCGCCGTCCGTTTCCGCATTATCGGTCACATAGAACGATACGGTGGTCGTATAAGAGGAAGAACTATAACGATAGGACCAGAAACAAAGCACGTCTCCCGCCGTAACCTGCGTATCGACATAACTGTAACTTGTATAGCTCAGCGTCCCGCCTTGAATACTGCTATTAGTGCTCTTGCTCAGATTATAAATATAAAAACTCGTACGGTAGGAACTCGAACCACTGCCGTTTTTATAATAAATTCTGATCGTACCCGTTTTCCATGCGGTGAAGAACGTACATACTCTCGAATTCGTGGAAACCGAACGCGCGGAGCCGGACGTGTTGTAATTGTTCGTCGTATCGATCACTGCCGAACTGTCATACACGCGGTTGCTGTCGCGCATACTGTACCAACCTGCGTACAGCGTAATGTCCTTCGAAACGTTCGTACTCAAATCAAAGCGGTTTTCGCACGCCTCGTCCGTGTACCAGCCCGTAAACACGTAATTGGATCTCGTGGGCATTGAGGTCCGCCTGATCGGCGTATCGCGCGTAATTTTTTGAGAAGGAACAGAATTATTCGCGCCCGAATAGTTCAAATCAAACGTTACCGTCGCATAGCCCGCATATCCGCCGTTATCGTTGTCCGAAACCGCAGTAACGGTATAATACGTCCACTTCGCGATATATTCGGTTGAGTTTCCGCTCATATCCGTCGTGATTCTGAACGTGTAAGTCAATTCGTCGGAAAGTTTCGCGCCGTCTTTGTCGAACCAACCGAGGAAAGTGAATCCGTCGTTCGAAACGGCGGTGACCGTCACGTCGGTATCCACGCGGGTCGCGCCTTCCAACCCGCTCACCGTACCGCCGACGAGCGATCCGTCCGTAACGCCGTTCTTCTCGACCGCCGTGCGAAGCGTAACGGGACATTCCGCCCAAACCGCAACGTAAGTGATCTTGACGCTGTCCGCAGGCATGATAAAGGTAAGTTCGAGTTCTTTGGTCAGAAGCGTGCTCGTGTCCTTGTTATACCAGCCGAAGAACGTATATCCGTCGTTCGTATACGCCGTAACGCTCGCCTCGTCGCCGACTTTCGACGCGCCGCTGATCCCGCTTACCGAACCCGCCGAAGAATCGCTGACTTCGATAATCACGGGGCATTCCATGAATTTTGCAACGTACGTGACTTCGCCGTCGTCGTTCGGCATGTCGAAGGTATAGATGAAATCCGTGCAGACGGCTTCGCCGTTCAGATTCTCTTTATCGAACCAACCGACGAACATGTACCCCGATCTCGAAATCGCGCGGATTTTCGTTTCGCCGCCGACGATGGAAGCGGAGTTGTAGAACTCCACCGAACCCATGGAGGTATTTCCGCTCTCGATCGTGACGGGACGGTTGATCCAACGCGCCAGATAGGTCTCGTTCTCGTTCGTTACGGTATACGAAATTCTGAAATCGCTTTCCTCGTCGGGCGTGACTTTCGTCTGCGTTCCGTTCGCCGCGATCTTATACCAGCCGTCGAATACCGCCGTCGAATTATAATTTCTGGAAGTTGCCAACGTGATTTCTTCGCCGTAAGGCACAAGGGTTACGCCGAAAGAAGAAAGTCCGCCTTCCGCAGGCACCGCGCCCTGAACGTATACCGTCATGGTCTGAGTGCTGCTGTATCCGCAAGGACGTACATAATACAACTCGCCCGCCTTTACATTATAATTAATTCTGAAATTATTGTTACCGCCGCCGTCATCGTCTCTGGCAAGCTGAGATTTCGTAGAATCGCACAGATATCCGTAGGTGTCGCCGCTGTTATTCGCCGAATAAACCGCGATCTCCCCGCTGACCAGCGGCACGAACGCATAATACTTCTGACCGTTGGCGCTTTGTCCGACGCAAGAAATTCTACCTGAATTCCCGTTGTAGGCGATTACGCCGTCCCCGCTGTGCGCGACCCATTTCGCATACAGCACGGTATTCCGGGACACGGCTTGCGAAAAGTCGAACGGATCGCCGTTGCACGAAGCCGTCGTATACCAACCTCCGAAAATGTATCCGCTGCGGGTCGGGATCGTAGGAAAGAAGAGTCCTTGCGTATCGTCGATCGTCTGTGAAGCGATCGAACCGCTTGCGCCGTTCAAATTAAACGAAACGGTCACACTGCTGCCGCCGACGGAACCGTAATACGTTCCGTAGATCTCAACGGAAGTCGATTCCGGAATAGAGGTACTCACGTCGAGCAGGTACAGCTTTCCGAGCGTTTCTTCCCCCGTCGCCGCGGACACGAGATAATCGCCGTTCGAATCATACGCCTTAACCGTGAATTGCAACGACTGCTCGCCGTTCCAGAGCTGACTGTTCTGTCCGACCGTGAACGAAGGCTTCCACAAAGCGTTGTCCGTTTCTTTGATCACCCACTCCGTTCTTTCGCCGACGGTGATCTCGTACCGATCGGCATGAACGCATTCCTCCCACGAGAGCAGATAGCCGCGGGACGCCGCATCGACCGAAATCACGACTTGCGGCACGGACAGGCGACGCTTGACAATACTGCCCCTGACGGTGGAAGTGACATAACCGCTGTTTTCCGCGTCGATGCGCACCGAGTGCGAACCCGCCTCGTATGCACCCATGTAGTAATACGTATAGCGCGTGGATTCAATCACTTCTTCGTTGTCGATGAATACCCGATAATACGCCGCGTTGGGAACTTCCGTCCAGGTGAGTACGGAATTCGCGATATCGAACGAAATCGTCGTAGACGCCAGCACGCGGTGAGAATAGCTCACCGTGCGCGGAGCGGAATTGAGCGTTTTCACGCCGTCGCCGTTCGCACGGACGGAAACGGAATAGTTACCCGCCGTACTGAAAGGGAAAGAAATCGAAGTACCGCTTACCGACTTATTCTCATACTCGTCCATTTCGTAATCGCCGATACTCGTATAACGGACGAATACGCGATACGTAGTCGCGCCGCTTACCGCGCTCCAAGTGATCATGCCGTCTTTCACGACGACGTTTTCGGGCGCGTCGAGCACGCGCACCGCGTCCGCTTCCGCGATCCAATCCGCATACAGCGTTCTGTCGCCCGTCACGAGCGCGGAAGTATCGAATTTTCTCGAATAAGCGGGATCGGCTCCCGTCCACCAGCCGTTGAAGATATACCCCGTGCGCTCGGGCACATAGGTCGCTTTGCCGTTTTCGGTCTGCATGACGACGTTTTCCGCGCCGTCGTAATTGAGGACATAGGTGATTTCGTAATCGGTGATCAGCGGCTTCCAGCCCGCGTACAGCGTCACGTTTTTGACGACCGTATCGTTTTCGAGATCCCAGGCGGATTCCTCCGTCGCGGACTTCTGGGTATACCAGCCGTCGAACAGATAGTCGGCGCGCGTAGGCGTCTGACTGACGTTCAGAAGCGAATCGTACGGAAGCAGGGTCTGATAGGTGTCTTTCCCGTCCCCGAACGCACCGCCGTTCGCGTTCAGCGTAACGGTGTACACGCGCACCCAGACCGCATAAAGCGTGACGTCGTCCGTCACCTTGTCTTTGGAAAGATCCCAAAGCTGCGTGCCGCTTTTATCCTTCGCCCAACCGTCGAGCTTGTATCCCGCGCGGGTCGGCTCGGTCTCGATTTTCAACAATCCGTTTTCCTGAACTCTTACGCTCGCCGTCGCGCCGCTCGCGAACGCGCCGCCGTTCGCATTCAGCGTAACGACGTATCCGTCTCCGACGGGAGGAACGGGATCATCCCCTTCGGAAGGCTGTTTCCCTTCCTGATAATAGACGGCTTGGTATCCTTCGATATCGAGCGTGAGCTTGCCGCCGCCGACCGTCCCTTCCAGAACCTCTTTTTCGCCCATCATCTCGATCGTAACGGTAAGCTTACTGCCGCTCACCCGATATGTACATTTCAACCCGTCGCCGAAATCCGAAAACATGGAAATTTCGCATTTCCCGCCCGAACTCAGCGTAACGTAATCCTCTTTGTCGAGTTCGCCGCCGCCTTCGTACGCGTAATAAGTCCCGCGGATCCCGATGCTTCCGCCGCTGCTGCCGCCGCACGCCGTGAATGCGAACGCGAACGAAAACAGACTGACGAGCGCAATCAACAACACAAGCCATCTCTTTTTCATATTACTCCCGAATCCTCCTCTTTTTTTCCGATCAAGTTCTGCCGTTTGCTTGCAACGCAAGCAAACAAGGGCATGCCCTTGTTTGTCGGATTCTATTTTCCCCATTATAACACTTCAATGTTTTGATTGCAAGGATTTGAGCGGAATTTTTTGATTTTAAAATTTGTTTCATTCATGTTTTGAGAAAAGAAAAACCGCCCCGCACGGTTTCCCGTGCGGGGCGGCTGTGTTGTTCCTGCGATCCGCAGTGCTTACGACAGGCTTACGTCTTTAATGCCCGCCTGCGCATCGCTTCCGGAATCCGATGCGCGGCTGAATATGAGATACACTGTCGTTCCGGCAGTAACGCTTATCGACCCTTCTTTCCAAGCCAGCGAAGAGAATGATCCCGAACTTGCCGTAGGCGCGACCGAAGTCAACGTTGTCATACTTTTAATTTTCGTACCCGTATTGGTATCGTAAACCTCGTAACAAATTTGGCTATCCGCATTGTCATTATCTCTGTCACGGTCAATCGCTTTCCCTTTAAAATTCAACGTTCCGTCGGCATAGATATGGATCGCGACATACGTCATACCATACTGTTCCGCGGCGGTCAGCCATGCATCCTCGGTTGCGTCGTAGGAGAACGTCTTGCCCGAACCCGTAGGCGTTTTGCCCTCGATTTCGAACGATCTGCCTTCGACCCACTTCGCATAGACCGTCCTGTCTTCCACGATGTTGAACGTCGTATCCGTGACGGCGGTTTCGCACGCCGCATCCGTATACCAGCCCTCGAAGCTCATGCCGTTCGTATAGCCTGGTTTATAGGAGTTGAGGTTCACCTCTTCTTCCGCCGCGATTGCGATCACAAGATTATCCATGCCGTTGCCGAACACGATCGTCAGAGTGAACGCCTGCACCCAATATGCGTGGAATACGACGTCCGCCGTCGGCGTGATTTCGTTTACGGGATCGCCTGCGAAATCGGCGTTCGTATACCAGCCTTTGAATACGAAGCCCTCTGCCGTCACCTCGGCGGGAAGCGTGAAGGGAATCCCCGTGAACACGCTGACCGACGCCTGCGCTCCGTGACCGTGCATCTCGTAAGACACCGTCGCCTTCTCTTCCTCGATCGTATAGGTATGCGCTTCTTTATCGATGACGAGGGTGTAGTGCGAAACTTTCACGCCGTCCGCTTCGAAGAACACGTCGTAGGTGTTTTCCGCATCCGCAACGGCTTCGTACGTGCCGCTCTCGCTGCCGCGGGTGATTCCCCCGCGTCCGTCGAGAACGATATCCTCGCCGTCGCCGGTATACGTGCCCGCACTGCTCGTATCGAACACCGTAAAGGAGACGTTCCGGATCCAGACGGTATCCGCGCCCTTATTTCCGCTGCTGTCTTTCTCGTATCTGATCTCCAACTTTTCGCCCGCTTCGAGATCGCAGGTAAACGTCAGCCACTTGCCTTCTTCCGGCGCGCTTGCGCTTGTCATTCCGTCGCCCGAAGTACCGCTGAATCCGCTGAGTTTTGCCGTGTTTCCGACGTAAACGGACATTTTATCGTAATTGGATTCGGAAGAAATCTGATACTGGAAGGTGACCGAACCCGCTTGCACCGCGGTTACGGACATTCTCGCTTTGCTGCTGTTCACGCCTTTGTTCGTACTTGCGTATACGCCGCCCGTCTCTTTAAAGCCGTAAACGTACGTGGAATCCGTATCCTTTTCGGTCACGTAGTGATATTCCACTTCCCATTTGCCGTAAAGAACGGTGTTTTCCGTGATCACGGTGAGCGTTGCGGGAATCGTGCATGCCTCGTCGGTATACCAGCCCTTAAACGCTTTTCCGTCTTTATAAGTTTCGCTCGGCTTGTAGTTCCCGAGATCGACCGCATCCTCTTCCTTGAACGTAATCACTCTGCTCTCGATACCGTTCCCGTAATTCAGCGTCAAAGTTACCGCCGTTAAAAGTTTTACGTATACCGCGGTGTACTTCTGCGGTTTTTCCCAGAAAATTTTCGAGGTGAACTCCGCATCGGAGTACGTGCCTTCGTAGATATAGAGCGTCGCGTAATCGCTCGCTTCGAGCAATTCCTTCGCCTTATCGGGGAAGTTGATCGCCGTGTCGCTGTAATCCAACTCGACCGTCCCGAGCGAAACGCCTTCCACATTCGTCAGGAAGGTGACCGAAACCACTTTTTTCACCGCCGTGTACGCCGTTCCGTTTAACGTGACCGTGTAATACTTGCTGCCGGTCTTTAATTCGAGAACCGGCTTGCCGTCTTTGAGTTCGACAAAGGTATACGTGCCGGAAGCGCCGTCGTACGTCGCCTTACCCGTGCCGTTCAGCGTAAGGACCTTTCCGTCGTCCGCCGTATACGTACCCGCATACGCGTCGAGCGGCAGCAGCCCGTCGGAACCGTCGCGCTTATAGGTTGCGATCGGGTTCGTCTGCGCGGTATCCCCTGCCGCATACACGTACAGCGTATCCGCCGCCGTGTAGGCGTTGTTCACGGTGAGCGTTTCGTTCTCCGAAGAGGACTTGAACGTGACGTTGACGTACGCCTTGTCGCCGTGTACGAAAATGGTGATCTCGTCTTCCGCTCTTCCGCTCGGTTTCAGCGTAAACAGCTTCGTGAGTCCGCTGTTCCAATAGCAGCCGATGATCTCGCTCGCGCTCGTGTTGACCGAAGTCGCGTTCATAAGCAGCACATAGAGACTTGCTTGAAGGGTGTCGCGATCATCGTAATCGTTGTAAACGAGCAAGCCGTTCGTTTCGTCGTAATAACCGAGGTGGGTCGTACCGTCGTCCTTCGTGATCAGTACGCTTCCCGACGACCGATCTTTCCATTCGATCGCGCCGATCGGGTATTCCACCGTAACGCCTTCCGCATTCACGATCTGCTTGTAATCGCGCGAACCCTTTAACGTCGCGCCCGCTTTCGTCGTACCGTCGAGCTTCACGCCGACGTATTCGCCCGTAAATTCGGAGGCGGATTCGTAATACTTCGCGTAGATCGTCGTATCTTCGTAGATCGCGCCGGGGATATAATCGGTCTCCGTGCCGTCTTCCGCGCGGATGACCCATTTTTCGAATACTTTGCCGTTCTTGTGCAACGGCTTGATCGGAGCCGTAACGTCGCTCGCGCCGTATTCGAGTTGCTCGTCGTCCGTTCCGTTGCCGTAGACGACGGTCAGCGTGACGATCGCGTCCCACTTCGCGTAGAACGTCATCGACTGCACGGGCGTGTATTTGCCGTCCGTGAACGTCGCCGGCTGTTCGCACGCTTCGTCCAGATACCAGCCGCGGAAGACGTAACCCGCTCTCGTCGGATCCGCAGGGATCGCAAACGGCATGTTCTTGTTCACTTCCATCGACGCAACCGACGAGCCGCCGTTCGCGTTGAACGAAACGGTTACCATGGGCTTCACGCAGGTATACGCGGAGCCGTTGAGCGTGATTTCGTAATAACTGTCGCCGATATAGGCGCGGAGAACCCCTTCGTGCACCGTATAGGTACCGCTCTGAGAACCGACCGTGAGTTCGCCGTACCCGCTGACCGTGAGCGTCGCTTCCGCGCCGTTGAACGTACCTGTGTAAGTGCCGAAATATTCGTCGAGCTGCATAAACTTGGAACCGCTCGTGCCGATCGTCGCTTTATCGGACGCCAACGCGCACACGATTTCGCCGTTCCGATACGCAACGACCGTCTTGGAGTTCTTGATCCCCGCGATCGTAAGCGCCGTACCCGCGGTATTTTTGATCGTGATACCGGAATAGATCCGATCGTTGTAGATCAACACCAGTCTGTCCGCGCCGCCCGCCGGATCTTTCACCGCCATAAAGCGCGTGTAATACGAGCTTCCGGTATTCGTGAACTCTCCGCCCGACATTCTGCATGCAAGTCCATAGCTTTCCGTTATGGATTTAACGCCGTCGCCGCTCACGCCGAGCACAAAGGTGTAAGTATCGTGTCCGATTTGCGCATTACTGAAAGAATTGTACAGCGGCGTAACCAATACGCCCGTATCCGCATCGAAAAAGAAATAGTTCGTTTGATTGTTCTTCGTCCAGGTGACGAGCTGCGTTTCGGGATCGTAAGACACGATTTGTCCGCCGTTAATGCCGGATACGGAACTCGTGATCGCGCCGCCGCCCTTGATCGTAAGATCCTGCGAGCCAGTCGCATTGCTTGCGCCGTAAGTGTTGTGTCCGCGGTACGTGCCTGCGTAAGCGGGAACGACCCACTTCGCGTACAGCGTATCCGCGCCGGTCACAATCGTCGTGCCGGAGATAAACTCGTTGCCGTCCGTGCAAGCCGCGTCGGTATACCAACCCGCGAACAGGAAGTCCTCGTGCGTCGGCGCCGTGATTTCCACGGATTCGCCCATGCCGACGATGACGCTCGTCTCGTATCCGTCCACCGTTTTGCCGTTCAGATCGAGCGTCAACTCGACCTTTTCAAGCCATTTCGCGTACAGGGTCGTGTCGGCGTTGATCGTGATTTCGCTCAGCGCGTCGCCGATGCAATCCTCCGTGAGATACCAGCCGCGGAAAATATGCGTCTCGTCATCCGCTGGCGTAGGAAGGTTTTTGAAAGGAATGTTGCTGTTGATCGAAATGGATTCGACCATACCGTGCGCCGAGGAGAACGTAACCGTCCTCATCTCTTTTTCGATGGAGTGCGTGCCCGAAGCGTCCTTGGCGATCTTCAACACATAGTATTCGTGTTTCGTGATCACGACCGTCTTGGCGCGCAGGCTGTATTCGCCCCACTCTCCTTCGCCCCAATCGCCGCCGTCTCCGCCGTCGCCCGAGCCGTCGTCGACGAGTTCCGCCGTCTGTACGTACACGTCGAAGATATCGTATCCGCCTTCCGTCTTTACGTAGGTGTAAACGCCCGTCTTTTCCGTTCCGTCGCTCAGCGTCCAGAAAATATCGCCGAGACCGTTGAGCTTCGCCTCTCTGCCGTCAACGACGATCGCGCCGTAATATGCGTCCAGCGCTTTCAATCTCGCCATCTGCTCCAACGCGTCGAAGCTGTCGTCGAATTTTTCCGCCGTTGTGCCGAACGCGACGATCGAATCGCTCCCGCGCTTCACGACGAGCGTCTTCTCTTCGCCGACCGACTCAAACGCAATTTCGCCTCCGAGGTAGTCGGTGGCCGTGACGTTACCGTAAATCTTATTGTTGTAAACGAGCGCAAATTCACCGCCGCCGAGATCGACGAGGTAGGTGTACGCCGTCGCGCTGTGCGCGCCGTTGTGGAAGTTGAACGCAAAGTTCGTTCCCACGGTGTATTCTCCGGTGGAAAACACGAACGGATATTGATCGATGGTGTCCTTGGTCAGCTCGTTAGGGACCACAAGCAGTCCGGAAACCGCGTCGAACCAGAAATATTTTATCTGCGTATCTTCCGCGCTCGTCCGCCAGGTGATCAACTGCGTGGCGGGGTCGTAAGATCTTACGCTGCCCGCAAAAGTAACTTCGTTCGATTCGCCGATAAACAGCGTACCGCTGATCCTGCCCTTTTCGTCGATGACGACGGAGGCGAATTTTAAATTATCTCCGCTCAGAAGCTGTCTGCCGCCGTACTCACCGTAATAGGCGGGAAGCTCCTGCCATTTCGCGTACACGGTGACTTCCGTATCCTTTTCCGAAATTACCGATTCGGAATCGAGACGGAATTCTTCGCCATCGATGACAATATACCAATAATCGAAATAACGACCCTTCTCTTCCTCGATGCCGAATTGAGGAAGTTTCGAAACGATATAATCGCCGACACCGAGATATTTGATTTCCGAATGCTCGTCGTCTATTACCACGGTGACGACCGCGCGCGTGGACCACTTCGCATACAGCGTAACGTCCGCCGTAGGCGCCCAATCTTCGCCCACTTCGTTGCCCTCGCTGCACGCCGCGTCCGTATACCAGCCGGAGAACACTTTATCCCCCGTGCTTTCGGGCGTGGGAAGGGTGAACGGGACATTCTTGTTTACGGTGCTGTTTTGGATCGGCGTTCCGTATTCCCCAACGTTGAACGTGACGGTCACCATGGGCATTACGCTCGTAAACGTATCGTTATCGCCGAGCGTGATTTCGTAATAACTGTCGATAAAATACGTGTAAAGCGTATTTCCGCTCTCCGCAATCGTGTAATGGGCGAAAGAAGTGATTCCCTGTGCCGTCGTGACGGTTAAAGTACCTTGTCCGTAAACTCTGAGCGTGACCGTTTCGCCGTCGTCAGTCAGTTTACCCGTATAAACGCCCTCTTTTCCGTCGGAAGGTATGAGCGTACCGCCGCTGTACACGAAGCCCATTAAGACTTCGTTCCCTTTCTTTACGTACACGCATTCCGCGTTGAAAACGTCCTTTGCGGCGATCGCGGCACTTCCCGCCGCTTTGCCGGATTCGAACGTGACGCCGAACGTCACCGTATCTTCATAAATAAAGATCCGATGCGTCGTGCCGTTTACGGTATACTCGATCGCCATTCCCCCTTCCCATGCCGAAGCGGAAACCGTCCCGTTCCAGCCGAAAGGCGTAATGAGATACACGTTTTCGAACGAAGCGTCTTTCGCGCGGACGATGATCCCGCTCGCCATATCCACAAAGCCCGCATACGTACGGGTCGTGCCCGCAGGGTCGAGCGCGGGATCGCTCCCTTCGGCATAAATCGCGCCCTTCGAAACATACGAGATCCTGCCGCTTGCCGCGTCCGCCATCGTAATCGAAACGTGTTCTCTGAACGGAACCGCGCCCTGACCGAAGCCCTTGCCGTTCGCATCGAGCGTCACGGTCGCCGTAGGCGAATCCCAACGGTGCGCGCCGATCTGCTTGTTCGTGCCTTGCGTCGCGTCGAGTTCGTAAGCGACGTACGTCTTGTTGTCATAGGGCGCGACCAGCTTGGGCGCGCTGACTTTCGTGAACGAACCGTATTCGGAAGTATACACCGTTCCGCCGGCGTGGTTGTAGTCCGCTTCCTGCGTTTCGGAATGCCAGAAATCCGTGTCCGTCAGCGGGGGAAGTTCGTACTCGACTTTTTCGTTGCAAACCGAGCAGGTGTTTTCCGATTTTCCGCCGGCAGTCTCCGTGGGTTCTTGCGTGACCGTCCATTCGCCCGTAAACGTATGGTCGGGCGTCGCGGGAATGACGATTTCCGCTTCGCCGTAGACGGAGACGTACACGTCCTTCCCCGGCGCGGTATGCGTCGCGGGTTCGGATTTTTCCACGCTCTTCGTCCAGACCGTCGTATCGGTCAGCACGGGAAGCGTCGCAACGTCCTTGCCGCCGTCTTTATCGGTACACTCGCGTTCCGCCGTCCCCGGCTCCGTCAGCGTGGGCGCCTTCGTAATCGTCCAGTCGCCGTACGTATGTCCTGCCGCCGGCACTTCGATCTCCGCTTCGCCGTAAGCGGAAACGTAGACGTCCTTCCCCGCCGCCGTATGCGTTGCGGGAACGGATTTTTCCTCGTTCTTCGTCCAGACCGTCGTATCGGTCAGCACGGGAAGCGTCGCAATGTCCTTGCCGCCGTCTTTGTCGGTACACTCGCGTTCCGCCGTACCCGTCTCCGTCAGCGTGGGCGCTTTCGTAATCGTCCAACCGCCGTACGTGTGATCTTCCTGCCGGATCGGAACGTTTACCGTGCCGTATTCGGAAGTGTACGCCGTGTTCCCCGGCTCCGTGTGCGAGGGATCTTTCGTGACGGAAGGCGTCCAGACTCCCGTGTCGGACAACGCGGGAATGTCGATCGTCTGAATATCGCCGTCGGCTCCGCACTTCCGCGTTGCCGTTCCGCTCTCGGTCAGCGTAGGAGCTTTGGAAATTTCCCACGCGCCGTACTCGTGTTCGTGTCCGCCGCACGCCGTCGCAACAAGGCACAACGCCGCGCTCGCAGCCGCAAGAACCAGCAATCTGCTCTTTTTCATATTCTTGTCTCCTTTTTTATCCCACCGCCAAAGACGATAAAATTTTTCTGTTTATGGGGATCACTCCCCGTAGTTGTCGAGGATCACGATCCCGTTGCTCGTATTGTCCCAACGGACGATCTGCACGTATTTCACGTCCGGACCGTTCGTGATCTTATAGATGCTGTCCGCTTCGCCGTTGCCGCGGACCAATTCCGCGGTGACGATCTCACCCGTCACGGTCGCCGCGGCGGAAAGAATATACGTCTTTTCCGTACCGACCGTGAACTCGCGCAGTACGAATCCCGCGGTCCCCGCGACTTTGCTCGTACCCGTCGTGAAGTAATCGGTAAAGTTCGCCGCGCCCGTCGCGGTGATCCGGACGATGCCCTCCGCAATCCGCACGCCCGAAGCGATCACGACCGAACCGTTTTCCGAAATCGCTTTCGCGACGAACGTATCTTCGCCCGTCAGCTGCACGGTCCCCTCGTAACGGACGCCGCCGCAGTTGAGGATCGCCTTTCCGTATTCGTCGAACACGACGCTGTTCGTCTTGAAGATCGCGCCGCTGCCGTAAGCCGTAAACATCGAGTTGCCCGCATACGTCTTGGCAAGAATCTGCAACGCGTAATAGGAAATCATCTCCTGTCCGCCTACGTTCAGCTTGATCGCAAAGCGGTAGAATCCCGCCCGATTGAAGCTGACCGTGCTCGTATCGATGCACGCGTTTTTCGCATCGCCCGTCAGCTCTCCGTCTTTCGTGACAATCGTGACCGAATCGCGCAGCGACTGCAATCCGCCGCCGACGCCGAACACGGTGGAAGAGATCGTTACGATCGCCCCGTCCGAAATGATCGTATTCAGGAACTTCTTATCCGTAAACGGATCGTTTTGGAACGTCTTAACGGTAAGCACGTTCAGGAACTCGCCGAGATAGAACTCCGCATACTCCCCGTATTCGAAACTCGAAGTCGTGTTCAGAAACTCGACCGTCACGACGCCGTTTTTCACCGAATAGCGGAACTGCGTATTGGAGAACGTCGACCTATCGAAATTGATCACGCCCGTCCCGTAACCGTCGAGGAAGATAAACGCTTCCTCCGTTTCGTACAGCCCGTAATACCGGTCGCGATCGTCGATCGTAAACGTTCCGTTTTCGGGATCGAGCTTAAAACGGTAAGAGAACTTGTTTTCGCGATAGCCGTAGAAGAACACCGTGTCCGTGGCGTAATCGATATAGGCGTTTTTCGCGTTCGTCATGTCGTAATTGCTCATGGTGAACACGCGAACGTTGTTGACGCGGAATTCGAACGACTCCTGCTGATTGGCGGTCAGCGTGGCGTTTTCTCCGTTCAGCGTGCCGCGGAACGTCATTCCCGCATATTTCAGCTGTTTGACGTTGCGGGAGATCTTTCCGACCTTGCGGCTTTCCATGATAAAGGTGTATTCTTCGCCGTCGAATTCGAGCGACGATGCCGCGCCCGCCGCCTGCACGAAGTTATCCGCATACGTCACGTCGCCCCACGTCACTTTATAAATGGTGTTCGCGCTCGATTTCTCGACGAGGTGAACTTTCAGTCCGTACCATTTCGTCTCGCCGTCCGTCTTCGATTTGATGCGGAACGTGTCGATCGAATAGGTCGGAAAACTGTTTTGCAGCACGTAATCGCTTGAATAATTGATCACGACGCTGTCCTCGATCGTCCAGACGTCCTCGTGGAAATAGACCAACGGACGCTTATAATCGGAAAACCCGAGTTTCACGGAATTGTCCACGTCAAGTACGACGATCCCGTCCCGATAATACAAGGTGTAGTCGTAAGAACCGAGCCGCACGATCAGCGTGCGCGCGTCGAGCCCGCCGATCACCGTCGCCTCGGACCCGTTCACGGTGATCGAACCGTCTTCCGCGATAATCAGATCGTCCAAGCGCGCGACCGGTTTCGCCGTCGAGCCGTAGTCCTCTTCGTCGTTGTCCTCCGCTTCGGGAATGGTCGTCAGCCAGGTGTGATAGACGCCTTTCATTCCGTTGTCGAATACGGTGACGGTCGCCGTTTTCGCGATCCCCTCGTATTCCACGGTGATTTCGTAAACGCCGGGCGTGAACGTGTCCGCCTTGCCCGAAATCATGTCGTACGTGACTTCCACCGGCACGCCGCCTTCCGTAATCGTAAACAGATCTTTCGTATACACCGTGGCGCCCGAAAACACGCCTTTGTCCGTCGCCGTGATCACGATATCCGAATCGATCTCTACCGTAAACGATACGGTGACGGGATCGCTGTCGACGCCGTTCACGTATACGGCAACTTCCACCCGCTGTACGCTCTTATCCGAAAAATCGATCGGATCGGAGACGACCTGCGCGTAACACGTGATGAAATCCACCCAATCGGGACGCGTCGTAAGCGTCTGCGTTCTTCCGTTGATCTTTACGCTGAGGTTGCCGAACGGGTTGTATTCCTGCGTCCCCTCCGGCAGCGTGACGTGTTCGCGGTAAAGCTCGACGGAATAGTCGTTCTCCACCACGTCGTACTGAATCGTCTTTTCCGTAACGACGAACGTCGGCGTGCCTGCAAGTCCCGATGGTTTGGTGTTGCAATAGGGAATTTTCAACGTTACGGTATAACTTCCCGCCGTGTTGAAATCCACTTCGTCGAGCCCTTCGAGATAGCTTTCGGGAATCGCGACGAAACGAACGCCGTCGATCATCACGTGAAAATCGTTGATAAACGCATACGTCGCTTTCTCCGTCCCTTTCCGTACGGAAATCCGCGCGCCGCGGACGTAGTCGACGACTACCCCCGGCTTCACGGTGACCGTCGCTTCGTACTCCGTACCGTTCAGCGTCAGCGTGATGACACTCACCGTTTCGGAAGCACCCGAAACACTGTAATTGATTTCGCCGCTCACCATATCGGGCGTGACGGGAATCATTTCGCCGCCCTTCTTCACTTCGAAAAGCGATGTGACGTCGATATTTTCTCCGTGAGGATAGGTCACGACGTTCTTCACCGTAACCGTGTACTCTTCTGGCGCGACGATCTTCACCGTCGTGCTTGCCGAGCGCGGAACACCCTCATAGGTATACGTAAGCGTAACGACGTATTCTTCCCCGACCGCCGCATTTTCGAGCGCGGAGAGATCGAGCATTTCCCTCGTCACCCGAATCGCCGCGCCGTCGGCATACACCGAAAACAGCTGCGTGAAATCGTAAGCTTCGAGTTCGTCTGCGGCGATTTCCGCCGTTTGATAGGAAGGTACGATGAGAAAGTCGTCCTCTACGATAATTTTTAAAGTCTTGCTTTCTTTGCCGAAGGTAACCGTATAGGTATACTCTCCCGGTACGGAAGTCACATCCGTTTCCACCATCTCGTCGGCGATCGGCGTGACGACGCCGTCCGTCTTGGCGGTAAAATGCTGTTTAAAATCGTATCCGTTGACTTGCGCCGAACGGATGCGAACCTCTTCGACGGAAAGCGTGAGTTCGTAAACCGTTTCCGCAACGGTCACGGACTTGGTTGCGTTTTTCGTCTCATAAGTGCAAATTACGTCGTAAGTACCCGCCGTTTCCAGAACGGCGGTACTATCGACGTAAGCGGACGCGACCGCAACCTTCTCTCCGTCCACCGTAATGGTGAACAGAGAGGTATAGTCGTAGTCTGACACTTCTGTGTCTTTGATTGTGATTTGCTCCGAAACTGCGGTCACGACGATCACGGGATCTTGTTCGTCCGGCCCGTTCCCGTTTCCGCAGCCCGCCAGTGCAAGCGATCCGAGTATGCACAGCGCGGCAAGGGCTTTGAATTGATTTTTCATCCTTTCGTCCTCTTGTTATCCTCCGGCTGTACGCGACACAAGCCGTTAAGCCGTGATGCCGCCGCGCGTGTAATCGCCCGAATTGTAAATATACACCCAGAAGTTTTTGGTGAAGTTGTTCTCGATCACGATCGTGGTTTCGCCGTTGTCGTATACGAGATAACGGTCTCCGCGTCCGCTCGCTCCGCCCGTAATATCGGTGAGAACGTTGCTCTTGGTATATTTCAGTTCGTTGATGAACAGGTTATCCGCCTTTTCCATGATTTCTTCGAAATTGGTGATCTGGCTGTTCTCGTCGAACTTGGTGCTTCTCGCGGTGATCGACATGAATCTGACGTACTGTTCCGATCCGTCGGCATTGGTCTTCGTCTTGCTGTCATAGAACGGCCCGCTGATCTCGTCGCCGAAGATCTGCATGAAATCTTTGGGCGTCGGCACCTTCTTGGAAGTTCCGAAGATCGAATTCACCGCAACCATCGCGTTCTCGTCGTGCGAAGGATCGGACTCGTTTTCCTGATAATACTTGATTGTGAACTGATCCCAGGAAGTTTTCCAGCCTCTTGCAACGTACTCGTTAAAGGTGTCTTCCGAAATCGTCGTGCTGCCGATCTGCGAATACGTCGTCGTAACGTAACCGATGTACGTGCCCTGCGTGATCGAATAGGGATAGGACGACGAAATCATATTTCCGTTGTCGTCCACGACGATGGTCAGATTTCTCGAAGAACTCGAAGACGCGTCGTGCGCATAGGAGTACATCGAAATTTCCATCGCAATGTCTCTCGTCGCGCCCGTCGCCTGCAACGTGAAGGTGTAAGTCGTCTTTCCGTCGACCGTCGTCTTGGAACTCTTGAAGAGATTCGGCGAGAAATCGAAGCCGGGGAGCTTATCCGAAACGTGACCGTAAATCGATTTCGTTCCTTCGAGCGCGCCGTACTTGCCGGGGGTATCCGTTCCGTTCGGAACCGTAACCGCCGAAGAATTGTAAGCAAATTCTTCGTAATAGTCTTCCGCGGTACCGTTGTTGACGATCTGTTTATAACCGGTATTTTCATAACGGAACAGCTTATCGTCCATGCCGTACGAATACTTGCTGACTCTGGTGAGCAGGATCTCGTTTTCCGTTACCTTTCCGACGAGGCCGACGCCGTTTTTCCCCGCACCGATCCCGATCGAAGAATTGTAGTTGAACGCCGGCGTATAAGAATTTTTGATGTCGCCGGTTCCGTATCCGGGTGCGCCCGCGCGGGACGATGCGCCCGAAGCGACGGAATCGAGATAAGAATATTCGCCGTCGTCCTGGCTCGGCGCGGAAGTCGTCGTGTCGATCGCGGTGAAGGAGTAGTTCTTCGCCTCCTTCATCTTATCCATCGCCGTCTGCAACTTATCCGCATACTCGGGAGCTTCGTAAGGGGTGGGATCCGCGATCGAAGTGGTTCCGATTTCGGAGAAATCCAATTCGACGACGGTGTATTCCATCGCGTCGTAACCGACGACCGCCGTACCGGTCTGGTTGTAAACGGGGTTGTAATACTGCGCGATCGTCTGCGCCTTCATGCCGCCGACGAAATAGTTGCCCTCCGCGTCCTGTTCGAGAAGAAGGATCACTCTGTCAAACGTATCTTCGAGCATCGGGGTGAGCGAATACGCAAGATACGTCATGAGCCAGACGGAATCCTCGTTTTCTTCGTTGATCCGGTAGGTGTACTCCGTCGAAACGACGCCCTCTTCCGTCGACTCTTTATAGGTGAAGTCGTTGAGGGGCAGACTGCCGAGGTGGTTCCAATAATGCTGCGACTCCCATACGGAGGGTACGCTGCGATAGTTCGTGACCGGTTTTTTCACGACTTCGTTGTTCTTGTCGATCATGACGCTGAGAATGGCGTGACCGGTATTGCCGTAATCGTCTTTGACGCCGTCCTGATCCCCTCTTTGATAAATATCGCTGACGGTGATCTTATCGTTCGCGCCCCAGGCGCCCATCCATTTTCCGTCTTCCATCTCCACGTTCATCGCATAATCGCGCGTGTAGTTGTTTTCGGGATTGTTGCTGTCGTAATAATGATCGGTAACCTTGCCGTCTACCGTGATGCTGGCATTGCCGATCTTCTCGATCATCTCGGAAGTCAAAAGTCCGTTTTTGCCCTCCTGTTTGGGCGCCTTGACGATAAACGTCTTGGCGGCCGTTACGCGGCTGTCCGCCTTGGAGGTCGCCGTGATCGTGACCGCTTTGTCGAGCAAATCGGGCGCTTTCACGACGGATACCGTGCCGTCTTCATCCACTTTCAGAATGGTGGGATCGCTCGACGACCAGGTAACGCCCTTTTCCTCCGTGTTTTCGATTTTTACGACGAGTTTTACCGTATCGCCCGCAGAGATCGTCGACACGGCGTCTTCGATCTGCATCGTAATCGTGGGAGCGGGAGGCTGAGGCGGATTGGGATTATTCGTACCTTCGCCGCAACCGACAACGCCGAACGCAAGTACGCAAGCCAACGCGGTGAACACGCCGGTTTTCAAGACTCTCTTGGTTTTTTTCATTTTATTTACCTCGCTTTTTAATGATAATTTTGCGTTATGCCTTCCAGACATAAATGTTGAGATCGAGCGACGAATCTACGACCTGTACGGCGATGTCTCCCTTGCGGAACACGTCGTGTTTGTTTTTGGTAAATCCGTTTTCGAGCAGGAAACGCTGAACGGCTTTGATCGAACCTTCGAGCGAATAATTGACGTCGAGCGGCACGTCGAAGTACAGCATGAGCGTCGGTTTTGTCACGCTCTCTCCCGCAGGCACGCGATAGTCCAAAAGCCCGAAGCCGTACGTATCGCCGAGAACCGCGGTAAAGAACGGAAGTTCCGTTTCGATATCTTCCATGCCGAAGAATTCCTGCAAAAATTCGAGCGCGTTTTCCATGTGCTCGGTATCCGAACTGTCCGGCGTGGTGATGATATCCACCTGCGACCAATAGAGCGGAATCTGTCTGTCTTCCATCGCCGCAAGTCCCGCGGTAACGCTTGCAGGGGTTTCGGTCTGGTCGAACGTACCGTATTTCAGTTCGACGACGCCGTATAGGTATCCGAGATTGTAATAGAACCCCGCCTCGATGATAAACCCGTCTTTCACCGTAACGAAAGGCGTAAACGTGAATTCTCCCGTATTGCCTTCCGCCGCAAACAACCCGTAAAGCGCAAGCTCGTTCCCGACGCCCATGTAGAACGTGGAAGCAACCGCCGACATCGTTTCGTTTACGTAGAAAGTAATCGTTCCGTCGCTCTCGTCTTCGTAATAGCTGGTGAAGATTTCCGCGGCAAAGGCAAAGCTCGGCTTCGCGGAAGAGAAATCGTCCCGGAACGCACGGTTTGCGGAAAATACTCCGCCGTCGATCGAAAAGCTGTTATACAGCGTCTCCGAACGTTTGGAATAACCGTAATCTTCGTTCGTGTAAGTACGGATCACCTCGTCGTCTCCGTAACCGTTCTGCCGGAAAGGTCTGAAATAACAGGTGTCCGCCGTAACCGTCTCGGTAAAACCCGAAACCGTATAGCCGGAACTCATCGTAGAGCCTTCGATATTCAAAAACTCAAGCGTGTAACTATCCAGCGCCTGCATATTCTCGATCGCCTGTTTCAGCGGTTCGTGACGGGGATCGCTTTTGAATTTCGAGATCGTGGGCACTTCCACCGAATCGCCCGCGTTGATTACGACGGAGAGCTCTTTGATCGCTTCGTATTGCGGAACAAGCGTGCGGTCGGGCTTCGCCTTGGAATAAATACCGGCGATCGCGCCGTCCTCGATGATGAGCGCAAGATTGGTGGGATCGAAATCGTAGGGGTTTGCCGAAGCGACCATCCGTTCGATCAACCCGTCCTCGGTGTTCTTGTACTCCCAGCGCCAGGTCGTTTCGTTGAACGTAAAATCGGATGCTTTCAGCGTTTTGAAATTGTTGTATAACCCCGCGGCTTCCCAATGAATTTCCCGATCGTCGTCGTCCAGCATAGGCGTGTAACTCTCTTCATTCATGAAGCTGACGCTCACCTGGCTTGCGATCCCTTCGACGTTCTTATAATACAGTCTGGAAACGATACCTGAATCCGTATCCGTATATTGCGTATACCAATTCGTTCCGTCCATCGCGGTTTTGACGTCGGAGCTGAAACTCCGTACGAAATCGTTGCTGATGCCGAACTCGTAAAGGCTGATGTTCAAAAATCCTTCGAACGAAATTTTATCGCCGGCAAGCTCGTCGAGCATTTCCTGCGTAAGCTCCGTTTTCGCAGTGACCGTGATGCGCTTGGTCGCCGAAACGGAAGGATCCGCCTTGCTCTTCGCGACGACGGTGACCGTCTTGTCTCCGTCCACTTCCAGCGCCGTAACGGTGCCGTCTTCCGCAACGGAAACAAACTCGTTGCCTTCCGTAACTTCCCAGGTCACCCCTTTTTCCGAAACGCCGGTTACGACCGCGCGCAACTTCAACGTCTTGCCGCTGCGGATTTCCGAGCCGCCTTCGATATTCACGGTGATCGCGGGCTTCGTAAAGGTACCCGTTTCGGAACTCGCGGAATCGAGATAATTCTCCGCGCGCGCTATCACGCTGAACGTCGCGTTCTGCGTGACGTCGAGATAAAAATACGGGGTCTGCGTCGTGAATTCCTTTCCGTTTACGGTGATGATATATTCCGTCGCATTCTCGACCGGACTCCAAGTGACGACGCCCTCCGCCGACACGCGGATATCCGTCGGCGTCGAAAGCGTGATCGGCTCCGGCGGCGGATTATCCGTCGGCGTGTTACATCCTACCAAAGACACGATCATGCCGACCGCCAAAATCAGGCTGAATAACCTTTTCTTCATTGCTTGCCTCCTTTTTTCTTTCCGATGAGCAGGATCGATACGATCATGCCGACCGCAACGACCGCCGCGGCAACCGAGATCAACGCGATCGCCCAAACGGGCATTTCGCTTTGTTCGTCCGTCACGGGTCCGACGGGCACGTTCTTCATCGCGTCGATCGCCGATTTCGCATCGTTGACCGCTTTCACCAGCGCGTTCCATTCCTCTTCGGTATAGCCGTAGGAGGTTGCGCTCTGGCTCACGCCGTTCAACGCGGCGATGGCATCGTTCACAAGTTTTTCATCCGAAAGTGAGATTTTTTCGATTTTCGCGATCTTCTTCGCATAGTCGAGGAAGTTCACAAGCGCTTCCTGCATTGCGACGTAATCGCTTCTGTCCGCGTCTTCCACTTTTCCGAAGTACGCCTGGAATACCAACGAATCGTAACCCTTGATCTCTTTGTTCGAGGGAAGAATCATCTTGATGGGATTCTTTTTCCCCACGAGGTCGATAAAGTTGAAATAGCACAGTTCCAGACCGAACATTCCGAACTGATCGTGCAGCAGACCGTAACCGGGATCGTTTTCGTTGAGCTTCGCATCCTTGTCGTAATGCCCTTCCAACGCGGGCGCGGTGACCGATTTGAATTCAACGCTCTCCAATCCGCTGTAACCGTAGAAAGCGTAGTTGCCGATCGTTCTCAACGAATCGGGAAGCACGATTTTCTTGACGTTCGTATTCGCGTTTCCGGCATAGAATCCGATAACCCTCGTCCCTTCCGCGATTTCAAGCGTTTCCCCCGCCATGCCCGCGGGAACGGAAGCGAGTTCCCAACCGTCCGTTGCAAGCTTCGTGTACAGCGCGCCGCCTTGGAGCTTGGCATATTCGTTGAGACTGCCCTCTCCTTTCTTCTCGCCGCCGTCCTCGAAATAGAAACTCGTAAGTCCCTTGCAGCCGTTGAACGCTCTGATGGCGATCTTTTCCAGATCCTTGGAGAATACGAATTCCGCAAGGCGGCGGTTGTTGAGGAACGCCGCTTCGCCGATCTCCTTCAAACGATCCGCGCGGAACGAAAGGATATCCGTATTCTGGAACGCGTAATCGCCGATCGAAAGAAGTTCGTTCGCCGTAATGTCACCCGTTACCCAAGTGTCCGCAAAACTGCCGAGCCCGACCGCCTTGGCGGAAGCAAGATCGATCTGTTCCAACGCCGTCGAGGAAATAAAGGCGTAATCGCTTATCTCCTCCACGTTGCCGAGATTGATCTGCACAAGCGATTCGCAATTCGCGAACGCATAATCGCCGATCGTCTTCAACGTCTGGGGGAGCTTGACTCTTTCGAGCCGCAGACAATAGGCGAATACGAAATCTCCCATGGTTTCCAGCGAATCGGGAATCGTGATTTCTTCCAGATATTCGCAACCGAGGAACGCGCCGTCGCCGATCGTTTTCAGCGTATCGGGAAGCACGATCGACTGGATCACGGGCGCGCCGCCCTTTTCGTCATATCTTGCGAAAGCGCCTTCGCCGATGCTCACGACTTTCGGCATGACGACCGCGCTCAGAGACGAGCAGTCCGCAAACGCATATCTGCCGACTTCCGTCGCTTCGACAAGGTTGATCCTGTTTTGCAAGCCGCGCAACGACGAGCAGCCGTAGAAGGTTTCGCTCTCGACGATCGCGTCGTGTTTGCTCATATCGATCGTGACCAGCGAGGTGTCGTTCGCGAAGCAGGAAGCGCCGAAATGTACGCCGCCGCCTGCGGGCATGTTCACCGCAACCATCTGATAACAATTCTGGAACGCGCCCATGCCGAACTTCGCATTCGCGCCGATCGCGACCGTTTTGAGTCCCGAAGAGAAGAACGCCCCTTCGCCGACTTCGGCGTTCGCGCCGATCGCGACCGTTCCGAGCGCCGCAGTATTCGCAAACGCATAGTCTCCGATCGAAACCGTCCGATCGAGGTTGCGGACCTCGGAAAGCGCGCTCGCATATCGGAACGCATGCATGCCGATGGACTTCACCCCTTCGGAGGGAAGGATCACGCTGACGAGAGATTCGCATCTCGCAAAGGCGTAATCGCCGATCTCCGTGTCGGGATTGGTGATCGTGACCGAGTTAATGCTCACGCCGCTGAACGCGCCGGAAGCGATCTTGACGTACTTCCCGTCAAGGACAAAATTCCCGAAATCGTATCCCGCCGCCGCAAATACGACGGTGTCTCCCGCCTTGTTCAAAAGCAGACGACCGTCGGCGGAAACGCTGTAATTTTCGTTTTGAATGCCTGCCGCAAAACGGAATTCCGTAAGCGACGTTCCTTGGAAGACGATGCCCGTCGCTTCCTTGAACTTGGTATTCTTGTCTAATACGACAGCGGACAACCGCTCGCAGTCGCGGAAAACGTAGTTGCCGAGCGAGAACTCCGAATCGGGCAATTCCAAGATTTCGAGCGCGGGGCAATCGTAGAACGCCTGATCGCCGATCGCCGAAACGCCTCGGAACTTCACGCTTTTGAGCTTGTCGTTTTCACAGAACGCGCCGTTGGCGATCGTGACCACGTCGTTGCGGAATTCGACCGATTCCAATTCTTTGCACTGGGCGAAGCAGAACTCGGGAATCAACAACCGCTCGAAGAGTTCGATCCTTTTCAAACCGGTACGCGCGAACATTCTGTCCGAAAGCTTGGTGTTCTCGTTCAATTCCGCCGAAGCGAGCGAGGTACAGCCGTGGAACGCGCCGGTACCCGTATTGCGGAGGGAGCCGAGATTCACCGCCGAAAGGCTCGTGCAGTCCTGGAACGCGTAAGCGCCGATCGCGTACGTCTTATTCAACGCGATGCCGTCGAGCAAGCCGCACCCCTGAAACGCGCGCTGACCGATCACCATTACGTTGTCGAGATTGATCGAAGCGAGCTTTTCGTCTTTGCAGAAAGCATATTCGCGAATATATTTGACCGTGGAAGGAAGCTGCACGCTCTCCAATCCGGGGCAGTTATAGAAGGCGTATTTCTGAATATCTTCCACGCCCTCGGGTACGATGACCCGTTTGATCGAAGTGTTCGTCGAAGGAACTTTGTTCGCATCCAGATCTTCGTCCGGAACGGGGATCGTGTTGTCGACGTCATAGAGACAGAACGCAAACGCGCCGATATAGAGAATCCCCTCGTCGTCCGGAATCACGACCGTGCCGTTTTCGTCGCCATAGCCCTTATACGCAACCAACGTACGGTTTTCGATGACGAATTCGCTGTTTACGGTGACGGAGAGCCGCGCCATCAAGGAGGACACGGGCGTCGGTTCCGCTTCGCCGTCGAAGTCCGCGTTTTTATCGTACACCCGCAGATAAATCGTGACGGAACCCTTTCTCAACGCCGTAAGATCGCCGGTATCGCGATCGACTCTTGCGATCGTCGGGTCGGAAGAAGTGAACGCCAGACGGTATTTTTCCGACACGTACCAGGGTTTGAGATCATAGAAGATCTTGATTCGCTCGCCGGGATACATGCTCACCCGCGAGCCGAGCCCTGCAAGGAAGATCTTCGAACCCGTTTTCCCGATGTCGCTCGTCTGCGCCGCCCGCGAATAGGCGAACGTCGTTTCGAAATAGGAGAACCGCAGCGATTCGATCGCGACCGAATCGTCGGACACGTCGGGCACGTGATTGGCAGACAGCGTCTGCATCCGCTTTTCCGCGTGCTCTTCCGTCTCGCTCTGCGCCGTGGCGGAAGCCTTGGCGCGAACGTTGATCAAAATCGTCGCCTGCCGCAACTCCATTCTTTCGGTTACGGTGATGGTGGAACGGCCCGCGGAAAGTCCGCGTACCTGCCCCTCTTTCACGACGGCGACTTTTTCGTTGGAAGAAGTCCAGTCGAGATATTTGAGATAGTCTTTATCCGCATCGACCGTCTTGTCGGAAGTCGCCAGATAAGCGGTAAGGTCGATGATTTCTCCCTCGTTCACGGTGAGAATGTTCAGCTCGCTGCCGTCGTATTCTCCGTTCCGCGTGAAGCGGAAATCCCCTTTCGTGCCGGGAAGCTGGCAGAGCCAGATGTTGGAGTTGAGCGCGTAGTCGTCGATCGAGAACCCGAGCGCGCTCGTGATCAGCACGTCGTGACCGACGTCGTCGAGGTAGTCCGTGATTTCGATCCGGATCACGTTGTCCTTTCCCTTTTCGCTGTAAATGGGAATGGGGTTTTCCGTGAGCGTTGCGTAAGATTTGTCCGAAGTGAAGATCAAAGGCGTGATCGACATCGCGTAATGGTTGTCGTACACGGTCATCGTCAGATAATAACGGTCCTTTTTCAGCGTGCGGTCGTACACTTTTTCGTAAACCGCCGACTTCAAAACGGGCGCTTCGTTATCGAAACAGAAATCGAACGAGAAAGTATTGCGCAGATTTGTGGTCGCGCCGCCGTCGCCGTAATCGAGCGCCGCCGTCATTTTGAATTCGTAATTTCTGTTGTTGGTCAGATTCAGATCCCGCGTTCTCCAATTCAGGTACTCGAAATAGGGAATGGGCGTGCCGCCGAGCGAATACGCTTTGTTCGCGTTATAATCGATGAATTCCTTTTTGACCTCGCCCGTAAGCTTATCGGTGATCGTATAGGTCATCGTTTTGGCGTTTCTGAGCAACCCGCCGTAGATCGCGGAAATCCCGTCGATCGTCGCCGTGTCGCCGGACAGCGCGATATGATCTTCCGAAGCGGGAATATAATCGTAATCGGGATCGATGTCGTAGAGGTACGTTCCGAGCGGAATGATATAGTTATAGAAGTACGAGCCGTAAGGGGTCGTCGCAAAATAATCCGCTTTTAACTTATCCTCTTCGTCGATCGCGTTATCGTGTTCTTCCGGATCTACTTCGTAATAGGTCTTGTCGAAGATCGGCGCCCGCGTCCAATCGCCGTAGAACGCGAGGAAAGGCACGTTCAGATCGATCCCGTCGTTCTGCGCCGTAAGTTTTACAAAACCTTCGACGAACATTCCGTTCGGAAACAGCGAATCGATCAGTTTCTTATCCGCGCCCGAAAGGGTGTACGTGACCGTAAGTTTTACAGTTTCGCCGGCGTTTACGGTAACGACGTTGTTTTTCAGCGATCCTTTTCCTTCGAGCTTGGCGGAATATTTGCCGCCGAGCAACTGTCCGCGCTCCGCAACGAATTCGTCGTCGGACGTGGAGACCGTCTCCGTCATGCCGACGAGAGAGAGGTTGTATTTGACCGCTTCGTTCGAAAGGTTCACGACGTTGAACTTCATGGTGTACACGCCGTTGCGCTTGGGATCGTCTTTCAGTTCGAGTTTGGTTCTGTCGATCCCGTCTACCGAGATATACGCTTTGGTGTTCACCACGTTGTACAGACTCGCAAGTCCCGCGCCCTGTTTGCGCGGCGAATAGGGATTGCCCTCTTCGTTTACGACGATCGTCGCCGTAGACATGAGCAGTTGGTTCGCCAGAACGACGATCTCTTTCTGCGTATAATCGGGGAATTTCTCTTTCAGGAACTGACGGATCAGCACGACGATCCCGCAAAGGTTGGGGGTCGCCATGGAAGTTCCGCTCAGTTCGTCGTATCCGCCGCCGGGGATCGAAGATTTGATCGTGCCGCCGTGCGCGGTAATTTCGGGTTTGAGTTCGAGGTTGGGAGAAGGTCCCCAGCTCGAAAAGTCGGACATGAACGGACCCGCCTGATTGGACAGGCTCACGGTAAGCGTACCCGAACTGCGTTCCGCAAGCTTCGTCCCCAGATCTTTCGCGATCGAAATGGTGGGAATGTGGTCGGTCTTGCCCATCGACATGGAGATGTCGCCTTCTACGTTGTTATAGATGATACACGCGATCGCGCCCGCGTTCTTCGCGCGCAACGCCTTGTCTTCGAACGTGTTTTCGCCGCGGCGGACAAGCGCGATCTTGCCTTTGACGTCGATCTCCTGATAATTCGCGCGCGTTCCGTAACCGGGCACGGTAACGTATTCGAACGTCTTTTCCGTCGATGAATCGATATTCTGCGATTTATAGAGATCGCCGACGAAATCGTTTTCCTTCCCCGTGATCGAGCTGGATTCGTGGAAGAACACGATCTGTTCGCCGTTTGCGACGAGGTAACGGCTCTTTACCCCGCTGATAGAGGCAACGGAAAGCGCCGCCTGATAAGTCGAAGGCGAACCGACGGTCGAGGAGTCGGGATTCGTGACCTTATTGGTGTTGCCCTGTTCGCCGCCGAACGCGGAGCTGTAACTGTTGCTCGCCGCCGTAAGGAGGCTGATCCCGCTCTCGTTGAGCTTGTCGTACACGTCGTTGATCTTGTTGCCGTCTTCTTCGCGCGCGAATCCGCAGGAAGAACCGAGCGACATATTGATCGCGTCCACGCCGAGGAGCACCGCGTCTTCGAGCGCGGCGAGAATATCGTCCGTCTTCGCGCCGTCGTCGAGATCGGGGAACACCTTCATGAGCACGAGCTGGGTGTCGACCGCGACGCCCGTGATCACGTTGTCGCTTCCGCCGATGATGCCCGCGACGTGCGTTCCGTGTTCGGAATCGTACGGGAAAACGTCGTTGTCCTTGTCCGCATAGTCGTACACGTAAGGAATTTTACGGCTGTACCACACGTCGGTCAGTTCGAGCCCGCGGGTCGTTTTCGCCGCGTTCGTCTGCGCAAGCGTGGCGGAAATATGCTGCTGCGTCAGCCAAAGATCCCCTTCGGGCTGTTTGGCAAACACCGAATGGCTGCAATCGAAGCCGGAATCGAGCACGGCGACCGCCGTACCCTTGCCCGTGAACGGAACGCTTCCGGAATTGAAAATACCCGTATCGTACACGTCCACGTTGTTGACGATCCCGCTGACGTCCGTGCCGCTCATCGCCTGCGGACGGTTAAACGTGTCGGACAAGATCACGGAATCGACGCTCTTCAACTTCTCGATCTCGCCAAGGTTCCCGTAAGTCGTATTGACGGCAACGCCGTTGAGGATCGCCGAATAGCGGTTTTCCACGCCGGAAATCAGCTTGGCGCGCAAAAGCTCCGCGATCAGCGAATTCTGCTTCGCCGCAATGCGCGACGCCTGCGCCGCGCCCGCGCTGCCCGCGGCGTAATCGCCCACCGACTCCTCCGCGGTATCCCCGCTCAGATAGGTGTCGATCAGCGCGTCGTCGGAAAGCGTGACGATCGCGACGACCTCGTCGCTCTTCTTATAGCCGTCGTTTTTCTTCAAATACTCGGCTTTGATCTTCGACGCGGTCTGATCCTGCGTCAGCTTCATATCGCTCTTTAAAATATCCAACTTCTGAGACGACGTCTCATCTTTTTCCGTGTTGGCGGAGTTGTCGGGAACTGCGCAGCCCGCAAAGCATCCCATCATCACCACAGCCATCAATACGGATACAACTGATTTTCGCATCGGTACTCCTTCTTACTCTATCTTTATCTTAACCAGAGCATCATTAACAGAATTGCAACGGTGAAACATGCGATCACCCCCAGAAAGATCGGCAGGTAAGTCGCGAACGCCGCTTTGATCGCCGCGCGCGTTTCTTTCTTCGTAAGCCCTGCTTTCTCTTTCTTTTCGGGACGGTTTCCGTACAACCCTTCCATACTGTAAACAGTATGCCCGTCGTCAACGAATTTCGCTCTCGTTTTCTTCTTTTTCTGCTTCCTGTTCCCGTTTTTCTCCGCTTTCCGCGGCTTTTTTGCCGTCGGATCCTGTTCCGTCGGCTTTTTTTCGGGTGAACAATCCGCACACTTTGGCTTTGACGGTTCCGAAGAATCCGAACAATCGGGTTTTAAATCGGTAGAATTTTCCATTTTCCTTTTTCCGCCTCTGCTCCTCTTCTTCCGCCTGTCTGCGGATCAGAAGATTATCGTACTCCTCGTCGTAGAACGCGAGATTTTCCATGATCTCCTTGTTATACAAGTGGCACGCAACGAAATGATCGGGTTCCGCCTCGATGTACTCCGGCGCTTTGTACTTACACGCCTTCATGCAATGCGAACAGCGGGTATGGAACTTGCAACCCTCGGGCGGATTCGCCGGCGAGGGAATATCCCCTTCGAGAATGATGCGGTTCATCTTCACGTTCGGATTCGGCACGGGAAGCGCGGAGAAGAGCGCTTTGGTATACGGATGAAGCGGATTTTTGAAAATCTCTTCCGTATTGCCCTGCTCCATGGCGTTGCCGAGGTACATGACGAGAACCTGATCGGTGATATACTTTACGACCGAGAGATCGTGCGAGATGAACACGTAGGTCAACCCCAGATTTATCTGCAAATCCTTTAACAGATTGATGATCTGCGCCTGAATCGAAACGTCGAGCGCGCTGACCGGTTCGTCGCAGATCACGAGCTTGGGATTCACCGCAAGCGCTCTCGCGATGCAGATTCTCTGACGCTGTCCGCCCGAAAACTCGTGCGGATAACGGTCGTAATACTGCGGTTGCAATCCGCATTTTTTCATGACTTCGACCACGTACGAATACACTTCGTTTTTCGGAACGATCTTGTGTACGCGCACGGGTTCCGCAATGATGCTCCCGATCGTCATTCTCGGCGGAAGGCTCGAATAGGGATCCTGAAAGATGAGCTGAATGTCGGTGCGGTATTTCTGCATCTGTTTCTTCGTCAGATGCGTAATGTCGTCGTTCATGAACGTGACTTTCCCGCCGTCGCAGTCGTACAGCCGCAGAATCGTTCTGCCGAGCGTCGTCTTTCCGCAGCCCGATTCCCCGACGACGCCGATCGTCGTTCCCGCTTTGACGGAAAAACTCACGTCGTCCACCGCGCGCAGAAAGCGCAGCGGTTTTCCGAAAATATTGGTCTGAATCGGGAAATACTTTTTTAAATTTTCAACGCGAAGCAACGCCTCTTCCCGCGTGCGCGACGTTTCCGAAACTTCGGACACGGCTTCCGCAGGCGCCGGTTCTTCGCTGATCGTTAAAGTCTTTTCTGACATTTCCCTTCCTCACTTGGTTTCGTACAGACAGCACGCGACGGAATGCGTCGGGCCGACCTGCACCGTTTCGGGATATCCTTCCTTGCACGCCGCGATACAGCGGTTGCAACGGTTTTTGAAATAACAATGATCGGGCAAATTGATGGGATTGGGAACCTGCCCGGGAATGGAATAGAGCGGCTCGTTCGCGTCGGAATCGATCAGCGGCTTGCTGTTTTGCAATCCCACGGTGTAAGGGTGCAACGGATTCAGGAAAATGTCCTGCACCGTTCCGCGTTCGATCACCCGCCCCGCGTACATGACGACGACTTCGTCCGCCATCTCCGCAATCACGCCCAGATCGTGCGTGATCAGCATAATCGAACAGCCCTCCTGCTTTTGCAGATCGCGCAACAGTTCGAGGATCTGCGCCTGTATGGTCACGTCGAGCGCGGTCGTCGGTTCGTCCGCAATGATCAGCTTCGGCTTCCCCGCAATCGCCATCGCGATCATCACGCGCTGGCGCATGCCGCCGGAAAGTTCGTGGGGATAGCTCTTGTAAACGTGTTCCGGCATGGAAATGCCGACCTTTTTCAGCATTTCGATGCTGTACTCTTTTACCGCCTCTTTCGACATTTCGGGCGAGTGCAGAAAGGAAACTTCGTCGAGCTGATACCCAATCGTGAACACGGGGTTCAAACTCGTCATCGGCTCCTGAAAGATCATCGTAATGTCTTTCCCGCGGATCTTATACATCTCCTGCGTCGGCATCTTCACAATGTCGTAGGCACGTTTGCGCCCCTCACCGTCGTAGCCGAGCGACTCCGCGTTGAACCGGATCTGCCCCTCGATCGTCTGTCCCTGCGGCGCCTGCACGAGCTGCATGATCGAAAGCGATGTCACGCTCTTGCCGCAACCCGATTCTCCGACGACCCCCACGATCTTGTTCTTGGGAATGTCGAAGGAGACGCCGTTTACCGACATAACGGTTCCCGTATCGGTAAAGAAACAGGTCTTTAATCCGTCGATCTCCACGACGTTGTTCTCGTCGCGCATCGTCGTCGTAAACTCTTCCTCGCTCAGTTTCCGCCGTTTCAGCTTTTCGTAATACTTCATCTGTCCGAGGTTGTATTTGATGATGCGGCGGCTCTCTTTCAGCGTAATGTAATCGCCTTTTTTCTTCTTCTCTCTCATACGCTCACTTCCTTGCCTTCGGATCCATCGCGTCGCGCAAACCGTCGCCGATGAAGTTGAACCCGAGTACGGCGATGACGATCATAAATCCGGCGGGCAGCCAGACGTTGGCGTGATAGCGGAATATAACGGGATCGTTTACCAGAGAAATCAGCGATCCCCAGGCGGCTTTGGGGAATTTGACGCCCAAGCCCAGATAACTCAACGTAGATTCGTAGAGAATGACGCTGCCGAGTCCGAGGGTCATGGAGACGATCAACTGCGGCATGACATTGGGGATCAGATGCTTGAAGATCTTGCGCCAGGTCGGCAGTCCCATTACCTCGGTCGCAGTGATGTATTCCTGCTCCCGCAACGACAGGATCTGCCCTCGCACCAGCCGCGCGATGCCGCTCCAACTGAAGATCGTTATGACGACCATCAATACGTAAATCTGTTGATCCGCCGCCAGATTCCAGGAGTCGATCACCGCGGAAGCGATGAGCAGGATCGGCAACGACGGAATACAGTTGAACATATCCACGATCCGCATGATCACCTGATCGACCCAGCCGCCGAAATATCCTGCCAGCCCGCCAAGCACGATGCCGATGATGGTTTCGAGAATGACGACGATAAACCCGATCAGAAGGGAAATCCTTCCGCCGTACATGAGCCGTACGAACACGTCCATGCCGAAGTTATCGGTGCCGAGCAGGTGTGTCGCGCTCGGCGGCGCATACTGGTTGGTATCGCTCACGAAATCGATGACTTCGACGACGGTGATCTCCTCGCCGTCCTCGCCGATATAGGTGTACTGCGTCTCGATCGAAGAATGGGACGGCGTATAGTCGATCTCCGATTCCCCCCACCTCTGATAGACGACCGGTCCGAAAAAGGAAAAGAGGAACAAAAACGCGATCATGACGATTCCGACGATCGATAGCTTCGAACGGAAGAAACGGCGCATGACCAACCGCATGGGGCTGATCTCTTTATAAGTCGCCTCTTCCTGCTCCGCTTCCGCCGCGTCCGTCTCCGCCGTTACGGGGATCGGTTCTTCCGAAATTTCTTTGTTTTCCAAATCTTCCATACCGACCTCCCTTTTATTTTCCGAGTTTGACTCTCGGGTCTACGACCGCATACATGATATCCGACAACAGCGTTCCGATGACGGTAAGAACCGCAAGGAACATGTTATAGCCCATTACGAACGGCAGATCGCCCTCGCGCAACGCCGCATAAGCGAGCCGGCCGATTCCGTCGATCGCGAAAACTTCTTCCGTGATCATCATCCCGCCGAACAAGCCGGGCAGGATTCCCGCGAGCATGGTCGCAAGCGGAATGAGCGTATTCCGGAAAGCATGTTTGTAGATGACCGTCTTTTCCGAAAGCCCTTTCGCGCGCGCCGTACGGATATAGTCGGCGTTGAGCACTTCGAGCATGTTCGTTCGGGTATAGCGCATCCATCCGCCGATCGAGAGGACGACCGTCACCGTGATGGGCAAAATCATGTGGTGCAGAATGTCCCCGAACTTGCTCATCACTCCCGCAAACGTAGCGGGATAATCCTTCGTCGACGAGAGCAGACCGCCTACGGGCAACCAGCCCAGATCGACGGCGAATAACTTGATCACGATCGCCGCAAAAAAGTACGTGGGCAGCGAAATACCGATCATGGTGAATACCGTTACCGTGTAATCGCGCGCGGAATACTGGTGCGTCGCGCTCGAAATTCCGAGCGGGATCGCGATCAGGAATTGCAGAATCGTTGCAACGATCGCGATGGAAAACGAAATCCACATATTCTCGACGATCACCGTCGAGACGGGCTTCTCGTACTTGAAAGAATTGCCGAGGTTTCCCGTGAACAGATTTCCGAGCCATTGAAAATATCCGACAAAGATATTCCCTTTCAGCCCGTACAGTTCGAGGAAGCGATCGATGTCTTCTTCCGTGATCGTTCCCGCTTGGAGCTGCGGCGCGTATTTGATCTCCACGTAGTTCGTGGGCATCATTCTCACCAGCGTGTAAAGAATGAGCGAGACGCCGAGCAGAACGACGACGGAGATCAGAATTCTTTTTACGATATACTTAAACATACTTCTCCATCAAGCTCGTTACTTTTCGGTGATCAAAGACACATAGTGCAGATCGCTCGTAAGTCCTTTATACGAAGAGAGGTCTTTATCCGGCGTAAGCGACGAAGCGTCGATCTTACGGTTGTTGTAGGCGAACAGGTCGTCGCGCTGGTAAGAGGGCAATTCGATCGCAAGTTGCATGACGAGGTCGAGCGCTTCCGAATAGATCTCCGCGCGGCGATCCTGATCGTTGGTCTGGCGCGCCAGCTCGATATACTCGGAAAGGGTGTCGAGGATCTCGTTTTCGGTATTGTATCTACCGCCTGCGTTGCGCAGGATCGTGGGATAGCCCCAGTTCTTTACGGAAGACGCCGTCGAATCCTTGTGATAGACCTGATACATGTCGGGATCGATCGTCGAACCCCAAGCCGCCGCCCAGACGGCGAGGTCGCCCGTCGCGAGTTTCTGTAAAGCGCGGCTGTCCGGCGTGGTGTTGATCTGGAACCCGATCTTGTTGAGGAATTCGCCCGCACTGTAAAGCGCCTGCCAAGCGGGGTGATCGCGTTCCTCGCCCGCGACGGTGAAAGTGTACTTGCAAACGTGCGAACCCTTCTGGTAAACGCCGTTCCCGTTCAGACGGTAGCCGGCCTCCTCCATGATCCATTGAATGAACTCTTCCTGCTCCGCCTGCGTAAAGGTATCGTTCGCCTTCTTGTTCTTCTTCTGCACGAATTCTCTGTACAGCGGATCTACGACGTTGAGGTTCGCGGGAACAGGTCCGCCGATATACGGATAATACGCCGTGCAACCTTCGGGATACGCCCAGCTCGAAGTGGACATCGAGCGGTGGATCGCCGTCGCCGCGGTCTTATAATACTGTACGCAAAGCTGCGTATTGATGCTGTACATGATCGCCTTGCGGACGTTCAGATCGATGACCTTGGAAGCGCTGACGCCGATATAACCGTAACCCAAAGTCGTAATGCTCTTTCCTTCGAAGCCGGACTTCTTTTTGATTTCGTCCACCGTCTCGGGCTTTGCGCTCGGTTCGGCGAAATCGACTTCTTCGGTATACAGTTCGTTCAGCATCTGGGTCGCGGAAACGACTTTATAGCGTACTTTTCTGATCTTTGCGGGACCCATAATGAAATGGTCGTTGCGCTCGTAATAGATCATGCTTCCTTCGTAGAAATCGCCCGCCGAAATGTTGCCCGTTCCGCCGCTCGATTTGCTCGCCATATAGGGACCCGCGCCGACGGGTACGCCGATCTTGTCGGGATTCTTGACGACCTTTTCCATGAAGGTCTGCGAGTTGTACTGTACGCCGAATTCGGTCGTATAGTTGAACTTATCGATGTGCTCCTGATCGGAATAATAGTACATGGGCGCAACCGCGAACGAGAAGTTCCAGATCGCCTTGGGGTCTACGCCGTTGATCGTGATGCTGAGGACTTCGTTCCCGCTGATCAGCGCGCCTTCGGAATCGTAAGTGGGTTCGCCGTAATCGACGCCGTTTACCGTCACCGAGGAATCGCCGCCGCGGTTCGCTCCGCCGTTGGCGAATTTGATGCCGGAAATATTCGGGTATCTCTTCTCCGCGTCCTTGAAATAGTCTTCCATCTCGGCATTCGCGATAAACGTGCTGAGCGTGACGGAAGTATTCCAGTATTGCAGAATCTCTTCGATATCGTCGGGGATCTTCGCGTCGAGAACCGCCTTGATGGCGCGCTCCTGCGTCCAGCTTTTCAGCGTGGACACTTCACTGTCCGTCGTGAAACTCGAACGAAGCTTTCCGTCCTTCTTGCTCCAAGTGATAAAGCCTTCGTTGTAGAGGAACGCTTCGACGTCCGTCGTAAAGAGTCCCTTGTACAGTTTACCGTTCTGATCGGTGAAGGAGATATCGCTGTACGTATCCTTCGCCGCGGAATAATCGGATTCGAGTTCTTCTTCGAAGAGCGAAACCGTCTTTTCATAGTCCTCGACAAGGTGTTCGCGGTTTCCGACGGTCGAAACTTTCCCTTTGAGGTATTCTTTAAGTTCTTCTCCGGAAATATCCTCGTCGCCGTGTTCGTCGCGGATCTCCTGAATCGCGTTGAGCAGCGCGTTGATGCGGTCCGTCGCTTTCGCCTGGAACTGCTCCATAAAGCTGTCCTGTTCTTTCTCGGAATCTTTCTGCGTACGGTATTCCTTTAACCCGACGATATCGGTGGAATAGATCGTGCTCGCGCCCGTGTATGCAAGATCGAGATAGACGTACAGATTGAACAGAACGTCTTTCATCGTCAACGCAGAACCGTCGGAGAACTTGACGTTGTTCTTTAAAACGAAGTAATAAGTCGTCTTCTGGTCGACGTTTTCCGTGCCGGTCGTGACGATCTCGTAGTCCTTTACGACGCAGGCTTCGTTGTCGCCGCAGACGGGCTTCCCGTCTTTATCGCTGCTGATCATGGGAAGCTGGGTCAGCCCCACGACGGCGCTGTCCGTGCCCGAAGTGCTGTAAAAGGGATTGAAAACTTTGTCTACCGCAAGCGTCGAAAATACGAGAGGATCGCTGTCGTTGTTATAGATCTTCGCGGTGTCGCCGCAACCTACGCAACCGAGCGCAAGCCCGCATGCCAGAATTCCGGTGGTAATTGTCTTGGTGCTTCTTTTCATGTTTTCCGTTTACTCCTTATTTCTTCATTTATTCTTTCGCGCGCTTGGCTTTCCGCGCGCCCGCGGGAACTCATCCGCTCCCTTATCCGACCGTTTAGGTTTCGTCGATCCGGTTGTCGACGCTGATCCGCACGTCCTGCTCTACGCAGTCGTCCCCGCGATAACAGAACGCCCGATCTTCCGTCGCGATCAGGTTGTCCCGATCGAACCGCGGCGGGAGAGCGGTACAGGTGTACGTTACCGAAACGGAGACGTTCTTGACGCTCGTTCCCCCCTCCATCGTCACACACAGCGGCGCGACGTAGATCGCCTTTGTTTTCGTGTTGCGCGTGTCGACGTCGACCGTCACGTTTTCAAAGTTGACGTCGGAAATATTCGCGCCCTCCGCGAAACGGAAGATCCCGATAAACAATCCGTCGCGATCGACGCCCAGCGCGGGACAGAAGGTAAGCCCTTCCACGGTGGCGTCGTACGTAAGCTTGAAATTCCTGACCGTGTGGTTGTTGCCTTCCAAGATCCGCTTGAAATCGCCGAAGCCGCCGAACTCGCCGCCCGCGAAGTCGATATCCTGCATGAGGCGGATGTCTTTCTTCGCCTTGATCGCGTCCACCAGTTCCTCCGCCGTGGAAACTTCCGCAAACTCACCCTTCGTGTAATTCGCAATGACTTTGATATCCAGACTCTTGTCCCCGCCCGGATGCCCGAACGATTCGTCCCACGGGTTGCCGTTCTCGTCGGTAAAGCCCGTAAACGTATATCCTTCCCGCTTCGTCGCGTAGTTCAGGAAATCCTCGAACTTGCCGCCCGCCGTCGTATTGTAAGTCCCCGCGACGATCTGATTGCCGCTTTCGTCGTAATAGCACACGCTGTACGTAAACCTTACGACGGGATTCCACTTTGCATATAAGGTGACGCCCGCGTCGGTCACGAGGTCTTTTTCGAAATCCCACTTGCCCGTGTATTCGACGAGATCGCCGACGACCGTCTTTTCGCGGTACCAGCCGTCGAAATAATATTCGTCGCGCGTGAGCTTGTACTTCGTGTCGAATCCCTTATAGAGATAGTTCTCGCCCGTAGCGCCGCTCTGGTTCTTCTTAAACCCGACCGTAATGCATTCCGGTATCGGATTCGCCGTTCCCGCTTCGAATTCGAAATAGAACACGACGGGCTGCTTCGAGTTTTTAAACGTGCCGTCTTCGAGCTCGAACTTGACTTGCACCATCGTGTCGGGATCGTAACTGATATCCGATCCTCCGCAACCCGAAAGTCCTACCGCCGCGAGCAACGTCAACGCTAAAATTGTCGTTTTTCCTTTTTTCATAACTATCCTTGAAAACCGACCCCCATTCCGCAAATACAGAGCGAAATGTGTTCAATATATTTAATATTGACGGGATATTCTCCCTCAGAGTCTCTATTTCAATTTTGTATTATATCATTTACAAACGAAAAAAGCAAGTAAATGAACGCGCGTTTCAACTCCTAATTGTGCCTTTTTTGTGAAATTTTTGCATAAAACCGCTAATATATTCACGGAAATATCGCATAATTCCCGCGTTTGCCTCTTATAAATGTATTTTTTCAGCCGCGATTTCGAAAAGCGCGGGCGCGTTGTCCAGCATATTGAAAATCCGCCCTTCCGGAAACTACCACACCTACCGATTCCCCTGCAAATCGACCGCAATATCTTGTGGAAGCGCCGAAAAAAGGCAAAAACCGACGCAAAAATCCGCATTTTCCCCGCGCGGAAAAACGCGCGCGCATAAAAAAAGCGCGCCCCGTATCGGGGTGCGCGCTCTGAAAAAACCGATTCTCAATTTTCGCTTGCCGTAAACCCGCCGTGCGACGAGAAAACGTTCACATACGTCTGCGTGATCGAAAGCGGACGGGTGATCGCGCCGCCGATAATGACGTGACTGACGCCCGTATCGAGGATTTCCCGCAAACCGTCGCAACTGTTGATCCCGCCTTCGGCGACGACCGTCGCGTGCTTGACGTCGCGCAAGAGCCGCGCGCACAGTTCGGGATCGGGGATCGCACAGCCCTTCGTCTCCTCCGTATAACTCCGCATCGTCGTGGACACGTAATCGAACCCGAGTTCGTCCGCCGCCATCGCCTCTTCGTACGTAGCGATATCCGCCATGATCGGCTTATCCGACCGCGCGCGAATGTAACGGACCAGATCGGCGATCTGCACGCCGTTCGGGCGCGGACGCGCCGTCGCGTCCATCGCGATCACAGAACAGCGGGAGCCGATCAGCGCTTTTGCTTCTTTCAACGTCGGCGTTATGTACACGGGCGAATCCGGATAATCGCGTTTGATCAACCCGATGATCGGTAATCCGCCTTTTAAGCGGCGGTAAATCGCATTGATATCGCGAACCGTGTTCGCACGGATTCCCACCGCGCCGCCCAGCTTTGCCGCCAGCGCCATTTTCGGGATCGTATCCCCGCCGTACAGCGGTTCGTTCCTCAGCGCCTGACAGGACACCACCAAACCCTTCGGTATTATTGTCTCCACCTTATTTTTCCTCAAATAAATTAAATTACTTTTCCCATATTCGTTCAACGGGCGACCCGTCCGTTCCGCGCAGGGCATGCGCCGAGACCGTTCTCAACGCATGCCCGCCGGTTCTTTTTCGTTCAGTTTTCAAACTTCTCCGCATCCTTAAAGCCCTTGGCGAACGCTTTCCAGGCATAGTCCTTCAAATCGAGATAATCTTCGCCCCTTCTGTCGCCGATTTCCGCGTCGGTGAATTTGAGCCTGTTGGTAATCTTGCCGTTGATATAATCGTTGGCGTTGAACCAGATCAAGCCCTTGATCTGCTGTACGTAGGGATCCGGATTGTCGGAATTGAGTTCTTCGAACATACCCTCGATCCACTTCGCCTGCGCCTCGCGGTTTCTGCCGAGCACGGTTTCCTTGCCGGTTTTGGAATCGATCTCGCCGCCCGAACCGCAACCGAATTCGCCGATGATCATTCCCCATTCCTCGAAGTATTTCGCATTCTTTTCATAAAGCGCGGTATAGCGTTTCTTGAAGTTCACGATTTCCTGATCCACCGTTTCGGCGGCATAGTTGTTGAATTCATAGCTCGTTCCGCCCAGCAACTGCACATACTCCACGCCGGGGAAGTAGCACAGGTCTTCGCCCCAGCCCGAATAAGGACAGGAGTCCGCGATCGGGTTCCAGACCCAAACGACGTTATCCACGCCGTTTTCGATGAAGATGTTGTACAGATGGATCCAAGTAAGATTGAAGATATCGGGATCGAGCAACGTCATCACGCCCGAGTAACTCGTCCAGTCGGTATTCATCTCGTTGTTGAGACGGAACATGACGGGCGCGCCGTACGCCTTGATATCCTTTGCAAGACCGGCGAAATATTCGTCGTAATCGCCGCGGAGGATATCGAACATGGGCGTAAGCTCCTGATCGACAAGGTTGTTGTTCGTCGTAAACTGGTACGTGAATTCGAGGACGGGCTTCGTCCCGTCGCCGTTTCCGCCCGCAAGCGCTTTGCTCATCTCCAAGGGATAGTAATGGAAGGCGTCCGCAGCGGCGATCGATTGCGCGTCTCTGCCTCTGCCGATATGCGTATACGTCATGTACACATCGAACTTCTTGCCGCCCCAGCACTGCTCCTCGATATAGTTCTGTATTTTTACGCTTTTGTTGTAAATTTCGTTATACGAGCCGCTCCCGGGAACAAGGCTGTTTGCGTCGCCCGGCATGGAATAATTGAACACGCCCCAGCTCTTTTTCTTCTGCGTCATGAACGAGCGGAAGAAATTGGTGGTCTCTTCGTTCCAGTTGGGATCCTCCACGGGCTTACCGGGATCGAAATAGGTGCGCTGCAAGCCTTTCGAACTGATCTTGCGATAACTCATCATGATCGCATCCATCAATTCCGCCTTGTTTTCCTTCGACTTCATGACGAAGAAACCGCAGTTCACGTTGTCTTTCACGTCGTGAATGATTCCGATATTGTAATACGGGCGCTCGATTCTTCCCGTCTCGCCCTCCGCAACGTCCTCGTTGACGAGGATATCGAAGCGGTAGATCTCATAGCCGGGACGGGTCGTAAGATCGCCGTTCGGCACCGTGGGATAAGTGCGGACGCCGTCGGAAGTACCCGTCTTTTCGTCGACCTGATTTACTTTGAATTTCAAAGTATCTTTGTTCAGCCAGGTCAGATTCTGGTTCGCGTAATAGGTGTCGTTGACCAGATGCCTGATTCCCCACTCGTTGATATACACGTACCACGCGTTGCTGAGCGAAGTATATGGATTTTTGGACTCCGCGCTGAACGTCAGCACGGAATCGTCGAAATGATACTGCGTGCGCAACGCGGCGAGCGTGTAATCGACGGTAATCTCCTCCGTCGTCGGGATCGTGAATTCCATACCCGCGGAAACGTTTACCATACGCGCGGCCTGATCGTTATAGAGTTCGAGCTTAACGTCTTGGCGGGACTGCACTTCGGAAATCGTCTTGTAGTATTTTCCGTTGACGAAGAAACGTCCGCCCGTTACGTCGGATGCCTGCGAAAACCCGTTTGCCGTATCGATCATCGTTTTGTCGTTATACAGATCGTTAAAGACAAAATCGAGAGAATCGCGATCGGTCTGGATCGAATCGTCGGCGACTTCGGGAGTCCCCGGATCCGGCTTGTCGGGATCTTCCCCGTCGGGATCCTTCCCATTCTTGCAACCGGTCAAAATGCCGGCGCCGATCATACAACCGACCAGCATGAGCGACAAAAACTTCTTCATAATTATCTCCTTATTATCTCTTGAACTATTTCATCCCGCCTTTCGGCGACAGTTTATCGGTTTCAAGCGACGGTGACCGTCCCCAACCGACTGTATATCCCGTATTCGCAGGGATAGGTACCCGCGTTTTCTTCGCGGCTGTACAGCAATACGTCCGCCTTGTCTCCCTCTCTGCCGACCACGATGATCTCGCATTCGCGATCGACCGTCCAACCGTTGTAAGTCCTGCACGGAACGGTCGCCTTGCCCGCGGAGAGTTCCGCTTCCGTAAGCGTCGCGGGAACGGGGATCTCCTTTAAGAGCATCGCGCACGCTTCCGCCTTATCCGTCGTCGCGATATTCGCCTTATAACCGAAGTGCGAAAGGTCTTTGAACGTCCACGTGTTCTGTCCGTATCCGCGCGCCAGATAGTTCTGCGCGGTGGCGTTCGTGTCGTTGCTCATCATTTCGTCGAGCACAAGATGGCGTTTGCGGAGGAACTCGATCTTGCCCGCGACGTTCGACATTCCCTTATGTTCGCCGTCCCAGGGCTTGATTTGTAAATCGTCCTCTTTTCCCGAGGCGCCGGCGCCCAGATATGCAAGCGGGATTTCCGGCAACAGTTCCCGCATCTGTTCGGCGAACGGGGAATAGAACGTGATCGCGATCCAGTGCCCTTTCATTTCCGGATAACTGTTCATGACGTCGCGCACGGTCTCGATCGCTTTCAATTCGTCCACGGCGGCGGTCGATCCGTTGTCGAGCTTCAACTCGACGATCACGATGACGTCGGTATAGCGCATCATCTCGCACACCTCGCGCAGGGAGGCGAACGAATCGCCGTACCGCTGCGAATAGTTCGATAGTTTAATATTGAGCATCTGCGCCGCGGTCGCTTTCGAGAATCTCTGTCCCGTATGCATCGCGTCGTGGTTGATCAGAATCTGCCTGTCTGCCGTGACCTGAATATCGATCTCCACATGCGTCGCGCCCTCGTTGTGAGACGCCATGATCCCGACCAAGGACTGTTCGTTGGCATAGGTCGTGATCCCGCGGTGCGCCGCAAGATACTGCGCGCGCGCGAACCCGTCTTTGGAAAAATGACCGACCGCGTCCGTCAGCGTTTCTGCGGACTTCGCGGCGACCCCGTAACAACCCGCGGCAATCGCGCTCACCGCTTCCGTCTCGGTCTCCGCGTACGCCCAGCACATCTTGGTCATCGCCTCGACGTATTCGGCGGCAACGTGCAGGTTCGCGTCGGAAGCGTCATACATCAGAATATTGCAACCCGCAACGTTCGCTTCCGCGATATGATCCCATTCCGCATAGCGGTTATCCGCGATCTGCGTGCCCGTAAGATCGTATACCGTATTCACGAGATACGCCGTATCGTCTTCGTTGAGTTTTTTGATCACCGAAATATCGTCGGAAATCGCCATGATGTCCTTGATCAGATATTTCTCGCTGAGGAAAGTAATAAATGGATCTACCGTAGTCTCGCTCAAACGGATCACGGGAATGAATTTCCCTTTCAGATAGCTGTCGAACGCGCGTTCGAGCGAACGGGTATCTTCGCCGATATGAACGTTCATCTCCTCGTCTACCGTCAGGATCGCGGAAGCGGGGCGTTTCGACTGAGACGCCGTCGCCGAAATTTCGGCAAGCGACGAGGGTTCGAATACGAGCGTCGGCTCGATCTTCAAACCGCTGCCCAGAGAAGCGACGTTCATATAACTTTCGTACGTCTTACTCGCCGCAACCGCCTTTTGCTCCGAACCGGAATCGATTCCGATCCCGACGACGGCGCACGTTACGACGGCAGCCGCCATAAAAGCAGTGATTCGTTTCATAATCGAATTTCCCTCCTTATACGATTCCGACCATTAGCGTAAAGCTCGCGGCATAACCGTCCGCCTTTACGGTGATCGTGCAGGTTCCGCGTTTGCGCGCGGTGACTCTTGCCGTCATCCCCTGCGCTTCCACCGTTCCGATCGCCTCGTCCGAACTGCTCCATACCGCCTCGCCGTTCAGCTCGGTCAGGCAGACGGCTTTCACCGTTGCGGAAGAGTTAATCCTCAGCACAAGCTTCCCGTCCGGCAAAAAGACGGACAGCGGCGATTCCGCGACCGTGATTTCGCAAGTCGCCAGAACGTCTTCGCCGTTCATAACGGAAATCGTAACGGTTCCCGCCTTCAACGCCTTGACCACGGCGGTCTTTCCGTCCGCCGTCACGTCGACGGTCTTGTGGTCGGAAGATTCCCACGTCACCTCTTGCACGTTTGTAAGCGCGGCTTCGAGCGTAAATTCGGTTCCGACGGTCATCGAAAGTTCCGTTTTATTCAGCGTCGCCGCAGGCGTGCCGCCGCAAGCCGTGAAAAGCACCAGCGTGAAAAGCGCGACAACCAACGCCAACAGCGAAAATCTCTTTTTCATAAAGATCCTCCTTCTTGCCGATCCGCCGACGGAACCCGTCGGCAAAAACGGCGGAATTTACTTAGCCTTTCACCGATCCGAGCTGCAACCCGCCCTTGATATAGCGCACGACGTAGGGGTACATGCAGAGAATGGGAATCGTACTCAGAAGCATCATCGCGGCTTCGATATTCTTTCTGTTCGCCGCGAGAATCGCGTTGTTCTTGTCCCCGATCTCGGTTTTGCCGATAAAGTAATAAATATAGTACGCAAGCGGCATGTTGGCTTCGCCCGTCTGCGATTCGGGAATGAAGAGCAGCGCCGAACCGTATCCGTTCCACGTGCCGACGATCGTAAAGAAGCAGCAGCTGCCGATAATGGGCAGGGACATGGGAATGACGATCCGGAAGAAGAGCTGCAATTCGCCGGCGCCGTCGAGCTTCGCCGCCTCTTCGATATCGGTAGGGATCCCCTCGAAGAACGTCTTGAAATAGAGCAGGTGCGTGACGTTGCTGATCGAGATGAGAATGACCGACCAGATATTGTTCAGCAATTTGAACTGATGCATCAACAGATAGATGGGCATGATTCCCGCCGAGAACAGCATCGTAATAATGAAATACATCAGGATATTTCCGCGGAACGGGAAATCCTTTTTCGAAAGCGGGTAAGCCGCCATTGCCTCGAACAGGTTGGAGAAGATCGTTACGACAAGGGTAATGAATAAGGAATTGCCGAACGACCGCCAGAAGGCCAACGCCCCTTCGCCGGAGAATATGTACTGAAAGGACCAGAACGACCAGCGCACGGGAAAGATCACCACGTCCATGTTGAAGTTTCCGTCGTTAAACGCGAGGGAGAAATAGTTGAGCAACGGGAAGAGTACCAGGATCGCGCCGACGATCAGAAGCACGATATTCAGGATCATCAACGCGGTATCCAGCTTGCTCTCCCGAATTTTGTTGGGGTTTCTCCTGCGGCGGAAGAAATTACGGATTTTAGACTGATTCATACGTTCTTCCTCCCTTACCAGAGTCCGCGTTTCAGCGTCTTGGACGTGATCTTATTGCCGACAAGCATCAGCACCAGCGCAATCAGTCCGTTCAGCACACCGAGCGAAGTCGCAAACGGGATATCGCTCGGTTTGACGATGGAAATTTCGTACAAATATGTATCGAGCGTGATCTGAGAATCGATAAGCGACGTGTTCTGCTTCATCATGGTATAGACCTGCTCGAACCCGACCGCCATCATCCCGCTGATGTTCAGCACGAGCATGAGCGCGATCGTCGGCAAAATCGAGGGAATGGTAAGATACCAGGTTTTCTGCAATCTGTTCGCGCCTTCGAGCGTCGCCGATTCGTAATACGTTTTATCGATGGACACGATCGCGGAATAGAAGAGAATACACCCCCAGCCCGCGCCTTTCCATGCGGAGAGGAACACGACAAGCGGTTTAAACCAGCCGTTATCCGCCATGATATTGACCGCGCCCATATCCGCAAGCGCCTGACCGAGAAATCCCGTGTCCGGATCGAGGAATCCCGACCAGATCCCGATTACGATGACCCAGGAAAGGAAGTTCGGAATGGTGAGGATGATGAGAATGGTTTTACTCAGCGTCTGGCTTTTGAGTTCCGAAAGCATGACGGCGATAATGATGGAAAGCGGGAAACACAGCAACAATCTTATAATGTTGATCAAAAGCGTGTTCCCGATCGCCAATCCGATTTTGGGATCGACGAAAATGTTCGCAAAATTCTGGAACGTCCAGGAGCCGTGCGTCAGGTTGAACAGAACGTCGCCCGCCGCAAGATTGAATTCCGGACCCTTGAAAGCGAACAGGATTCCGAGCATCGGAATATAGGAAAATATCAACGAAAACGCTGCCGCCGGCACCAAAAACAAGATGAGTTTCCGATATTTTTTAATGCCCTTCCATTGGTTTTTCCAATATCCGTTTTTCTGATTTTTCGTGTCTTCCCGCGCGGGAACCTTCGCCGCCGCGCTTTGGGAAGGGACGAACTCTCCCGCCGCTTGGGCGGGGAGTTCGCTGTTTAACGTCTTTTTTTCTTCCATACGGGATACCTCGTCACCTTTTCCGCAGTTGCAAAATTCCGATCGGATCAGTCGCGGTTGAGTTTTACTTCCTTATACCACTTGGTCATTTCTTCGCTGATGGTATCCGACCAGTAATAATACTTTTCGCCGTCGGCGCCGCGGTCGTACTGTTCGCGCACGCCCTGACGGGTATTGTTCAGCGAAGTGACGGGATCGTCCTGTTCGATCGCACTGCAAATTCCGTTTTTGAGCTTGGTCCGCGACAAAATCGAAATAGGCGCCCAGTGCTTGATCGGAGGGCTCATCGACATCGGATTGAAAATGATCGTATCGTCCGTCGGCGTCACGACCGGCCAAGCGTCGAAACCGGTTTCGCGCAAATGGAAGAGAACGCGCGCTTCGACCGCATTGGTGCCGTTGCAATACTGAGAGTTATCGGCGATTTGATCTTTATAGCGATCAGTCAGTTTTACCCATCTTCCGGGCTGAGAAACGTTGATCTTCTCTTCCCCCATCGTTTCGGGAACGAGCTTGTTGTCCGTCACCTCTTCGGTATTGTAATAACGGGTATAGCTGTACTCGTAGGGGCGCAGGAAAATGAGTTTCTCTTTGAGATTCTCGTACTTGGTATATTCCGCGTCGTTCTCTTCGGTATAATCCGCCGCCGCGGGCGCGCCTGCCGGAGCATCTACGACGTTCCAGTGAAGACCTTCGGTTCCGCCGTAATAGTCGGCGAAATACTGTAACTTTTTCGAAAGGAAATCGACGACGTACAGCGCCTTATCGGACATGTAGGCGGGAATGACGGTGTAATACGAAACGCCCGCGCCGCCGCCTTCGATGCGCGCAACGTCCTGATTCACCGAACGCCCTTGTTCGGAATCGTCGAAACCGGTTCCGTCGCCGCGAACGCGCAGCTGCCAGCCGATCGCCTGATCGTGCATATTTTGATAAGTATTTTCGATTCCCATACTCTCCGCAATCTTCGTGCGCGCAACGATCGTGTTAACAAGAGTGATCACGTGCCAATAGCTCGTAAACACGCAGGAGAACAACTCGTCGGCGAACTTGGAGTGCATGCTCGCCTGCGATTCGCCCTGCCAGGCGGAAGAGAGAATGTTGTTTTTGAAGAGCTTATTCATGTACACCGTATAATTGGTGGTGTTCTCGCTGTACACGTACTGCTGGATATTTCCGTCGTCGTCCACATAGAACTGATTGGGCACTTCGAACGCGCCTTTCAGCTGTACGATTTCCACAGCGTTCGCACCGGGAATGCCCAACGCGTGATAGCTGTTATTATTTTTCCCAAAATACTCTTGGCAGGTTTTCAACGCCCAGGTCACTTGCTCCACCGTTTCGGGCAAACCGTTCTCGGTATCGGGATAGCGTTCGGTGAATCCGATTTGTTTCAGGTGATCGCGGTTCCAGACCATGGCGGAGTCGATCATGCTCACGTACCCGAAGTCGGGAATGCCGTAGATGTGGGAGTTCCCCTCGTCGTCCACGTAAGTCACCGCTTCCCAGCCGTAATCCATGAGATCGATGAGCTGATAAAGAATCCGTCCGGATTCCGTGTTCTGTAAAATGTCGGTCAGATCGCAAAAATTCCCCTTTGCAAGGTTGGGGTGATACTGCGCTTCGGTCAGCTTCATGAAATGGAATTTTTCCTGCGTGGAAAGATATTTCGCCACGTCGTTGTCGGCGTTGGAGCCGAGCTCTTCATATTTGACCGTATAACCGGTAGTTTCCTTGATAATTTTGGCGGAGTCGTCTCTTCCGAACGCGCCGATACCCGTCAGCGGATAGCAACCGCGCAGTTCGATCGGGTTGGAAAGATCGACCGTCCAATCGATAGGGACGATGTACTGTTGTCCGCAACCAGCCAGCGCCGATATCCCCGCAGAGAGGATGACGCCCGCCATTGCTATTGAAAATATTTTTTTGTTCATGTGTTTTCTCCCTTGCTGCACAAATGTCGTTTTGCCCCGAAGATCCTCTCGTACCCTCCCCCGCAATGCTTGCGGGGGAGGCGAGAGATTCGTTTACTTTTCCGCAATAGGGGGAACCGGAAAAGCGTGTGTCGATATGTACTCCCCGATTGCCACAAGAGTCTGCGGCAATAGAGGGATGGTTCCCTCTTCCCTTCCGGAAAGAGGGAACCGTGTGATTGGAATGATTACGCCAGCGTCGGCGCGACGTAGAGTTGGTTTACCGTGACGGTCGTACCGGTATACACGTAAATACTGATTTTCTTAATCGTGATTTCCGTCGTTGCGTCGGTATAATTCGCGGCATCGCGCGCTTTGAACAACGTAAGCAGATCAGCGCCCGTAAGACTTCCGGACTTCTCGCCCGTGATTCCGTACTTCGTGTTAAAATGCGTGCCGATCGTGACATACTTATCGTTTGCGTCATACAGAATGATGTCGCACTTTTCGCCGAGAACGCTCAAATCGAAATACAACAAATCATCTGCAACGCTAACCGTTTGATCAACGCTATAATCGTTAAATGTCCAATCGGTATGATTGCATGCAACCTTCAACGCTCCGTCTTCAATCGTAATCGTCGAAGCCGGCGTTCCCTCACGGGTAGTAACGGATTCCGCAGTCGTAGGCATGACGCTTACCGGAGATTTTGCAATTCTGAAATCTCTGACCGTAACCGTCGCGTTATTGCCAGTGCAAACCGCGATTTCCGTGATCGCGAGTTCCGTCGCACCTTCCGCAACCGCACCCGGCGCTTTCACGTTAAGCATTTTTACCACGTCTGCAAGAGTCACGCTGCCTTGTTTCACCGTCAGATCGTAAGGCGCATCTTTGCTGTTTGCAAGAATCTTTGCAATCGAAGTATACGTGCCTGCCGCGTAGATCACAAGGTCGTATTTGCCTTCCGCAGCCGCTTCCGCGTCGAAGTAAACCGAATTGCCTGCGATCGTGAACGTCTTATTGACCGCCGCCTTGTTCATCGGCGCATCGTTGGCCGAATTGACGAGCGTAAATTTGTCGCTTGCCGCCGTGACCGTTACACCGGCCGCAGGCGTGAATCCGCTCGCTTTATCGGGAAGCAACGAACCCTCGGGTTGCGTATATGTCGGTTCGGAAGGAACGCCGGGTTCCTCTGCCGTACCCCCCCCCGTGAATGCGTCGGCGGTAACGCCCCAGCCGTTGGCCTTTACCGTGAAGCCGAGTCCGGCAAGCCAATCGGAGACAACCTTGTAATATTCATGCGTATTCTTCTTGGATACTTCGACCCCTGCGTTTTTGATTATCGCAAGCGTACGAGCGTTGTAATAGGTTACGAACTTGTTGTCGTTCCAGTTCCAACGGATAAGGTAGTTTATTTCGTAACCGTTCGTCCAGAACTTATTCAGCATGTCGAATTCCGCTTTCGTGGTATCCGCCATCGTCTCAACGTCGCCCGCTTCGATGCGCGCCGCAAGTTTCGCCGTGCCGGCGATCGCTTCGTAAGATTCAAGGAAATCTGCAAATCCGCATTTTGTAAGTTCTTCGTTCACAAACGCAGGAATCTCGATCTCGTTCGCAAGGCAATAGTTGTAAATGTTTACCATGCGCATCGCGGGATACAGCGTATTCCCGACGCGGCAGATCGTAGAAGGCTGACCGCCGCCGCTTTCGCTGGCGTTGTTGGCGTCGTCGTTCTCAACTTTGCTAAACTGCGTACCGTTGGAAATACGGATCGCCCAGCGGTAAAGCTCCGCCATCAGTTCCGTTCCTTCGTAGACCTTGGGATCGTCAGTACCCATCGGCGTCGCGTTCAGCGTAAGACGGGCATCGGCAAACGCCGCATAGCTCTCCTGCACGTTCAACTCTTCAAACGCTTCCCATCCGTCCCACGAAGCAACGTCGACCACCGAGCTGACCACTTCTTTTTCTTCCGCAGTAAGCGCTTCATACTTCGCTTTGATCGCTTTGAACGCCTGCAATTCGCTGTACATATATCCTTTGATACCGGCGCCGGAAGGAACAACCCAACCTTTGTAGTCGACGTAACCGGGCATCGCGGTCAGCGCGCCGAACTCCGTGATCACCGCAAGTTGCGCCTTGGTAAGCGTGCTGTTTACGATGCTGCCGCCCGTAACGCCCCATTGATTGGTATTGATCGTATAGCCGTTATCCGTCAGCGCTTTATTAAGCGTATCGATATATTGAACGATATTCAACGCATTATCTTCTGCGCCCTTCAACGTTCCGCCCGCAATTTCAATAATGCACTGTCCGCGAAGAGGTCCGCCAACGCCCCAGAACGCAAATCTTCCGTTGGTATTTTCCAACTGCGCTTTCAATTCGCCCTTAGGCACATACGACGAGACGTAAATCTGGTTGAGGATCGCGGTCTGCGCGTCCGTAAGATCTTCCATCTTGAAATCCGCTTTGGATCCGATCGCCTGCGCAATCTGAACAACCTTGTAAAGCGGGAGATAGAAATCGTTATAGAACGTATCGAATTCGATTCCTTTCAGCAACGTACCGGCATACGCGGGAAGATCGATCTTGTTGTCGCGGAAGAACTGCACGAACGAACAGAGACGCGCCGAAGTGATCGCACGGTCGATACAACCGACCACATAAGCCTTAGGATCCTCCGGCTTAACGTTGGCGCCCGCATCGGTAACATTTCTTTCATAACCCGTCGCGATGGTGGGATCTTTCTTCCCCGCTTTTATAAGCGACGAAATGCGAACGATTTCCGCAAACGCTTCGGTCGCCGAGTAATCTTTCTTCTCCGTAAACACGTCGCCGATTGCGAAGGTGTTGAATTTCTCCGTCTTTTCCGCAAGCGCGGCAACGCCCGCCGCAAGAGCATCCCACGCCTCGCGATCCTCGCGGCTCGTCATCGCGGAGATATACGCCGAATCCATAGCATTGGCGCTCTTGATTTCCGCGGCGATCGCAACCCATGCGTCGATCGCGTCGCTCAGATAGCCCGTCTTGTCTTCGGTGCCTTCCGGAGCCTTCCAACCGACGTAATTGTAGTTCGAAAGACTGCCGAGCGCCTTGATCTTCGCAACGATCGCTTTCGCCGTTTCGGAACCTTCGGCGGAGGGATCTTTTTCGAGCGGCGTGACTTCCGCTTCGAACCCGAGTCCTTTATCCAACAACTTTGCCGAATTATCGCCCGCCATTACGACGTCGATCACGTATTTGATATTGACTTTGAACGCGTCTTTTGCAACTGCCGGATCGGGAAGCCCGAAGTATTTGTTGTACAACGTATTGCGGTCGCGGATGTTGCCGCTGGTATTGAAGTTCCAGTTAAAGCCGTCTTCGTGGAAGGCATCGAACCCGACCATATATTCGTTGACGACGCCCGCAAGTTCCGCGTCGAGCCAAGCGTACTTGCCCTCCTGCTGCGTCTTGTAAATTCTGCCCGCCTGTTTGAGTACGTTGTAAATATACTCGAAGTCAACCACGAAATCGGTGGAACGGGACTGCTTGGAAATTTGCGCAAGCACGACGTCGTTGAAGAACGAGGGAATTTCCACGTCCTGCTCGGTCATGACCGTATGCAGATACAGCAAGTGGAACGAATCCTCGAATTTCGCCTGCGAGTCGGAATCGAATCCGAATTTTACAGCTTCGCCGTCCGTATAATTGGTCGTCCAGATCTTGAAGCCGAGTTCAAATAGTTTTTCGAGCGCCTGCGTACCGTTGTACGTCACGTTCTTATCCATTTTTTCAGTCGGCATCGTATAGCTCATGCCCGTAAAATCAGCGTTGTCGAGATATTGCTTTACGCCGAGATAGAACTCTTCCCAATTCCCGAACTCTTCCGCGCCGCCCTTGTACACGCGCAGAACGTTCGCCTTGTCGATTTCGCCGAGCGCTTGGTACTTTTCGTACACTTTGCCGAATTCCTGTCCTTCCGACCAGATATAACCCGTGATGCTTTCCGCGCCTTCGGGAGCCGTCCAGCCCTTGTATTCCTTATAGCCCGTAAGGATCGAGAGTTTTTCCAAGCCCGCAACGACTTCTTTCGCCGCGTCGGAGAGATTGAGCGCATCGTTGTACACCTTTTTCGCCGCCAGATAATTCGTGAAGTCCACGAGGTTGAGGTGCTGCGTCTTGATGCCCGTGCTGCCCGTGTGACTTTCGTCGGCGCCGTACCATTTGGTTACGATGTCGTAATCTGCGAGATATTCGTTGAGATTCTCCGCCGTCATGCCCGCAAGGCGGTCGATCTTATCCTGGCACTCTTTCAGCGTTCCGCCGAGATCGCTTTCGCCGACGGGGTCGCCGTCGAAACGGAAGGAATAACGGTCGACGCCGTCCACCGCCTGATAAGACGTGCAGACGTAGTTGTTCAGAATGGTATAGTCGTATGTCCCCTGCGTTCCTTCGTCGTTCGCAAGCAACGCGTCGTGGTATTTTCCTCTCCAATCCTTGTTGATCGTACCGATGGAATATTCCACGTCGTTCAGCTCTTGCTCCGTCGGGAAGTAAATGCCCGCTTCTTTTACGGTGAGGTTCAAAAAGCGCGCGCCGTTGAAGTAGTCGACGTTCTTAACCAGGGAACCGGAAGAAATTTCGTTCTTGATATCGAGACCCGCCGTGAACACGTAACCGTTATCGGGCGAAATTTTCTGTCCCGCAAAGTGATTGTTCAGCGTGCTGTCGTCGACGTCGCGCGTGTAGGCTTCTTTCCCGTCGAACGAGAACGACATGCGATCGACCCAATACTTTTCGCCGTCTTCTTCGTCGATCATGCGGACGGTCTTGATCTCCATGTCCACAGTCTTGACTTCGGGCGCCCAATAGCCGCCGTCTTTCGAGTCGACCCACTTGGAACTCATCAGCTTTTTACCGATCTTATATTCCACGTCCGAGAAAGAGTCGTCGCGCGAAGAGCCTTCGTACGCGTACCAGTCGCCCGTCGCCGTATCGCAGGCGATACCCACGGCAAGCACGTAATAATCCTGCCAGGCATAGAAGCCGAGGAAAGCGTAAATCGGGTCGGTCACACCTTTATAGGGAGGAGTAATCTGCGCGGAGGAAAGATCGACTTTATACTTCATTCCGGAAACGCCTTTCTTTCTCGCGGGGAACATCATCACGCCCGCGTCCATCGGAGAAGAAAGCTCCCAGGTCTGCGCCATTACCGTCGAACTCGGGATCTCGCGGCCGTGGTCGTCCAGCAAGCCGTAACCGTTCCAGTGCTGAGAAGACGAGAGCCCCATGTTGGTGGTTGCGTGCGTGATCACTTTCGCGTTATGCAACGTCGCCAAGCTGTTGGTGTCGTCCCAGCAGTTGTATCCGCCGAGCGCGTTGCCGCCTTCGTAATACCAGAACTGGTCGGAGTTCGCGCCGCCGTATCCTTTTCTGTTGTCGAAGATGTGACGGGTGCCGCCCTTTCTGGTCACATAGCCGCCGTAAGTTCCCGGTTCGACGGTCTCGTCTTCCATCTTGTCGAGATCGGCTTCCACGGTCGCGCTGATCGCGTCGGCGATTGTTTTGTATCCGCCGACTTTACTGCCCGTATAACTGTACGCCTCGTACGCATCCGCCGCACGCGGATCGTCGCGGAATCCTTTGCCGCTTCCGCCGCCACCGCCGCATCCCGCAAGCCCCGCTACCGACGTCGCGAGCATCGCAGAGCTGAGAATAACGACTGCCAACTTCTTTTTCATAAATTTCCTCCTGTTCTCCTGATATTATGAGAGATTCTTTGGTATTGTTATTGTACTCACTAAAAACCGTTTTGTCAATAGCTTCTGAAAAAAATTTTTATTTTTTGATTAAAAAATTCAAGAATCTCCTATGTTAAAGATAATTTGTACATTTTATTAACTGTATTTATGAATATTTTTTTAAATAAATTCAGTTTATTTGAAATGAAATCATAAACGTCGGTTACGGCGCCGCCGCGCGGCGCCAGAAACGGAAACGCGGAGACTTTTCCGCGTTGCTTGCAAAATTTTTCGTTTTCTGCTATAATCGCAATGACTCCGAAACACAAGCGGACGCAACCGTAGTTTACTTCCGTTTTCGGGAATTATTCGACCCGCACAACGCGGGATCGGGCGCGAAGGAACAGGCGCGCCGCAGGAGGGATCGCCATGCACGGCTGTATTCTGATAAACGCTTTTTACCGCGAACAAGAATATCTGTATCAGGCGCACAGACTGCGCGAAGAATTCGGCAAGCTCGGCGTGCGCGCCGAACTCCTTACCAACGACGGGTTTCCCGTCACGGTCGGCGAAAAGATCCGCAGCGAACTGACCGAATACGACTTCTGCGTATTCTGGGACAAAGACAAATATCTCCTGCACGCGCTCGGCAAACTGGGCGTGAGAACGTTCAACCGCCCCGACGCGATCCTCGCGTGCGACGACAAGATGACGACGTATCTCGAACTTGCGGGCAACGGGATCCCTCTCCCCGCGACTCTTCCGGGACCGCTGTGCTTTCGCGAAGAAGCGGAGATCCCCCTCTATAACGCCGAACGCGCCGAGCAGCTTCTCGGTTATCCCGTGATCGTCAAAGAATCTTACGGCTCGCAGGGGAAGGGCGTCTACCGCGCGAACGACCGCGCGGAACTCATAGCGGCGCTCGACGCGCTGAAATGCAAACCCTATCTGTTGCAACAGGCGATCGTTTCCTCGTTCGGGAAAGATCTGCGCGTTATCGTCGTCGGCAACGCCGTGCTCGGCGGAATGCTTCGCCGCTCGGAGACGGACTTTCGCTCAAACGTCGGCGCGGGCGGACACGGAACGCCGTACGCGGTTCCCGACGACGTACGAAAACTGTCGCTTAAAATCGCCGCTCTGTTAAAACTGGACTACTGCGGGATCGATTTCCTGTTTCGGGAAGACGGGTCTCCCGTCGTATGCGAAGTAAACTCCAACGCGTTTTTTCACGCGTTCGAGCGGGCGACGGGAATCAACGTCGCACAGAAATATGCGGAACATATCCTGTCAAGGTTGAGATAAGGCAAAAGCCCCCGACGGATCCGAAAATCCGTCGGGGGCTTTTTTTATTTGTCCGTCGATGAGTTATCCTTCCGATAAGAAACGCTCCGTCTCTTCCGACGTCGGGACCGAAGCCGCCGCGCCTTTCCGCGTACAGGCAAGGCTTGCGGCGGCGGAGCCGAACGTCATCGCCCGCTCGACGTCCGCGCCGCGGGCGAGCATCGCCGCCATTCCTCCGCAGAACGTGTCGCCCGCGCCCGTCGTGTCCACGACTTCCACGCGCTTGCAGGGATACCGTTTGACGGTTCCGCCGCAGGCGTATTCGTATCCGTCCCCGCCGCGCGTCGTGATCACGCAACGGATCCCGTTTGCAAACAGCCGCTCTCTGCCGCCGAACAGATCCAGCTCGCTCTCGTTCGGCGTTATAAAGTCGACGTACCGGAAATACCCTTCGATCGCGCGGTCGGCGGGCGCGGGATTCAGAATGGTAATCAGCCCCGCTTCTTTGGCGCGCTTTAACCCGTAACCGATCGTCTCCGCCGGATTTTCGAGCTGCGTGAGATAGATGTCGCCCGCGGTCGCCTCCGCAAGCGCCGCGTCGATATCCGCCTCCCGCAAACACGCGTTCGCGCCGCGGTCGAGAACGATTCTGTTCTGCCCTTCCGTGATCAGGATCATCGCCGTACCCGTTGGCGCGTTCCCGACTCTGCGGATAAAGCGCGTGTCCGCGCCCGCTTCGCGCAAGTTGCGGATCAGCCGGTCGCCGAACTCGTCGCCGCCGACGCAACCGCACATGAGGGTGTTCCCGCCCAGCTTCGCGCAGGCGGTCGCCTGATTGGCGCCCTTCCCGCCGCAGTTTACGGCGAACCCGCCGCCCGTAAGCGTCTCGCCGCCCTTCGGGCAGTACGGCGCGGTGATCGACATGTCGATATTCAAACTTCCCGTAACGATTACCTTTTTCATGCTCTTTCCTCTCTTTTCAAGAAAATATGTTTCCCCGCAAACGCGGAGAAACATATTCGTTTATGCGCCGTTCGGGGGTGAAACAGCGCGCCGAACCGTAACCGGAGTTACTTGTTCTTCTTATTCCGCACGATCATAACCGCCGCGATCGCGCCGCCGACAAGCGCCGCCGCGCCGATGCCCACGACCACCCAGACCCATACGAGCGAGTTCTCTTTTTTCGGCTGATCGGGATCGGGCTTTTCGTTTCCGCCCTGCGCCGTAACGGTGACGCCGTACGACTTCACTTCTTCGCCGTCTTTGGAGACGATCACGCGGTAACCGCTTTCAAGGTTGCCCGAAGTCACGTCCTGTCCGTCCGCATTCACGAGCTTCATCGTATAGCCGGGAGCCGCGTATACCGCGTCGAGGAATTCGGAAACGCTCATCTGCGTTTTGACGGTGATCTGCGTATCCGCAAACGCGATATTCGTTTCGTCGGTATTCACGAGATAGTCGTCGTACGTTTCGTCTTTCTTGATCGGAGAGAGTTCTTCCATGCTCGTCTCGTACACGGACGCGCCGCCGATGTTCATGCCGCCGATGAACTGCAAGTTCCCGTCGTCGCCCCAGCCCGCCGAATTGCGGAAGCCGAAGAAGAAGGTGTAATCGCCCGCTTCTTTTACCGAGAAGATCAGGGTAACGGGACGGTAGACCATGTCGCTTTCGACGTTGAACGTCTGTTGCGCAACGACTTCGAGTTCCGCGTATTTCGCGTTCGCGCCGTCGACGTCGCCGCTGTCCCACAGACCTCTCGCCGCGTTGTTGACGGCATCCATGTCCGCGTCGTTGCCCTTGATCACGAGAATGTTGCCGGGATTGGGAAGCGCCGCCCAGCCTTCCACGTAAGCGGTCGCTTTATAGAGGGTGTCCGCTTTCAGGCTCACGCTCTGATAGAAACCGGAATACGGCCACCACTGGTTCGCGCCCGCGTTGTTCGTCGTGACAAAGGACGCGTCGTTCTGGTTGCACCAGCCGTTCACGTTGTACCAGCCTTCGTCTTTCTGGGCAAAATCGCCGTTGAAAAGCAGGTTCGTCTTGCCTTCCGGAAGATCGAGCGAGGTCTTGAAGAAAGAACAGTCGTCGACGTACAGCCCCTGCCCGTACGTGCCGAAGCCGACCGCGCTGATTTTGATGAACGGATACACGGTGGTGTTGTCGCCCGAGTTCGCCGTAATGCCTTTGAGAATATAGCGGCAGATCGAAATATCCGAACCGCTTATGCGCTTCTGCGCGAGCACGGTCTCCTTGTCGGCGCCATAAACGCCGATCGTGACCGACTGCAAGCCCACGGGGATCTTGCCGTCCTCGCCGTCGATATACTGCGGCTGGTCCCATTTCGAGAAGTTCGCATAGAAAGAATACTGCGTGTTCGCTTCGACGGAAACCGCCTGTCCGATCGCAATCTCGTCTTCTTTTTCCACGCCCGACTTCGCCGCGATATAGAGCGCGTTCGCGCCTTCGATCTGTTTATCCTGCGTACCGGGCATGAACGTGGAAGCGTCGAGTTTGTCGATCCCGATTTCCGCGCCGTTTTCGGGCATCGCAAGCGATTCCCAGTCTTTCAGCGCGTTCGCGCCGATCGATTCTTCGAATCCCGCGTTCTTCAACAGGTTCTTGCCCTCGCCGAGACCGGGGAGCATTTCGCCCTCGTAAGTGACGGAAATTTCGTCGACGATGACGCTGACTTTCTGCACGCGCAGGAAAAAGCGCACGTCCGTGTCGTTGCCCGTCGTAACGCGGGCATTGTAATAGGAGAAGCCGTTCGTCTCGTTCCATTCTCCTTCCGTCTTGTACACCTTATCGAGATCGACCGCGTTTTCGTTCCAGCGGTGCTGTTGCCCGTAAATTTTTTCGTCCGTTCTCTCGCGGGAAGCAAGCCCGTAGAAGATGTTCGAGCCGGACGTCGCCGTGCCGTCGATTTTCAGCCGCAGGGACAAATAGTACGTCGTGTTGGGAAGCACCGTGATCTCCTGCGAGATTTCGGGATACCCGCTGCTGTTGCCGGGGGCGGTGAGTTTGAGCGCCGATTCGCCCGCATACGCGTCTTCCACGACCGAGGCGCTTCCTCTGCTGCCCGCGGCTTCCGAAGAGGTATCCACCGTCCACGCGCCCGCCTTTCCCTCGGACACCGTGAGACCTTCGAATCCGCCGTCCGTGATCAGATCGGAAGTCAGAAGCCCGTCTTCCGCGTTCAGTTCTTCGCTGTTGCCCATGGCGCTCGCTTGCATCGCCGCCGTGACGGGCGTAGCCGAAAACAGCATCGCCGCCGCAAGCGCCAAACCCGCGAATTTTCCAGCCGTTTTCATTTTACCGTTGATTTTCATTGTTTTCCTCCTGTTTTTTATATTGTTACTTCAAACGAAGTTCAAAGTCGTCCACGCGGACAAAATCCGCCGCCTTGCCGCCGTTCAGAATCATGCCGATCCTGACATTTTCGTTGTTTCCCGAATTGAACGCAAGGGTCACCTTCGTCCATTCGCCGTTTACTTCGCACACGCCGCTGCGGAGTAGACTGCCCGCGGGCGACCACACCGCCAGCGAAAATTCCGAAGAGAACGCCTCGCTCGTTTTTATCATGCAACTGAGAACGTAGTTCGTGTTCTTCTTCACCGTCGCGGTGTTGTAAAGTTCTACCGCGCCGTCCTGACGCGCCGCGATCTTCGCGTTGTTCTGACCTGTGTAAGCGGTCTGCGCGCGGAACTCGATCGAGACGTTCTTCGGGAGGTTGCTCGTCCAGCCGTTCGCGAGATAGGTCGAGCTCACGCCGCTGCGCGATTCCGAAGAACAGCGCTCGAATCCCGGATCGGCGATGAGCCGCATCTGATCCATCTCCTCCTGCGTGTACGTCGCGACCTCCATCGGTGCGGGATTTTTACTGCACTTGTATTCCTCGATCTCCGCCTTTTTCGCCGATTCGGGAATCACGAAGGAGAGCGCGCCGTCCACGTAGGCGACCTTTCCGCCCGTGCGCTTCACGACGTCCTTCATGAGCTTTTCGCAGGTGTCCGTCAGACTGTTCACGGTGCTGCGCGAATATTTGATCTTCTGGTCTGCGATCAGTCCGTTTTTATACGCGCCGTCCAGCTTTTCGAATCCCTGCACCGTTGCGAGGATCCCCGCCGTCGCCGCGGCGGTCGAATCGCTGTCGTTCGCGCATTGCACGGTGATCTTCATCGATTTTTCGATGTCCCCTTCGCCGTAAAGCAGTCCCAGCACCGTGAACGCGGAACAGCATTTCGCGTCGAGCAGAATGCCCGTTCCGGGGGTCACGTTGTCGCCGTTAGGCCAGACCGTCCAGTTGTATTCGGGGTTGCGGATCCACTTGGTTTCGATCTCCGTAAAGTTCTGTTCCGCGGACATGCCCTTGCCGTAGTTGCTCAAAACGTCCTGAATGATGAGCGCCGACCAGGAATCCGCGGGAATCGCCGCAAGTCCGGCGTCGATGATCCGTTGAACGTCGTTCGTAAAGAACGCCTCCCCGTACATCGCCGCAATGAACTGCGTGGAATAGATCCCGTCGCCGTAGGTGCAGATCTCGCCGAACTTCTGGCAGATCTCGTTCGCAAAGCCCGTCATGTTCAACCCCAGAAGCCCGCCGAACAGCGCGCCGCACTGGTAACTGTTTCCGTCGGAATAAGCGCAGGTATAGTGCGGAGTGGACTGTTTGGGATATCCCGCAAAGGGCGGCGCATAGCCGCGCGCAAGCGCATCGTTGTTCGACCCGTTCCAGAATTCGAAATCTTTGTTATACATATAGAGTCCGAGCCGGCGGCTCGTAACGTCCAGCCCCAGATCGTCAAGCGCTTCGATCGCCGTGACCGCAAGATACACGTCGTCCTGATCGTAACCGTTGCGGATCATGTTCTCCTTCCAGACGGGGAGCTGGCTTTCGGGCGTCCAGGTCTTGTAGATGAATTCGAGCGGGAACCCGTAGGCGACGCCCGTCATCGCGCCAGCAATGCCGCCCTTCACTTTATCGCGGTAATCTTTGACGCTGATCACCGAGGTCGTCGCGGGCAAGTCCTTGGAAGAGAGCTTTTCGTATCCGTCCTCCGTCCCGCCGCTTCCGCACCCGACGATCCCCAGCGCGCCCGCGGTCAAAAACAGAGCCGAGAGCGCAACGCACATTTTTTTGTTTTTCATTCTTTTCTCCTTATCTTATATTTCTTCCACTGTAAAGCGGTTGAATGCCGCAACGCTTCCGTTCCCGACGCAGGCGCCGATCAGCCCGCGCACGTCTTCCCGCAGTTTCTTTTCCATCGCCTTTTTGCCGTTCAGAAACACGGCGACGGAATTTTGTTTGCAGACGATTTTCAAAATCTGCGGAACCCCCGCCAAAACCGCCGCTTTTTTCTTTGCAAGCACGCGCGACGCGCCGCAGGTCAGTTTCAGACAGCCGTCCGCCCATGCCGCGCGGTAATGGTCGTGCGCGCCCTTCGCGCCGAAGATCACGCCGAACGAATCGCCCTTCAACGGCGTCAGTTCCGTTTCGAACACGCAGTCGCCGAGCGGCTTGCCCGTAAACAGCACGCCGTCGCCCAGACACCTGCCCGTCAGCCTGCCGTCCTCCAGCGTCCAGACGCCGCTGTAATAAGTGCATTGGCGCACCTCTTTGTGTTCGAGCGAATAATCCTCTGTGATCTCTTCGGCAAAGTTCAGCTCGTAGTCGACCTTGCCCGTACAGGAAAGGGATTTCAAACGCGCTTTACCGCCTGCAACCGTCAGCCCGATCTTGCCGACGAGGATGCTCTTTTCGCCGCCGATCTTCCACTCCCGCGCATCGGGCGGGGAACAGAACCGCTTCCCGCTGTGCAGGTCTTCGTAGAAGATCCGTACCTGCGCGCCCTCCTCCGCCGTATACTCGGCGCGGATCGTCTGCCCGCGGTATGCCTTGGGAGAGAACGCCGGATCGTAACGGTTGTCGTAGAGATCGGCTTTGCCGTAATAGGTCTTGTAATACGCCGCCCCGTCCCCTTCGGGCGTGATCTCCAAAACTCCGCCCGCGTTCGCGATCGCCGCGTGCTCGCCGCGCATCCCGCTCGTAGACCCCGGCAACGCGAAGTCGAGCGACATGTCGTCCGCGCCGATCGAAAGACTTTCGGCGTATTTCCCCGTATAGGTTTCCCCCCTCAGTTTCAAAGCGGTGCGGAATATCTCGTACGCGAAGTTGGGTATATTCACGATATTCGCATAGCCGATCACCGAAGAGCAGAGCGTCGTATCCCGCACAGGGGCGACCCATGTCGCGTAGTCCACGTTGCGAAGCCGCGTGAACACGCCCATGACGGTTCCCAGATTCCCCACGTTGCAGTCGGTGTCGAAACCGCTGTAATTGGCGATCTTCAACGTCTTGACAAAGTCCTCTTCGCCGTAAAGCAGGGAATAGACGACGATCGCCGCGTTGGGGATGATATGGCAGTTTCCGCCGTACCGATCCTTCCAATACCGTTCTTTGATATACGCGAAACAGGCTTCCTGCTTTCCGCCCTTTTCGTAAAACGCCATGAGGTCGCGCACGAGCGCGGCGTACCCGCTCTCGCGGGGGATTGTTTCGAGCGCGAGCCCGATCGCCTCGCGAATGCTCCCCGCCACGAACGAGGCGCTGATGAGCGCGGCGATAAATCTGCCGCCGTCCACGGCGACGCCGTCGTGCGAGACGCGCGCCGCGATTTCGGCGAGATCCGCCGCCCGATGATGATCGTAAGGCGACACCAGCCCCCATACGTCGCTGAATATCTGTCCGCCGATCTGTTCGGCAAGAATCCGTCCGTTTTGCAAGGCGCTTCCGCTGTACGGGGGGAAGATCCCCTTTTGCAGGTTCAGATACGCCGTATGTTCTTCCGAAACGCCGTACCCGCCCCACCAGTAAAACCCGTGTTCGAAGGGCACGTAATTGCGCCAGCACCGTACCATGTCCGCAAAACCGTAGGCGGAAAGGTCCTTGCACTCGCTCAGCGCGCGAAAGAAAAAGATAGGCCCGTTGCTGTCGTCGTCGGCGGCGAAGTCGTTGTAATCGACGAAATACCCCTCCGCGTCTGCGTACCGTTTGCGGATCTCTTCGGCGTCCCACATCTCCACGGGCGCGCCGTACCGAATGCCGATCGCTTTCCCCAGCCATCCGTAATATATTTTTTCCAAATCCAAATCCGTAAGCTTTCTCATGTCACTTGATTCCCGAAATTTTAATTCCCTGCATGATGTAACGCTGCATGACGACGAGCATCAGCACCAAGGGGATACACGTAACCGTCGTACCCGCAAGCAGAAGCCCCCAAGCGGTCCCCTGCGTGTTCCTGAAATACGCGATCAGCTGGTTCACCTGATAGAGCGCGGGGTTCGCCTGCACCGTCATCATCGGCCAGAGATAGGAATTCCAGAACCCTTGAAACACGCTCAGCCCCATGATGATGAAGGGCGTAACCGACATCGGCACGAACATGCGGATATAAATCCCGATCCGCGAACAGCCGTCGATGAGCGCTGCTTCTTCGATCGAACGCGGGATCCCGAGGTAGTATTGGCGGTAAAAGAAGATCGACCAAATATAGGTGACCCCCGGCAACACCAGCACCAAAAAATTATTGATCATGCCGAGTTTGGAAACCACCCAATAACAGGGGATCAGCACCGCGATATTCGGGACGAACATGTTGATTGCATACACGATCCAAAGCAATTTTTTGCCCGGAAATTCCAACCGCGCGAACGCGTACGCCGCCAACGAATTTACGATCAGGCTCAGCGCCAGCGCCGTCAGCGAAACCAACAGCGTCATTCCGATCGAAAGCGCAAAGGACGCGCCGCGCGGAAAGTACACCGACTTTCCGGCAAAGAGCTGTTCGTAGTTTTCGCCCGTCCAGCGGATCGGGAAAAAGTGAAAGCGAATGCTCTCGATTTCGGACAGCGGCTTCAAAGACGAGATGACCACCCAGAGAAAGGGGAATACGCTGATAAACACCAACGCCGCGCCGATCAGCCAAAGCAGGATCTTTTTCGCGAGCCGCAACGCCTTTTCTTTTCCGAACCCGCCGCTAACGGATTGTCTTGCATTTTGTTCCATTCTCTCCTCCTCAGTCCTGCGACTTCTCCGAACTCGTCAGCTTGAAGATTACCGAGGACAGCGCCGTGAGTACGATCGCAACCAGAAGCGAAGCGGAATACACTTCGCCCATGTTCCGCGTATAATTGAACTGATAATACAGATAATAGATCGGTCCCTCGGTGGAGTGCTGCGCGCCCGCGCCGACGATCACAAGCGGAATTTCGTACAGCTGGAAGGAACTTACGACGAGCGAAATCAAGAGATACAGACCGATGTTCTTCAACGACGGGATCGTGATATAGATCGTCTGTTTCCACCAATTCGCGCCGTCCAGCTTCGCCGCTTCGTAATAGTCGACGGGAATGTCGTACAGCCCGCCCAGCATGACGAGCGTGTTATAACCGAGCCCGTTCCACAGCGCCGCTATGCAAACGGCGAAGATCGCCCAGCCCTTCGCGCCCGTCCAGTTCACGCTGCCTAGTCCGATCGCATTGAGTACGGTATTGAAAAACCCGCCGTCATAGTTATAGAGGAACGAGAAGATCGCGCCCACCACGATGCCCGAAAGCAGACAGGGCAGATAGATGCAGATCTTGATGATCGCCGAATATTTTCGGTTGATCTTCATGACCAGATTCGCGACCAGAAAGGAAAGAACCAACTGCAACGGAACGATGATCAGCACGAATTCCAGCCCGATTAAAATCGACTTGTAAAAGTCCCCGCTCAGAATCCCGCCCAAGACCTTTGCGTAGTTCTGAAAGCCGACGAAGGTATTCCCCAGGTAGTGGTTGATTTCGAAAAAGCTGAAATACAGGGAGATCAACAGCGGCACGACGGTAAAGATCGTCAGCAGCGCGAACGAAGGCAACAGACACAGATACGCGGTGAGTGCTTCGTTACGGCTGTATTTTTTCTTCTTTTTCGGCGCGTGTCCCGTTTCCCCGCCTTCGGCGCGCAAACGTGCTTCCGCCGCGATTTCTGAATGCATACTCCCCTCCCGTTATTTTGCGATAAACGGATTTTCTCCGGCGCCGCCCGCGTCTACGAGTCCCTGCAAGGTATTCTGCAAATTGCCGAGCACAGTCGCCACGCTCTGTTTGAGCGTCGTCACCGAGTCGAGCGCGTCGGCATACTTTTTGGAAATCTCCCATTCGTAAGCGGGTTCCGCTTTCGAGTAAGGCAACACCTTGTCCGAAACGAAGGTGTAGAACGGATCGTTCTGCGCTTCCGCGATCCCCGCGAGCGCGCCTTCCACGCTCTTGCGCGCGGCAAATTTGGAATAGCCGAGTTCGCTCATGAACTCCGTCAGGTGCGCCGTATCGCCGCCCAAAAGCCATTCGATGAATTCGCCGCATTCTTCCGGATGCTTTGCAAGCCCGTCGACCGCCATGCCCCAACCGCCCATGGCGGCGGTCGTCTTGCCTTCCGTCACGCCGTCGATCGTCGGACAAACGGCATACCCGATATCGTCGAGTTCCTGCGGATAGTTGTTCTTGATCTGACCGATCGACCACGATCCGCCCAGCGCCATGGCGACGCGCCCCTGCGCCAGCGGCTTGATTTCGTTATAGCTCGAAAGCGCGACTTTCGGCGTCAGCCCGTCGTCGTATATCTTTTTGAACATGGTGAACAGTTCGCGGTGAAACTCCGTGTTCACGTTCGCCTGCGTCCAATCCTCGTTCAACAGGAAATAATCGGAACTTTCGTCCTGCGCCTGGAATCCCCACATGACCCAACCGAGCTGATTGACGTTGGGCATCGCAATCCCGTAACGGTCGCTCTTGTTGAGTTTTCTGGCGTATTCGTACAGCTCCGCCCAGGAAGAAGGCGCTTCCGTCAGTCCGACTTCGGCAAACGCGCTCTTTCTGTAAAACAGAATGCTGTACGGTTCGACGAACCAGGGATAAATATAATGACTGCCGTTCACGTTCGTCACTTCTTCGATCGCTGGAAGAAGATCGTCAAAACAGGATTCCGACATGTAGTCGTCGAGCGCCGTGTAATAGCCGAGCGTGGAATTCAGCGCGACTTTGGCGTAGTTCAGCACGGTGATCTCCGGCTGCGTGCCCGTTCCCTGCGCGGCGGTGAGCGTCTGCTCCCAGGCGTCCTCCGCCACCCACGACAGGTCGATGTAATAGTTGCCCGCTTCCGCCGTCTCCGAACGGTTGAATGCGTCCACCTTTTCTTCCAGCCACGCCTGCGTCTCCGTTTCCGTAAACGGATGGCTCCAAAGCCGTACGGGCGTCCTGTCGCCGTACTCGTTCGTTCCGCACGCCGCGAAAGAACCGCACGAGAGCGCCAACATGATCCCTGCCGCAATCGCGGAAATTTTTTTCGTCATTTTCCTTCCTCCCTTTGATATGATTTTCATGTAAACGTTTACATATAGCTGCAAAAAAATAAAAATTTGGCTTGTAAACGTTTACATTTTATAAAAATTAAATTGTTCGCACGGAATCCCGCGAAACCAACGTACGTTTGCAAAAACTTTCGCGCGCGGCGCCCTCGTAACCGTAAAGGATCCGCGAAAACAGCATGTCCGCCGCCTTTTCGGCGAATTCCGCGCTGTCGTTCGTCACCGTGGTCAGCGCGGGCTTGACGATATCGGACATTGCAATGTTATCCATGCCCACAACGGAAACGTCGTTCGGCACGTCGATTCCGATTTTATTGAAATACTGCATGACGCCGATCGCGATCATGTCGTTCGCGCAGACCAACGCGCTCGGTCGGTCGGAGAGAGACGAAAAATATTCGCCCGCCTGATAACCGCCTTCGATCGTAAAGGAGTTGGAATAACAGTACGCCTCGTTTTTTTCTACGCCGTACTCGCCCAGCGCGCGCAGATATCCCGAATGCCGACGGTCGTTTAACACCGATTTCGGGTTTCCGCCCGCGAATCCGATTTTTCTGTGACCGTTTTCCAATAAATGCTTCGTGCCGAGATAGATCCCCTGCCCTGGCTTGACGCCGTGAACCGTGTCGAAAACGCGGTTTTCAAAACTCGAAGAAGCAACTACCGGCTTATTCAACGCTTGCAACCGCTCGATGATCTCGCGGTTATCGGAAACCGAACAAAATATGATTCCGTCGCAGTTGAGTTCCTTTACGAATTCGATGGCTTTGAATTCGTTCGCCTCGTCTTCGTTCGTGTTATAGAGAATGACGATGTATTTTTCCCGAAGCGCAATGCTCTGCAACACGTCGTAAAGCTTTGCGTAATAGGGGTTTTTGATATCGGGAACGATGAGCACGATCTGCATGGCGCGGTTTGTCTTCAATCCGCGCGCATAGCGGTTCGGCATAAAATGAAATTTATCGATCGCCGCCTGAATCCGCTCCGCCTTTTCGCCGCTTACGGCAGTCTCCTGATTGATAAAGCGCGAAACGGTTGCAACGGATACCCCCGCTTCCCGCGCGATATCGTTCATCGTAATCATCTTTTTTGCCTTGTAAACGTTTACATTCATGTTTAAACCTATCTTAACACAATCGAATCGGCTTGTCAACATGTTTTTGTAAAAAAATAATATTTTTATTTTGCATCGAAAGAAGCAGAATCGTTCGCTCAAATCTTAGGTTTGTCGCGAAGGCTTTTCGACAGATAGATGCAACAAGGCTCGTACCCAGCGCGTTGATAGAACTCCGCCGCGCCTGTATTGGGAGCAAACACCTCTAACTGCGTATATTCGCAGCCGCTTTCTTGAAAATAACGTTCGGCGCGCGTCAAAAGCAATTTCCCGATTCCCTTTCCGCGTTCGCCTGCCGTAACCGACAGATCGCTCACGAAACCGACTTTCGGGCAAGAGGTCGTGATCTCCTCTTCGCCGCCGCCCTGAAAAATTTTACATACGACGATCCCGACCGCACGGTCCCGCACCGACGCTATGAAAATTTTGCCGTGCTGTTTTTCCGTTTCCGCCGACACGAACCGAAAATAATCGTCGCGGAAATTATCTTTCAAAACAATCACGCCGCGCCCGTCCAGTTCCGACAGATGCGTTTGCAGTTCCACAAGCAGATCTTTCGCCGCTTCTGCGTGCGCGTCGGTAAACTCCGCAATTTCTACGTTCATCGAAAACCTCCGTTTAAAAATCGACGTTACAATCGCCGCCGTTGCGGCGTTTTACAGGTAATCCGCCCTTTTACCATAACCGAATATAATTTTATATCGCGCAGTTTTGTTATTTGCGTTTCAGATTCTCCGCAATCCGGTACACAAAATGCAATCAGTTTTTTCATTCGCGTCATTCTCCTTATCTAACCGTTCCGATAAAGCCGTTACATCGGCTTCAAATTTTTATTGAGCCTGTCCGCGATCCAAGCGATCCGCTTTTCGCGTCCGGCTTCCGTCTTGGCGTCGAAATACGCCCGCGTATACGTTTTCTTTACGGACAACGGCATCGCCTGAAAATTCGCATACGCCGGTTCATACGCTTTGAGCAATGCGGAAAGAACCTCGATCTCTTCCTCCCCAAGCGTCATCAAATCGACGGCGTCCCATTGCCCGTTCTTTTTGGCTTCCTCTATTTTCGTTCTCCCGAAATCGGTCATCAGTCCGCGCGCTTCAAGATCTTTGACGGTTTTTTTGTTTTTCTCGGACCATTTGCTGTTCGGTCTGCGCATCGAAAAATACTTTTTATAAGTGTTCTCGTCGATCTTCTTCATCTGTCCGTCAATCCAGCCGAAACAGAGCGCTTCTTCCAGCGCTTCGTCCGCTTTAATTGTCTTTAACCCCTTTTTCCAGAACAAAAGCCAAACGCCGCCGCTCGACAGACAATTCTCCCCGAGCCATTTCCTGAATTCTTCTCTGTTTGCAAACTGCAAAACGCCGTCCATATTTTTACTCCTTCAAATGTAAGCCGACGTCGGCTATTTCTATCAAAATTATATCATACCCGAAAAACATTTGCAAGCCGGCATTTCTGCCGCAACACTTCCCTGCTCAATATTTTTTGACTTCTAAAAAATAAAGACGGCATCCGCCGTCGTATAATAAATAAGCAAATAAGACAGCTTCCGCTGTCTTATTGCAAAATTCGTCGCGTTTCGACGTGTGAAAGATGAGAGATTTTGATACAAAAATTACTGACCGTTCAAAATCGTCCAT
>CAJUJF010000003.1 GCA_910586825.1 uncultured Christensenellaceae bacterium | reverse complement strand
AAATTCTTAAAAATTTCTAAAAAACTACTCGCAAACGCTTGACAAATTTACACGGGGAAGCGCTTGATTTTTTGATGCAATAATGGTAAAATACCGATTATGGAAAACTATCTGAAAGAGCTGGACGAACGGTTTTGCGAACGTTATTCCGACTACGTGAAGCTGAGCGCGATCGAAGGCTATGAAATGCCCGAAACGATTTACGTCGCAACGGACGGCAATATCGCCCGCCGCGACTCTTCGGTGATGCGGCTCTGTTATCAGAAAAAGAGAGACGAACTACTTCGGAAATTCAAAGCGGGGCTTGCGGATACGAGTTTTACCTTCAATTTTTCCTTTCGCTCGCTGCGCGACAAGATCGACGACCGCCGCAACAAGCATACGTTTGCGAGGCTCCTGCCCGCGGCGCTGAAACATTGCGGGGAGACCGCGGAGAGCGCGGGCGAAAAATTGGAGATCGAGCCGCGGTTCTGGGCGAAGATCGTAAAAGGAAAGCTCTATCCCGAAAAAAATACGGTGCTCGCATTGGCGCTCGTTTGCCGCATGCAGTCGCAGGATTGCGCCAATCTGCTTTCCGCCAGCGGGTTCACGTTCGACGATACGAGCGTGCGCGACGTGGTTGCGCATTATCTGATCGAACAAAAGATATTCAACGAAGAAATGCGCGACAGGTGCCTTGCGGAATATCGGGTGACCAATCTTCCGATCAAACGGAATTGAGGGGACGAAGAAATGAAAAACATTCTCGACCGCGACGCCGATAGCGGAGCGATCGACGGCGAAAAGTTCGTCGTGCGGCGTCTCGAAGGGGAACTGCAACAAAAATTGCAACGGACGGAGGAGGAACTGTCGCGGCTTGAAAAGCGCGCGTCGTTGCCGCAGTGGTTGGGGACGATCGTCGCGTCTTTTCCGATCGTGGGCTTCTTATCGTTCATCTTCGCGTTGATGAAGCTGTTGAAAGCCGAAGAACCGTTGACGGGGACGTTGAAGACGACGATGATCGTAATTGCAAGCGTCGGCGGCGGATTGATTGCGATCTCCGTTGCCTTCTGCATCTTTGGCGGGATCCGCCGCCGACGTTTTTATCGCAGCGGCGAATATAGGATCATGCGGGAGCGGCAAGAGAAAGTCGAGGCGGAATGCCGCGAATTTCTCGGCGTGCCGGAGTCGGCGTCGGAAATCGATGCCTTTTCGCGGCAAACCAAAATCAAAAACGGGCAGAAAAAGGTTTATACGTTCGTGTCCAAATTCAGTTATATTAACGTTCCCGTGCTTGTGTATCGCGACGAGTTTTCGCTCTACGTCGCCGTATTCTCCGCCGTGTTGAAAATTCCGTTCGACGCCGCGCCGAGGTTGGAGAGGATCGAACGCAGAACGGCGTTTTACGGCTGGAACAAAGATACGGGATTGGATTTCGGGCGTTATAAGCAGTACAAGATCCGCACAAACAATACGGGGGCGTATACGATCAAACCGCTGTTCGCGCTTCGCTTTTTTGCGGAGGGGGAAGAGTACGAATTCGTCGTGCCGGCGTACGAGTACGAGACGCTTTCCCGTTTGACCGGACAAACGGCATAGGAAAATTCGGCGGCGCGCCGAATAAGATAGGGAGAGGACATTTCCTCTTACGGAGAAGCGCATGTTTTTTTCCAGATTGCGGAAAGATATCGCGGCGGCGAAGCGGAACGACCCCGCCGCCCGCAGTAAATTCGAAATATGGCTCACCTATTCGGGCGTGCACGCGCTGAGCTGGCACCGTTGGGCGAACCGTCTTTACCGCATGCATTTGAAACTGCTTGCGCGGATGACGTCGCAGTGGGCGAAGTTTTTAACGGGCATCGAGATCCACCCCGCGGCGAAGATCGCGGCGGGCGTCTTTATCGACCACGGCGCGGGCGTCGTGATCGGCGAGACGGCGGAGATCGAAGAGGGCGTCGTGATCTATCAGGGCGTGACGCTGGGCGGAACGGGAAAGGAAAAGGGCAAGCGGCATCCCACGATCGGGAAAAACGCGACGATCTCGTGCGGGGCGAAAGTCCTCGGCGGGTTCAGAGTGGGCGAAGGCGCCAGAATCGGCGCGGGCGCGGTGGTGCTCAAAGAGGTCCCGCCGTTTGCGACCGTCGTCGGCGTGCCGGGGCGGATCGTGCGCATCAACGGCGAACGCACGCAGGATCTGATGCCGGAAAAAGAAGACCCGCTCGTCAAAGAACTTTGCACGCTTCGCGAAAGAGTATGCGAGCTGGAAGAGCGGTCGGCGACGCAGGAGGACGGAAATGAAGATTTATAACACGCTTACGCGCAGGAAAGAGGAGTTCGTCCCGCTCGAAGCGGGAAAGGTAAAAATGTACGCCTGCGGGATCACCGTTTCGGGCGAGGCGCATATCGGGCACGCTTTTCAGGCGCTCATCTATGACGTGTTCCGCAAGTTTTTGGAAAAACAGGGCTATGCCGTCGCGTATGCGCGCAACTATACCGACGTGGACGACAAGATCATCGCGCGTTCGCGGGAGACGGGGATTCCCGCAGACCGCTATGCGGCGGCGATGATCGAAAAGATCGACGGCGTGATGGCGCGCGCGGAGATCGGCGAACCGACGCTGTGGTTAAAGGCGACGGAGAATATCGGAAACATTATCGCGTTTATCCGTGAACTGATCGAAAAGGGGCACGCCTATGCCGCCGAAAACGGCGACGTGTATTTCGAAGTGGACACCTGTCCCGCCTACGGACAGCTCTCGGGGAGAAGCATCGAGGACGCGCTCGACGGCGTGCGGGTGGAGAACGACGAGCGCAAGAAAAATCCTTACGACTTCGCGCTCTGGAAGGCGGCGAAAGCGGGCGAGATCTGCTGGGATTCCCCTTGGGGGAAAGGCCGCCCCGGCTGGCATATCGAATGTTCGGTCATGAACCGCGTCGCGTTCGGGGATCAGATCGACATTCACGGCGGCGGTCGGGATCTGATTTTTCCCCACCACGAAAACGAGATCGCGCAGACCGAATCCCTCACGGGGAAGCGCTTTGCGAAGTATTGGACGCACAACGGACTGATCAAAGTCAACGGACAGAAGATGAGCAAGTCCCTCGGCAACAGTTTGCTGCTTTCCGATCTGCTCGACCGGTATTCGCCCGACGCGCTCAAATTCGCGTTGCTCTCGTCGAATTACCGCAACGACGTGAACGTGACGGACACGCTTTTTTCGGACGCGGAAGCGCACCTTGCGCGGTTCTATGCGCAGATCGAAGCGGCGGAACGGGCGTTCCCGTTCGAGACGGGCAAGGAGGCGGAGATCGACGCCGAATTCGACGAGGCGATGAGCGACGATTTCAATACCGCGCTGGCGCTTTCCGATCTGTTCGGGTATTTTAAAGAAGCGGCGCGCCTTACGGCGGCGGGCGATCCCCGCGCGCGGCGGATCACCAATCAGATTCGGGAAACGTATTCTCTGCTGGGGCTGTTCCGCAAGGCGCCGAGCGAATACCTCGCCGCGTACGCGAAACCGGACGAGATTCCCGCGGATGTCAAAGCGGTTGCGGAAGAGCGTTTTGCGGCGCGCAAAAACAGGGATTGGGCGAAGTCGGACGAACTTCGCGAAAAGCTCAAAACAATGGGGTACACCGTAAAGGATTCCAAAGAAGGCTACGAACTGATCCGTTCGTAATTACGCGAACCATACCGTACGGAGGATAGAATATGAAGATTACTTCCAAAGAACTGAGACAAAAATGGCTCTCTTTTTACGAGGGCAAAGGGCATGTAAACGTGGGCGCGGTGTCGCTGATCGGCGACGGCGCGACGGGCGTCATGTTCAACGTTGCGGGAATGCAGCCGCTCATGCCCTATCTTCTGGGCAAGCCGCACCCGCTCGGCAAACGGCTGTGCAACGTGCAGGGTTGCATGCGCACCGTCGATATCGATTCGGTGGGCGACGCTTCGCACTTTACCTTTTTCGAAATGATGGGAAACTGGTCCCTGGGCGATTATTTCAAAGAGGAAAAAACGGCTTGGACGTTCGAACTCCTGACGAAGTCGTTCGGGCTGGACAAGGACAAGCTCTGCTCCACGGTGTTCGAGGGTAACGCGTCCGCGCCGCGGGATTCCGAAACGGCGCGGTTGCTCGAAAATCTCGGCATTGCGCGCGATCATATCTATTATCTCCCCAAAGAGGACAACTGGTGGGAGTTGGAAGGCACGGTCGGCACGCCCTGCGGTCCGGACAACGAATGGTTTTATCCGCTCGACGGCGCGAAAGAAAATCCCGTCTTCCCCGACGACTACGTGGAAATCGGCAACGACGTTTACATGCAGTATAAAAAGACGGCGTCGGGGTACGACCCGCTCGAAAACAAGAACGTGGATACGGGCTTCGGGTTCGACCGCATGCTGCTCTTCCTCAACGGGCTGGACGACGGCTATAAGACCGATCTGTTCCTTTCCGTTATTTCGAAACTCGAACGGCTTTCGGGCAAGCGTTACGACGACGGCGGGGAGGACCGCAAGGCGATGCGGATCATCGCCGATCACACCCGCACGACGGTCATGCTCATCGGCGACGAACAGGGGATCCTGCCTTCGAATACGGGCGCGGGTTATATTCTGCGCCGCCTGATGCGCCGCGCGATCCGCTATTGCAAAGCGATCGGGGTTTCCGCGGAGGCGATGACGGAGACCGCGAAGATCTTTATCGAAGAGGTGTACGACGAAGCGTATCCCTTGTTGAAAGAGAAGGAGGAATATATTCTCGCGGAGATCGCAAAGGAGGCGGATCGGTTCGAATCCACGCTCGCGCAGGGCATGAGGGAATTCGATAAGTGCGTGAACGGGTTGGAGCGTAAGAACGCGTTCATGGCGCAGAGCGATCCCGCGTACGTGAAAGAGACGGTCATCGGCGGCAAACAGGCGTTCCGTCTGTACGACACGTACGGATTCCCGCTGGAACTGACGCAGGAGCTTGCCGCGGAGCGCGGGCTTACCGTCGACACGGCGGGATTCGACGCCGCGTTCAAAGAGCATCAGGAAAAGAGCCGCGTGCTTCCCACGGGCCAGTTCAAGGGCGGGTTGGAGAGCAGTTCGGAAACGGCGACGAAATATCATACGGCGACGCATCTTTTGAACGCGGCGTTGAAGCGGGTGCTTTCCCCCGAATGCAATCAGAAGGGAAGCAATATCACCGACGAGCGCATGCGGTTCGATTTCAACTTCGCCCGTCCGATGACGGCGGAAGAGATCGCGGCGGTCGAAGCGCTCGTGAACGAGAAGATCGAAGAAGACCTTCCCGTCGAATTCCGCGAAATGAGTCTCGAAGAAGCGCGCAAAGAAAACTTCACGGGCGTTTTCGACAGCAAGTACGGCGACGTGGTCAAGACGTATTCGATCGGAGGTTTTTCCAAAGAAATGTGCGGCGGGCCGCACGTTGCGCGCACGGGCGTGCTCGGCAGATTCCGGATCGTCAAGGAACAGTCGTCCTCGGCGGGGATCCGCAGGATCAAAGCGGTTTTGGAACCGAAGTAAGGCGTTCTTTCCCGAAAAAGGGCGAACGGATCGGGAAAATGCGGTTCGCGCGGGAAAAACCGCCTGCGAAAAATTTTTGACTTTTTCCGAAAAAATCTTAAAAACGCAATTCAAAACCGCTTGACGGAACTTTTGCAAACGCCTATAATGAATGAGTAGTTGAGAGGCGAGGCGGGTTCCGCAGGCGGTTTTGCGCTTTGTCTGTCACTGAAAACGGAAATGCTTTCGGCAAGATTTTGAAGGAGTACGGAATATGAAAACCTATATGGCAAACGCCCGAACGGTTGAAAGAAAATGGTACGTCGTAGATGCGGACGGAGTTCCCCTCGGGAGACTCGCTTCCAAGGTCGCGGCAATTCTCCGCGGCAAGAATAAGCCCGATTTTACCCCGAACGTGGATACGGGAGATTACGTGATCGTCCTCAACAGCGACAAAGCCGTGCTTACGGGCAAAAAGTTAGAGGATAAATTTTACCGTTACCATACCGGTTATATCGGCGGATTAAAAGAGATTTCTTACGGCAAAATGATGGCGGAGAGAAGCGATCTTGCGGTTTACGAAGCCGTCAAGGGCATGCTTCCCAAAAATTCGCTCGGCCGTCAGATGATCAAAAAGCTCAAAGTTTACAAAGGTGCGGAACACAATCACTCTGCGCAGAAACCCGAAGCGCTGAAATTATTTTGAGAGGTAATCGGAAATGGCTAAGGTGAATTTAAAGAAAAAACTGCAATTCTGGGGGACCGGTCGCAGAAAGAAAGCGATCGCCCGCGTAAGACTGATTCCCGCCGGCACCGGCGCGATCATCATTAACGACCGCACGCTTGAAGATTACTTCCCGATGGGAACATTGCAATATATCGTAAAACAGCCGCTGAAAGAAGTGGAAGCGGAAGGAAAGTACGACGTATGCGTCAGCGTGATCGGCGGCGGTTATACCGGTCAGGCGGGCGCGATCCGTCTCGGCATCGCAAGAGCGCTTCTGCAATCGGAACCCGAGTGCCGTCCCGCGCTCAAAAAAGCGGGCTTCCTGACCCGCGACCCCAGAGTCAAGGAAAGAAAGAAGTACGGCTTGAAAAAAGCTCGCCGCGCTCCGCAGTTCTCCAAGAGATAAAAATTTGCCGACCGCGTTGCGGTCGGCTTTGTATATTCAACCAATCGGGAGGCTTTTTATGATCTACGAAAAAATCGATCTGTACGATTATTTTTCCGTTCCCAGAAACGGAAGCAAGGGCGGCGAACTCACGGTCTACGTCCGCGAAAAATACACGGAAATCAAAGACAGGATCCGTCCGGCGATGCTGGTCATCGCGGGCGGCGGGTATAATATCGTGTCGGAGCGCGAAAGCGAACCCGTTGCTTTGGAATTTCTGCACGCGGGCTTTTCGGCGTTCTCGCTGCGATACTCGGTGAACACGCCCTTCCCCGCGCCCCTTTTGGAGGCGGGCATGGCGATGGCGTTTATCCGCGAAAACGCCGAAAAATATTCCGTCGATCGGGCGCACGTCGGCGCGATCGGCTTTTCCGCCGGCGGTCATCTTACCGGCATGCTCGCGACGATGTTCGACGACGGCTCTCTGAAAGCGGCGCTCGGCAAGCGCGCGGAGCTCGTGCGTCCCGACGCGGTGATCCTCTGCTATCCCGTGATCACGACGGGCGAATACTCGCACGACGGCACGGCGGACACCATTTCCGGCGGAGATAAACAGTTGCGGCGGAAGCTTTCCGTCGAATCGCTGGTGACGGAAAAGAGCAGCCCCGCGTTCATCTGGCACACGCAGGAGGATGCAGCCGTCTGCGTCCGCAATTCGCTGATGCTTGCAAGCGCGTATCAGACCTGCGGCGTACCTTACGAGCTTCATATTTTCGAACGCGGCAGACACGGACTTGGGACAGTCGGGCTGGAAGTGGAAAACGCGGAGCATCCGGAAGAGGTCGCGCGCGACGCCGCCTGGCTCCCGCTTGCGAAGTCCTATTTGAAAATGCACGGATTCGGACTGAAAATAAAAGAATAAAAGGCGAAAAAACGACCGCGGAAACCATCGGTTCCCGCGGCTTTCGTTTATTTTTTTCCGTCGATCCGTTTTGCGATCCTCTCGTGCCGTTCGAGCAGGGCGTTGATCGCGGCTTGTTTGTTCTCTCCCGCCGCGCTTTCCGGCGCGGAATAGGGCGGCGGCGCAAACGCTTCGTCGTCCCGACTCGGTCGGGTTTCTTCCGCTTTCTGTTCCGTGTCCGGCGCGGCGAAAGCCGACAGTGTATCCAACAGTTCGAATATCCCGAATTTTTCCAAGAAAAACGCACCTCCCGCATAAATTTCTCAAAGAAAAGTACAAGTTTCACAGGTTTTTGATTGCAAAAAGCCTTGTTTTAGTATATAATGAAATGCGTATCGTTAGAACGAGAATTTTCCGAAAGGACGAGCATTATGCATAAATCTTTCAAAAAACTTTTCTGTTTGGTTACGGCGGCTTCGCTTTCTGCCGGCGTGCTTTCGCTTGCCGCTTGCGGCGGCGCCTCGTTTACGCCCGTAAAAGAGGATAAAGCGGAACACGTATATTCCAACGGCGGGTTCGTCGTTTCCACCGACGATTATTATTACTTCATCAACGGCGTCGAGACCAATCAGGCGGACAACACTTACGGCAAAGTCGTAAAAGGCGCGCTGATGCGGATTTCCAAAGCGGATCTCGCGGAGTTGCAGGAGAAGAAGAACGGCCGCGAAACGGACGAGACGAAGAACGGCGCGGAAGTCGTGATTCCGTCCCTGATGGTCACGGGCGACTACAATACGGCGAGCGGTATCTGTATTTACGGCGGAAGAATTTATTACACCACGCCCAACAACGTGCAAAACACCGCGGGCGAGATCGACCGCGATTATCTGGACTTCAAGAGCGTCAAGACGGACGGATCCGATCTGAAAAGTCATTTCCGTTTGAACAACAACACTTCGGAATACCGCTTCGTGACCGTGGACGATACGGTGTACGTCATTTATCTGGAATCCGTTTCGGGCGGAACGAACATTCACTCCCGCAACCTTACGACGGGGAAGGATACCGTTCTCGTAAAAGGCGCGAGCAAAGCGGTCATGAACGGCGACGACGTCTCCGATCCCTGGATCTACTACACGATGGGTGTGACCGACGGTTTGGACGGCGACGGTTCGAGCATCACCTATCAGTACAATCAGGTCTACCGCGTCTGCGCGAACGCCACGGAATCGGCGTACGAATACACGTGGGACAAAGAATGGCTGGACGAGCACGACGGCGAGGCGCCCTATCTCAACTACGGGGAAATCGTCCTCGACGGGATCGGCGCGATCGACTCGGTCGTAAAAGTCACGCAGTTCAACCACGACGTGACCGAAGAAAATAAAAAAGACCTTCCCAGAATCGGCTATACGTATACGTTGCAGTCCTATTCGAACGACGGTTTGTATTTTGTAAGAAAACTGTACGCGGGGGACGAATCCGTCGGCTCCACCGGCGAGCTGTATTTCCTGCCGAAGAGTGCGATCGCGAAGGGAAAGTCCGTCGACAACAATCGCACGAAGAAAGAGAACGGCGCGCTCGATATTATCGCGAGCGCGACGAATACGTCGAATGCGTCGGAGAAAGCGATGTTCTATCTCGACGAAGCGGGACATCACTATCTCTACGAGAACAGCGGATATATCTATCGGGTAGACGTGAACGCAGACGGTACCGTCTCTCCCGATAACAGTACCGAAATCGCCTACGATGCGGCAAGCGCTTCCTTTATCATGCGCGACGCTTCGGGATCGGATTACAAATACCTCTATTACAGCGTGTCCAATCAGAGCGGGCGTTCCGTTCACCGCGCGGTGTACAACGGGGAAAAGAGCGATTACGGCAATCTGGAATTCGAGGGCAGCGACAACGCGCTTTACGCGCCCGTGAAACTCCTCGACGTTCAGCACGCCAACAGCTGGTACGATTACGAAATCATCGGAAACACGCTCTTCTACGCCAATGCGGAAGCGCTCGGGTCCAATTCGTACAACTACGTCTATACGGTGGATCTTGCGGGCAAAAACGGCGTCATGACCAATCGCGAGATCAAAGATTTCAACGAAAAGTACGAGGAGCTTACCGATTCTACCGACGGCTATTTCGCAAAGGCTTCGACGGAAGTCAGCGCGAACTACGCGACCGCGCTGCGGTATTTCTTCTATACGGGCAGCGTCGATCAGTTTAAAGAAAACATCCGCTATTCGATCGAGGAAGGCGGGCGGAAAGAAACCTATCTGTATACGCAGAAGGAACAGGACGCGTTCTACGACTATGCCAAGGGCGAGAACGCGACGGGCGATACGAAGGGAAAATTCCTCGACGAAAACGGCGTTTCTTACCGTACGCTTTCCTACTTCACGAACTTTATCGGCAAGCGGAACGAAGCGGATAGCGAAGCGATCGCGGAGCATTGGAAGACGACGTTGCGCAACTACGAGATCCCCGAAACGGAAGAAGAGTCTCTCCCCTGGTGGGCTTGGACGCTGATCGGCGTCGGCATCGGGGCGATCGTCGCGGCAGGAGTGCTTACGGCGGTATTCGTTCTGCGCAAGAAAAAGGCGGAAGAGGGCGAGGAGAGGCCCGAGAAACTGCGCGTGGATACGACGGACGACCGCACCGTAGACGTGTACGCGAGCGACGAAGAGGGCGATGGCGCGGCTTCGGAAAAACCCGAAACGGTCGAGGAAGCGGCCGAGCCGATCGCGGAAGAAACGATCGAGAAAGTCGAACCCGTTGCGGACGGCGCGTCGGCGGAGACCGAAGCGGAACAACCGACCGCGGAAACGGAACCCAAGGAAGAAGAATAAAGACGAATTCCCCCGCACGGCGGGGGAATTTTTTTCGGATTTCCGTGCAGAATCGGGGATTTTTTTAAAGAGAACTCAAAATTTTTCGGAAAACGCATAAAAAAACAGTTTACAAAAAAAATAAATACTAATATAATTTATTAGCCCGACTGCAAATACGGGTCGGGAGGAGAAACCAAATGGTGCGTTATATGAAATGTCCGCGTTGCGAACTGAATTATATCGACGCGGAAAAGCAGGAATACTGCGACGTTTGTTTAAAAGAAATGAAAGGGCTTCCCATCGATATCGACGAGATCGAGGACGCCGAAAACGAACTCCCCAACGAACTCTGTCCCGTTTGCGGAGAAAATATGATGCGTGCGGGCGATAAGATGTGCGAAGAGTGCCGCAAGAAGGCGGAATACGAGGAAGAAGAACCCAATCCCGACGATGACGACGAATGGCGCGAATACCTCGACGACGATACCGATTCGGAAATCGAAACGGAACTCGGCGAAGGGTTCGAAGGCGAATTCGAAGACGAGGAGTTGGAAGAAGAGGAAGAAGAGTACGAAAACGACGAAGAGGATCTCGAATACGTCACGGGCGACGAAATTTATTCGATCGGCGACGATGAGGACGACGAAGACGACGATATGGAGGGCGACGACGATTTCTGATTCGTCCCCGAACACGCAAAAAAGCGGCGGGCGTAACCGAAAAACGCCCGCCGCTTTTGTTTTAAGCGAACGGAGCATGCCATGAATTTCTTCCGAAAAATCGCCGCCGCACTCGATCGATACGACGACGAACATAATTTTACGTGCGATCTCTGCGGTCGAGAGGTATTTTCGGGCGAGCGCGTCTGTGCGCCGTGCCGAAAAACGCTCCCTTGGAACGACGGTCCGATCTGTCCCTTTTGCGGGCGCAAAGTCGGGGAGGAGGGCGTATGCCTCGAATGCAAGCAAAAGCCGCTTGCAACGGACCTCGCGCGCTCCGCTTTCACGCACGAAAGGGAAGCGCAACGGCTCGTTCTCCGCTTCAAAGGCGGCAGCAGATACCTGTTCCGCACGACGGGCGAATTGCTTCTTCCGCTGTTGAAGCGGGAGTTTTCGGACGCGGAGCTCATCACCTGCGTGCCCATGACGGAAAAGGCGAAGAAAAAGCGCGGGTACAATCAATCGGAGTTGCTCGCGAGGGAACTTTCCGCCCGCAGCGGGATTCCTTTTGCCGCGCTTGCCGAAAAGAAGCGTGACACTTCCGCGCAGAAGACGCTCGGCAGAGCGGAACGGGAGAAAAATCTCGCTGCCTGTTTCGTTGTAACCGACCGCGCGGCGTCGAAAGGGAAACGGATCCTCGTAATCGACGACACGCTCACGACGGGCGCGACCGTTTCCGAACTCGCCTCCGTTCTGAAACGCGCGGGCGCGAAAAGCGTCTGCGCGCTCACAGTAACGGCAGTCGCGAACCGATATCCGTTCGGAAAACCGCCGGAAAACAAATAAGAAAGAGGTCTCCTCCGCAGAACGCGGAAGGGGACTTTTTTATTGCATATTCCCGCATTGCGGGACATAGATTAAAGTAGTCGAAACGCGGAAATGAGATCTGACAAAAAGAGTTTTCGTTCGTCAGAATCTGCCGTAATTTCCGTCGAAAAAAATGATATGATTCGGGTATTGGAATGCGGTTTATCACCTTTCGGTTGAAATACATCGTCATTGCGGCGGCGCTTGCTCTGTGCGTCACGGCGGGCGCGCTCACGGCGACCGTGTCGGGCGCGAAAGAAGTTTATTGGGCGGGAACGCGTTCGCTTCCCATTTACTGCGTCGGGCGGGACGACAATAAAATTTCCATATCTTTCGATTGTGCCTGGGGCGTCGAATACACCGACGCGATCTTAGGGCATCTTCAAGACGCGAACGTACGCGCAACCTTTTTCTCGGTACAGTTCTGGACGGAAAAGTATCCCGAATACGTGAAAAAGATCTCCGAAGCGGGGCATGAATTCGGCACGCACAGCTCGACCCATTCGTATATGTCCAAGCAGAGCGAAACGGAGATCCGCGCCGAGCTGAAATCTTCGGCGGAGGCGATCCGCAACATAACGGGCAAGGAAGTCACGCTCTTCCGTCCCCCTTACGGCGATTACGACGATCTTTTAATCGACACCTCCAATTCGATGGGTCTGTATCCCATTCAGTGGGACGTCGATTCGCTCGACTGGAAAGACCTTTCCGCCTCGGACATCGCGTCGAGAATCGTCGATCGCGTCAAAAGCGGGTCGATCATTCTCTGTCACAACAACGGACTGCATACGGCGGAGGCGTTGCCGATCGTGATCGATACCCTGCGCGCAAAGGGATACGAATTCGTGCCGATCGGAGAACTCATTTATCGCGACAACTATACGATCGACGCAACGGGGAAGCAGAATCCGAACGGGGCGGCTTAAAAAACGGCTGAAAAACTTGGAGGTATATATGGATTACAACACGGAGAAAAACAACAGAGTTTACTTTATGGGCGAAATCGTATCGGAGGCGAAGTTTTCTCACGAAGTCTACGGCGAAGGATTTTACGAGTTTTTTGTCAAGGTAATGCGTCTTTCGGGGCAGGCGGACGTTCTCCCCGTGACTATTTCCGAAAGGTTGATCCAAGGAAACGATTTCAAGATCGGAAGCACGATCTGCGCGCTCGGTCAGTTCCGCAGTTATAACAAGCTCGAAGGCGGCAGATCCCGCCTCATGCTCACCGTGTTCGTGCGCGAAATCGTGGAAAACGCGCCGTCGGGAAATCCGAACAGCATCGTGCTTTCCGGATATATCTGCAAACCGCCCGTCTATCGGACCACGCCGTTCAATCGCGAAATCGCCGATCTGCTCGTCGCCGTAAACCGCGCCTACAATAAATCGGATTACATTCCCTGCATCGCCTGGGGCAGAAACGCCCGCTTCGTGCAGAATCTGAAAGTGGGGGACCGCGTCGCCCTCTCGGGCAGGATCCAGAGCCGCGAATACCAGAAACGGCTTTCCGAAACCGAGGCTGTCACCATGACGGCTTACGAAGTTTCCGTTTCCAAGCTCGCCGCTTTCGACGAAAGCGATAATTTCGATCTGGAAGGGGAGTTCGACCTCTACGCCATGCCGACGGACAACGCGGGTTGAACGAAATAAGACGAAAAAACACGCGCCGCAGTAATGCGGCGCGTTGGCGTTTTATAAGCGGTTTACAGTACGGGCGAGTTTTCGCAGATCTTTCGGGAGATTCTGATAAACGCCTCCGCATCCTCTTCTCCGAGGATTTCGGCGATCCGATGCGCGAGCGAGAGCGATTTTTCGTGCACGGCGAGGAAAGACTGCATGTTCTCCGGAACGATCCTCACGAACGTCGTGCGCTTGTCCTTTCCGTCGCACCGTTCCAGATACCGTTTTTTCACCAACGAATCGATGGTGCGGTTTACGAGAGATTTCAGCATTTTGGTATCCGATACGATTTCTTTGAACGAGACGAACCCCTCTCCGTCCGCGCGGTATCGGTTGTAGGCGATCATCATGACGATCGCTTCGTTGTAAATCATGCCCTGCGTGATGCGGGTGTTTTTCAATTCCCCTGTCAGTTTCACCCAGGCGGTAATCAGGTTTTCTTCGAGTTCGTTATCCTGTCTCACGATCTTTCTCCGAACGCTGTTTCTACTGGTATTGTACGATGTGCGGGTCGGTTTGTCAAGCGAAACGCGCATTCGGGAATTCCGAAGAGTTTTTCTTGTCAGTTTCGTTCATTTATGGTACAATAAAGCGGAAAAAAGGGCGTTTTCAGGAGTTATCCACATATCGACAGTGGAATTGTGGAAAACGCGCGCGGAGCCGAGATGTCTCAATACGATTTAATGAAACTGTTTTCGAAGTACGACGGGGAAATTTCGGAGGGAGATTTTACGCCCGAAGAGTTGGCGGAATATCTCCGCTATGCCGAGGGCGAAGAAAAACCGCTCTCTCCGTACGAGTGGAAGGAGCGGTATTTCGAGTTTTACGACGACGTCAAAGACAAGTCCTTGAAAAAACAGGATTGGTAAACTTTTCGGGACCGCATAGCAAGCGTCATTCCGCCGTATCGGAATGCGGAATTTTTTTTCCGTCCAGAAAGGGCGAATATCCGCGTCTCCGCATGCGGAGTACAAAGAAATAAAGCGGCGTGCCGAGCCCGTAGATCCAGAGCGACTGCGTTGCGGCAAGAGAGGCGAAAAGTGTCCAATACGCGATCGCAATGCCGGCAAAGCCCTCGTCTCCGTTACAGAGGAATACGAAGATCATCGGAATGATGAACGCGTTTACGAGAACGGGGAAAATTCCGCCGAGGATGATTCTGATTATTTGTCCGCCCGCTTTTACCGTTTCCCGCACGATGCGTCCGATAAGGTGGGTTCCGATCGCCGCCGCGAGCGTTGCAAGCGAGCCGATGAACACGTCGTAGATCCAGAACGGAGAGGCGACGTTGGCGAGCATGCAACCGACATAGAGCGCGGGGATCGCTTCGGGGAAAAAGAGCGGCAGGATGCACAGCGCTTCGGCGGGACGGATCTGAACGATTCCCTGATACGCGATCTGCCCGAAAGAGTATGTAAGCGCAATATACAGTCCGGCGATCACGCCGGCACGGCAAATGCGCTTGGCGGTGAAAAAGTTTTGAAATTTGGACATGAAAAAACCTCGGTTTTTTTATTCGGAAGTGTTGACCGAAAACCTTCCGTATTTTTTTATTTTACGCCGCTCAGTGTCCGCCGTTAAGCGTTTTACGACAAAAATTTCGTCGGGCGGAACGCTATCAGCCAGAACACGAGCCAGAGCGCGGCGACGCCCGCAAGCGAGAGAAGGGCGCGGTATACGATCGCGTTTCCGGCGCAGAGAAAGAGCAGAACGTTGAACCCCGTGAGCGCGAATATGCAGGCGCCGAGTCCGTAACCGATCAGGAGGATGCAACAGGCGAGAGTCGTGATCTTCATGCCGGCAGTATGTGCCGTTTCCGCGGTTTCATGCCGCGGATCAGAGGATATTTTCCAGAACCAGCCTGTCGAAGGACACCTGTTCCATAAAGTCGGCGGGTCGGAAAATCACGTGATTGAATTTCGCGTAGTTGAAGATATGCGCTTTCAGCAATACGGGCGTGGGGATATCGAGCCCGCCGCAGATTTCCGCGAGATAGGAAAAGAACTGCGAATAAGTAAATTTCTTTTCGTTTTCGTAAACGGTCTGTTTGACGATATGGTCGTTTTCCAAAACTTTTGCCCAAATCCGAAACATACCCGTATTATACAAAAATTCGCAAGAAAAAGCAAATGTATTTGACTTTATTCATGAAAACGGATACAATAGAATAAAAATAGGTGACGCTTTGTTTCGCCGCGGGAGGTTTTTATGAATCATTTGGAGCGGGAGGTCCTCGGAATTTTAAGCGAGGATTGCCGTTTGGACGCGGAGAAGATCGCCGTCATGCTCGGCGCGACCGCCGAGGAAGTTCAAGAAACCGTCCGCTGTCTCGAAAAGCGCGGCGTGCTCGTAAAATACGCCGCGATTACCAACCTCGACGAAGAGGAAGACGAGTGCGTCGAAGCGCTCATCGAAGTCAAGGTGACGCCGCAGAGCGGTTCGGGGTTCGACGGCATCGCCGAAGAGATCGCCCAGCATGCGGAAGTCAAAAACCTGTACCTCATGAGCGGCGCGTACGATTTTGCCGTGATCGTGGAAGCGGGGTCGGTGAAGTCCGTCTCCCGCTTTATCTCCGAATGCATTTCCACGTTCGACTGCGTGCTGTCCACGGCGACGCATTTTATTCTGAAAAAATACAAGATCGAAGGCGCGCTCACCAAGCGGGATAAAAGCAGGAGGCTTTCCGTACAGGCATGAGAGATTTTCTCGCAAAAAGCGCCCGATCGATCAAGCCGAGCGGGATCCGCAAATATTTCGATTTGGTGGAGACGCTTCCCGACGCGATTTCTCTGGGCGTGGGAGAGCCTGATTTCGTGACGCCCTGGGACGTCCGCAGCGCGGGGATCCGTTCGCTGCAAAAGGGCTATACGCAATATACGGGTAACCGCGGGCTTGCCGAACTTCGGCAACTGATCTCCCGCTATCTGGAAGAGCGGTTTTCCGTCTGTTATCCGCCCGATCGGATCATCGTCACGGTGGGTGCGAGCGAGGGGATCGATCTTGCCCTTCGCGCAACGTGCGAGGCGGGGGACGAAATTCTGCTGCCCGATCCCGCTTACGTCTCTTACAGCCCGATCGTGACGCTGTGCGGCGGCGTTCCCGTTTCGGTGACGTGCGGCGCGGAAAACGGGTTTATTCTCACGCCCGAGACGTTGGAAGCGGCGATCACGCCGCGCACGAAGGCGATTCTGCTCGCCTATCCCAACAATCCGACGGGCGCGATCATGACGAAAGAGCAGTTGGAAAAAATCGTACCCGTGATCGAAAAACACGATCTGCTCGTGATTTCGGACGAGATCTACGCCGATCTTACTTACGGCGGCACGCACTGTTCGCTCGCCGCGATGGGAAAACTGAGCGAGCGCACCGTCCTGATCGGCGGGTTTTCCAAGGCGTTCGCCATGACGGGCTGGCGGATCGGATTCGTCTGCGCGCCTGCCGAGATCGACGGCGCGATGTTGAAAATCCACCAGTATACGACGCTCTGCGCGCCGCGCGTTTCGCAGCACGCGGCGATCGCCGCGCTTTCGGGCGGCATGCGGGACGGGTTTGCGTCGGTGGAGAAAATGCGGTCGGAATACGACCGCCGCCGCCGTTTTCTCGTCAACGCGTTCAACGAACTCGGTCTGACCTGTTTCGAACCGCGCGGCGCGTTTTACGCGTTTCCCTCGGTGAAAAGCACCGGACTCGACGGCGAAGCGTTTGCGAGCGCGCTTTTGACGCAAGAGCGGGTCGCGGTCGTCCCGGGCGTCGCGTTCGGCGGGTGCGGTAAATTTCACGTGCGCTGTTCTTACGCGACGGCGATGTCGGAACTTGACGAAGCGTTGCGCCGAATTTCCCGTTTTCTCGAAAATATCGCGAAAAATCGCGCGGAAACGGAAAAGTAGGTTGACAAAGGAATTGAAATAGGCTATAATGCTATCAGAATACGCGCCGTGATTTCCGAACTTCAAGCGGAAATCACGGTCGTCTTTATAAGACCGCGCAGCGGGCGCAAATAAAACGAGGACGGGGAATATGGCAGAATTTTTTATGACGAAAAAGGGATACGAAGAGGCGGTGAAACAGCTTGAGTATCTTCAAAAAGTCAAACGGGCGGAGATCGTAGAGCGTATTCAGGAGGCGCGCAGCCACGGCGATTTGTCCGAAAACGCGGAGTATGACGCGGCGCGCAACGAACAGGCGGCGAACGAGGGCGAGATCATCGAACTCGATTTCAAGATCAAAAACGCCGTGATCATCGAAGAAACGGACGATAAATCCGTCGTCCATATCGGTTCCGAAGTCAAAGTGTACGACGCCGATCTGGAAGAGGAGACCGTCTATACGATCATGGGAACGACGGAAGTGGACGCGATGAAGAACATCGTCTCCAACGAATCCCCCGTCGGCAAAGCGCTGTTGGGGCATAAGCGTGGCGAAACGGTCACCGTCAAGGCGCCCGACTGCGAATACCAGTTAAAAATTCTGAAAATCAACTGATCGGGAAAGGTTATGGAAGAAAAGATCGAAAACACGGAGGAACAGCTTGCCGAACAGGCGCGCATCCGCCGCGAAAAGCTGAACAAATTGGCGCAGGAGGGAGCGAATCCCTATCTGAAAACCAAATACGCCGTCACCGCGCATTCCGAAGAGATTCGGGAGGGGTTCGACGCGCTCGAAGGGAAAGAGGTCTCCGTCGCGGGCAGACTGATGTCCCGCCGCATTATGGGCAAGGCGTCTTTTTCGCATATCTCCGACAATCAGGGGCAGATCCAGATATACATTACCCGTCAGGACGTCGGGGAAGAAGCGTATGCGTCTTTTAAAAAGGATTACGACATCGGGGACATTTTGGGGATCCGCGGCACGGTTTTCAGAACGCAGACGGGGGAAGTGACGGTCCACGCCACCCATCTCGAAATGCTTTCGAAGTCGCTTTTGCCGCTTCCCGAAAAGCACAACGGTCTCGTCAACGTCGATATGAAGTACCGTTTGCGGCACGTCGATCTGATCATGAACGAAGACGTCCGCACGACGTTTTACCGCCGCGCGAAGATCATCGGGGAAATCCGCGCCTATCTGAACGAAAAAGGATTTCTCGAAGCGGATACGCCCATTCTGCTCCCGATCGAGATCGGCGCGGACGCCCGTCCTTTCAAAACGCATCATAATGCGCTCGATCTCGAAATGTATCTGAGGATCGAGACGGAGCTGTATCTGAAACGGCTGATCGTGGGCGGGTTCGAAAAGGTTTACGAACTCGGCAGGATATTCCGCAACGAGGGCATGGACTCTTCGCACAATCCCGAATTCACGACGGTCGAGGTATATCAGGCGTACGCCGATTATTTCGAAATCATGGACTTCACGGAAGAGATGTACCGGCGTATCGCGGAACGGGTTTGCGGCACGGCGACGGTGCCTTTCCGCGGACACGAGATCGATCTGAGCAAGTGGGAACGCCTTACGATGGCGGAGGCGGTCAAGAAATATTCGGGCGTCGACTTCGCCTCGATCTCTTCGGACGAAGAGGCGCGGAAAGTCGCGGCGGAAAATAAAGTCCCGCTTGAAAAAGGAAGGGATACGAAGGGGCATATTTTGGCGGCGTTCTTCGATAAATTCGTCGAGGACAAGCTGATCCAGCCCACGTTTATCTACGACTATCCCGTCGAGATTTCCCCGCTTGCGAAGCGCAAGCCGGAGGACCCGACGATGACGGAGCGGTTCGAATACTTTATCGCGGGCATGGAGATGGGCAACGCATTTTCCGAATTGAACGATCCCATCGATCAGCGCGAGCGTATGACCGGACAGGCGGAAAAGAAGCGCGCGCTCGGCATGAACGCGGAAGTGGACGAAGATTTCCTCAACGCGCTCGAATACGGCATGCCGCCTACGGGCGGGCTCGGCTTCGGCGTCGACCGTCTCGTGATGTTGTTGACGAACAACGACAGCATCCGCGACGTACTTCTGTTCCCCACAATGAAACCTAAAAAATAAGAACGGCGGGACACGGAAGTTTTTCCGTGTCCGTTTGCAAAGGAGACGCTGTGGACGCAAGGATCACAAAACAGCGTTTGGGAAATTTACTTTCCTACGACTGGCTGAAAATTATCGTATCGATCGCAATCGCGGCGCTCGCGCTGTCGCTGTTTTTCACCATGGTGAGAACGACGCCGACGTCGGCGCAGTCCTTCGAGATCTACGGTTATACCGACGTGTACACGGGTTCGAAGTTCGGCGGCGTGTCCGAAGAACTCGAATCCAAGAACGCGTTTTCTTACGAAATTCTTACCGTGACTTCGGAATATTTCCGCGACGACAGTTATTCCGCCAACACCATTTTCGGCGCGCGCCGCGCCGCCAAAGAAGGTACGGTCATGTTTGTCACCGACGTGGAACGGTACGATGAAGAGGGCAATCTGAAACAAGCTTCCACCCTGCGCTCTCTTTCGGGCACGACGCTGACGACGGAGACGAGCCTCGGCGGATATTACGACACCCGTTATTTTATGGACAGCGCGCGCGCCTACCTCGAAGGCTATTTCGGCGTCGGCTTCGGCGCGGACAGCCCGCTCGACGAACAAAAGGCGGAGGAGAGTTTTCTCAAACGGAACAGCAACGACAAACGCTTCCGTTCGCAGAAGAACAGGCAGAAGGGAATCGCGCAGGAAAAAGAGCGGCTCCATAAATTAAAGGCGGACTATCTGACCGTGTCTGCCGCGTTCGAGCGCGGCGCGCTCAAACACCTCGTCTACACGCACGAGGACAAGGAATATTCCCCGGGGATCGGGCTGGACGGATTGAATACCATCACCAACCTCGTCTACTATAAAGAGGGGGACGAGGCGGCAAAGGATCATCTCGCGCTCATGCTCTTTTATACGAGTTACGGTAAGCAGAGCGAACTGACGTACGACACGCTTTCGTTTTTGAGTTACCTCGTTACGACTTACGCCTGAGAGGGCGGCGGATATGAAGAAGAGGGATTGCCGCATCGCGGAGATGCTTGCGCGGCAGAAAAAACACGTTTCCTTTCATACGCCCGGGCATAAGCGTGCGGGCACAGACATCACGGAGCTTTCTTATTCCGACGATCTTTCTTCGCCGCGCGGCGTCATCAAAACGGCGGAAGAGGAGATCGCGCGGATCCTCGGCGCGGAGCGGAGTTTTATTCTCACGGACGGGAGCACGTCGGGCGTATACGCCATGTTGGCGGCATTGCGCGCGGCGGGTTGCAAACGGATCGCCGTCCCGACTTTTTCGCACATCAGCGTGCAAAACGGCTGTCGGCTCTTGGGGCTGGCGACCGTTCCCGTCGTTCAGAATCGGGAACGCGGCGTGCCTGTTCAGCCGTCGGAAGCGGAACTCGCGCGCGCGGTCTCGGAGGCGGACGCGCTTCTGCTCACGTCGCCCGATTATTACGGAAATTTTCCGCCGCTTGCCGCGGCGCGGGAGATCTGTCAAACGGCGGGCAAGCCGCTTGCGATCGACGGCGCGCACGGCGGACATTTGCATTTCACTTCCCTGCATGCGGGAAAATACGCCGATCTGTGGGTGGACGGCGTGCATAAATCCCTCCCCGCAATGACGCAGGGCGCCGTGGTGTCGGCAAAGTCGGTTCGTTTTTCGGGACTTCTCGCGGAAAGCGTAAAACTCTTCCGCACCTCTTCGCCTTCCTATCCGATTATGGCGAGCGTGGAGTACGCGGTGAAATATCCGCGCAACGAAAAGATCGAACATGCGGCGGAGGCGTTGAAAGCGCGGGTCTTGGCGTATCCGAACGGGGATTGGACGAAACTTCTCGTGCCGTTCGGAACGCAAGCGGACGCGGCGCAACGCGCGTTGGAATCGCGCGGCGTCTATGCGGAATTCAACGACGGAAATTATCTCTGTTTTTATCTCTCGCCCTGTACCAAGGCGCGGGAGCTGAAAAAACTCGAACGGCTTTTGCGCGGGCTTCCCCGCGAATCCGTTCGGGAAAACGTCGCATGCGAAGCCTACGGCTGCGAATTTCTGCGGGGCGATCGGAAAGAATGAAACGGTTATTACGCGAGACAAGCGCATACAAACGGTTGCGGGCGGACGCGGCGGAAAACGACCTTTCCCACGCGGTGCTCGTGCTGTTTCCCGACGAAAAACTGTTGCGGCCCCTGTTGCGGGAATGCGCGGCGGTATATTTCGGCGCGGAAGACGGCGGACGGGTTTCCCGGCTCATCGGAGAAGAGAGCTTTTCCGACTGCGTATTTTTTCCCGCCGAAGGGGAGAAACTTACGGCGGAGAGCGCGGCGCGTCTGCTTGACGAGAGCGTTTTGCGCCCCGTGGAGGGAACGCGGAAACTGTTCGTCTTAGACGGTTTCCAGAACGTGACGCCGCTCGTGCAAAATAAGCTTTTGAAGATGTTCGAAGAGCCGGCGGAAGGGGTTTGTTTCCTGCTCGGCGCAACGGCGGAACACGCGGTGCTTCCCACGGTTTTGTCCCGCATGAAAAAGCTGACGGTGCCGCCCTTTTCGGAAGAACAGGTGCAGGCGGCGCTCGCGCGGGAATATGCGGGCGAGCAGGGGATCGCGGCGGCTGCCGCGGCAAGCGGCGGGATCTATTCGGTCGCGGTCGATCTCCTCAAAGGCGGCGGCGAGGATTTCGCTCTCGCGGCGCGGTTTTTAACGGAAGAGAACTTTGCGGCGTGTTGCCGCGAAATCGGAGAGAGAAAGGAAAAGCGCGCCTTTCTCGCCGCGCTGAAACTGACCCTTCGCGACGCGCTGTTCCATGCGACGTGGCAGGAACGTTACGCGGCGCTTCGGAAAAAAGAGATCGAAGAAATCGCGCGGGAGTATCCCGCGGGCGCGCTCATCCGCGCCGTTTCCCTCACGGGGGAGGCGGAGCGGCAGATACAGTTTAACGCGAATTTCGGCATGGCGCTGTTTACGCTCGCCCTCGGGATTCGGGAGGAGAAAGAAAAATGGAGAAAGTTGTCGTCGTAAAATTCAAGGGGAATTGCAAACCCTACTATTTCAGCGCGGGCAAAGCGACGCCTGCGCGCGGACAGGGCGTCATCGTCGAAACTGCGCGCGGACCGGAATACGCCGTCGTCGTCAATCCGCAAAAGGAAGTCGAAAACGGGGAAATCGTATCGCCGTTAAAGCCCATTTTACGGATCGCAACGGAAAAGGACGAGGAAACGGTGCGCCGCAACGAAGAGCGCCGCGGCGAGGCGATGAAGATCTGCAAAGAAAAGATCCGCAAGCACGGGTTGGAGATGAAGCTCATCGACTGCGAATTCACCTTCGACGGCAGTAAAGTGGTGTTTACGTTCACGGCGGAAGGGCGGGTGGATTTCCGCGAGCTGGTAAAGGATCTTGCCTCCGTATTCCATATCCGCATCGAACTGAAACAGGTCGGGATCCGCGACGAAACGCGCATCCTCGGCGGGATCGCGCCTTGCGGAAGGGAATGCTGTTGCGCGGGCTGTATGCCGGAGTTCAAAAAAGTCAGCATCAAAATGGCGAAGAATCAAGGGCTTTCGCTCAATCCGGGAAAGATCAGCGGACTGTGCGGACGGCTGATGTGCTGTCTTTCTTACGAAAACGAATACTATGCGAGCGTCTATAAGAAGATGCCGAAGCAGGGCGGCACGGTCGGCACGCCGGAGGGGAAAGGGATCGTCGTTTCGGAAAACATGCTCAAACAGGAAGTGCGCGTGAAAATCGAAAAAGACGGCACGTTCTTCTACCGCGATTTTCCCGTATCGGAGCTTACGTTCAAGCGCGGCGAGGCGGAGCAGTCCGAGAAAAATTCCCGCGAATCGTAAGAAAAAACTTTACGAACGGAAAATAATGTGATATAATCAATTTGGATACGGCGGTTATCGCCGTGTCGGAAGATTAAAAACGGAGGTTCACCATGGCACATACGATCAATGACGCCTGCGTATCTTGCGGCGCTTGTGCGGACGTCTGTCCCGTCGGCGCGATCGCACCCGGCGATACGACGTACGTCGTAGACCCCGCCGTCTGCATCGATTGCGGCGCTTGCGAGGATGGATGCCCTACGGGAGCAATTACGGCTGAATAAGCCCGAAAGAGAAAAGCGCGGGTTGCCGCGCTTTTTCTTTCTCCGTGCCGATTTAAACGGAGAACCGTTATGCAGGTCATAGAGAGCTTACTCATCGGAAATTATCGGATCATCCAGGACACCAAACGTTACCGCTTTACCTCCGATTCCGTGCTTTTGGCGCGGTTCTTGAAGGCGAAGCGGGGGGAGGTCGTCGCGGATTTTTGTTCGGGCAGCGGCGTGATCGGGTTGCATTTTTATGCGGAAAATACGGGCGTGGAGTCGGTGACGCTGTTCGAGATGCAAAAAGAACTCGCCGACATGAGCCGCGCAACGGTGGAGTTGAACGGGTTGGAGGACAAATTTTTCGTCGAAAATCTGCGCTTGCAGGAGATCCCGAACGCGTACGCCGAAAAGTTTTCGCTGATCCTGTGCAATCCGCCTTATGAACGCGGCGGGTTTGCAACCGCCGACGAAAACAAGGCGGCGTGCCGCAAAGAACTCGCGCTCACGCTGCCCGAACTCTGCGCGGCGGCAAAAAAATGTCTGAAATTCGGCGGACGCTTCGCGCTGATCCACCGTGCAGACAGGCTTGCGGAAGTGTTTTGCGCGTTGCACGGGAACGGATTGGAACCCAAGAAATTGCAGTTGGTGACGGGAAAATCTGGCGATAAGCCGTACGCCGCGCTCGTTCTGGCGGTCAAAGGCGGGAAGCGCGGAATCGACGTAATGCCGACGCACGTAAACGCCCGCGCGGAGGAGGACGCATGATTAGTTTCGTTGCGACGCCGATCGGAAATTTAAAAGATATCACGCTCCGCGCATTGGAAGCGTTGCGGGCCGCGGATGCGGTTTTCTGCGAAGACACCCGCCATACGCTGAAACTGCTCAACGCGTACGAAATCAAAAAACCGCTTTACAGCTGTCATAAATTCAACGAACGGGAAGCAGCGCAGAAGATGATCGCGCTCTCGCGCGAAGGAAAGGAGATCTGCGTGGTGTCCGATGCGGGCATGCCCGTCGTTTCCGACCCCGGACGCGAAGTGTGCAGGATCCTGCGGGAAGCGGACGAGCCTTACACGGTGTTGCCCGGTCCGAACGCTTTTCTCTGCGCGCTCGTGCTTTCGGCGCTTCCGTCCGACCGGTTTACCTTTCTCGGCTTTCTGCCCGAAAAGAACCGCGACCGTACGGCGCTTCTGAAAGAGTACGCGAACGCGCGGGAGACGCTTGCGTTTCACTGCGCGCCGCAGGATCTGGACGGGGATATCGCCGCCATGTACCGCGCGTTCGGGGATCGTCGCGCCTGCGCGGTGCGGGAGATTACCAAGATCCACGAAGAAAGCATCCCTTTTACGTTGGCAGAGGGGTTGGACGGCGAAAAGCGGGGGGAATACGTCGTTCTCGTCGAGGGCGCGCCCATGCGGGAAAATCCGCTCTGCGCGGGATCCGCGCGCGATCACGTGGCGCACTACATGAACGCCGGCTTGGAGAAGAAAGAGGCGCTGAAACGCGCCGCCGCCGACCGCGGCGTTCCCAAAAGCGCGATTTATAAAGAGACGCTCGATTTGTAAATTATAAAATTTGCGCAAGGCTTGCCCTTGCGCGAAAGGTTGGTATCGTTGCCGAGATGTTGACGGAGAGCTTTCCAAAACTGAACGACTGCCGCGCGGTGCGGTTTCTCCGTGCGTTTTTCCGTTCGCGATATTACATTGCGCTCATCGTCGCGCTGATGGTCTGTTCCGAGCTGTTCGGAGCGGAGCTTTTCGTTTACTATTCGTACTTCCTTTTCATGGCGGTCGCGTTGTTGTTTACGGAGGACACGCTCGCCGTCGTCCCGCCCGCCGTCTGCGGGTACATGACGTTTTCGGCGAAGAACAATCCCGTCTTGTTTCCGGACACCGCGGTATTTTCAAAACCCGCCGCGGCAACGGCGCTGATCGTAGTGCTGGTTCTGATCGGGGTGTTTTTGGTTTCCCGTCTGATCTTCGAACTCGTGAAACGCCCGAAAAAGGGATTTCCGAAGCTGACGGTCGGGTTTTTGGTGCTCGGCGTTGCCTATCTCGTCGGCGGCGCGTTTTCCGGACACTATTCCGCCCGCACCGCGTTTTTCGGAGCGGTGCAGACCCTTTCGCTCTGTCTCTTTTATTTCTATTTTTATTATACCATCGATTGGAAGAATACCGACAAATCCTATCTCTTCGAAGTGTTTACGATTGTCGGCGTCGGCATGCTGGTGGAAATCGGCGGCATGTATTTCGGCAAAGACGTATTTTCGGCTTCGGGCGTCAATCGCGACAAGCTGTTCACGGGTTGGGGCGTGAACAATAACGTCGGTTGCGTGATGGCGATGTGCATGCCCGCGCCCTTCTGGTTTTCCGCAACCGACCGCCGCGCGTGGGGGTTTTCCGTACTCGGCTGCTGTTTTTATCTCGGCGTCCTGCTCACGCAAAGCCGCACCGCCATGCTGTTCGGCACCCTTCTGTTCTGCGCCTGCATTGCGTACACGCTCGTCTGTTCGCGCGGGAAACAGCGCGTCGGCAACGCGATCGTGTTCGGCGTGGTGATTCTGGCGATGGTCGTTTTCGTCGCCGCGTTTCAGGAGGAATTCAACAAACTCTTTTATTCCGTGATCCGCGACGAATTCGGTTCGCGCGGACGGCTTGAAATCTATCAGGCTTGCTGGGAGGTATTTCTTTCCGATCCCCTGTTCGGCGTGGGATTTTACGCCTCTCCCGGCGCGCTTGTGGGACACCCCGGCATCATCACCGCGCCCGAGGGCGTGTTTTTGCCGCCTCGCGCGCACAATACGTACGTGCAGTTGCTTGCAAGCACGGGTACGTTCGGGTTTTTCGCGTACTTCTATCACCGCTTCGAAACGATCGCGTTGCTTTTCCGCCGCCCGTCTAAGGAAAAGACGCTGATCGCGTTTTCCATCGCCGCGTTGATTTTGACGAGCATTCTCGACTGCCATTTCTTCAACTTCGGTCCCGCGATCCTGTATTCCATACTCTTGGTATTCGCCGAAAAGCGTAGCGAGAGCGCGGAGGAAACGGAACTGATCCCTTTGAAGAAACGAAAGGCAACGCTTTGCTGAAAACGAACAAAAAGTAGAACCCCCCGAAACTCGCGTTCCGAGGGGTTCTACTTATGATAAGGGGGAAAATTATGAGCTTATTCGGGAAACGGAATCCCGCATCCCTGCGCAGTTCCGTTTTGTGATTCTATTATAATATGAATTCCGACGAAATGCAAAAAAATAACCTGCCTTTTTCGGAAAACTTTATTTCTAATATTTATTATCAAATCATGTTGTAATTTATCAATCGGCGGCTTAAAAACGGAAAATCAATCCGAGAGTTTTAATTTTGTTTAAAGGAAACGGCATAAAAAGCAACCGAGCACGATCGCGGCGAAGTTCGCAAACAGGGAGATCAGAACGGGCAGAAGCGGTTTTTTCCGTTTTACGCCCGCAAAATACACGGCGAGGATATAAAAAACGGTTTCGCTCGACCCGTAAGAGACGCAGGCGCAGCGCGCGATATAGCTGTCCGCGCCGTACGTGCCGAGAATTTCGGAGAGCAACGCCGTGGAACCGCTTCCGGAAAAGGGTTTCAGCAACACGAGCTTGGAGAGTTCCGGCGGGATCCCGAGCGCGCCGAACACGGGCGAGAGCGCGGAAGTCAGGTATCCCGACAGCCCGCTTCGTTCGAACAGTTCTGAGAGCATGAGGATCGCCGCGAGATAGGGAAAGAGGGAGAGGACGAGGGGGACGGCTTCCTTCACGCCTTCGGTAAAACAGTCGTAAAGTTTTACTTTCCGGTACAGCGCGTAACAGAAGAGCGCGAGGAATAAAAGCGGAATGACGAGGGCGACGTACTTCATTTGCGCCTTCCCGTGAGCGCGACGAGCAGTCCGCCGAGCAGGGTGGAAAACAGCGTCGCGATCAGCGTCGGTAAGAATATGTCGGCGGCGAGCGCGGATCCCGCGGCGGTCCGCAGGGCGATCACCGTCGTGGGCAGCAGTTGCAGGCTGGTCGCGTTGAGCACGAACAGCATATCCGCGGCGTAGTGGTTGGAAGCCGCGCAAAATTTTTCCACCGCCTTTTTCCCCAAGGGCGTCGGCGCGCCGGGGAGCCCCAGAAAGTTTGCCGAAAGGTTACAGCCGGCAAGGTAAACGGCTTCCTTGTCGTTTGAGCGGAACAGCCGCTTGGCGAGCGGATAGACGCCGTTTGCAAGTTTTCCCGCCAGTCCGCTCTTTTCCATCACTTTGAAAAATCCCAGCCAGACGCAGTACACTGCAAGCAGGGACAGGGAGAGCGCGGCGGCTTTTTCCCCGCCTGCGAGCAGGGAGGAAAGAAACCCGTCGGGGTCGGAAAATAAGAAGAGGGCGGCGGAGAGCAAAAACACCGCCGCAAAAATACCGTTCACGGTGTATTTTACGAGCGGCAGTCATAAAATATGCCCGTCCCGAAGTTCGGGGCGGGTATATTCCGTCGATGCTTATTCGTTTTCGATTCGCGAGATCATATATCGCCCGATCGCGTGCAGCAGTACGGTCGCGTCGTATTGCAGTTCGGGCGGGAATTTCATGATCCCGAGTCCCGCCTCGAAAGTCAGTTCTCCCGCATAGCGGATTTCTCGAAGCGCGGCGTAAACGGGTTCCCAGTCGATGTTTCCCGCGTAGGGGAAGGTGTGCCAATCGTGCGCGCGGTCGTTGTCGTGCACGTGAAGCGCTTGCAGACGGGGTCCGAGCGCGCGGATGAGTTCCGCCGCCGAAACGCAGTCTCCGAGCATTTCCGCATGCCCGATATCGAGACAGGCGACGAAATATTCGGGGTCGAGCAAGTCGAGGTGTTTCAGAAAGTCTTCCGCCGTAGAACAGGCGCAGGGGACCGCTTTGTTCGCCTGCCGCGAAAAATTCCACATGTTTTCAAGCGCGATTTTCACGCCGAATTTCCGCGCGTGTTTTTCGAGCGGACGGTACAGCAGTTCCGCGTTCTGTTTCGCGGTGTAGTCGTTGCAGGGATGGATCACGCACACGTTTCCGCCGAGCAGGGAAGTGATTTCGACGGAACGCGCGAGGTAGTCGAAAATCACTCCGTTCCACGCCGCGTCGTCCGCCTTACGGGAGGGAAAGGGCGCGTGCGTCTGATTGCAGAGAATTCCGGCTTCGTCCGCCGCTTTCCGCAACGAACGGCAGGTTTCGCGGAAGTCGGCGCGCGTCATCGGGTCGTCCGGCTGTTCCGCCATATCGAACATCGTGAAGTCGTAGGCGTCGAACCCGATCCGTTTCAGCGCCCGCACGCCGTCTTCGTAACCGTACGCGCGCTGCATGATGAGCGACTGCGTTGAAAGTATCACCGAGCGTTCCTCCGAATTTTATTTGCCGAGCCGTTTGACCTTTTGAACCGCGCCCTCTTTGAGGCGCGATTTTTCCGCGGCGTATCCGATGCAATGGCTGGCGAAAGACTCTTCGATGCTCGTAAGTCCCTTGCATTCGCCGCCCTCGTAAACGGAGATCACGTCGAGAACGAGCTTCGCGTCCCCGCCGCCGTGTCCGTATTCGGTGTCCTCGGTCAGCGACACGTCTACCGTGCGCGATTCGCCGCCGAACACGTTCAAGGTGATTTTGCTGGATTCCATATTTCCGGAGATGTCGCCGTTCGTGCAGTGCAGGTGAATTTCGCGATAGCATTTATCGGTAAACGCCGTCATCGTAAGGTGCGCCGTCGCGCCGTTTTCGAACAGGAGGTTCACGACCTGATGATCGACGGCGTCGTTGTTGCATTTGAACACGCAGCGCGTATAGGGGCAGTCTTTGTTTTCAAGCGCCTTTGCGACATCCGCGTCCGTGCCGTTGGGATCGCACCAGTCCAGTCCCGCGAGCCACCAGCGGTTTTCGGGGTTGCAGTAGAAACGCAGACAGCTGTACGCGCAGGTCTCTTTTAAGGGACATTCGAAACAGTAGTCCGCGCTTTCGGCGGGCGCGTGCGCGCGGTTGAAGAAGCTGAGCGAGCCGTACGAGGAGACGCTTTCGCATTCCGTGCCGCCGAACAGCCAGCTGAGAATGTCCAGATCGTGACAGCATTTGGCGAGGATCATGGGCGTGGATTTTTTGGTGTCCGCCCAGTTCCCGCGCACGTAGGAGTGCGCTTGGTGCCAGTACGCCACGTTTTCGGTGAGATTGGCGGTGATCAGCTGTCCGTATTTCCCGCTTTCGAGTTCGCGTTTGATGGTTGCGAAGAAGGGCGCATAGCGCAGTACGTGACAGACGAACACTCTTCTTCCGAGTTTTTTCGCGAGTTCGTAGATTTCGGCGCAGCGGTCGAGGGAGTCCGCGATCGGCTTTTCCAGCAGCAGGTCGTATCCGATGCGGAGCGCGGCGATCGCATGGCGGTAGTGTGCCGCGTCGGGCGTCGAGACCACGAGCAGGTCGGCAAGTTTGCCCTGTTTGAAAAATTCTTCTTCGGAAAGCCAGCATTTTTCTTTCGCGATCCCGTAGTTCTTTTGCACGTGCCCGAGACGTACGGGTTTGAGGTCGCATACCGCGGCGAGTTCGGCGCGTTTGTCTGCCGAGAACAGTTCCGCATACAGGGATCCGCGGTTTCCGTAACCGATAATGGCGTATTTCATCAATAAATCCTCCGTAACTTTGATTGACAAAGTTTGATTTCAGCGTTATAATATCACTAAATTTTGCGTTATTCAATGCGAATATTGCTATTTTTTATTCAGAAATTGTCATGAAAACATCCAACCGAGAACAAATGAGGTACGAGGCGGAGCGGGACGTCGTTCACGCCGTGAATTGCGTCTTTCGTCCCGTGGGGGCGGTAAGACCGCATTTTCACCAGAGCATCGAGATCACCTGCCTGTTGCGCGGGAAGGCGGACTTCTATATCGGCGGCGAACGGTTTTCCGCGCAAGCGGGGCAGATCGTGTTTGTTCCCGCTTATTATACGCATGCTTCCAATACCGCCGAGGACAGCGGCGAGGAACCGTTCGCCGTCGTTCTGATCGTTCCGAAAAAGTATTACGAGGAGTTCGAGCGGGAAACGGACAACGCTTCTTATTTCTTTCTCGGCGACGCGGAGAAGAACCGGATGATCTGCGAGCGGCTGCAAGAACTTGCCGCGGGGATCGGGGACATGGGCGAACTGCTCGTGCGGGCGTACGTGAACATGATTTTCGGGTTGATCGCAAGGGAATACGAGCCGGTGCTTTTAAAAGGCACGCACGACAGTCTGATGATGGAGATCATTCGGTTTATCGACGAGCATTACGACGAGGAGCTGACGCTGGCGCAACTGAGCCTCGAATTCGGATACAGCAAATATTATTTTTCGAGGCTGTTCAACAGGACTTTCCGTTGCAACCTGAACACGTACATCAATTCCGTGCGCGCCCGCGCGGTCTACGAAAAGACGGGCACGGGCAAAAAGACGAAGGCGATTTTCGAATCGGGGTTCAACTCGCTGAGCACCTATTACCGAACGCAGAAGTAGGAGGGGAGAATGAATCATCTCGGCAGTAAAGTATTGACGACCAAACGGCTGATCCTGCGCCCGTTCCGTACGAAAGACGCAAAACGGATGTTTGTTAATTGGGCGGCGGACCCCGCCGTGACGAAGTTTCTCGAATGGTCGCCGCACAAGAACGCGGGCGAAACGCGCGCGCTGTTGAAAGTCTGGGAACAGGAGAGCAAGAAACCGAACGTCTATCATTGGGCGATCACGCTCGGCGGCGAGCCGATCGGGGATATCGCGCTCGTTGCGGTGAGCGAAAACAGCGCCGCCGCGGTCGTCGGGTACTGTCTGTCGCGCAGGTATTGGGGACAGGGGATCATGACGGAGGCGTTGGCGGAAGTGCTTCGGTTTTGTTTCGAAGAGGTCGGCTTTCACCGTATTAGCTCCTCGCACGCGGCGGAAAATCCCGCGTCCGGAAAGGTCATGGAAAAATGCGGGCTCCGTTACGAGGGAACGCTGCGCAAACATATCCGCCTGCATTCCACGGGCGAGTATGCGGACGTCGTATTGCGCGGGATTTTGGAAGAAGAGTATTTTATGCGGAAATAATTTACTTTTTCGAAAAAATCGGTTATAATCATCGGGAGAGGCAAAAAATGGAACGCAAAAAATATTACATAACGACGCCGATTTATTACCCGAGCGGGAATTGGCATATCGGACATTGCTATACCACCGTGATCTGCGACGCGCTCGACCGCTTTCATAAGTTGTTGGGCGAAGAGACGTTTTTTCTTACGGGAACCGACGAACACGGGCAGAAGGTGGAGCGGGAGGCGAAAAGCCGCGGGATCACGCCCATGGAGTTTATCGATCCGCTTATCGCCGAGATGAAAGATATGTGGAAACTGCTCGATATCGGTTACGACCGTTTTCTCCGCACGACCGACGCGGATCACGTCGCCTGCGTGCAAAAGATCTATCAGAAACTCTACGAGAGCGGCGATATCTATAAATCCGAGTACAGCGGCCGGTACTGCACCCCTTGCGAGAGCATGTGGACGGAGGCGCAGCTCAAAAACGGAAAATGCCCCGACTGCGGGCGGGAAGTCGTTCTTCAAAAAGAAGAGAGCTATTTCTTCCGCCTTTCCAAATACGCGCCGCGGATTTTAAAGCTGTACGAGGACAACCCCGAATTTTTACAGCCCAAGTCGCGGATCAACGAAATGGTGAACAATTTCTTGAAGCCGGGGCTGAACGATCTGAGCGTTTCGCGCAAGACGGTGAAGTGGGGGGTTCCGCTTCCGTTTGATAAAGAGCACTATGCCTACGTCTGGATCGACGCGCTTTCGAACTACGTTTCCGCGCTCGGCTATCTGAGCGACGACGACGCGCTGTTCCGCAAATTCTGGCCCGCCGAACTTCATCTGGTCGGCAAGGAAATCGTGCGGTTCCATGCGATCATCTGGCCGGCGATCCTGATGGCGCTCGGTCTCCCGCTCCCCAAACAGGTATACGGTCACGGCTGGCTTCTGATCGGCGGCGAAAAGCTTTCGAAGAGCAAACAGGACGCGACGGGCGCGCAGCTCACCGATCCGTACGAATTGGTGAAGCGGTACGGCGCGGATGCGGTGCGGTACTTTTTGCTTCGCGAGATTCCGTTCGGCAGCGACGGCGAGTACACCAACGAACGGCTTTTGACGCGCATCAATTCCGATCTTGCCAACGATCTGGGGAACCTCGTTTCCCGCACGGCGGCGATGATCGGGCAGTATTTCGGCGGGAAGCTTCCCGCGCGCGGTCCGCAGGAGGACGTGGACGGCGAACTCATCGCGCTTGCGGAGGGAACGTTCGCGCGGGTGAATTCCGCGATGGAGAAGCTGAACGCGCCCGAAGCGCTGGGCGAAATTTTCGCGCTCGTTTCCCGTGCGAACAAATACATCGACGAAACGACGCCCTGGATTCTCGCGAAAGACGAAGCCGGGCGGGAACGGTTGGGTACGGTGCTTTATCACCTTGCCGAGACGGTGCGCATCTGCGCCGTGCTGTTGAAGCCCTTTCTCACGAAAGCGCCCGCGCTGATTTTAAAGAGTTTTTCCTGCGATCCCGCGTCCGGCTTCGAAAGTCTCGGATTCGGCAAATTGCAAGCGGGCGCCGCGATCGAAAAAATCCCGCCGCTCTTCCCGCGGATCGATATCAAAAAAGAGCTTGCGCAAGCGGAGCAGATCGCGCGCGAAAGCAAAAAGAAAACGCAGCCCGTAAAAGAGAGCAAGGCGGAGGAGGCGGCGGTGAGCGAAATCGGCATCGAGGACTTTGAAAAAATTCAGTTGAAGGTGGGCGAAGTGATCGCCTGCGAGCGGGTGGAAAAATCGGACAAACTCCTGCACGAGACGGTGAAAATCGGAGAAGAGACCCGTTCGATCGTATCCGGCATCGCCAAGTACTACACGCCCGAAGAGATGGTGGGCAAGCGGGTCGTCGTAGTCGCCAACTTAAAACCCGTCAAATTGCGCGGGGTTCTTTCCGAAGGCATGATCCTCTGCGCCGAGGATAAGGACGGGAATCTGAGTCTCGTTTCGCCCGAAAAGGCGATGGCGAGCGGCGGCACGGTAAGATGAGTTATCTCGATATTCACGCGCATTTTGCGGACGAAGGTTACGACTTCCCCGCGGAATGGGAGCGTATTCGGGCGGCGGGGGTGGAGACCGTCGTCCTTGCGGGGGACACGGCGGCGCACAGCCGCATGCACCGTGATTTCTGCGCGGAACACGACGGCGCGTACTTCTGCGCGGGCGTTCATCCTTCGGTCACGGAGGGGTTCGGCACGGAGACGGTCGCCGCGCTTACGGAGCTTGCCGGCGATCCCAAGTGCGTCGCGATCGGGGAAATCGGACTCGATTACCATTATCCCGAAACGGACAAGCCCAAACAGCGGGAAGCGTTCGTCGCGCAACTGGAAACGGCGGCGAAACTGGATATGCCGGTGCAGATTCATTCGCGCGACGCGGCGGCGGACACCCTCGCGATCCTGCGCGAAAACGGCGCGCTGTTGAAGAAGGGTTTTCTTCTGCACTGCTATTCGTACAGTCCCGATCTCATGGCGGAGATTCTTTCGCTCGGCGGATATTTTTCTTTCGGCGGCGTCGCCTGTTTCAAAAACGCCGCGCGCGTTTGGGAATGCGTGCGCGCATGCCCGCAGGACAGGATTCTGTCCGAAACGGACAGTCCCTATCTCTCGCCTTTCCGCGGAGAAAAGAACAGCCCCGCGAATATTCCGGTGATCGTAAAGCGGCTTGCGGAGTTGCGCGGGGAGCGCGAGGAAGATCTGAAAGTTGCGATTCGGAAAAATGCAAATAAACTATTCGGAGTGTGAACTTATGGATACGTATGTTTATCAGATCGGGAGTAGTTTGTACGTCAATCTTACAAACCGCTGTTCCAATCACTGCCTGTTTTGCGTGCGGGAACAAAGTCCGGAATATCAGGGATATTCCCTCTGGCTGAAAGAAGGCGAGCCGACCGCGGAGCAGATCATTCAGTCGATCGGCAATCCCTCGGCGTACCGCGAAATCGTGTTTTGCGGATACGGCGAGCCGACCTACCGTCTCGACGTCATGCTTGCCGTCTGCAAGTACGTGCACGACTGCCGCGGAAAGACGCGTCTGAACACCAACGGGCACGGCAATCTGATCAACGGACGGAATATCGCGCCGGAACTGAAAGGCGCGATCGACAGAATGAACATTTCGCTGAACGCGCCCGACGAAGAGGACTACGTGACCGTCTGCCGGCCCACCCTGGACGGCGCGTTCGACGCGACGATCGGATTTGCGCGCGATTGCAAGGCGGCGGAGATAAACTGTTGGTTTTCGGTCGTGGACTGCATCGGCGAAGCGCAGATCGCGCGTTGCCGCGCCATTGCGGAATCGGTCGGGATTCCGTTGCGCATTCGGGAAATGATCCCTTAAATTCCCTGAAAAACAAAACCGCCTTCGCGAGAAGGCGGGATTTTCTTTCGTAGGGAGGGCGTTCCCTCTACGATCATTCTGTGCGTCCGCGTACGTTTTAAGTGAGGAAATTTATGGAAGATTTGAAAGATATTCTGCGTTCGTGCGGATTTTCGTTTAAAAAACAGTTCGGGCAGAACTTTCTGACGGATACGAATTTACTGCGGGCGATCGTCTCGGACGCGGGCGTGGGGGAGTCGACCGTCGTGCTCGAAATCGGCGCGGGCGCCGGCGCGCTCACGCGGGCGATTTCCGAACGCGCGAAACGGGTTCTTTCTTACGAGATCGACCGCGCGCTGCAACCCGTTTTGGCGCGGACGCTTGCGGGCTGCGAGAATACGGAGATCGTGTTCCGCGACTTTTCCAAAGAGAATCTGCTAGCGCTCGAAGGGGAGTTGGGCGAATACGTGGTAACGGCGAATCTTCCGTACTACGTCACCACGCCCATCGTGCTTCGTTTTGTCGAAGAATCGGCATCCTGCCGCGGGCTGACGGTCATGGTTCAGGAAGAGGTCGCCGAACGGTTCTGCGCCGTTGCGGGAACGGCGGAATACGGCGCGGTCACGGCGGCGATCGCGCGGCGGGGAACGTGCAAGGTCGTCCGCCGCGTCCCGCGGGAAATGTTCACGCCGCGTCCGAACGTCGATTCCGCCGTCGTGAAAATCGATTTTACGGAGGGCGGCTTTGCGGTCGCTTCGCCGCGCGCCTATCGGGAAACGGTGCGGTGCGCCTTTCTGAGTCGCAGAAAAACGCTGGAAAACAATTTCGTGAATACGTTCGGGCTGACGCGCGCGGCGGCGAAAGAGATCTTGCAGGCGGCGGGGATTCCCGACGGCGCGCGCGGCGAAACGCTGACCCCGCCCGTACTCGGCGCGCTGTCCGATCTGCTCGTCGAAAAAGGCGTGATTCAATAAGAAACAAAGTACGCCGCGCTTCTTTTGAAGCGCGGCGTGTTTTTTGTTTTTCAGATTTCGACCCGTATCCGTTTTCCGCGGTCGGGAACGGTGACGTGCGTGAACCCGATCGCTTTGAGCGCGGCGCATACCGATTCCCGTTTTTCGGCGATGCGCGCGACGTCGTGCGCGTCGGAGGCGAACGAAACTTCTCTGCCGCCGAGTTCGAAATAACGGGTCAGAATATCCGTTGCGGGCAGGAACCCGCTTTCCGTTCCGCGCATCGAAGAATTGACTTCGAGGATCTTGCGTCTGGCGACGACCGTTTTTAAGATGTCGTCCAACGGATCGGCAAATTCTTCGTAACGTAACGCTTTATCCGGATAGGGCGCGTTCCGCGACACGTATCCGATATGCCCGACGATATCGTACCCGTACGGCGCGTCAAGGCTTTTCCGCACCGCTTCGAGATAGGAGCGGTATGCGTAAGCTTTGTCCTTGCCGCGAAAATAGTCGGCGAAATAGCAGTCGTTACCGTCGCAGGCATGCACGCTGTTTACGACGAAGTCGGGGCGGTACGTTTCGATCAGCCGCCCGTATTCTCCGTAACAGCGCGCGTCTTCGGCGAAACCGAATTCGCCGCCCGCGAGGATGCGGAACGTTCCGTCCGAAAGCGCTTGCTGTAAGGCGCGCGCTTCGGCGAAATACGCGTCCGCGTCCGTCATGCGGATGGGCTTTCCGCTTGCGAGAATTCCAAGGTGCAGATAATCGTAATCGAAGTGTTCGGACACGCCGTAGTACGAAAGCCCCTGCGCTTTTGCCGCGAAGACCATCTCTTCGAGCGGGGAAATCCCGTCGTTGGAATAAGCGGAATGGGTGTGAACGTCGGTGAGTTTCATGCCTTGATTATAGCATACCGGCAACCTTTTCGCAAGTTATAATACCCGTTTCGCCGCGAGATAATAACTCCAACGGGTCGCCGAGATCTGTTCGATCTTCGCGTAATCGGATGCGGTGTGCAGGATATAGTTGTCGCCCAGATAGAGCGCGACGTGTCCTACCCGTTCCAAGCCGACTTTGTCTTTGCGCGACGCGTTGGTGAAGAAGAGCAGGTCGCCGCGTTTGATTTCCGATTTTTTGACTTCCTTTCCCTGTACGATTTGCGTACGGGTCGTCACGTCGAGCAGTTTTCCCGCGCCCTGATAGAAGATATATTGCATCAGCGAGGAGCAGTCGAACTGCTTTACGGTGAATCCCTTTAAGAAATTTCCCTTGCCGTCGTGAAGGCGCACCGCGCCGTACACGTACGGGACGCCCAACAGCCGCAAGCCCTCTTCGATGACGTTTTCCACGTCCGATTCTCCGCGGTCGAGCAGGGTGACGGAAGTGTATTTGGTATTGGCGCTCACGTACGCCTTGCGATTTTTATAATAGGTTTCGTGCCATCCGTTTTCGGTGCCGTTTAATTGCAGCAGAATCCCTTTTTCCAGCGTGCCGAGCGAAGCGAACGACGTTCCGGCTCCCGCCCGTACGTTCAAGCCGTCCGAACGGACGTAGACGTATTGCGCGCGCAACGGCGCGGGATCGGGTACGGGATCCGGTTCGGGATCGGGCGCGGGATCGGGAAGGGGTTCGACAACGGGCGGCTCCTGCGTGTCAGCGGGGGGCTGAGGCAGGGGTACGACCGTCTCCAAGTCTTCCGGATCGGTGACGAGGCTGTCTCCTCTGTTATTGTCGCCGCATGCTGCGAGCGCGGCGCATCCCAGACAGATCGCGGCCACACAAGCCGCAAAGCGGGTTTTCTTCATGGTAGTTCTCCTTTTGTTTTATTCCGATTTCTCGGATTTTCAGTATATCAGAGCGGACGTTACAAAATCAAGAGTTTCATGCAGGTGTCTTTTTGGCAAAAACGGAAAATTACGGAAAGCGGTTTACAAAGCCTTAGCGGCGTGTTATAATAAATTCGACCGCGCGCGGGAAGCCGCGGATGCGGCGGGAGAGGTTTATGGAATTCGAAAGTTTTGACGGCAAGAAAATATTTGTCAACGAATGGCTGGACGCGGAAAACCCCAGGGGGATCGTGCAGATCGTTCACGGCATGGTGGAGTACGGCGGGCGTTACGCGAAGTTTGCGGAGTATCTCAATTCGCGCGGCTATCTCGTCGTCGCGGACGACCATCGCGGACACGGCAAGACCGATCCCGATTCGCTCGGCTATTGCGCGGGCGATATGTTTGCCGACACGGTGCGCGACGAGGGCGAAATCACGGCGTATTACAAGAGCAAATATCCCGAACTGAAATATTTCGTGCTCGGCTTTTCGTACGGCTCATTTCTCACGCAGTGCTATCTCGGAAAATACGGAAAGCTGATCGACGGCGCGGTGATCGCGGGCAGCAATAAAAAGAAGGACTTCGAGGTCTACCTCGGTTCCTTCGTCGCGGGCACGAACATCCTCTTCGGCAGGGCGGCAAAGCCCGCGAAGATGATCGAAAAGCTGTCGTTCGGCGCGTATGCGAAGCGCTTCGAAGATAAAGAATGGCTGAGCAACGATGCGGAGAACAACGCCCGTTATCATGCCGATCCGTTCTGTTCGTTTACCTGTTCGTACCGCTTTTACGCGGATTTTTTCCGCGGGCTGAAAAAGCTGTACACCAAACGCTATGCGGCGTCTCTCCCCGCGGGACTTCCGTTGCTCCTTGCGGCGGGAAGAGAGGACCCCGTCGGCGACATGGGGCGGGGAATGCAGAAACTGTACGTCTACTATAAGTACAGGGCGGGCATGCGGAACGTAACCCTTTCGCTCTATCCCGACAGCCGCCATGAATTCCTGAACGAGCGCAACGGGCAGGAAAAGCGGTACGCGGAAATTGCGGATTTTTTCGACGCGCATTGACCTGTAAGATTCGGAACAAATGAAAACTCCCCGCAACGGTTGCGGGGAGTTTGTGTTTTGAATTCAGTTTACTGACTTGGGATCGATGCTGAGCGTGTACTGCGCGGGGTTGCGGTCGTCGGGGAAGAGCGTCGAACCCGGCACGATGGGAAGGGTGAGCGGGTTGATGAGCGCGTCCGCCGTGAGGTTGGTGACCGCCGCGCGGAGATAGGGGAACATCGTCTCGGTCGCGTTGATCGCGAACGTTCTTCTGTCCTCGTCCGACACCATGTTTTCGACTTCGAATACGCCGACGAAGCGCACGGTCAGATTAAACGGCTTGGGCGCGTCCTCTTTGTTTTCGATCTTGCATTCGAGAACGACGATGTTGATTTTCGGGTTTTCGTTTGCCTGTCTGATCTGGCGGGAGAAATACGGCTTGATTTCGAACTTCGTGTCGGGCGTTACCTGAATGGGATTCACCTTAAAGAAAAGTTCGTCTGCCGTAAGAGCTTTCATCGAATATTCGATCATAATTTTACCTCGTTTGGTTTTTTTATCCTAATCATTTTAACACGAACGGCGGCGGTTGTCAATGCCATTTTAAAATTTGCGCCGTAAAGTCAAATATTTTTTCAAAACCCCGTGAAAACGGTTGATTTTTTTCACGGGCGGGGTTATACTACGTGCGCATAAAAGAGGCGTACGCGATAATGAAAGATCTGACCAAGGGCAATCCCTATAAATTGATCGTGCTGTTCGCGCTTCCCGTGTTTCTGGGTTGCGTGTTCCAACAGCTTTACAGCATGGCGGATACGGTGATCGTGGGCAACACGGTAAACGCGGCGGCGTTTACGGGCGTGGGGCTTACGGGGCCGATTTCTTTTCTCATTTTAGGGTTCGTGAACGGGCTCACCGCGGGGTTCGGCGTGCGCATCGCCCAGCGGTTCGGCGCGGGCGACGAAGACGGCGTCCGTCGCGCCGTTGCGATCAGCTTTCTGCTGTGCATTGGCATGACGGTGCTCGTCACCGCGTTGGCGGTTCCGCTTACCGCGCCTCTGCTTCGGCTGATCAAGACGCCGGAGGAGTATTTCGAATACGCGCGTTCCTATCTCGTGATCATCTTCTGCGGGATCGGCGCGACGGTCTTTTACAACATGACGGCGGGAATTCTGCGCGCGATCGGGGATTCCCGTTCCCCGCTGTATTTCCTCGTCGCGGCGGCGGTCTTGAACGTCGGGCTGGATTTCGCGTTCATCGTCGGACTGAAAATGCACTACCACGGCGCCGCGCTCGCGACGGTGATTTCTCAGCTGTTGTCGGGCGCGGCGTGTCTGGCGTTCATGCTCATCCGCTATCCCATGCTGCGGCTGAAAAAATCCGATTGGAAATGGGACGGCAAGATCGTGGGCGGGCACATTGCGGTGGGACTGCCCATGGCGTTGCAATTTTCGATCACGGCGATCGGCTGCATTTTCCAGCAGACGGCGCTCAACGGTTTGCCCGAAAGCTCTCTGGGCGCGGCGACGGCGTACGTCGCCGCTTCCAAGATCGACAATCTCGCCAATCAGACGTTCAACGCGCTCGGCACGGCGATGGCGACCTATGCGGGGCAGAACAGCGGCGCGGGGCGGATGGACCGCGTCCGGAAAGGGGTTGTAGCGGGCATGGTATACGTCTTGGGCGCGTCCGCGCTGGGCGTTGCGTTTTGTCTGGGACTGTTCCGCCCGCTGATGGGATTGTTTTTAAACGCCGAAATCGATCCGGACGTAAAACTGTATTACGACGACATCATGCGGTACGGGTTCCGCTATTTGCTGTTTCAGAGTTGCGATTACGTCTTCCTCGGCACGATCTTCATCTTCCGCAATTCGTTGCAGGGGATCGGAAAGAGCGTGATCACGACGTTTGCGGGCGTCGCCGAATTGATCGGGAGAGCGCTCACCTCCTTCGTGTTCGTGCGGTTTTGGGGGTTCGCGGGATTCTGTCTTTCCAATCCCATCGCCTGGGTCGCGGCGGACGTCTTTTTGGTGATTACATACGCCGTCGTGATGCGCGGCAGAAAAAAGAATACGAAGGGAAAGGGAGAGGCGGAAGAAGTTTCCGACGCGTCCGCTTCCGCCGCGGCGTAACGCGTCTTGACAGATCGGAGTATTTCTGATAAAATAAACGAAAAGGAGGCCTGCGATGATTATAAACGAAACGAAATGCGACGTCGAGTTGAATTTAAAGGCGTCGAAAAACATGGCGGGAAGAAAAATCTTTTTGATCCTCGGCATCGTTGCGGCGCTGTGTCTGGCGTCCGGCGCGGTGACTTTGGCGCTCGAACTGTCCTTTGCTTCCGAGTCGGAAACGGATCTGTTTTTTCCGATCGTATGTTTCGTCTGCGGCGTCGTCCTGCTTCTGTTGATGGTGGTCTGGAATCCGCTTCTCCGTAAAGTGATGCGGAAAACCATGCAGGGAAAAGAATCGGTCAACCTCTATTCCTTTTTCGAAGAAAGCTATACGATCGTCTCGACGGTGAACGACGGAATGACGAGTTCCGCGGAAGGAAAATACGGCGCGCTGACCGAGGTCAGGGAGTTCCAAGACATGTGGCTCCTGTATCAGAACAAAGCGACGGTGTTCGCCGTTGCAAAGTCCGGCATGAAGGAGGGAAGCGTTGAAGAGCTGACCGCGCTCCTGATGCGGCAAACGGGGAACAACTACAAAATCTGCTTCAAACGCAAGTGAGAAGTACGCCGCCCAAACGGCGGAAGAACATGGAGCCGTGCGCGCGCAGTGTCCAGGACGCGTCGATCCGGAAGCGCGCGGAATTTCTCTTTTCGGGAAAGAATTTTCCGGAGTTGAGCATACTGCCGTTATGGCAGAAACAATTGTAAAAACAAAAGTCCGCGATCGGGAAGGACGCAAGCGATTTTTAGCCTGCGTGCTTTTATTTTTTCTCTTTTCCTTTCTCGGCTGGTGTCTGGAAAAACTCTTTTTTTATTTCTCTTACGGGGCGAGCGTAGACCGCGGGTTTCTGACGCTACCGTTCTGCACGGTGTACGGAAGTTCCCTTCTGATCGTGCGGGCGATTTGCGGGATCCCGCTTAAAAAAAGTTCGCCGTATCCGTCCAATCTGTTGCGGCTGTTGGCGTATGCCGCGCTATCCGCTTTGATCGCAACTGCCGCGGAACTCGTGACCGGTTTGTTTTTCGAAAACGTGTTTCACGTCCGGCTTTGGTCTTACCGCGGGTATGCGCACGAATTCGCGGGGTATATCTGCCTTTCGATGAGTATCGGCTGGGGATTCATGATCGCCGCCGCGATGGCGCTGTTCTGGGCGCCGCTCGAACGGATTCTGATGAAGGCGCCCGTTTCCGCGCTCGGCTGGGGGAGCGCGTTTCTCACCGTTGCCATTTCGCTCGATTTTGTGCTTACCGCGCTTTCCTGTCTGTAAGCGAAAAAACTTAACCGAATTTCACAAAATTTTTCGCAATACACTTGAATTTTCCTCCCGAATGTTGTACAATGTTTTTTGGTAAATAAAGACATTTAACAGGAGGAACTTTTTCATGGCAAAAAAGTATTGCTACCTTTTCAGCGAAGGGAATGCGACGATGAGGGAATTGCTCGGCGGTAAAGGGGCAAATCTTGCGGAGATGACGAAAATCGGGTTGCCCGTACCGCAGGGATTTACGATTTCCACCGAGGCTTGCACGCAGTATTACGACGACGGCAAAAAAATCAACGACTCCATTCAGGCGGAAATCATGGAGTATATCGATAAGATGGAAAAGATCACCGGCAAGAAGTTCGGCGACAAAGAGAATCCGCTTCTTGTCTCCGTGCGTTCGGGCGCGCGCGCTTCGATGCCCGGTATGATGGACACTATTTTAAACCTCGGTTTGAACGAGACGGTCGTCAACACGATCGCAACCAAATCGAACAATCCCCGTTGGGCTTGGGACTGTTACAGAAGATTCATTCAGATGTTTTCCGACGTCGTTATGGAAGTCGGCAAGAAATACTTCGAAAAACTCATCGACGAGATGAAGGAAAAGAAGGGCGTGACGCAGGACGTCGAACTCACGGCGGACGATCTGAAAGAACTTGCTAATCAATTCAAGAAAGAATACAAAAAACAGCTCGGCAAAGAATTCCCCGACGATCCCAAGGTCCAGCTTTTCGAGGCGATCAAAGCGGTGTTCCGCTCGTGGGACAACCCTCGTGCGAACATTTACCGCATGGATCACGACATCCCTTACAGCTGGGGAACGGCGGTCAACGTGCAGATGATGGCGTTCGGCAACATGGGCGACAACTGCGGCACGGGCGTTGCGTTCACGCGGAATCCCGCGACGGGCGAGAAAGGGCTGATGGGCGAGTTCCTCACCAACGCGCAGGGCGAAGACGTCGTTGCCGGCGTCCGTACGCCGATGCCCATCGCGAAGATGGCGGAGATCTTCCCCAAGGTCTACGAACAGTTCCAGGAAGTTTGCAAAACGCTTGAAAACCATTACCGCGATATGCAGGACATGGAATTCACCGTCGAGAACGAAAAACTCTACATGCTTCAAACGCGTAACGGAAAACGTACCGCGGCGGCGGCGATCAAGATCGCGTGCGATCTCATCGACGAGGGTATGATCACCGAGCAGGAAGCGCTGATGCAGATCGACGCGAAATCCCTCGACATGCTGTTACACCCTCAGTTCGACCCGAAGGCGCTGAAAGAAGCGGATAAGAAAAACGTCGTCGGCAAAGGAATCGCGGCGTCCCCCGGCGCGGCGGCGGGCAGCATCGTATTTACGGCGGAAGACGCGGTAATCGAAGGCAAGAAGGGCAAGAAAGTCGTGCTCGTCCGTCTCGAAACCTCTCCCGAAGATATCGAAGGCATGAAGTATGCGCAGGGTATTCTTACCGTCCGCGGCGGACAGACCTCTCACGCGGCGGTCGTTGCGCGCGGCATGGGTACCTGTTGCGTTTCCGGATGCGGCGAGATCAAGATGGACGAAGAGAACAAACAGTTCACGCTTGCGGGTAAAATTTATCGCGAAGGCGACGGCATTTCCCTCGACGGTTCGACGGGCAATATTTACGATTGCCTGATCCCCACCGTTCCCGCGGATCCCAACAGCGGCTATTTCGGCAGAATCATGGAGCTTGCCGACAAATATAAGGCGCTCGGCGTGCGTACCAATGCGGATACGCCTTCGGACGCGAAACAGGCGGCGGCGTTCGGCGCGCAGGGTATCGGGCTTTGCCGTACCGAGCACATGTTCTTCGATCCCGCGAGAATCGGTGCGTTCCGCGAAATGATCTGCGCGGATACCGTTGAGGAAAGAGAGGCGGCGCTCGCAAAGATCGAGCCGATGCAGCAGGCGGACTTCGAGGGCTTGTTCGAAGCGCTCGGCGGATACCCCGTGACGATCCGTTTCCTCGATCCCCCGCTTCACGAGTTCGTTCCTACGGACGAAGCGGATATCGCCGCGCTTGCCAAAACGCAGGGCAAGACGGTTGCGCAGATCAAACAGATCATTTCCGATCTTCACGAATTCAACCCGATGATGGGACATCGCGGATGCCGTTTGACGGTCACCTATCCGGAAATTGCGGTCATGCAGACGAAAGCGGTGATCAAGGCGGCTATTGCGATCAAGAAAAAACACAAGAACTGGAACATCGTTCCCGAAATCATGATCCCGCTTACGGGCGAGACCAAGGAAATGAAGTTTGTGAAAGATATCGTCGTGAAAACGGCGGACGAGGTCATCGCCAAGGCGAAAGCGGATCTGAAATACGAAGTCGGCACGATGATCGAGATCCCCCGCGCGGCGCTTACCGCGGACGAAATCGCGAAAGACGCGGAGTTCTTCTGCTTCGGTACGAACGATCTGACGCAGATGACGTTCGGCTTCTCGCGCGACGACGCGGGCAAGTTCCTTCCCGCTTACTATGCGAATAAGATCTACGAAAGCGATCCGTTCGCGCGTTTGGACACGGTCGGCGTCGGCAAACTGATGCAGACGGCGGTCGAGCTGGGAAGAAAGACCCGTCCCGACATGCATTGCGGAATCTGCGGCGAACACGGCGGCGATCCTTCGTCGATCGAGTTCTGCCATAAGATCGGGTTGAGCTATGTTTCCTGCTCGCCCTACCGTGTTCCGATCGCGCGTCTTGCGGCGGCACAAGCTAATATTCGCCAGCCTCGTAACAAATAAGACAAATTATGACCGTTTTCTTGCGAAAACGGTCATTTTATGCCCATTTTAGATGTAATTATTGCAAGACTTGCATCGATATATATTGATAGAATAATCTTTTCGTGTAATATAAAATTATATTTTTTACTTACTATTACACCGATTTTCTGTAGTACCGCAGCTAGGTAGGTAATAAACAATTTAATAACTATTTATAAAGCCCTGCAATTAAGTATTTGCAGGGCTTTCACGTTCTCTTGATAGGGTGTATTTTAAGATAACAAATAAAACTAAAGAAAGGTTTATGAATTTGCTGTTAAAATATAATAATGCATCTAAGATCGAGGAGAAATTACGTCCCGTTTGTCCCTCGAAGTAAAACGACGAAGCAAAGCGTAAAAAGAAAAACAAGGTAACAAGCAGGCTTACGAATCGCAAGTCTGTTTTTTTGTGCAAGTCGCAGGAAAATGCGTGTATGATTGACAATTTTCAGCGTTTTTGATATAATTACAAAAAGTCCGATCAGATATACGGTGTTTTAAAAGGCGGAGGAAAAATGCAAGCAGTTATTTTGGCGGCGGGGATGGGAAAGCGCCTGAAAGAATTGACGAAGAACAATACGAAATGCATGGTGGAAGTAAACGGAGTTTCTTTGATCGAAAGACTGTTACACCAGCTTGAACCGTATCGGCTCAACCGAATCGTCATCGTTGTGGGATACGAGGGCGGGAAGTTGATGGATTTCATTCAGAGATTCCCGTTGAAAACGCCTGTCGTGTTCGTGAACAATCCCGTCTACGATAAGACGAACAATATCTATTCTCTTTATCTCGCCAAAGACTATCTTTGCGCGGACGACACGTTGCTTTTCGAATCCGATCTGATCGTGGAGGACAGGGTTATCCGTATGCTGGTGGACGATCCGCGCGACACGCTCGCGTTGGTGGATAAATACGAGAGCTGGATGGACGGAACGTGCGTCAAACTGTCCGATGCGGACGATATTTTGGAATTTGTTCCGGGGAAGAAGTTCAAGTTCGAAGAAATTTCTACTTACTATAAAACCGTCAATATTTATAAGTTTTCGCAACACTTTTCCAAAACGCATTACGTGCCGTTTTTGGAAGCGTATTGCGATGCGGTCGGCAACAACGAGTATTACGAGCAGGTCTTGAAAATCATCACAATGCTCGACGATCCCGAGATCAAAGCAAAGCGTTTGAACGGCGAACTGTGGTACGAGATTGACGACATTCAGGATCTGGATATCGCGTCTTCGATGTTTGCGGGCGGAAACGATAAGATAGAGGCGTTGCAACGCAGGTACGGCGGATACTGGCGGTATCCCAAGTTGCTGGATTTTTGTTATCTTGTCAATCCGTATTTCCCGCCGCAGAAGCTGTTGGACGAGATCAAGGCGAATTTCGATAAACTGGCGACGCAGTATCCCTCCGGCATGGGCGTGAACAGCCTGCTTGCCGCGAAAAATTTCGGCGTGCACAGGGAGAACATTGCCGTCGGCAACGGCGCGGCGGAACTGATCAAATCCCTGATGTCCCGCCTCAGCGGAAAAATCGGCGTGATCCGTCCCACCTTCGAAGAATATCCCAATCGCTATCCGACGGAACGGCAGATCGTATTTGCACCGCCCGCGCCCGATTTCTCTTATACGGCGGACGACGTGATGAAGTTTTACGCCGACCGCGAAATCAGCGCGCTCATTCTGATCAATCCCGACAATCCGACGGGAAATTTTATCAGACGGGACGGTCTTTTGAAATTGCTCGGATGGTCGGAAAAGAAGGGGATCCGTTTGATTCTCGACGAATCGTTTGTGGATTTTGCGGACGGAGAGAACAATTCTCTGATCTCGCAGGAAATCGCGGAGCGGTATCCGAATCTTTGTATCGTCAAGAGTATTTCCAAAAGTTACGGCGTTCCCGGGTTCCGTCTCGGCATCGTCGTATCGGGCGATCGGGAACTGATCGATTTCGTGAAACGCGACGTCGGCATCTGGAATATCAATTCCTTCGGCGAATTTTATTTGCAGATCGAAGAAAAGTATCAAAACGATTACCGCCGCGCGCTTGCGCTGTTTAAGGAAGAACGGCGCAGATTCCTTTCGGATCTGAAAGGGTTCGGAAAATATCTCCGCGTGTTGCCGACGCAGGCAAACTACGTCATGCTGGAACTTTTACAGAGCGTTACCGCCGCCGATTTTACGCGGGAGCTGTTTGTCGGATACGGTATTTTCGTAAAAGATCTCTCTTCGAAAATCACGGGCGGCGGACAGTATTTGCGCGTTGCCGTGCGCAATACCGAGGACAACCTGAAACTGACGTCCGCGATCGCCGATCTGTTAGGGGGTGGCGGAAGATCATGAAGATGACGGTGGTCGGCGGCGGAAACGTCGGAACGCAGTTTGCCGCGCACGGCGCGGCGAACGGACACGACGTCACCGTATATACCGCCAAAGCGGAAGCTTTTTCGGACACGCTCGAAGTGACGGACCGCGAAGGGAATCTCCGCGTGCGGGGAAGGATCCGCTCTGCGACGGGTGATCCCGCGCGTGCGTTTTCGGGCGCGGAGGCGGTGTTCGTCACGACGCCCGCGTTTTTGGCGGAGAAGACGGCGCGGGAAATTCTGCCCCGTCTCGAATCGGGAACGAAGCTGTTTTTCGTCCCCGGTACCGGCGGCATGGAGTGCGTGTTCCGCAAAGCGACGGAAAAAGGCTGTACTCTTTACGGACTGCAACGGGTGCCTTCCGTCGCGCGGGTCGCAGAGACGGGGAAACGCGTGTGCGCCGAAGGGTACCGAAGCCGCATGTTCGTTGCCGCTTTGCCGCACGCGGACGTGAAAGAGGGCTGTGAAATCGTCGGCGGGCTGTTCGGGATCCCGTGCGATCCGTTGCCGAACTATCTGAACGTGACGATGGTGCCTTCCAATCCGATTTTGCACACGACGCGGCTGTATTCGCTGTTCGGCGGCGATTCTCCGGACAAAATCGATCCGTACATGCCGCTGTTTTATGAGGAATGGGACGACGCCGCATCGGAAATCCTCTTTCGGTGCGACGACGAACTGCAACGCGTCTGCCGCGCGATGACGGACTTCGATTTGTCTTACGTACGTTCTTTGAAAGAACACTACGAAAGCGACACCCCGCGCGCGCTCACAGAGAAAATCCGCAGTATCCGCGGTTTCCGCGGACTGACGACGCCCGCGGTCGCCTGCGACGGGGGATTCCGTCCCGATTTTTCTTCCCGTTATTTCGTTTCCGATTTCGCTTACGGGCTCACGATCCTGTGCGATATCGCGGAATTGGCGGGGGTGCCGTCGCCCAATATGCACGAGGTGCTCGATTGGTATATGCGGCGGGCGGGAACGGATCAGCGGTTCCGCTTTTCCGACTACGGGATTTCCGATTACGCGTCGTTTTATAAATTCTATTCGGCGTAAACGCGCGCCGCGACGATTCCGTTGACAAAGTCGGCTTGGCGCGGTATAATAAAAGGGATTTTACGAAGAGGGGCGTTCGCCCTTCTTTTTTAAGGAAACGTATGACGATTCGGCAGATGCAGGAAGAGATCCTGCGCAGAAAAAGGGAAGAGGATATCGTGATCCTCGCGCATTCTTATCAGCGGCGCGAGGTCGCGGAGATCGCGGATTTTACGGGCGACAGCTATGCGCTCGCCGTGCTCGCGACGAAGACGCGGGCAAAGACCGTGATCATGTGCGGGGTCCGCTTTATGGCGGAGACCGTCAAAATTTTGTCTCCCGAAAAAAAGGTATACCTTGCCAACGCCGCGGCGGGCTGTCCGATGGCGGAGCAACTCGAACCGGCGCGGCTTTCCGAATTGAAAGCGGAGTATCCGGACGCGGCCGTTGCGGCGTATATCAATACGACGTCGGAGTTGAAAACGCTGTGCGACGTTTGCGTGACCTCTTCTTCCGCGGAACGGATCTTGAAAGCGCTTCCGCAACGGGAAATTTTATTTATTCCGGATATCAATCTCGGCAGATACGTCGCGCATAAGCTCCCCGAAAAGACCTTCCGTTTCGTGCGGGGCGGCTGTCCGACGCACGTGCGCGCGAGCAGAGAGGACGTTGACCGCGTTCGCCGCGCCCATCCCTCCGCATTGTTTCTGGCGCATCCGGAATGCCGTTTTGAGGTGACGGAGACGGCGGATTACGTCGGCTCTACGAGCGGGATCATAGAATATGCTTTGAAAAGCGATGCAAAAGAATTTATCGTCGGAACGGAAAACGCGATCGTCGAGCATCTCCAATACGAGTGTCCCGAAAAGAGGTTTTATCCGCTGAGCAAAGATTTTCTCTGCCGCGACATGAAGCTGACGACGCTGACGGACGTTCTGAATTGCTGTCGGGGAGAGGGCGAAGAGATCGCGCTTGCGGAATCTACGCGCCTTGCCGCAAAAAAATGTATCGACCGCATGATCGAATTGGGCGGCTGAATCGAACTTCATCAAAAAAGCGGCGGGCATACGGCCCGCCGCTTTTTGATTGCCTTGTTATTCGGATGGATTCATCAAATCGCAGAGTTTCATGAGCGCGTTCGAGATCGGGAACGCCGCAAGTACGATGCACACGACGTAAAGGACTTGCGTGAACGAGAACTCGACGAGATCCCAGTTGTCGTAAACGAGATTCCCGAGAACGGGGACCGCGAGGAAGAGAATGCTCACGCCTACCGAAAAGACGTATACGAGCGAACGCAGTACGTTGAAGGGTTGCAATACGCGGTAGAGCATAACGAGTCCGCCGAACGTGACGGCGAGCAACATGAGCGGATTGATGGAAACCACGCCGTCGGCGAGTTCCACGCGCAGCGCGCCCAGCTCTCCGGGGATCGCGGCGATCGCTTCTCCCGTAACGGGGTCGAATCCCGCGGGAGTTCCGGGCAGGAAGTATATTCCGCCGTAAACGGCAAGCACGCACAGGATCAGGGTGAACGCCCCCGGAATACTTCGCGAAAGCACGTACGGGGTAAATTTCCCTTTTACGCGGTCGGCGTTCGGCTGTAACGCGATGACGAACGAGGGCACCGCCGCAACGAGCGTTTCGAAGAGCAACATGTTGTTGGTCTTGAAAAAGTATTGCGAGCCGACGGTGAAGCAGAACACCGCCAGAAGGGTCGTAAACAGCGTCTTCATGATATACAGCGAAGCGCTCGATTTGATGTTGTTGATGACCCGTCTTCCCTCGTAAACGACGGAGGGCAGGTTGAGGAAATTGTTGTCCATCAATACGAGGTGGGACACGTTGCGCGCGGCTTCGCTTCCCGAAGCGACGGAAATGGCGCAGTCCGCTTCTTTCAGTGCGAGAATGTCGTTCACGCCGTCCCCCGTCATGGCGACGGTGTTGCCCTGTTTTTTGATCGCCCGCACGAGGATCGCCTTCTGTTCGGGGGTGACGCGTCCGAAGACCGTATATTGGCTTGCCACGTTTTCCACTTCGATGTCGGTCAGTCCGTCGAGAGAAATGTACTGTCCCGCATGCTTCACGCCCACGCGGCGGGCGACTTCGGCAACCGTAATGGGGTTGTCGCCCGAAATGATTTTGATTTCGACTTCGTTTTCGCGGAACCATTTGATCGTCTCGATCGCGTCGCTGCGGATATTGTCCGCCAGCGTGATGATCGCGGCGGGACGGAACAGAGAGGGAAGTCTGCCGCCGGTGATCTGATTGGGCGAATAGGCGAGCATGAGCACCCGCAGTCCCGACTGCGCGTATTGTTTGACGATCTTTTCGATCTTCGGCGGCATGGGCCGAAGGACGAATTCCGGCGCGCCCATCGCATAGGTCCCCTGTTCGCCGAAGGACACGGCGGAGAGTTTTCGTTTGCTGGAAAACGGAATGATCGCGGAGGGTTGCATGGCGCCGGAATGTCCGAAACGGTTATAGAGCGCGATCGAAGTTTGGTTGTTGTCGTCGAGCGCCGAGAGCATACTGCCCATGATCTCGTCGAGCGAATGATCGGAATAACTGTTCAAAATCATGCAGTCGTTCACCGTCATTCTGCCGTCGGTGATCGTTCCCGTTTTGTCAAGACAAAGCACGTTGACCCGTGCAAGCATTTCGAGGGAATACAGATCCTGTACGAGGGTCTGTTTTTTTGCAAGCCGTCTCACGCCCAACGCCATGGCGAGCGACGTCAAAAGCAACAGTCCCGAAGGGATCATGCCGATCACGACCGCACCCGTCAGCTGAATGGCTTCGGAGATATCCTTATCCACGGCGCCGAAGTTGATCCAGAACATGCCTGCGGCGATGAGCGGGATCAGACACGCGATCACGCGGATAAACAGGCGAATGGAGTTCATGATCTCCGAACGCGGTTTTTTGTACTTTTTCGCTTTGGAGGTCAGGCTGTTCAGATAGGTCGCTTTGCCGACTTTATCCACCCGCACGCGGCATGCGCCGCTGGCAATGAAAGAACCGGCGTACAGCGTTTCGCCTTCCGCTTTTTTGATGGGAACGGATTCGCCCGTCAAGAGGGATTCGTTCACTTCCACGACGCCGTCGGCAAGTTTGCAGTCGGCGGGGACCTGCTGTCCCGCTTCGAGCAGAACGACGTCGTCTACCAGAATTTCACGTACGGGAATTTCCTGTTTTACGCCGCCGCGCATGACCTTTGCCGTTGCCGAGATCAGAACGGATAATTTATCGATCTGCCGTTTTGCCAGAATTTCCTGTAAGATCCCGATGACCAGGTTCGCGCCGAAGATCGCCACGAACAGGAACTGCGAAATGCTCGCCTGCGCGTAAACGAGCGCGCCGGCGACGGCGAGACAGAGCAAGTTGAAGAACGTGCAGATGTTTCCGAGGAAGATGCTCGCGTAGGACTTGCTGTATTTTTTATTGACGTCGTTAAAGAGGAACTGATTGAAGCGGGTTTCGACCTGTTCTTCGGAAAGCCCCGCGTCAAGGTCGGGCGTAAACCGCTCCACCTCGCCTTCGGAGGGGATATGTTTCGCCTTTTTAAACTGCTTCATCAGTTTTTTGCGTTTTGTTTTATTTTCGCTTGCGCTTCCGCCTTCGAGAACGCGCGAAGCGAAGCTCCTGTTTTCAGGCTCTTCTTCGGGTTGCTCGGAAAGAACCGCCGCGTCTTCCGCGGCAAGTTCCGTCTGCGTTTTCTGCTTTTTCGATCTTACCATGAAGCACCGCCGTATCGTATTCTCATTCCATATTATACACCGCGTTCGGACAAAAGTCAAAAAAATTGCGTCGGTTGCGAAATATTCCCCATCGCAGGGTGCGGAATATTTCGTAAAAACTTGCAATCAAGCGGAAAAAGTTGTATAATGAGAAGAAAAATAACAAAAGGGTCGCAGTTATGATCGATATCGCGTTGCTTCGCGGCAATCCCGATCTTGTTCGGGAAAACATCAGGAAAAAATTTCAGGATAATAAATTACCGCTTGTGGACGAAGCGCTCGCGCTGGACGCGCAAAAGCGCGCGTTGCAGACGGAGGGGGACGCTCTTCGCGCCTCCCGCAACGCGCTTTCCAAACAGGTCGGCATGCTGATGAAGGAGAAGAAGACGGAAGAGGCGAACGCCGTGAAAGCGCAGGTGAGCGCCGGCGCGCAACGGCTTACGGAGATCGAAGAGGAGACGCAGTCGGTGCAGGAGCGGCTTACGCAGGCGATGATGCGGATCCCCAATATCATTTCCAAACAAACGCCGATCGGCAGAGACGATTCCGAAAACGTGGAGCGGAAGCGCTATCTGGAACCGAACGTCCCCGACTTCGAAGTGCCGTACCACCTCGATATTCTCGAAAAATTGGACGGGATCGACATCGACAGCGCGAGAAGGACCAGCGGACAGGGGTTTTACTATCTGACGGGCGACGTTGCGCGGTTGCATTCCGCCGTGCTGAGTTACGCGCGCGATTTTATGATCGCGAAGGGATTTACCTATTGCATTCCGCCGTTCATGATCCGCTCTTCCGTCGTTTCGGGCGTGATGAGCTTCGAGGAAATGGACGGCATGATGTACAAGATCGAGGGCGAAGATCTGTATCTGATCGGTACGAGCGAGCACTCCATGATCGGAAGATTCATGAACACGGTGATCGACGGGGACAAGCTCCCGCTCACGCTGACGAGTTATTCTCCCTGTTTCCGCAAGGAAAAGGGCGCGCACGGCATCGAGGAACGCGGCATCTATCGGATCCACCAATTCGAAAAGCAGGAGATGATCGTCGTCTGCAAGCCGGAGGACAGCGAGGCGTGGTACGAAAAAATGTGGAATTACACGGTGGAACTGTTCGTTTCGCTGGGGATTCCCGTGCGCACGCTCGAATGCTGTTCGGGCGATCTTGCCGATCTGAAATACCGCAGCGTGGACGTGGAGGCGTGGAGTCCCCGTCAGAAAAAATATTTCGAGGTCGGTTCCTGTTCCAATCTGACCGACGCGCAGGCGCGCAGGCTCGGGATCCGCTATAAGACGGAAAAGGGCAACGCGTACGCGCATACCCTCAACAACACCGTCGTCGCGCCGCCGCGCATGCTTATCGCGTTTCTCGAAAACCATCTCCGCGCGGACGGAAGCGTAGAGATTCCGGAGGCGTTGCGGCCGTATATGGGCGGGATTACGGAGATTTCCGTCAAGAACGCATGAGGTACGTCTTTTTCGACATCGAATGTGCGTGCGTCTATAAAAGCGTCGCCAAGATCTGCGCGTTCGGATACGTCGTGACTGACGAACGGTTCAACGTGCAGGCGCGCGAAGATATTCTCATCAATCCCAAGGGAAAATTTCATTTGACCGACCGCAAGGGCAAAGAAGGCTTGGTGCTTCCCTACGAGTACGAGGACTTTAAAAAGTATCCCGTGTTCCGCGCGGAATACGGCAGGATCCGCGCGCTGTTGGAAGCGCGGGACGCGCTCGTGTTCGGACACGCCACGATCAATGACGTGAACTATCTGAATCTGGAAACGAAGCGGTATAAACTGCCGTCTTTCCGTTTTTCTTTTCTCGACACGCAGTTTTTGTACATGAACGCGGTCAACGACTTCAACCGTCAGTTCGGCTTGGGCGCGATGGCGGAAGCGCTCGGCGTGGAATTCACGCCGCACCGCGCCGTGGACGACGCTTACGCCACCATGATGGTCTGCCGCGCGCTGTGCGAGCGGGAGGGGCTGAGCGTCGAGGACATCGTCGCCCGTTACGGCGTGACGGCGGGAAAGATCGCCGATTATAAGATCAGTCAGAGCGATTCCCTGCCGCACCGCAAGTATCTCGCGGACCGCGACGCGGAGCGGGAACAGCGCGCCAAAGCGCACGTGGAATTTTACCGTTACGTCAACAAACACATGCACCGCAGGAACAAGAACGGCGAACTGAACGGAAAACTCTTCTGTTTTGCCAAAGACGTGGAGGACGACGTTTCGGTTTCCGTCAGATTGGCGGCGGCGATCTTCGCTTCCGGCGGAAAGTATACGTCGCATCCCGCGGAGTGCGACGTATATATCGCGCGCGCCCGCGGAGGAGAGCGGTACCGCAACGCCGTGGAAAACGGCGGGGCGGCGTTTATCCCGCTCGAACGTTTCGAAACCGCATTGGGGAACTTATGAATTTGCCCGAAGAATTTTTGAATCGCATGAAAGAAAGGCTGGGAACGGATTTCCCCGCCTTTTTGCGCTCTTACGAAACGCCGCCCTGCCGCGGACTGCGGGTGAACGCGCTCAAAATCGGCGCGGAAGAATTTGCGCGGCGCGCGCCTTTCCCGCTCGGAGCGCGGATCGACCGGGAACCGCTCGGCTTTTACGTCGGCGAAGAAAAAGCGGGATCCGATCCCTATCATTTCGCGGGGCTTTACTATCTGCAAGAACCTTCGGCAATGTCGGTGAACGAATACGCGGCTTCGTGCAAAAAGGCGCGCGTGCTGGACCTCTGCGCCGCGCCCGGAGGCAAGACGACCTCGGTCGCCGCACAGATGAACGGGGAGGGGATCCTGATCTCTAACGAGATCGACGGCGGCCGCGCGAAAATCCTTTCGCAGAACGTAGAGCGCATGGGGATCAAAAATTGCGCCGTCGTCAGCGCGACGCCCGCGCAGCTTGCGGCACGCTTTCCCGCATATTTCGATACGGTGCTGGTGGACGCGCCTTGTTCGGGCGAAGGCATGTTCAAAAAAGAACCCGCCGCGATCCCGCATTGGAGTCCGCAAAACGTGAAACTTTGCGCCGCCCGCCAGCGGGAGATCCTCGGACACGCCGCGGAAATGCTCTGCGCGGGCGGGAGGCTGATCTATTCCACGTGCACGTTCGCGGAAGAAGAGGACGAAACGCAGATCGAAGAGTTTTTGAAAGCGCATCCGGAATTCGAACGGATATCGGCGCACAAATCGTATCCCCACGAAGAAAAGGGCGAAGGGCATTTCCGCGCGTTGCTCTGCAAAACGAAAGGGGAAACGCGGACGGCGAAGCCCTATCCCGTGCGGCGGAACGCGCAGGCGATCAGGGCGTTTTCCGCGTTTGCGGAGAGCTTTTTAAACAGTCCGCCCGTCGGCGAGATCACGACGCTTGCGGACGGCAGAATGTATTTGACGCCCGCGGGAATGCCCGCGCTCGACGTGCGTACCTTGCGGCTCGGAACGGAACTCGGCGAATTTGACGGAAAGGTTTTCAAGCCCGCGCACGCGCTTGCCATGAGTTTAAAGCGGGACGACTGCGCGCGGTTCGTATCGCTGTCGCGCGAAGCGTCGGAACGGTATCTGCGGGGAGAAACGCTCGAAACAAAAATCCCCGACGGATGGTGCGTCGTCGGGGTGGAAGAGTTTCCGCTCGGGTTGGGGAAATGCGTCGGCGGCACGGTAAAGAATCATTGCCCGAAAGCTTTGAGAAAGCGTTAATCCTGCGCAGTCGTCGCGGACTGTTTGCGTTGCATTCGCATCCAGCTGACGAACCCGTAGACGTCGTTGAGCAGGAACGCCGCGAAGCAGACGACCATGCACACGTAAGCGGGATCCGAAACGGACAGAAGCGACCAGAGCGCCATGAGCACGACGTCGTTGGCGCAGTAGGCGAGGGCGTACGCGGGACTGCGGCGGATATTGAGGTAAGCGGCGTAAAAACTGGTAAGTACCGATACGGTACTCCAAATCAGGTTGGCGGTGCCGAGCGCGCGGAGGATGAAGTAAAACGCGACGGTCACGCCGCAGGAGAGCAGGAATGCCAGCAAATATTCTTTGATCGAAAGACGGTTGATTTTGACTTCCGTCTTTTTTCCTTGAAAGGGGTGTTTCAACCAGGCGACGACGGATGCGATCGAAGCGGGCGCGCTCATGGCAAGGTAAGTGATCATTTCGCCGTAATAGCGCGGAAAATAAGAGATGACGCCGTAAAATACCGCGAACGCAATGCCGAGAAAATTGCCGATCACGTTCCCTTTGGCAATGAAGATCAGCGTCGTGACGCCGATCAGGGCGCCGCACAGATTCAGATACGATTTGTTTCCGCACAGGACAAACGAGAGAACGATCGAAAGTACCGATGCGCCCCAGAGGCAGTATTCGAAGACGGTGATGCTTTTGAAAAAGGATTTGAGCCGGCGCATGATTTTCCTCCATAAAAAACGGACGCCCGGCCGCATCTGCTAAGACCTATCGATGCGGCGGAACGTCCGTAACGTTCTGTACCCGGTGGCACAATATTCGGTTGACGGGGAATCGGTTACTCGGATTCCCGATCTGCTTTTTTCCTGCTCCGTTTTGCGGCACGGGTTTTTCCGGAAGAGTTCTTCTTCGCGGTTTTCACGATCCTGCGGATCACGACCGCGAGGATCACGAAGATCAGCGCGCCCGCGGTAACGCCCGAGGAAATGAGTAGCCAAGCGTTCGTTCCCGTCGAAGTCGTCTCTTCGTCTTCTTCATCCTCGTCGGTTTTGCCGAGGTCGTCTTCGGGAACGTCCACGTTATATGCGGAGTAGTCGATGAATTTTTCCGTGCTCTTTCCGTTTTCCGAAGTATAGTTGAGCGCGATCAGCTGTTCCGTATATTTGGACTGTTTGTACGACCCGTGCGGATCTCCCAGTTTGTCGGTATCCAGCGTGCTGTCGTATCTGGTATACGTCGGGGAATCGTAGAAGGTGAACGTGGAATACGCGGCATAGCTGTCGGGAAGGTTATCCTTTTCGCCGTAATAGCCTTCTTCGCCCGGCGCCTTCGTTCCGTTCAGGAGGTCTTTGATCTCTTCGACTCTTTCGCCGAGAATATCCGCATAGTTGGAGACGCTTTCCGATTTGTAGTTATCGAAGAAGTAATAGCTGTTTGCCGGAATTCCCGCTTCCGTATCCGTGCGTTCGCCCGCCCAGATTTCGAGACGGTAATTTTTCGCCGCGCTGCCCGTGTGCACGTAAAACGCGACTTCGTGCCAGGTATCCTTCGTTTCTTCCGTGCCGATCACTTCGATCACGCTGCCGAACTTCGAAATCAGCGCTTCGTCGGGAGAATAACGGGTGATCTTTTCGGTCTTGCCGTCGAACTCCAATTCGGTGGGAAGGTTGGTAACGATCTGCGAATACGCCGCGGAACCCGTCTTGTCCTCGTCGAAGTAGGCGAAGAACGCGTTGCGGTCTTTGTCGTAGTAATAGACGATTTCGTCTTTCTCGTTCACGAGGTTGCCGTTCTCGTCCTTTTCGTAGTTGTGCAGGTTCGCGTAATACGTGCCGTTCGTCTCGCCCACGCGCGTGTACAGTCCGTTGGATTGTTTTTCGAACAAGATGTTCGCGCGCTTGCTCGCCGTCGATTTCAGACTTTCGTCCGAGGGATCGATCCTGCAAATATTGCCTTCGTCGTCGTACCAGTAGGTCACTTTCGGAACGGAGGGTTTCAGCACTTCGTTGAACGGCTTGGAGGTGTCGGAGGTGTCGATCAGATAGATATACGCTTTCGCGCCCGCCGAAAGCTTGACGTTCATCGAGATCTTCTGATAGCTGTTTGCGCTTACGCTGGCGCGGTTTGCGAAGAACCCGTACGCGGGTTGCGCGTTATTGCTCGTATTCGCGATCACAAGCGGCTGGTTCGCGACGGTGGAGAGCTTGTCTTTATCGCCGAAGGTGTTTTTCCACCACGAAGCGTCGGTGCTTGCGGGATCGCTGCTCGCGCCGATCAGCGCGCTCCATTCTTTGCCGTTGTAGTTCTTGGCGTATTTCGCGTTCAAAAGTCCCGTATACAGACCCTTTTCGTTGAGTTGCGCCTGTGAAGGGTTCGTCGTGCCGTTCAGAACCATGTTGGCGGAGCCGCTCTGCACGCCGGTAAAGCCGACGGGCGTCGCAAGTCCTTTTTCGATTTCGGAAGTGACGGAGACGTCCGCGAATTTCTCGGTGGGCGTCACTTCGCCGGTCAGGGAAACTTTTTTCGCATAGTTTCCGGTGGAAGCGTAATTGTACTTCGTCGCCGTGAAATTGTCCCCGTCGACGGTCTGGAAGTTCGCGAAAGCGGCGTATCCGTCGCAATAATCGCTCGTTTTGGAACTCGCGATCGAAGTGGGACCGTAGCACAGCTTCACGTAAAAGTCTTTTTCGGTTTCCGTCTCGTTTTCCACGAAGAAGAAGCACTGTACCCAGCCGTCGTAGATGTCTTTACGGGTGTCGTCGATATCCACGGTCGCGACGGTCGTCGAATCGAACGCGGATATCGCGGTCTCGTTTTCGCCGTCCACGAGAATCGCGCTTGCGCCCGTCTTGCCCGTGCGGACGGAACTCGTCTTCACAAAGAAGGACAACAGCATCTTTTCGCCCGCGGGCACGGTAACGGTGGGGAGCTTCGCCGTATACGCCGCACCGTTGGTCGAAAGCAACATGATCAGGTTTTCGTCTTTGAAGGGAAATTTTTCCGAATCGAAGTCCTTGCTCATGATGCCGCTGAGGTATCCGTTTCCGGTCGGATTCGCGCGCAACGCCGAAACGGTGGTGTATTCGACGATGCTGGATCTTTCCGCCGGCGTGCCGTCCGTTCTGTTGTCGCCGATCAGGGATTTGTATTCCTGACTGCCCGAAGTTTCGGAAGTCAGATCGATTTCCACGCCGTCCTGTTCGAAGTTCAAAGATTCGAACCCTTCGTCCGCTTTCAAGTCGAGCGCATAGGACTGCGTCGGTTTGTTTTCGGAAACGATCAGCTTTTCGCCTTTTTTGCTGTCGAGCGTCAGTTCCGTCTTCACGTTTTCCGCGCTCGTATCGTATTCGTCGGAGGAGATCAGCTTGCAGTTCACGTCGTCGAAGAACGCGAATCCGTTCACCGCTTCATAGCGGTTGTCGGAAGTACTTTGTCCGAGTCCGAGGACGATGCGGAAGGTGCTGGTCGCATACGTGTTGGCGCGGATATAGAGCGTGTACGTCTGCCATTCGTCCTTGGTGATGATGTTTTTGATCTGCATCTGGTCGAGCGTCGTGCCGCCCACCGTGTTGGTGACGCCGATATAGGCGCCGGCGCGGGCGGTGACTTCCACGCCGTTATCCTCGGAACCGTCGTAATAGTAATGGTAGAGCTCGGAGGTTCTGACCGAGACGGAGACCTCCGCCGCGGTTCCCGCCGGAAGGGTGATCGTGGTGCCGGAAGTGTAATACTGTCCCGTCCCCGCAACGTTGTCCTGTTTGCGGTGGTTATGGATCATCAGGAGATGGTTTTCGTCTTTCTTCGATTCGTCGTCGGCGTGCGGGGTGGAGAGTTTTTTGTTCGTCTCCGCGTCTTTCAGCATTTTCACGTCTTCGAAATCGATCGAGTAATTATACTTGTCGAAGTGCTTCTTCTCATCCGTTCCGCTTTTCAGCGCGGACACTTCGGTTTTGTATTTGTCGAGAAATTCGAGGCGGTCGTAAATGTTCGCTTCTTCCCAATGCGCGATCGCGTTTGCAATCGCGGCCGCGGCGTCCGCCGCTTCCGCGTCGCGTTCCTTTTCTTCCTCTTTGTCGTCTTCGACGAGACGGTACTTGTTCGTCGTCAGATCGTCCCATTCGTCGAGGTTGACGATGCCGGACTGCGTGTCGGAAGAAGGGGAACCGGAAGTGAACGACCAGTTCGCGGGAGAATAGAGGAAAGTACGCTTGTCCTCGCGCTTCTTTTCTTTGTCGGAATAAAATTCGAAGTTGCCGTTTTGCAGAAGCTGCGTGTCGGTTTCGGTTGCGGTGTCGTCGTCATCGTCGTCATCGTCGTTGTCCGATGCCGATCCGCCGCAAGCGGAAAGAAGTCCGATGGAAAAGGTGAGCGAAAGCGCGATCGAAAGCGCCGTCACGGCGCGTTTTTTCCATTTGCCTCTGAGAAAGAATTTAGCCATAAACCGTCCTTTTTTCAAACGGGCGCGCGAATGCATTTGCATCGTCCGTTTGGCGTTTTTCTTAGCGATACCATTCTATTTTAATATAAAACGTTTGGATACGCAAGCAATTCCGCGTGAAAACAGTGAAAAAAGGGAAAAATTTTTGTGTTCTTCACAAACTGTTTTCGTCGGGGGTGGACTATGAAAGGAAGTTTTTGGCGGTATGCGGTCGGCGGCGCGCTTACGGGCGGCGCAAACGGTTTGTTCGGCGGCGGCGGGGGGATGATCGCGGTCCCCGTTTTGGAGCGCACGGCGGGGCTTCCCGCTCTTCGGGCGCACGCGACGGCGATCGCGGTGATCTTGCCCGCGTGTATCGTGAGCGGGATCGTCTATCTGTGGTTCGGGCTGGTCCCGCTGTCCGTATTTCTGCCGGTTTCGATCGGCGTCGCCGCGGGCGGGATCGCGGGCGCGCGGCTGTTGCCGCACGTTTCCGCGTCTTCCGTCACGTTTTTGTTTGCGGCGCTCATGCTTGCCGCGGGGATGAAACTGGTGATGTCATGAGTTTTCTCGTCTTTTTGCTGTGCGGATTCGCGGGCGGATTGCTCGGCGGAATGGGGATGGGCGGCGGAACGGCGCTCATCCCCTTGCTCACGATATTCTGCGGCGTGGAACAGGGCGCGGCGCAGGGGATCAATCTGCTCGCGTTTCTGCCCATGGCGGCGATCGCGCTTCGGATCCACGCCAAAAACGGACTGCTCGCGAAAGAAGGGCTGATCCCGTTGATTCTTCCCGCGTTGGTTTTTTCCGCGCTCGGATCTCTGCTGGCGGCATGGCTGCCGTCCGCCGCGTTGAAAAAAGGGTTCGGCGCGTTCCTCGTCCTGCTCTCTTTTTTGCAGTTCAAATCGGCTTTTGCATGCAGAAAAGCGGAAAAAAAGCGGGCTTGAAGCGATTCATTTTTGTAAAAAAATTTTTCAAAACGCCAAATATTTTTCAAAAGGGTATAGACAAATCGTTTCCTTCGTGGTAAAATGGGAAATAAAATAGGGGAAAATATGGGTTTGCCTCACGGCATGCTTGCTTCGGGGCGCGAAACTATACGGAAGGATCGGACAAATGGAAAAAATTGGGATCATTGATTTGGGTTCGAATTCCGCACGGCTCGTAATCGTCGAAATGGACGGGGACGGGCATTTTATGGTTGCGGACGAACTGAAAGAGAGCGTGCGGCTCGGTCAGGATATGGACCGCGACGGGTTTTTGAAACCGCAACGGGTTTCGGAAACGATCAAAACGCTGAAAATGTTCAAACGGCTGTGCGACGCGAGCGGCGCGGACCGCATCATCGCGGTTGCGACCGCGGCGGTTCGCCGCGCGAAAAACCAACGCTCGTTCCTCGATGAAATTCAGGCGACCTGCGGGATCCGCGTATCCGTGCTGTCGGAAGAGGAAGAGGCGACCCTCGTTTACCGCGGGGTGATCAACTCGATGGACATGCCCAAGGGGCTGATTCTCGAAATCGGCGGCGGAAGCACGAAGATCATTTATTACAACCGCCGCAGTATTTTACATTACGCGACCTTGGCGTTCGGCGCGGTGACGCTGACCGATCTGTTCAACGACGACGGCATTACGCCCAAAGAACAGACGGAGAAGATCGAGGAGTTTTTCACCGAACAGTTCAAAAAAATCGAATGGCTTGCGGAGGTCGATCCCGATACGCCCATGATCGGCGTGGGCGGTTCGTTCCGCAATCTGTACAAAATGAACCGCATCGTGCGGAAATATCCGCTCAACGTAGTCCACAATTACACGTTCGCGACGGAGGATTTCCGTTCGATTTACGACATGGTGCGCGTTCTGGACGTGGAAAAGCGCAAGCGCATCCGCGGGCTTTCTCCCGCCCGCGCCGACATCATGCCCGCCGCGCTCGCCATCGTCAAATCGTTTACCGATTATATGCATACCGAATCGTTCACGATCGGCGGTTGCGGACTGCGGGAGGGGATCATGTTCAATCAGGCGCTTCCGCTCACCGTCGAACGCCCGATTTCGGACGTTTTGAGCTATTCGCTCTCCACGCTCGTGAGATATTACGACTGCAACATGGCGCACGTCGAAAACGTGGTGCATCTCTCCATTCAGCTGTTCAAACAGCTTCGCGTGCTGCATAAATTCCCGCGCGTCTATCTGAAAGTGTTGAAAATCGCGGCGAGCCTGCACGATTGCGGACTGCGGGTGCGCTATTACAACAACCAGAAGCACAGCCGCTATATGATCCTGAATTCGGCGATTTACGGCGCGACGCATCGCGAGATCGTTCTGGCGGCGTTCGTCGCCGGCTGTCACAGGAAGGAAGATCTGACGCCCGCCGAATGGGCGAAATACAAAGATATCGTGTCCGACGAAGACCTCGACGTCGTGCGGAAGCTCGGCGTACTTCTACGCATCGGCGAAGCGCTCGACCGCAGCGGGCAGGGCATGGTCAAGGGGATTAACTGCGACGTGCTCGGCGATTCCGTGATCATGAAGACGGAACTTGCCGGCGACGCGGCGCTCGAAATCCGTCAGGCGATGGCGGCGGGCGGCGAATTCAAACGCGCGTTCAAAAAGAATCTGGAAATCCTGTAACCGATGACACGGGAGCTTGTTCTTGCAAGCGCGTCGCCGCGGCGGCGGGAGTTGCTTGCGCGCATAACCGGAAACTTTACGGTAAAGCCCTCTTCGTTCGAGGAACGCGAAAGAGGGCTTTCTGCACGCGATACGGCGGAACTGCTCGCCTGCGGAAAAGCGCGGGAGGCGTTCGGGCGGTTTCCAGACTGTTTCGTGCTGGGGGCGGATACGGTGGTTTCTCTGGACGGGAATCTGCTCGGAAAGCCGAAGAGCAAGGAAGAGGCGCGCGAAACTTTGCGGATGCTGAGCGGAAAGGTGCATTCGGTGTTCACGGGCGTGTGTCTGATCGGAGAGGGATTTTTCGCCGCGGAGACGGCGGAGACGAAGGTGGAATTTTACCCGTTGAGCGAAGAGCTGATCGGGCGGTACGTGGAAAGCGGTTTGCCGATGGACAAGGCGGGCGCTTACGGGATTCAGGACGGATATCCGCTCGTAAAGTCGTACGACGGGAGTTACGAAAACGTCGTGGGATTGCCGCTTGAAGAAGTGCGCGCGCTGTTGAATCGGGCGTACGGAGGAGATACGTATGTTAAAACTTGCGATTGATTTCGGGACTTCGGTCACGAAAATTTATCGGATCGGAAGCGGGATCGTGCTTGCCGAAGCGACCTGCGTTACGATGCAGAAGGATACGGGCGAGATCCGCGCCTTCGGAAACGAGGCGAAACGGCTGTTCGGAAAGACTTCCGACATGACCGACGTGATCTTCCCCCTGTTCGAAGGCGAGATCGTAAACGAACGCTGCGCCGCCGCGTTTTTGGAATACTGTCTCGGAAAGATCGTCCGCCGCGGCTCGGTCGACGCGGTGTTCTGCGTCCCGTGCGCGTGCAGCGCGGCTTCGCGGGAAAAGTATTACCGCGTGTCGAAATCCGCGGGCATCGCCCGCATCGGCTTCGTCGAAGCGCCGTACCTCGCCGCGTTGGGGCAGGATGTTCCGCTTTCCGAATCCAATCCCGTGTTCGCGATCGACGTCGGCGCGGGCAAGACTTCCGCCGCGGCGTTTTCGCTGGACGGAATCATCGCGGGCATCACCATGAACGTGGGCGGAAACAATATGGACGTGCATATCATCGACCATATCGCCGAAAATTTCAATTTGAAGATCGGCGCGCTGACGAGCGAAAAACTGAAAAACTCCGTCGGCAGTCTGATGGAAAACGACAATCAGAGCATTATCGTGAACGGACGGGACGTGGGGACGGGCAAGCCGCGTTCGGTCGCCGTGACTTCGGAAGATATTCTCTTTCCCATTCGGATCTACGTCGACAAGATCGTCGAATACGCGGAACTGGTGTTGCAGAAACTCCCCGCGGAAGTGTCTGCGGCGATGTGCAAAAACGGGATCTTGCTTTCGGGCGGGGTGTGCAACCTTGCCGGATTTGCCGATTACATTTCGGAAAAATTACAGATGGACGTGCTGGCGTCCGGCGATCCGCAGATGTCCGTCGTGCTCGGCGGCGGAAGGGCAATCGGCAATCCCGCGCTGTTGCGCAGGATCCAGATGGAGTGATAAAGGAGAAAGCGACGAGTGGCGCGGCGGAAATTCCCGCCGCGCCTTTTTTCGGTCATTCGATCAGTTCGTCTAACGAAACGTCGTACAGTTTTGCGAGTTTGAGAAAGTTTTGCAGCGTCGGTACCGTGATGCCGTTCTCGTAAGCCGCATAAGACTGGTGACGGATCTCGATCCGTTCCGCAACCTCTTTCTGCGTATAGCCGTATTGCTTTCGCAGCGATTTCAAATTTTTGGATAAATGATAGAGTTCGTTCATTTTTTCTCCCTCAAACACTTGACATAATACAGTTTGAAACTGTATAATATTGATAAATTCAGTTTGAAACTGAATCAAAGGAGAAAAGAATTATGAAAAAAGTAGGCTTGTGGTTTTCGGCAGTTTTAGCGCTCGTACTCGGAATTTGCTGTCTTGTTGCTTGCGGCAGTAATTCTCAGGCGGGAACGTATCGGTTTTCGTCCATGAAGGTCGGAGACAAAACGTTTGAAGTGGGACAGACGTATGAAGGCATAGAGCTTACCAAGGATTTTTCGACGATCACGCTGAGTTCGGACGGCACTGCGGAAATGAAATCGATGGGAATCTCGCAGAAGGCAACCTGGAAGGCGAACGAAGAAGATTCCGGGAAAGTGGATATCACGGTGATGAATCAGACGATAACCGTGGAATGCAGCGGCGGAACCATTACAATGGAACAGGAAGGCGTGATCATCGTTTTGAAAAAGTAAATCCATCATAGATCGATAGACGGAAAGCCTGCCCGACGCGCAAACGCGTCGGGCAGGTTTTATATTACGGGTTATGGATTTTTCGGAAAATCGGTTGACATTTTCACGAAATGCGTATATAATGCCGTAAAAGGCAATGAAGCGGAACAGACGCGCAAAGAGCCTTCCCGAAAGAGAGAAAAACCCGTAGGCTGAAAGGTTTTTCGGGGGAGCGGCGCGGTATTCCCCCGCGAGCCGCCCGCCGAAGAGAACTTTAAGCGGAGCCGTTTCCCGCGTTAAGGGAGTATGAGACGCATTGTTGATGCGTGAAATCAGGTGGTACCGCGAAAATCTCGCCCTGTGCTTTTGCACGGGGCGTTTTTAATACGGAATACGGGAGGTCTTATATGGAACTTGATCGAGATACCGAGAATATCGAAGCCGAAGCGACGCGGGAAGCTGACGCGGTTTCGGACAGCCGCGCGTTATACGAGCTGAAAATGAAGTTTCTCGGCAGAATGGGGAAGGTGACGGCGCTGTTGAAAGGCATGCGCGAGGTTGCCGCGGAACTCCGTCCGGCGTTCGGAAAACGGGTGAACGAACTGCGCGAAGCGCTCGAAAACATGTTCGCCGCGCGCGAAGAGGTCTTAAAACGCAAGGAAATGGAGGCGAAGCTCGCGGAAGAGAAGATCGACGTTACGATGCACGGAAAGCGGCGCGCCGCAGGCACGTTGCACCCCGTAACGCGGGTGAAAAACCGTTTGATCGATATTTTTGCGGGCATGGGGTTCGAAGTGTATGAAGGCCCCGAGATCGAGAGCGAATATTATAATTTCACCGCGCTCAATACGCCCGCCGATCATCCCGCGCGGGACATGCAGGACACCTTCTATCTGACGGAAGAATTTCTGTTGCGGACGCAGACGAGCGCCGGACAGATCCGCGTCATGGAAAAGAAAAAGCCGCCCATCAAAGTGCTGTCCCCCGGTCGGGTGTTCCGTTCGGACGACGACGCGACGCATTCGCCCATGTTCCACCAGATGGAAGGGCTTGTGGTGGATAAAGGGATCACGCTGTGCGATTTGCAGGGCATGCTCGACGAATTTGCACACGTGATGTTCTCGGAAACGAGCAAGACGCGGCTCCGTCCGAGTTATTTCCCCTTTACGGAGCCGTCGGTGGAAGTGGACGTATCGTGCGCGGCATGCGGCGGAAAGGGCTGTTCGCTGTGCAAAGGCACGGGCTGGATCGAAGTGCTCGGCGCGGGCATGGTAAACAGGCGGGTGCTGCAAAATTGCGGGATCGATCCCGACGAGTATTCGGGATTTGCGTTCGGCATGGGGATCGAACGGATCGCGATGCTCAAATACGGCATCAACAATATCAAGCTGTTGACCGAGAACGACGTGCGTTTTCTCGGACAGTTCAAGGATTGAGGAGGAAAGAGGATGATAGCGCCGCTCAGTTGGTTAAAAGACTATGTGGACATTGATATTTCCGCCGAGGAATTGCAGGAGAAGCTCTTTTCCTGCGGATTCGAAGTGGAAGAACTCACCCGTCTCGGGAAAGACGTGACGAACGTGATTGTCGGGAAGATCACGGAATGCAAAAAACATCCGGACGCGGACCGGCTTACCGTATGCACGGTGGACTGCGGCGGATACGGCGTAAAACAAATCTGTACCGCCGCGACCAACGTGTTCGAAGGCGCGCTCGTTCCCTGCGCGCTCGACGGCGCGACGGTGCTGCACGAGGGCGGGATACAGAAGATCAAAACGGGAAAGTTGCGCGGGGTCGTTTCCGAAGGCATGTTCTGTTCCGGCGAAGAACTCGGCGTCAACGACGATTTTTACGACGGCGCGGAGGTTAACGGGATCCTGATTCTGCGCGAAGAGGATGCTGCGGCGGGAGACGACGCGAAGAAGGTCGTGGGGCTTGACGACTGGCTTTTCGATATCGCCGTTACCGCGAACCGTCCCGACTGCCAGAGCATCGTCGGGATCGCGCGCGAGATCGCCGCGATTTTGAAAAAGCCGTTGAAGTTTCCCGATCTGGATTATACGCCCGTGCCGACGGACGTCAGGATCCCCGTTACGGTAAAGGAGCCCGCGCTCTGCCCGCGGTATATCGGGCATTACGTCGCGGAAGTCAAAGTCGGCAAAGCGCCGCAATGGATGCGCCGCCGTCTCGCGCTATGCGGGATCCGCGGCATATCGGACATCGTCGATATCACCAATTTCGTACTGCTCGAATTGGGGCAGCCGATGCACGCGTTCGACCGCAATTTCCTGCGTGGCAGCGAGATCGTCGTGCGGCGCGCGAAAGCGGGAGAGAAGATTGTAACGCTCGACGAAAAGGAGTTTACGCTCGCGCCCGATCATCTGCTGATCTGCGACGGCGTCGGCGGCGTCGCGCTTGCCGGCATCATGGGCGGACTGAACAGCGAGATCAAAGCGGACACCGCTTCCGTGTTTCTCGAAGCGGCGAAGTTCGCGCGCGACTGCGTGCGCAAGACCTCCCGCGCGCTTGGACAGCGCAGCGATTCTTCCGCGCGGTTTGAAAAGGGCGTGGACGCGCATACGCCGGAAGTCGCGATGAAGCGCGCGTTGCATCTCATCGAAAAACTCGGCTGCGGAAAGCCCACAACGTACGGAACGGACGTAAACGCCGCGGATCCGACGCCCAAGACCGTGACGGTTTCGTACGGCGAGATCGACGGACTGCTCGGCATCGAAGTTCCGCGGGAAGAGGTGAAAGCCGTTTTGACGCGGCTGGGCTTTACGGTGCGCGAGGAAAAATCGGGAAAGCTCGCCGTCGGGATCCCGCCTTGGCGGGAGGATATCGAGGGCAAAGCGGACCTTGCCGAAGAAGTGATCCGCTCTTACGGATACGGCCATATCGCGCCGACGTTTCTGGAAAACGCGACGGTCACGCGCGGCGGGCTGACGATAGCGCAGAAGCAGGAACTGAAATTCAAGAACACGCTCGCGCGGGAAGGGTATCTGGAAGCGTGCAATTATTCGTTCTGCTCGCCCAAAGATTTCGACCTGTTGCGTCTGCCCGCGGATGCGCCCGAACGCCGCGCCATTCGGATCCGCAACCCGATCGGGGAGGATCTTTCAATCATGCGCACGACGCTTGCGCCGACGATGTTGCAGAATATCGTGCGCAACGTGCGACGCGGGAACGAATCGGGAAGGTTGTTCGAGCTTGCGAATATTTTTCTGGCGGAAGAGCTTCCGTTGAAATCGCTTCCCGAAGAGCGCAAGACCTGCGTGTTGGGCTTGTGGGGCGACGGCGATTTCTTCGATCTGAAAGGCGCGGTGGAAGCGATTGCCGAAGCGTTCGATTTGCGGCTCACGTACGAGCGCGCGGAAAAGCCGTATCTGCATCCGGGGGCGACCGCTTGCGTGAAAGCGGGCGAAAAGACGGTCGGGTATCTGGGCGAACTGCATCCCGCGATCGCCGCGGAGCTGGCGTTGGAAAAGAAAGCGTATCTGTGCGAACTCGATTACGCCGCGCTGGAAAAGAAATTTGCAAAGGATATTTCTTACCGGAATCCGAACAAGTTCCCCGACGCGGAACGGGACATTGCGGTCGTGGTCTCGGAAGAGGTCACTTGCGCGCAGGTGGAAGAGTGTATTTTGCGGGCGTGCAAGGCGGCGAAGAAGGCGGAACTGTTCGACGTATACCGCAGCGAAAAGCTCGGTAAGGGCAAAAAAAGCATGGCGTTGCGCATCACGTTCTCGCCGGACGAGAAAGCGGACAAGCCGATTTCGCCCGAAACGGCGGACGGTTATTTCAATAAGATTCTCGGAAATCTGAAACACAACCTCGGCGCGGAACTGCGTTGAATGAAGTTTTAAGATCGCCGCCCGACGCATTGCGTCGGGCGGTTTTTGTAAATTTTGAATCGTGTAATAATCGATCGCGAATTGAACTGACGTTTTCAAAAAATCCCTCTTCGCAAGAAGAGGGATTTTAACAAGAGCAATCTGTCGCTATGTATTACCGAGTTTCGCTAAATCTGGGGGGATAAATGAGAAGCTTGCAATCATGTGCGAAGAACACTCTCCCGATAAGGGCAAGTATATGGGAAAGAAATCTTTCCTTTGATACTACTATTATAACCCGAATCCGGAAAATTCGTCAAGAAACGGCAAAAAAATTTTTTTGGGGGCGAAAAATGAAAACGGCGGACATATTTTTTAAAAAATTAAAATAAAACTTCGTAAAGCGTGAAAATAATGATAGTTTTACGCATTTTTCGGTTTATTTTATTTGTAATAGTTTAGATATATCTAAATAAAATGGCCTTTACACGTTTCGGCGGAAGCTCGTTTTCAGTTTCGCAGAGGCGGGTTTATTGCTTTTTTTGAAACTCTTCGCCCTTGATCAGGTAATCGATCGAAACGTTGAAGTAGTCCGACAGCGCGATCAACATTTCCAAACTCGGATTGCGATTTCCGTTTTCATAATGCGAGATCGCTTCCCGACTGATCGCCAGGTCAAAGGCAAGTTTCAGTTGATTGATGTTTTTCTTTTTCCGGATTTCTTTCAAGCCGCGCATTTCCATAACGTTACCCTTGACAAGTAGTGTAACATTATGTTACAATGCTTTTAGGGCTTGTTTTGTTACGATTTGTAACATTTTGCGGAAAGCTTCGGAAAATTGCGATCAGTCCGTTAATTGTTCTTTGTCGAAATAAGGGCTGTTAAAAAATTCCGCCATGGACATATTCAGTCCCGCGCAGATTCCGTAGATGAATTTGATCTGCATGGACTCGTTTCTCGCCTTGACCATATCCGCCAGCGTAGAGTTGGCTACGCCCGTTTTCAGACTCATTCCGTGTACTGTCAGATTGTTGTTGTCGCACAGTTCTTGCACCCGTCTCGAAACGGCATCTTTTAATTTCATCGCAATTTTCCCTATACGTATTTACGACTATCCGTTAATCAAGTATAGGTGTTTTTTTGGTTTAACATTTGCGAGCGTTCGTAAATTGTGTTGACGCCGCAACGGACGAATAAGGATCATTTGATTATGGACAGGATAAAAGCTTGTTGCTGTACGGGACACCGACCGCAAAAATTTCCCTTCAAATACGGCGGAGATTCCGAAAACTATTTATCTTATTTGCGGGAGTTGGAAAAGAGAATCGAATATGCGATCGAATCCTGCGGAATCAACCGATTCGTCAGCGGCATGGCGCTGGGCGTGGACGCGGACTTTGCGGAGGTTGTTTTGAAATACCGCGAGCGGTATCCGATCGAATTGGAATGCGCCGTTCCCTGTCGCGATCAGGCGCGGTTGTGGGGCAAGCGGGACAAACTGCGTTATGAGGAGATTTTGCGGCGCGCGGACAAAGTGACTTTCGTTTCTGAGGAATACTCGTCCGATTGCATGCTCAAACGCAACCGTTACATGGTGGACAAGAGCGAGCTTGTGATCGCGGTTTTTAACGGAACCAAAAGCGGCGGAACGTGGTACACTATCAACTACGCCCGACGGAGCGGAAAACAAGTGGAAATCATCGATTTAAACAAAGGAGAAAGCCTGTTATGAAATATATGACCAAGGAATGGATGCTCAAAAACAGACTGACGTCCGCATATCGGCTCGTGCGCGAGTCCGAACGCGCCGAGAAATTCGACGAGGACTTCTATCGTCAGGTATCCGAACAACTCTTTGACAAATATCTGATTAACGAAAGAGAGTTCAACCGCCGCCCGAATCCGCTGACCGAAGAGCAGATGTGCAATCGGGTCAGGCGGGAGCTGACAAACAGACAGCGGCTCTTCGAATATCTCCCGCAAGAAATCCGGGATCGGATCGCGGATCTTCGCGTATGCGCGACGGGCTTTGCGAGCGCGGAAGTCATCGCGCTTTTGAAGCCTTTTTGCGAAAATCTGAAAGCGGAATGCGACGCGGTCAAAGATCGCGCTCACGCGGAGACCGACGACGCGGAAAGCTTTCTTGCGGAGCCGCAGAACTTCAACGAGTGCGGAGAGATGTTCTTGTTAGAGATCCGACAGGAGGGCGGCGACGTATATCTTGTCTTCGATTTCGGCGAAACGTTGCGGATCAAAAACGCCGAGATCGTCGAAAGGGAGTCCGATACGATTTATCCGTTCGACGAAAAAATTGCCGACAGCGGTTGGAGTTTGGTTTTGGAGACGGAACTGCACCGCGTCGGAGACCTGTTCGAAGTGCATTTTCTGATCGAAAACCTCGACCGTTCCGACGAACGCGAATGGTGGTATCTCACCGTCCGCGGAACGGATCTCAAAACGATCCCCACGTCGAAGCTGAAAAAACGGCAAGCATAAAAAATCACGCGGCGCGGCAAAATGCCGCGCCCTTCGTTTTGGCTGTCTGAAACTGACAATTCGTTAAAATTTCCAATATTTAGTGAAAAAATCAAATTAGAACACAATATTTAGTATATCGCTTAAAAATTTTTCCGAAAATATTGTCGATTTCTCTTGACAAGCTGCGGCGAAGGGTGGTATGATTGTTTTACATTTGAAAGCCCTTTGGCGACTGACGAGCAAGGCGGTGAACCGCGTGGAGCCGAAAGGGGAGACAAGCCGGTCGTCTGGGCAGTTTTTATTCGAATAAGAACTGTCTTTTTATTATCTTTGCGGGCGGGGAGGCGCGTATGGAGACGGGCAGAATTCATTCTACCGAATCTTTCGGCACGGTAGACGGACCGGGGATACGCTTCGTCGTGTTCATGCAGGGCTGTCCCATGCGCTGTCGGTATTGTCACAATCCCGATACCTGGGGCGCGGGCGGAGAGGCGCGTTCTTCCGAAGAACTCGTGAAAGAGGCGTTGCGGTACCGCAGTTATTTCGGAAAAAACGGCGGCGTGACCGTTTCGGGCGGCGAACCGCTTTTGCAGTTGGATTTTCTGCTGGATCTGTTCGCGCGCTTGAAGCGGGAGGGCGTGCATACCTGTCTCGATACTTCAGGGATCTGTTTCGACGAATCGGACAAGCGGTACGAAAAATTGCTCGCGCTGGCCGATCTGGTTCTGCTCGATATCAAGCATATCGACGAAGAGGCGCATCGGGCGCTGACGGGGCAAAGCGGCGCCGCGCCGCGCGCGTTCGCCCGATATCTGAGCGCGCACGGGAAACCCGTATGGATCCGGCACGTGCTTGTTTCGGGATTGACGGACGACGACGGCGCGTTGCGGCGGCTGAAAGAGTTTATCGGCGAACTTCGCACCGTCGAAAAAATCGAAGTGCTTCCCTATCACGCAATGGGGGAGACGAAGTACGAAAAACTCGGGTTGCCCTATCCGTTGAAAGGCGTATCGCCGCCTTCCGCGGAACGGGTGAGAAACGCGGAAGGAATCTTAAAAGGAAACGGTTGAGTTCGCATCGGGCGAAAAGGAGCGAATATGGAAAATACGGCTTGGCGCGGGTTTGCGCGCGGAAAATGGAGCGACGGAGAGATCGACGTACGCGATTTCATTCAACGGAATTATACCCCGTACGAAGGGGACGGCGCGTTTCTCGCGCCCGCGACGGAAGCGACCGCGAAACTGTGGGAGCAGGTGCTCGATCTTTCTCAAAAGGAACGCGCCCGCGGCGGCGTCTACGACGCGGATACCGCGGTCATTTCCCGCGTAAACAGCCATAAAGCGGGATATTTCGACAAAAACCTCGAAAAAATCGTCGGACTTCAAACGGACGAGCCGTTCAAGCGCGGGCTGTTGCCCTTCGGCGGAATCCGCATGGCGGAAGAATCGCTCAAAATGTACGGATACGAGCTGGATCCGAAGGTGAAGGAGATCTGCAAATACCGCAAGACGCATAACGACGGCGTCTACGACGCGTATACGCCGGAAATGCGCCGCGCGCGCACCGCGCACATTCTTACGGGATTGCCCGATACTTACGGGCGCGGCAGGATCGTGGGCGACTATCGGCGCGTCGCGCTGTACGGCGTCGACTTTTTGATCGCGCGGAAAGAGGCGGAAAAACTGCTTTTGGACGGGGACATGACGCCCGACAAGATCCGCGACCGCGAAGAACTCTCCGAACAGATCAAAGCCTTGAAGGCGTTGAAGGAAATGGCGGCGGAATACGGATACGATATTTCCGCGCCCGCCGAAACTGCGCAGGAAGCCGTGCAATGGCTGTACTTCGGCTATCTCGCCGCCGTAAAAGACCAGAACGGCGCGGCGATGAGCATCGGCAGAACGTCTACCTTCCTCGATATCTATATTCAGCGCGATCTCGAAGAGGGAAAACTCACCGAATTGCAGGCGCAGGAACTGATGGATCATTTCGTCATGAAACTGCGCGTCGTGAAGTTCATGCGTACTAAAGAATACAACGCACTGTTCAGCGGCGATCCGACCTGGGTGACCGAGTCCATCGGCGGAATGGGGGTGGACGGCAGGACGCTCGTCACCAAGAACAGCTTCCGCATCCTGCATACCCTCGTCAATCTCGGCCCCGCGCCCGAACCCAACCTCACCGTGCTGTGGTCGCAGAACTTACCCGAGAACTTTAAAAACTTCTGCGCGGAAGTCTCCGTAAAAACTTCTGCGATCCAATACGAAAGCGACGATCTTATGCGTCCCGAAATGGGCGACGACTACTGTATCGCGTGTTGCGTGTCCTGCATGCGGGTCGGCAAAGACATGCAGTTCTTCGGCGCGCGCGCGAATCTCGCCAAGTGTCTGCTTTACGCGATCAACGGCGGGAAAGACGAGCTTGTAAAGGACAAAAAGACGGGGCTTCCGTTGCAGGTTTCTCCCGAATTCCAGCCCGTTGAAAGCGACGGCGCGCTGGATTTCGAAGAGGTGCTCGAAAAATACGACCAGATGATGAGCTGGCTTGCGGGACTGTACGTCAACACTCTCAACGTGATCCATTATATGCACGACAAGTATTGTTACGAGGCGCTCGAAATGTCTTTGCACGACACCAAAGTGCGCAGATTTTTCGCGACGGGAATCGCCGGTCTTTCGTGCGCCGCCGACAGCCTCTCCGCGATCAAGTACGCCAAAGTCTATCCCGTACGGGACGAAAACGGGATCGTCACCGATTTCCGGATCGAGGGAGATTTCCCCAAGTACGGCAACAACGACGACCGCGTAGACGAGCTTGCCGTCTGGCTGGTCAGGACGTTCATGAACAAGATCCGCAGTCATGCGACGTACCGCGAATCGCTCGCGACGACTTCCATTCTCACGATCACGTCGAACGTCGTCTACGGCAAAAATACCGGAAACACGCCGGACGGAAGAAGGGCGGGCGAACCGCTGGCGCCCGGCGCGAATCCCATGCACGGTCGGGATTCGAAAGGCGCGCTCGCGTCTCTCGAATCGGTTGCGAAACTCCCCTACGAGGATTCGCGAGACGGGATTTCGAACACCTTTTCGATCACTCCATACTCGCTCGGCAAGGAGCGCGCGCGGCAGACGGATAATCTCGTTGCCATGCTCGACGGCTATACGGGGAACGGCGGGCATCATCTGAACGTGAACGTGTTCAACCGCGATACGCTGCTCGACGCGCAGGCGCATCCCGAAAAATACCCGCAGCTCACCATCCGCGTGAGCGGGTATGCGGTCAACTTCATCAAACTCACCAAACAGCAGCAGGACGACGTCATTTCCCGTACCATTCACGAGAGCATGTAAAAGGTTGCGTTTTTTGCGCGCGCATGTTATAATGCCGGTATGAAGATGACGGAAGAAGAAAAAAAGGCGTACGAAAAAGAACGCGAGGCGGCGCGGCGGGAAAAGCGGCGGAAGAAGCTCGAAAAGCACGCCGTCGATTGTCCGCATTGCGGACAGAGCGTACTCGATCACATGACGCAGTGTCCTTATTGCGGCGGGGAACTGACGCCGCGCGGATACAGACCGATGAACGAAAATACGGCGCGGAAACTGAAAACCGTCGGAACGGTCATCGGTTTTGCCGTCGCCGCGATCGTCGTCATCGTCGTATTAACGATGAAATCGTAAAACTCAACCCTCGGTTGAGTTTTTTTCGTTCTCTCGCCGCGGGGAGGCGCGCAGTCCGAACAAGCAAGAAATATTTCCGCCGCCGTAACAAAACAGCCGCTCTACGTTCGGTAGAGCGGCTGTTTTTCAGAGTAGAATCGGCGGTTCGGGCGGTAGAAACGCCGAAAAAAAGAGTAGGATTCCGTTCGGGGGCAATAGGTTTTCTTTTTCGGCGGTTTGGGATATACTGTTTTCGTAAGCAAAATTTCTAAACGGAGTTTGTTATGGAAGCAACGGTCAAAGGACGTTCGTCGTCCGTTCCCAAAAAGAAAAAGGGGTTTTCTTCCTTTTATACGAAAGGGGAGGAGATTTTTAACGCGGTATCGCATATCGTCGGCGGCGCGTTCGGCGTCGCCGCCTGGATCGCGCTGTGCATCTTCGCCTATCCCTCGGCGGCGGCGATGGTCGCCACGTCGGTATTCTGTTGCAGTATTATCGTGCTGTACACGATGAGCGCGCTGTATCACTTTCTTCCCAACGGCAGGGCGAAGGGCGTGTTCCGCATTTTCGATCACTGTACGATCTATCTTCTCATTGCGGGGACTTATACGCCCTATTGCATCATCGCGTTGGGCGGCACTGCGCTCGGGATCGCCACGCTCGCGATCGAATGGGCTTGCGCGGCGGCGGGGATCACGATGAACGCGATCGCCATGAACAACAAAGCGGTCAAAGGGATTTCGATGGCGTTTTATATCACGATGGGCTGGCTGGCGCTACTCGGCTTCGGCAAACTTGCGGGGCTGGTGTCGCCCGCGTGCCTTTGGCTGTTGCTCGCGGGCGGGATCGCCTACACCGGCGGGATCGTGTTTTTCGCGCTCGGAAAAAAAGTGCGGTACTTTCACGCGGTATGGCATTTGTTCGATCTTGCGGGAACCGCGTTGCACTTTGCGAGTATCCTCTTGATGTTGCTGTAAAGCGTATCTTTCAAAAACCGCTCTTTTCGGGGCGGTTTTTTTCATGCGGAAATTTGCGCTCAAAACTTGCCAAATTCCGAATATTATGATATGATAATTCGGCTGAAAAAACGAAGGAGCGAAAAAACGATGCAGACGATCGTACAGATTCTCGCACAGGAACTCGAAAAAAAAGAAGAACACGTGCAAAACGTGGTAACGCTGTTGGACGAAGGGAATACCGTTCCCTTCATCGCGCGCTACCGCAAGGAAATGCACGGCACGATGGACGATCAGACGATCCGTACGCTTGCGGACAGATTGGCGTACCTGAGAAATCTCGAAACGCGCAGACAGGAAGTCAAGACCTCGATCGAAAATCAGGGAAAACTGACGGAGGAGCTCGCCGCCGCGATCGACGCCGCCGCGACGCTTGCCGAAGTGGAGGATCTTTACCGTCCTTATAAACAGAAACGCCGCACGCGCGCGACCGTCGCGCGGGAAAAGGGTCTTGCCCCGCTTGCGGAACTGCTCTTCGCGCAGGAGCCGGATTGTCCGTCTCCCGCCGAGGAAGCGAAAAAATATGTCAGCGAAGAAAACGGCGTGAACACCGCGGAAGAAGCGCTCGCGGGCGCGGCGGATATCGTCGCGGAGATGATTTCCGACGACGCGGAGATCCGCAAGTCTTTGCGCGAACTGTATACCGAGCGCGCGGACATCGTTTCGGCGGCGGCGAAGAAGGATCCGGAGGACACCGTATACCGCAATTATTATGCGTTTTCCTCTCCCGTGCGGAAAGTGCAGGGGCATCAGGTGCTTGCCATGAACCGCGGGGAGCGGGAAGAAGTTTTAAAGGTGAACGTCGATATGAACCGCGACGTCGCGGTGAAGTTCGCGACCGATCGGGTTTTGAAGTCGCCTTGCGCCTCGACGGAATTCGTCCGCGCGGCGGCGGAAGACGCTTACGACCGCCTGATCGCGCCCTCCATCGAACGGGAGATCCGCGCCGCGCTTACCGAGACGGCGTGCGAAGGTGCGATCGGGCAGTTTGCGCTCAACCTGCGTCCGCTGTTGATGCAGCCGCCCGTCAAGGGCTTCGTCACCATGGGGCTGGATCCCGGCTATCGCATGGGCTGTAAAGTCGCGGTCGTGGACGGTACGGGAAAGGTGCTGGACACCGCGGTGGTCTATCCCACGTACGGCGAGCGTCAGAAACGCGAGTGCATCGAAAAGCTCTCGTTCATGATCCGCAGGCACAAGGTAAAGCATATCGCGATCGGGAACGGTACGGCGAGCCGCGAAACCGAACAGATGACGGTGGAGCTCATCTCGGGGCTCGGCGCGGGCGCGGGGGTTTCGTACATGATCGTGAACGAAGCCGGCGCGTCGGTCTATTCCGCTTCGCCTCTGGCGGCGAAAGAGTTTCCCGATTACGACGTCAATCTCCGTTCCGCGGTTTCCATCGCCCGCCGCTTGCAGGATCCTCTTGCGGAACTCGTCAAGATCGATCCCAAATCGATCGGCGTGGGACAGTATCAGCACGATATGCCGGAAAAGAGACTGTCCGAAACGCTGGACGGCGTCGTGGAGGATTGCGTAAATGCCGTCGGGGTGGATTTGAACACCGCATCCGCGCCGTTGCTCGCGCGCGTTTCGGGGCTGAATGCGGGCGTCGCCGCGAACGTGGTAAAATACCGCGAGGAGAACGGCACGTTCACTTCCCGCAAACAGCTGTTAAAGGTGCCGAAGCTCGGCGCGAAAGCGTACGAGCAGTGCGCGGGGTTCCTTCGCGTTCCCGAGAGCAAGCAGGTGCTCGACAATACGTCCGTGCACCCCGAATCGTATGCGGCGGCGGAAAAACTCATCGCGCTTTGCGGATATACGATGGAAGACGTGCGGACGGGAAAGCTCTATAATTTAATGGAACGCCTTAACCGTTACGGCGAGGAAAAGGCGGCGAAGGAGTGCGAGGTAGGTCTTCCAACGCTCTTCGATATCACGACGGAACTGAAAAAACCCGGACGGGATCCGCGCGACGAATTGCCCGCGCCCGTGCTCCGTACCGACGTTTTGGACATCAAAGACCTGATGCCGGGAATGGAACTGAAAGGCACGGTGCGCAACGTGATCGACTTCGGCGCGTTCGTCGATATCGGCGTGCATCAGGACGGGCTCGTGCATATTTCCCAGATCTGCGATCACTTTATCCGTCACCCGTCCGAAGCGCTCTCGGTCGGCGACGTCGTGACCGTCTGGGTTCTGGAAGCGGACGAGAAGAAAAAGCGCATTTCGCTCACGATGCGAAAGGATAAAGTCAAGGAAAAACGTTAAGTTTTCCGATAAAATAAAGAATACGCAAGGAAGTTCGGCGGTGCGCCGTCCGCGTCGAAAAAGACAAAAACGGACGGGTTTCGGATAAAATTCCGCCGATTCCCACCGAAAAACGCGTGACAAAAAATTTTTGCATGCTATAATGAATGAAAATCGGACGATTTCGTCCGTATGAAAAGGAGATCGTTATATGAAACGGAAAAACAGAGAAAGGATTGCGACGGAAGCCGTAACCGATTCCGTTACGGCAAGACCCTTTGGCAAAAAGTTAAGAACGCTTGTCGCCGTCGCGGCTTCGGTTGCGATGTGCGGGATTCTCGCCGCAGGCGTAGGGCTGATGAGCGCGTGCGGATCGTCGTCGGGAGACGGTTTCAAAAACGCATATCAATCCACGACGCGCGCGGCGTATCAGGCGGAGTACCTCGGAACGGTAAAACGCAATATTCCGAAAGAGATGCACGACGGCGGACTTCCGTCGGGGTATCCCAAATTCGGTTATCAGCTCAGAGAAGTTCTCGGAACGGGGGAAGAGCAGGTCGCGGCAAGAAACGCGCTGATTCGGGAAGCGAATTCGTTGACGACCAAGCAGACCTGGAACGGGGGCGGTCCGTACGAGAAGATGGATCAGAACGGCTACCTCTATCTGAAAGACGGCACGCCGGTGAACGATGAAAACGGCAATCACAGACAGCTTTATAAACATACCGCTGCGGACGGACTTTACGAGGGCAACGTTTCGGACGACGAACCCGCGATCAAGAAGCGGCTGACTTATGGGCCGAGAGCGTACACGAGTTATTACGATCTCACGGGGATGTACGCGCCTGCGGGCGAGATCATCAAAATCGAGATCAGCGAAGAGGATATGAACGCCACAAACGGCATTGTCGTACATATCGGTCAGGCGCTTTACAACGGCAAGGCGAACAATATCTGGACGGCGAAAAACCAGATGAACCGCATGCCCGTCATTCTCAACACGATGGAAGTGGATAAGAGTACGGCGACCTTCGACGAAGAGACGAAGACGTATACCGCTTACGTGGGCTCTTATCTTGGCGGACCCATCTACGTGCGCGACGAACGCGTGAATTTTTCGGTCACCGTTTCGGGCGGCGTGAGATATTCGCACTTTATTCTCGGCTATACCACGCCACAGGAGTTCGAGGAGAACGCGAAGTCCACCGCGCCTTATTTCGATCTCGAAGTGTGGGATAACGGCGTGCTTCATTCGGGGCCCTTAAAATACGCCAAAGCGTTCTCGTACGACGACCTTTACAAGGCGGCGAAGTATTGGGATAAGGTGTCTCTCGTCTCCACCAAAGTATCCACGCAGGGCATCGTATTCCTGTACGAGCCCTTCGTTGCGGCGGGCGCGGCGGTTGCGTTCCCCGGTCAGCGCTCGGTCAACTGCCCTTCGGGCTGGATGTCGAACTCCCTGAATTATAACTCGCTCGTCAGGAGCGGCGCCTGGGGAAACATGCACGAGTACAACCACAACTATCAGGGCTACGGCGTCGGGAACGGCGGCGAAGTTACCAACAACGCGATGACGCTTGTGGAATACAGTCTGTTCACCAAGATCTCTGCCGCGAGAAAAGCGGGCAATTACGGCGCGGAAGGGTTGGGCGGCTGGAATCGCTATACCAGCGCGACCTGGGCGCTCGATCAGCTGACTTCCGACCGTTTCGAAAACGGAAAACAAGGGCTTGCGCTCTACGCGACGCTGTTGCACAATTTCGGGCAGGAGGCGTTCGTGAACGCATTGCAGGTACAGCGTTCGGGCGGATACGGTCAGTCGTACGCGGGATATTTCCGCGCATGGAGCGAAGTGACGCACAACGACATGTCCTTCTATTTCAACGAACTTCTGGACGCGGAGCTTTCGGACGAAGTCGTCGGTCAGAATACCGAAGATTCGTTCCCGACCTTTATTCCCTTCGCTTCCTTCTATCAGACGGGCAGAAGCTATACGATCGACGGAGAAAAGGTGACGGTCGAAACGATGCAGCCGTTCCAGATCGAGTACGGCAAAGATTTCACGATCGACCTGAACAAATACGTCGTAAACGACAACGAACACTCCGGCAGCGTGGTGCTTCCCGAAGGATTCGATTTCAAGATCAAAAACGTCACGAAACCCGAATACGGTTCGATTCAGAAAACGGACGAAAAAACGTACAAGTTCACGCCGGACAAAAACAACCTGCGTTCGGGAAAGATCGTCGTAACCGTTTCGCTCGAAGCGACCAACGGCGCGTATCAGAACTATAAATTGGAAGATTTCGAGATTGTTCTGGAATTCGAACAGTCGCACGAAATGAACAAAAACATGCTCGAACGCACGACCTACACGTTTGCGGAGGGATCCGTTCCCGCGACCGCGGCGGCAGCGTTTGAAAGCGATTATCGGGGTTACGTTTCCAAAACGGAAGGCGACAACGTCAACAAAACGCAGAATTGCAGCGCCGATATCTGGTATACCAATCAGGAAGGCGACATGCTTCCCGCAAACAGCGTTGTGGAACTGAGCGGGAAACTGCACGTTGAAGAAGACGGAAAATACCGCATCGCGCTGCGCGGGCGTTGGAACGTCGCGCTCTACGTTTCGCTCGACGGCGGAAAGACTTACGAAAGCGTCGGTTCGGCGCAGGATTGGACGGGCAATGCGTTCATGAGCGGCAACAACTTCAACGAAAAATGCCCTTACAAAGATTACGAACTGAAAGCCGACACGTGGGTTTACTTCAAAGCGGTATTGGTTACGGAGCAAAAGGGCAACGCGGCAAGCTTTATCGGCGTCGGCTGGGGGAAATTCACCCCTCCGCAGGGGATCATCGACGAAGACGGGAATCTGATCGGCGAAGCGCCCGAAAGCGTTTCCGTCGCGTACGCAAACGCTTTCAGAAACGATTACGAATACGTTTCGGGAGAATTCACCACCGATTATTTCTATGTTCGCGATTATAAGTACACGTATTCGCAGGCGCAAACGTACGGCGATAAACAGACTTACGTGACCGGCAACTATACGCCTTGGACCAAGAACGTGGAGGAAGGGCATTTCGATATCGGAAACCTCTTCGACGGCAACAGCGAGACCAATATCCATACGAGTCAGGACTTCTGGGTATCCGAACAGAAACCGCTCATTCTCGTCGTGGATATGCAGGAGACGGTTACGGCGAATTCGATGACGCTGTACGGATATACCGAATCGAACGGCGCGAACATCGGGTTCCCGTCGAATTTCAAGCTCTACGGCAGCACGAAGGGAACCGAACTCGACGATTTCACGTTGATCCAGTCGTTCGCCAACGTTTCCCGCCGTGGAAAGAACGCGACGGTCACGTTCGATTCTACGTCCTTCCGTTATTACAAGCTGGAAATTACGGGTTCGGACAACGGGCGCGTCGCGCTCAATGCGATCGGATTTACGGACAGTTTCACGGTTGCGAACGGGAAATTGGTTTCGCCGGACAGCGAATCCGCGAAATACAGTTCGGGCTGGGAGACGAAAGCTACATTCTCGAACTTCGGACACGTTTACGCGGGTAAAAAAGGCGCCACGGTCGAACTCGAATTTACGGGTAACCGTTTCGGCGTGCTTTCCACGCTGGCGGAAAGCGGAAAAGTCGAAGTGACGATCGACGGCAAGAAAATGACTTCTATCGTGAAGAAAGACCGGAAAGACGGCGCTCCGGAAATGGCGTTCCTCTCGGGCGAGCTGAAAGACGGCAATCATAAGGTAACGGTTAAATGCACCGGTAAATTCAATATCGATTCCTTCATCTATTGGAACTGATTGGAAAAAGTTGGAAAACACCCTGCGGCACGATCCTGTCGCAGGGTGTTTTTTTGTCGAAAATCAAAAAAATGTCATAAAAAATAATTACAATATTTGACAACGAAGCGGGAAAAGTCGTATAATTATTTCGTTTTTTAAAACAAAACGGGAGAATACGAATGATTATTGCTTTAACGGGAGCAAGCGGAAACATGGGCGGACAGGCGCTGGCGCAGGCGCTGGAACTTCCGTTCGTGACGGAAGCGCGCGTTCTGCTTTCGGGAAAAAAGAAAAACGATAAATTTGCGAAAAAACTCAAAAGGCGGTACGGAAAGCGGATCCGCATTTTCCGCGGGGATATTTCGGATCTCGGCGTTTGCCGCATGTTTGCGGACGGGGCGGATTATCTCATTCACATGGCGGCGGTGATCCCGCCCGCATCCGACGCTTCGTTCCATGCGAGTTACGCGAGCAATCAGCTCGGCACGGAGACGCTCGTCAACGCGGTGAAATCGTTGCCGCAACAGCCCAAGTTCGTGCATATTTCCACCGTCGCGCTTTACGGAAACCGTGATTGGCGTCATCCGTGGGGGCGGGTGGGCGATCCGCTTCTCGTCAGTCCGTACGACAGTTACGCCATGCACAAACTGCGCGGCGAACGCTATCTTCTCGAAGCGGAGCTGGACTGCTGGGTGGTATTGCGCCAGACGGCGATGCTGCACGCGAACATGATGAAGACGAATATGAGCGACGGGCTGATGTTCCACACCTGTCCCAACGCGCCGCTCGAATGGGTGAGCGCGCGCGACAGCGGATATCTGATCAAACGGATCTTGGAACGGGACGCGGCGAAGGAAGTTCCGCAGTTCTGGAAGAAGATCTACAACATCGGCGCGGGACGCCGCGGCAGGGAAACGGGTTTCGATACGTTCGGCGCGGGCTTCCGCGTCATCGGCGGAACGACGGAAAAATTTTTCAAGCCCGATTGGTTTGCGACGCGCAATTTTCACGGGCTTTGGTTTGCCGACGGCGACGAGCTGGAACGGCTGTTCGGGTTCCAGCGTCAGAGTCCGGACGACGTATGGCGGGAGATCGTGAAATCGCACCGCATTTACGCGCTGGGGAAATTGGTGCCGGCAAAGCTTATATACTTCTTTGTGTTCCGTCGTCTGCTGAAACACCCCAACTCTCCGCGCGAGTGGATCAGGCGCGGGGACGCCGCGCGCGTGCAGGCGTATTTCGGCGGCGAAGCGGGCGTGAAAGCGCTTCCGAAAACGTGGGAGGAGACGAAGCTGGTCGCAAAAGGCGATTTCGGGGATTACGACAAACTCCGCGACGTCGAATACGCGCGGGAAAACGGCATGCTGCTGTCGCACGGTTACGACGAAACGAAGCCGCAGGAGAACTGGTCGCTCGACGAGATGAAAGACGCGGCGAAGTTCCGCGGCGGAATCTGTCTGGAAGCGGAGTACGGCGGCGATCCTTACCGCAAATTGCGTTGGCGTTGCGGCAGGGGACACGAGTTCTCTTCGAGCGCGTACACCGTGTTGCGCGGCGGGCATTGGTGTCCCGAATGCTGTCAGCCCGCGCCGTGGGATTTCAACCGACTTGCCGCGGAGATCCCGTTTTTCGCGCAGGTCTGGTACGACACGCACGACCGTTCGGAGGAATACGCGTACGCGCTCGACGAAAACGGCAATCCCGCGCTGACGAAAACCGAGGGGGGGGGTAACGGATGAAAGTGCTGATCTGTGCCTTTTCCGGCACGGGAAATACCCGCAGGGCGTGCGGTCTGCTCGCGCGCGAAGCGGAAAAATACGGCGTGGAATGGGAGTACCGTGCGATCGAAAAAGGCGCGCCCGTACCCGAACTTTCGCAGTACGACGCGCTCGTCGTCGGGTTTCCGGTGCATGCTTTCAACGCGCCCAAGCCCGTATTGAAGTTTTTGAAGAAATTGCAGAAGTCGGACAAAATGCCCGCATATTTCGTGCGCACTTCGGGCGAGCCGTTAAAGCTGAACGCCGCGTCCGTAATCACGCCCGCGCGTATCCTCAGGCGGCGCGGGTTCGACGTGCGCGGCGAGTTCCCGTTCGTCATGCCCTATAACATTATTTTCCGCCACTCGGACGGAATGGCGGCGCGGATGGAACGCGCTGCGGAGCTGCTTTCCGCGCGGTACGCGCCGATGCTCGCAAAAGGGGAAGGCGCGCTTCCGCGCATCAACGTCTTCCGCCGTTTCGTCGCGTTCGCGCTTCGGATCGAGCACCCCGCCATGCCGGTTTTGGGCAAGACCTTCCGCGCGGCGAAATCCTGCGTCGGTTGCGGGAAATGCGCCGCGGTCTGTCCGCAGAAGAACATTGTCATGAAAAACGGAAAGCCGAAGTTCGGCGGTTCCTGCGTCGGCTGTATGGGGTGTGCGTTCGGCTGTCCCGCGGACGCCGTGCGCCCGTCCCTGCTCAACGGCTGGCGGGTGAACGGGGCTTACGCGTTCGGCGGCGAACCCGCGCGGGACGAGGAAGTCTGCCGTTACTGCAACCGCGCGTATCTGCGCTATTTTCACGACGCGGAGGCGTTTTCTCCCGAATCGGCGGAAAATCGTGAAATCGGTTGCGCTTTGCTTGACAAATAGCGATCGGAAGCGTACGCTCAGAGAAAGACGTTTCGTCGGAAACCTTCGGAGGGGATCATGGCGCTTTACCGCGATATTGCCGAGGCGACGGGAAACACCCCGTTGCTGGAACTGAAAAACTATGGAAAAAAGCACGCGCTACGCGCGAAGATATTTGCGAAACTCGAATCGTTCAATCCCGCGGGATCGGTTAAAGATCGGGTCGCCAAAGCGATGATCGAGGCGGCGGAGCGCGCGGGAACGCTCAAACGCGGATCGGTGATCATCGAGCCGACTTCGGGCAACACGGGAATCGGACTCGCTTCGATCGCCGCCGCAAAGGGGTACCGCGTGATTCTCACCATGCCGGAGACGATGAGCGCGGAACGGCGCAATTTACTGCGCGCGTACGGCGCGGAGATCGTTTTGACAAAGGGCGAAGCAGGCATGAAGGGCGCGATCGAAAAGGCGGAGGAACTGCTCGCGGAAATTCCCGACGGATTTTTTCCCGATCAGTTTTCCAATCCCGCGAATCCCGCGGCGCATTACGCTTCGACCGGACCGGAGATCTGGGCGGATACGCAGGGCGGGACGGATATTTTCGTCGCGGGCGTCGGCACGGGCGGAACGCTTACGGGCGTCGGGAAATATTTAAAAGAGAAGAAGCCGGACGTTCGCGTCGTCGCGGTGGAGCCCGCTTCGTCTCCCGTGCTTTCGCAAGGCAGATCGGGCGCGCACGGCATACAGGGCATCGGCGCGGGATTCGTTCCCGCCGTGCTGGATCAAAGCGTTTACGACGAAGTGATCGCGGTATCCGAAGAAGACGCGTTCGCCGCGGGCAGAGAGGTCGGAACGGCGGAAGGGGTTCTCGTCGGGATCTCTTCGGGCGCGGCGCTTCATGCCGCAACCTTGCTTGCGAAGCGGGAGAAGAACGCGGGGAAAAATATCGTGGTCGTGTTCCCCGATTCCGGAGACCGCTATTACTCCACGCCGCTGTTTACGGCGGTCGGATCGTCGCGGCAGTTTTGAAAAAGTTCGGTTTCCCGCCCGTAACAACGGGCGGGATTTTTCGGGAAGCGGCGTTTTTTTCGCGCGGCTCTTGTAAAATGCCGCGTGACGTGCTATAATTTTTCAAAGGGCGGGTTCGTCCGCAGGAGTATACGATGGGGAAATCGAGGAAACCATACAAACGCAGGATCGTCGGGCTGTCCGTATTGCTCGCGTTTCTGCTCGCGCTGGCGACGTTTCTGATTTTTTGGTTCTTCGGAGCGCGCTATCCCGAATTTTACGCCGATTTAAGAGAAGAGGCGGCGATTCCCGGCCTGAAAGAGGGAATTGCCCCGCAGGGGCTTTGTCCCGTGGAATCGGAAGAATACGAATTTGCCATGAGCGGGTATATGGTCGACGGCTCGGCATCGCGCGTCTATCTGATCGGGGAGAACAAGTCGAAATTCGTCACGCTGAAAGAGGGCGGAGAAGACGTGAAAACGCACTTCGGCGGGATCACCGCGCACGGAGGGTATCTGATCGTTGCGAGCGGTACGGAGTTGTTGCGCGTGGAACTGAGCGCGGCGCTCGGCGCGGAGGACGGCGCCGCCGTGACCGTGTACGACAAATTTTCCACGGGGATTCAGAACGCGTTCTGTTATTGCGACGGGGAGAAACTGTATGCGGGAGAGTTTTATCGCGCGGGCAATTACGAGACGCCGAAAGATCACCGCATTACCGTAGACGGCGAGACCAATTACGCGTTCGTTTACGAATACGCGGCGGACGCTTCGAAGGAGGGCGGCGTTGTAAGTCGGATTCCGGAGAAAGTGATCTCCGTCCGCGCGCAGGTGCAGGGGATCGCGGTGTACGACGGCGGGATCGTCCTTTCCACTTCTTACGGGCTGCCCGATTCCCGCATCTTTACCTACGAAAATATTCTGGACGGCGCGCCGTCGGGAACGGCGACCGTTTCCGGAAAAGAGGTTCCGCTGTACCGTCTGGATCGGACCAATCTGAAAAGCACGCTGACCGCGCCATGCATGAGCGAGGAACTCTTCGTCAAAGACGGCCGCGTTTACATTCTCTTCGAATCGCTTTGCAAGAAATATAAATACTTTGTCCGTACGCAGATCGATCGGATCCTTTCGCTTCCGCTGAAAGCGCTGTGAGTACGAACGTTTAAAATAAAGCCGCGCGTTTTGCGCAAAGAGGTGTGATTACGAAAAATATCCTGATGATTGCGACGGGCGGAACGATCGCCTCGAAAAATACGGGAGACGGCTTGGCGCCCGCCATGTCGGCAAAAGAACTGCTTGCCTGCGTGCCGGAGATCGCCGACTTGTGCCGCGTACGGGAAGTGCAGCCGTTTACGCTCGACAGTACCAACGCGCGCGCGGAGCATTGGCTGAAAATAGCGGGGATTATCGAGGCGGAGTACGACCGTTACGACGGGTTCGTCGTCACGCACGGCACCGATACCATGGCGTATACCGCCGCCGCGCTGTCCTATCTCGTACAGGATTCTCCCAAGCCCGTCGTGCTGACGGGTTCGCAGAAATCCGCGTATCTGCGGGACACGGACGCGCGCAGGAATCTGGCGGACGCGTTCGCCTATTGCGCGGACGACGGCGCTTCGGGCGTACACGTCGTATTCGACGGAAGCGTAATTCTCGGCACGCGTGCGAAGAAGACGCGCACGCGCAGTTATAACGCGTTTTCGAGTATCGATTATCCCGATATCGCGATCGTTCGCGACGGGAAGCCCGTCTATTATATCAACGAAGAAAAGGGCGCCGCGCCGAAGTTTTACCGCGCGCTGGATTCCGACGTGTTCGTGCTGAAACTCTTTCCGGGACTGAATCCGGATATCTTCGGTTATCTGCGGGAACATTGCGACGGGCTGGTGATCGAGTCGTTCGGATCGGGCGGGCTTCCCGATTACGGCGACGGCGCGCTCTTTGCGGGATTGAAAGAATTTCTCGCGGCGGGCAAGACCGTCGTGTTTACGACGCAGGTGGAACGGGAAGGGAGCGCGCTCGACATCTACGAGGTGGGCAGAAAGATCCGCGCGTGCGGAAGCGTTCTCGAAGCGCGCAGTATGACGCTGGAAGCCACCGTTACGAAGCTCATGTGGGCGCTCGCCCGCGCGCGTGGGAAAGAGGCGGAGGAGCTCTTCCTGCAACCCGTCGGGAAAGATATCCTGTAAGGCGGGAGAGGGACGGAGAAGAACGGCATGCAGGATATTTTTATCAATACGCTTTCGCTCTACGAGGTGTTCGCTTATTTTTTCGTCTATTCCTTTCTCGGCTGGGTCGCGGAAGTTGCGTTTCATGCGGTCACGGCGGGAAAATTCGTCAACCGCGGATTTTTAAACGGACCCGTCTGTCCCATCTACGGTACGGGCGTTGCGGCAATCCTTCTGATTCTGGGGAATTGGGCGGAAAAGCCGTGGGCGGTGTTGCTTGTGGGAATCGCGTTGCCCTCCGCCTTGGAGCTGATCACCGGCTGGGCGCTCGAAACGTTTTTCCATAACAAGTGGTGGGATTACTCCGCGCGGAAATTCAACGTAAAGGGATATATCTGTCTGGAATTTTCGCTGCTGTGGGGAATTGCCGTGCTTACGGTCGTCGAAGTCGTGCATCCGCTCGTAAAGCGGTTCGCCGGTCTGTTCGGCGAAATCGCGGGAACGATGCTCGTCTGTCTTTGCGCCGCGGCGATGATCGCGGATCTCGTCGTGACCGTCTTGCAGGTGCTGAAACTCAACCGGAAATTAAAAGAGATCGACGAGATCGCGAACAAGATGCGCGTCGGCTCGGAACGGATCGGAGAAAAGATCGCGAACGCGACGCTGAAAGCGGAAGCGGGCGTTCTGGCGGTCAAAGATTCGCTCGCCGAAAAACGGGAGCGCGCGCTGGACGCCGTCGCGAAAAAAATGCCCGTACGCCTTTTGAAAGCCTTTCCGCATCTGCGCTCGCGCAAGAATCCGGACGCGGTACCGCTCGCCAACGAAAGCATCGAGCGCATGAAACAAAAACAGGCGGCGGAAGAAGAGCAGGAAACGGAAGAATAAGAAAACGCCCTTGCGTGAGGCAAGGGCGTTATGTTATGTTTCGAATCGGTTAAGCCTGATAAACGGGCGCGATCGGTTCGGGCTTGGGAGCCATTTTTCCTCTTACGACGATGCTTGCAATCGTAAGGCCGAGCGAGATGATCGACATGACGAGCGCGGTGATGATCGGTCCCGTGGTCAAAGCTTCCGTATCCCAGCCGATGTTCATCAGCACGTCTTCGGTGAGGATCGCGAGCGAGGACGAGAACGCGATGACCGTGAAGATGAGGGTGACGATCGCGAAACGGAGATCTTTTTCCGTCTTGCCGGTCGCAAGTCCCGAAATGTGTTTCACCGTAAGACGGCTTGCCATAATGATCGCGATTCCGACGAACATCTGCACGTAAGTCGCCAGCATTACAGGTACGATAATATCTTCGATGCTTTTGCCTTGTGCAACCGTTTGCCCGAAGGCCATGAATCCGTACAGCATCGAGCCGGACATGCCCATTTCGTTTGCCGATTGTCCGAAGAGCGCGCCGGAAAGAAGCGCCCAGGTGACCGCCGAGAAGACGACGGCGCAGATCGAAATGATGCCGGGGATCAGGACGTTCTTTTTCAGAAGCGCTTTTCCCTGTACGGCGATGCGGCTGACGATCATGATTCCGATCATAAGTCCGCCGATCACGAGCCCCGCCATGGTCGCGCCGTTGTAAACCGTTCCTTGAAACGCGCTTTCGCCGCCGCCGGAAACTTTTGTTTCCATTGCCATCAGCGATTTGATGATGGTTGCCGTAAGCGCGTATAAGAAGTAAACGCCGATTGCGAGCTTGGTAATGTCTTTGCCGGGTTTTTTCGTGAAATATTTCACGAACGCGATGATCGCCTTGATGCCGACGACGACAAGGATGATGCCGATGACGACGAACGTCAGCAAACCGTAGGTTCCGTTCATCATCAGCGCCACAGTGGGAAGGATGTAATCGCCGGACGATTCTAAGAGTTCGAAATATTGGATCACGCCGGGATTGGTCAGGCTGTCGGGATTATCCCAGATGGTGCCGAGCCAGTACCCGATGCCGTAACTGCCCAGAATTTCGCTCTCGCCCATCGCCGAGACTTTCGCGTCGACGCCGATCAGGAAGAAGAAAATCAGGGAGAAAACGACCGCAACCGCCGCGCAGATCGCACCGGTCAGCGTAACGATTTTCTTCCAGAGCGCGTTGTCCGCAGGCGCTTCGGCTGCGCCGTCGGAAACGGTCGCGGGTGCGCTATACGCGGGGGGGGGTGTTACGTTTTGAGCCGCAGGGGCGGGCGCAGGCTTGGGCGCGGGCGCCGCTTTCATGGAAGCTCCGCAGGAGCTGCAAAAGCTAGCCGCCTCGGGATTGAGAGCGCCGCAAGCGGGGCAGTTCTTTTTGCCGTCTATGCGTTTCCCGCAAGACGAACAAAAAACCGCACCTTCCGCATTTTCAGCTTCGCAAAAGGTACATTTCATATTCAATCTCCTTATATGGTTTGTATTAACATTATTTTATCACGAAATTTCCCATAAATCAATATATTTTTTTAAATTTTTTGCGTATGCGCTAAATTTTTTTGATTTTTCGACAAAGCGCTTCCGGAACGCGCCGAAATACTCTATGCGTTTCGGAGGTAAAAAAATGCGGAGACGTGAAAATTTTTTTCACCAAAACTTCACGGAATTCTTTACAATCCGACAAAAAGATGCTATAATCGGGATATCAAAAAAACCAAAGAGGTGAAGTATGGAAGAAGAGAACAAAGAAGTCCTCGAATCCGAAACCTCCGCGCAGACGAACGATTCGGTTGAGAATTCTCAACCCGCTGCGGCTGACGCCGCAGCGCCCGTAAGTCCGCATAAGGGATTTTTCGGAAAAGTGGACAACTACTTCGGCATCACGAAGAGCGGTTCGCGGTTTAAGACGGAAGTGATCGCCGGTCTCACGACGTTCATGGCGATGGTTTACATCCTTATGGTAAACGCGGGATTTTTCTCGCTCGTAATCGGCGGAGAGGATCCTTACGGCGCGGCGTATATCGCGACGGCGATCGGCGCGGTTGCGGGAACCATGCTCATGGCGTTCCTTGCAAAGATGCCTCTGGCGCAGGCTTCGGGCATGGGCGTCAATGCGTTTATCGTATTTTCGCTGATCCTCGTCGCGGGCGGAAGCGGTCTCACGTATGCGAACTGCATGATGTTCACCTTGCTCGAAGGCGTTGTGTTCATCATCCTTACGGCGACCGGACTTCGCAAAAAGATCTTCGAGGCGATCCCCGCCGCGGTACGGCATGCGATCCCCGTCGGAATCGGTATGTTCATCGCGTTTATCGGGTTGCAGAATTCCGGCAACGGTTTGATCGTGGGAGATGAGTCGACGCTTGTAAAGTTCTTCTCCTTTAACGTACTTGCCGACGGGTTCACCTACGGCGGGTTGGTTTCGCCGCTCATCATTCTCCTCGGCGTGATCGCAATCGCCATTCTTTCCAAAAAGAACGTGAAAGGCGCGATCCTTTGGGGAATTCTCGGTTCCGCCGTCCTCTACTATATTTTGTCGGCGCTCGGTCTCGCTTGGGGCGACGAAGTGTGCAAAGCGGTATTCAGCGGCATTGAAATTCAGAATCCTTTGAAGGCGTTTGCCGCATGGGGTACCGATTCGGTCGGTCAGGTGTTCGTGAAAGGCTTCGATTTCAGCGCATATACCGGAAACGTGGGCGGTTTGATTCTGTTGATCGTCACCACTTCGCTCTCGCTGTGCATGATCGATATGTTCGATACGATCGGAACGCTGTACGGCGCTTGCGCGAAGGGCAACCTTCTGGACAAAGACGGCGTGCCCGTCAACATGAACAAGATGATGCTTTCGGACGCGATCGGAACCTGCGTCGGCGCGATTGCGGGTACTTCTACCGTTACGACGTTCGTAGAATCTTCCGCGGGCGTTGCGGCGGGCGGCAAGACGGGCTTCACGGCGCTTGTGACGGGACTTTGCTTCCTGCTTGCAATGTTTTTAAGCCCGATCGCGAGACTCGTTCCCGGCTGCGCGACTTCGGCGGCGTTGGTATGGGTCGGCGTGCTGATGATGTCCTCGGTCACCAAGATCGATTGGGAAGACGCGGCGGAAGCGATCGTTGCGTTCCTCACGTTCATCGTTATGGTTCTCGGATACAGCATTTCGAAGGGAATCGGCATCGGCATCATCACGTATATCATCGTAAAACTCTGCACGGGCAAAGTGAAAGAGATCTCGATTCCGACGTACGTGATCGGCGCGCTCTTCCTTGCGACCTTCCTCGTTTCTTCGATGTAAACGAAATTCGCGATTTGAAAACGCGGTTGCAATCTGCAACCGCGTTTTTTTACGGGAAAAAGCCCCGCCGTTTTGAAACGGCGGGGCGGTCGTTTATTTTTTGAGGTTTTGCAGAACGGCGTCGGGCGCCTGTTCGTACCGCGCGAACGTCTCGGTGAATTTTCCGCGGCCCTGCGTCATCGATCTGAGCGAAGTCGCGTACGTCAGAAGCTCGCCCTGCGGCGCTTCCGCGGTGACGATCTGCATTTCGTCCTGCGCGTCCATGCCGATGATCCTGCCTCTGCGCTTGTTCAAATCGCCCAGCACGTCGCCCACGTACTGTTCGGGTACGGCGATCCGCAAACGGGAGATGGGTTCCAGCAACACGGGCGCGGCGTTCTTGATGCCCTCTTTAAAGGCGATTTCCGCCGCCGATTTGAACGCGGCTTCGGAAGAGTCCACGTCGTGATAACTTCCGTCGTAGAGGACGGCTTTCACGCGGATCACGGGATAGCCCGCCAAAACGCCGTTGGGGAGACATTCGACGATCCCTTTTTCGACGGCGGGGATATACTGTTTCGGTACCGCGCCGCCGACGACTTCTTCGGCAAACTCGAAGTCCTTCTCGCACGGTTCGAAGCGCATTTTGCAATGCCCGTACTGCCCGTGTCCGCCCGTCTGTTTCTTGTACTTTCCCTCGGCGGTCGCCGTTTTTCGGATCGTCTCTTTGTACGCCACGGCGGGGGTGCGGAATTCCGCGTCCGCGCCGAATTTCGCCTTCAACTTCCTTTTGATGACTTCGAGGTGGACTTCGCCCTGTCCGCCCACGAGCGTTTCTCCCGTACCCGCGTTCTTGGTGACGGTAAAACTCTTATCCTCTTCGGCAAGCCGCGCGAGCCCGCCGAACACCTTGTCTTCCGTTCCGCGCACGGCGGCGTAGACCGCCATGAACAGCACGGGCTTGGGGAAGAGGACGGGGTCGAATTTCACGGGCGCTTCTTCCGCGCAGAGGGTGTCGCCCGTGCCCGTGTTCGCGAGTTTGGAAACGGCGCCGATGTCGCCCGCGCCGATCGCGGAAACCGCTTCCAGCTTTTTGCCCTTGATCAGATACACGGCGTTGATGCGTTCCGTCGCGTTCGTTTCGGTATTGAGCACGGTCATGCCCGTTTGCAGGGTGCCGCGGCAGACGCGCAGGTAGTTCATCTTTCCGACGAAGGGATCGACGGCGGTTTTAAAGACCTGCGCCGCGAGTGGGGCGTTCTCTTCGCACGCGATCCCGACTACCGCGTCCTTTAACAGGTCGGTTGCGGGGAGCTCTCTGCGTTCCGCCGCTTCCGGCATGTATTTTACGATTTCGTTCATGAGGTTGATGACGCCCTTGTTTTGCAAGGCGCTGCCCGCCATGACGGGAATGACGTTGATCGCGAAGATGCCTTTGCGGATCCCGTGAATGGTGTCCTCGCGGGACAGGAATCCGTCCTCGAAATATTTTTCGAGCAATACGTCGTCGTTTTCCGCGGCGGTTTCCATCAGCGAATACTGCATGGTTTCCAGATCGCGCCGATACTCTTCGGGCACGGGGATTTCCTCGGGCCCGACGTTGGTGAACCGATAAGCTTTTCCGGTCAGCGCGTTTACGACGCCCGTCATCTTGTTCCCTTCCATCAGCGGGATCTGAATGGGCGCGATCTTGCCCTTGTATTTCTCCTGCAACGCGCGCACGGTGCCGTGGTAGTCGGCGTTCTCTTTGTCCATGCCGTTGATGAACACGACGAGCGGTTTTTTGGCGCGCAGGCATTGGGAAATCGCCTTTTCCGCGCCCACGGTGACGCTTCCGCCCGCGCCGGTTACGACGAGCGCGCTTCCGCAGGCGCGCATGGCTTCGTTGAACTCGCCTTCGAAGTCGTAAAAGCCGGGCACGTCTAACAGATTGAGTTTCACGCCGCCCCACGCGGTGTACGCCGCGGAAAGGGAAACGGACATTTTACGGGCGATCTCCTGTTCGTCGAAATCGGAAACGGTGGTCCCGTTTTCCGTTTTTCCCATACGCTCGATCGAGCCGCCGTTAAAGAGCATCGCTTCCATCAGTGTGGTCTTGCCCTCGCCGCTGTGTCCTACGATCGCGATGTTCCGAATGTCTTTCGCCGAAATGCTCATAATTGGATTCTCCTTTTTTTCTCAACCCGCTTTTTCGGAAACGGAGAATGGTTGCCGGAAGAGGGATTTCCTTTATTATAACGGATAATTCCGAAAAATCAAGACCGAAATGAAAAATAGTTGCGTAAATTGTGAAAAACAATCCGTTTCCGAATTCACGCAGGAAATATTATCCGCTTGACGAAAACGTTTGTTTGTTTTATAATACGAACGAAGGATATGCCTGCGGAGGGGAGAATGGAGACGAGACGGATTTTACACAGCGACGCGAACGCGTTCTATGCGTCCGTGGAATGCGTTTTGCGTCCCGAACTTCGCGGCAAGGCGGTCGCGGTGTGCGGTTCGACGGAAGACCGCCACGGCATCGTGCTCGCGAAATCGGAACCCGCGAAGCGCGCGGGCGTGAAAACGGGTATGGCGAATTGGCAGGCGAAACGCGTCTGTCCCGAACTGATCATCGTGCCGCCGCATCACGATCTGTATGCGAAGTATTCCAAAGCGCTACGCGAAATTTACGGACGGTATACCGACCTTGTAGAGCCGTACGGGCTGGACGAATGCTGGCTCGACGTGACGGGCAACCGCAAACCGCCGTTGCAGATCGCCGAAGAGATCCGCGCGACGGTGAAGCGGGAGATCGGGATCACGGTGAGCGTGGGGGTTTCCTTTAATAAGGTGTTCGCCAAACTCGGCTCCGACCTCAAAAAGCCGGACGCGGTGACGGAGATCACGCGGGAGAATTATCGGGAAAAAGTCTGGGGACTTCCCTGTTCGGACATGATCTTCTGCGGGCGGGCGACTTCCGAGAAACTGCGCAGGATCGGCGTTCGCACGCTCGGCGAGCTTGCGCGCTGTCCGGTCGGCTATCTGAAAAAAACGTTCGGCAAAAACGGCGAAAAACTCTGGCGGTACGCCAACGGGCAGGACGATTCGCCCGTCGCGCGTTGCGGCGAAGAGGAACAGGCGAAATCGGTGGGACACGGCATTACCTGCGTGACCGACCTTACCGATACGGAAGAGGCGCGGACGGTCATCGTCGCGCTCTCGCAGGAGATCGGACAGAAACTGCGGTCCATGAAGTTGCAGGCGCGCGGGGTGCAGATCACGGTGCGGAACAGCGAACTCGAATTCGAGAGCTGGCAACGCCGACTCGAAACGCCTACGCAGAGCGCGGCGGCGATCGCGGACGCTTGCGCGCGCCTGCTGTCGGAGCGTTACCGCTGGCGGCACGGGATCCGTGCGCTTACGGTGAGCGCGATCGCGCTCGAAAGCGCCGAAGCGCCTTGTCAGCTCTCCCTGTTCGGCACGGCGGACGAGAAACGGCGGAAAGTCGAAGCGGCGCTCGACGGCATCAAACTTCGGTTCGGGGAATCGGCGATCGGACCCGCCGTCCTGCTCGGCGAGACGAAAATGCCGGACTGTGCCGGCGGCAGACAGTCGCCGCCCCCCGGCGGGCGGCAAAAATAGCGCCGCATCGTGAAATAGATTTCGGAAAACAGCGCAAACTGAGGGTATCCGTTCGGGCATCCTCAGCTTTTTATTTGAAAAAGATTTTTGATGTTTTGGGTCAAATTTGCAGTTTCGACAAAATTATTGTTTGCAATTTTACAAAAACAGAGAAATATTGCCGAAAAATGGGGAAAAATAAAAAAATTTTTTCATTATTCTTTCAAAAAATCCTTGACAAATCGATAGGGGGGGGGGTACAATAATGATACCGTAATAGGGGAAATTATACATAAATTAGGGAGGGAAACAATGAACAAAAAGGTTAAGTTTTCGTTGATTGCATTGGCAATGGCGGGCGCGATCGCGACGCTTGCGGCTTGCGGCGAAAAAGATCCCGGCAAAAAACCGGGCGGCAGCAATCACGGAACGGTCACGCCGAATACGGAGGTTCGTTATACGGCGGACGGCCGCGCGGAGGCGTACGGGTACTTTGCCGCGAACGGCACGAAGAAGGCGAGCTTTAAAGATATGTACAAGGCGATCGAGCAGTGCGTCGAGGAAGGGGACGAGGGCGACTACGTTGCCAAGCTCTCCGGCGACGATGCGGACGTGAAGCTTTTCGTCATGAAGAACGCTTATGCGGACAACAACACCGACCAGTTCTTCTATTATGAAAACGGAACTTCGCTCGACCGTTATTCCTGCTGGACGACGGATTATCACGAAGATTTGAAAAAGAACAGCAAGAACGACATCGTCGTCATGAAAGGGCTGAACGGACTGCAAACCTACCGTCAGGGATACGAACTCGTCGGTCTCGGCGATACCGGCGGCACGCTTGCGACCTGGAACGTGTATCCGTTCTCCGACGCGAACGTGCAGGTCGACTTTGCCCCTTACGACGGCATTACCAAGGTCGAATACGATCTGAAACTCACCGAGGCGAAGATCTATCCGAGTTACGAAGGATACGACGACGCCGTTTATTCTCAGATCGGGTTCCTGTTTGCGGACGCCTATCTGGTCGCGCATTTCGGATTCGCTTTCGATAACAATACCGGAAACATGTATTATTACAAGGGTATTGCCGAGGGTGACGTCATGTACGACGGCTATGACGAGACCAAAAATATCGGTATGCAGTACGACACCGAAAACTGCTATCTCACCTCTACCTGGAACGAAGAGGGCGGATATTACGTGCCGACCTCCGATATCAAAATGACCGCGGAAAGCGTTCCGTTGACGGACGACGACGGCGAGACCTATTACGTTTACCGTCTTACGGCGGAATTCGACGACGGTTCCGTTCTCGTGAAAGATTGGGAGCATGCGAGCATGACTTCCTGTGCGACGCACCGTTTCAATGCTTCTTTGAACATCATCAACGAAGAGGGGATGCCCGCGTACGGCAACGGCGCGCAGTTCCAGAATTTGAAGATCACTTCCGCAAAGGGCACGATCAAACAGGAATCGATCGACGATCCTACGACCTACGGCGGAAACCTGATCACGCACGAAGCGGGCGTGTACGATCTGCTCAATTCCAACGAAGCGACCGACGTCCGTTTCCAGACCGTTATCTACAATCGCGCGGCGGTAAGCTATAATTTCGATACGCCGAATTGCGATATTTATAACTTCTCGTTCCGGTTCGACAATACGGCTCCCGCGTATTCTTCCGCGATCCGCGGCGTGAAGGAGGCGATTGCGGAGATCCCTGCGATCGACAAACTGACCAAAGAGGACAAAGCGACGGTTGACGCGGCGGTGAATGCTTTCAACAAGCTCACGAAGCCTTATCAGACCGATTATATCACCGATGCGGAAAAAAAGACCCTTGACGATGCGGAAAAGCGCATGGCGGCGCTCAACATGTCGGGGGGGGCGAGCGCTGTTGAACAAGCGGTCAAGGCGTTTAAGGAAATCGGCTTCGGCGAAGACAATTATTCGACCGCTGCCGCGCTGAAACTGGATTCCGCGAAGATCCATGCGGCATGGGCGGCTTATCAGGAATTGAGCGACAAAGATAAAGAGGCGCTTGAAACGATGGGCGTTACCCAGAAGCTCACCGCGCTCGAAAAAGCGCTTACCGCGATCGAAAAAGCGAACAGCAAATTGGGCGATCTGCTCGACTATACGGTAAAGTGTTATAATACCGAAGGCGAAAAGAAAGATGACAAGGGTGTAGTCACGAAAATGGCTTGGGACATTGCAGAACCCCAAGACGGAATCGGCACGAATCTTTACAAATTTTATAAGGCTTACACCGGTTGCACTGCCGAGGAAATTGCGAGTTTGCCCGCAAATATCCTCGCGGTCATCAACAGCGAATATGTGCAGAACTTCATCAAAGACGCATACCTTTATGCTCGCACGTTGGCAGTCGTAAACGGTTGGTATACCAAACTCGGTTGGGAGTTGCCTAGTATGACTTGGGTGGGCGGAGAGATTCAATTCACGTCCGACTATGTGTATAAAACGGCAAACGGTTGGTATTTCAAAGAGGGCACGAAATATACGCTGACGGACGAATTGTTTGCAAAGATTCCCGAAGTGGAAATTGCGGAGCTTGCCGGACTCTGGTCGGCAGCCGCGACGCCTAACAACAATACTTGGGCGCTGCGTTTTAACGCTTATGCGATCGACGAACTGTTGCGGGGCGAATGCGGCGCAAGCGATAGGAATTATCAGATTATGGCGCTGTTCTATGCGGTTTTGGACTATAAGGCGGACGACGATTATACGTTCGACGCGAAACCCGCAGAGCCCGAAGAGGGCAAAGAGTACACGAGACGGGTTATCAGCAACATGGGCGAAGCGATCAATGCGGTGAAATTCCTCGCAAACGTAAAAGATCACGAAACGATTGCGGGTATCTGCGATCTTGACAACGCTTCGGCAATGAAAAAGCTGATTGCCGCTTATGACAAACTGAATGCGGCGGAAAAAGAAGCGCTTAAAAAATTCCCCGGCGGCGAGCATGCGGAATGGGCGGTTACGTCTTATCTCGGCGAGCATGCCAAGATGGAAAGCGTGAAGGAAAAGGTTGCCGCGCTCGACAAGACGGCTGCCGATTTCGAGGCGAAGCTGGACGAAGTCGTCGCGATCTACCAGACGTTCCAGGGTGCTACCGGTTACTTCTTCCGCGCTTCCGATTCGCAATGGCTGTCGCCCGATGCTCCTTTCCAGAGCGGCGCGTACGTTGAATCCTGGACGAAGCTCAAAGCGTTGATCGACGAGAGCGCGAAATGGACCTATAACGAAGGCACCGGCGCGATCGAACTCGCAACCGCGGAATAATCCGCGCGGAAAAACCGAATAACGAAGTACACATCGGGCGAGGCACCGTTGCAACGCCCGCCCGATGTCAATTTTTTCTGTTCGGCGGTTTTCAATGTCGGACAGATGGAAGAAACATCTTTAAAGGAAGGAAATTATGAAAAGATTTCTGATTGCGCTCACCGCGCTCGTGCTGGCGTTTTGCTGCGTCGGTTGCGGGGATACGACGGAACCGGACGACCCTACGCCTCCCGCTCCCAAGGAGTACGTCTACGAAGGCACGCCTACCGCTGCGCCGTATACGGTGTATAACGAAGACGGAACGACGGCGACCGAGCCTTTCGACAACGTGTTCCTTGCGATCCGTTACGCGGGTTCCCGCGCGACCTCTTCCAACGCCATGCCGATCAAAGACGCGAACGGGCTGGAAGTGTTCAGACGGGCGGGGACATCCGATACCTGGTGCTTCGACGGTACGAACTTCGTCGGCAAGAAAAAGAAAACCGACGCGATCAAATGGGCTGCAAACCGTTCGCGCAGTTACGTCGTGAACGGCAGGGGCACGGGCTATGCCTATCTCGGATCGGACGACTTCACGTCGATCCGTCACCCCGAGGACGTTTACGAACTCGGTTCGGGCGGATTCTCCTATCTGTTCACGCCGTCCGGAGAGATGAATTCGAACAATACCTGGAAGACGCACGGATATTCCTACGCTTCCGCGATCGTTCGTCTGAGCGAAGCGACCTATGTCGACGCGACGTACGTGGACGATACGGGCGCCACGCGCAATCAGTGGAATGCGTATATCTTCTTCAATATCAGGGGCGTGGATAACTGCGATCTCGGGATCGGAACGTATGCGGGCGGAGACGGCGCGTGGAAGATCACGCAGAACTGCTCGAATATCGAACACAAGAACGGGGTGGACCCGACGCCGAGTTTTTACGTGTATCAGGATCAGGTCGTCACGAAGATGACGAAAGATCCCGAAACGGGGATTTACAGCGGCGCGGACGATCTGTTCATCGAAGCGATCGGCGGGATCGACACCTGGACCTTGAAGGTCACGAATCTCCGCACCAATCAGTCGTTCGGTTACACGCACACGCACAAGGGCATGAACGCGGCGTGCGCGTTCGGAAACTACCGCGTGATCACGGCGGCGTCGTACTGCCCCGTGGAAACGCCCGTATGGGATCCGCGCGCGGGCGGCTATATCAAAAACATCGTGATGGAAGACGTGAAAGTCGCGCGGTTCCGCGAGGACGGCGATTATTCGCAGGAGCCGAAAGACGAAGTGTGGTACGGTGAAGACACGATCTGGGTCGGCTTTACGCAGGGCGCGGATTGCGCGCATCTCACCTTCGGCACGCATGAGGCGGACGGCGTTTACAAGAGCGGAAACGCTTATAAGAAAGGCGGCAGATACATGTCGTTCAGCTCGTATTACGACGGAACGCACATTGTCGATTAAGGGAAAAAATATGAATGGGAAAAGAGCCATCGCGTTGCTTGCGGCGGTGATGCTCGTGGGTTGCTCCGCTTGCGGAAGCGGCGGAGACGGCGGTTCGCCCGACGGGTCGGATATAAATCCGCCCGCCGAGCGGCCGCCCGTTGCCGCTTACGACTATGAGGGCGTGCCTACCGCCGCGCCGTACACCGTCTGTCACGTCGGCGGCGCCGCCGCGGAGACGTTCGAGAGCATGTTCGCCGCGATCCGTTATGCGGGCGAGAATGCGTCGTCGTCCGATCCGATGCCGGTAAAGGACGCGAACGGACTGGAAATTTTCCGTCGGCAGGGGACTTCCAAGTGCTGGTGTTACGACGGTACGAATTTCGTCGGCACCATGGAGCAGAAAGCGGCGCTCGCCTGGGCGGAAAAACATGCGCGCAGTTACGTGTACAACGGCAAGGGTACGGGCTTCCTCTACGTGGGAACCACCTATCCCACCGAAGGAAGACCGCTCTCCTACGAACAGGGTTCCAGCGGATATTCCTATCTCCGTACGCCTGCGGGGAAAATGAGTTCGAACAACACCTGGCAGGAATACGGCTATGCCTACGCCTCCGGTACCGTCCGTCTGAGCGAAGCGGTTTACCGCGACGCGGACGGCAGTCAATGGAACGCATACGTCTTTTTCAATATCGGCACCGTGACGGAGAATTGCGATCTCGGCATCGGACTGTTCGGCACGGCGGTCGGGGATCCCCGATACGAGGGCATGGAAGGGCAGTGGAAAGTCATTCATAACTGCACGCACGCTTCCCACAAGAACGGAGAGGACGAACACGGCAGTTTTCATATCTGGCAGGAACAGACGGTCACGACCATGAAGAAAGACCCCGGGACGGGCGTTTACGGCGGCGCGGACGATCTGTTTATCGAAGCGATCGGCGGGCGGGACACCTGGACGCTGCGCATTACCAATCTCGCGACGGGAGAAAAGTTCGGATATACCCATTCGCACGAGGGCGTCAACGCGGGGAAAGAGGGTTATTACCGGATCAACGCGGTCGTGACGATGATCGCGGCAATGGGAAATCCGTGGGACGCGCGTTGCGGCGGGTTTCTCAAAAACGTCGTCTGGGAGGACTTGAAAGTCGCGCGTTACCGCGCCGACGAAACGTATCCCGATGCGGCGAAAGAGGAGTTCTATCCCGGACTTCCGACGCTGGATTACGGCTATACGCAGGGCGCGGACTGCGCGCATCTGACCGTCGGCGTCCATGCGGAAGACGGCGTTTACAAGAGCGGCGCGGCATACTTGAAAGGTTCGAAATACTTGGCGTTCAGTTCGTATTACGACGGAACGCATATTGAAGATTAGGAGAAAAATACATGAAAACAGGAAAGATTTTGACCGTGGGGGCGGCGGCGATGATGCTCGCCTGTTGCGGTTGCTCGTCGGGAAACGGGGGAGGTTCCGTAAATCCGTACCCTTCGGATCGCGCTTACGTCGTCTACGACGGTTCGGGAAAAGTCAAATACGAAACGGACAATATCTTCGCCGCGTTTATCAGGGCGGGAAAAATGAGCACGCGTTCCGACCGTTACAGCGTTTGGAACGGCAAGGAGACGATTTTCACGTTCTCTTCCGGAAAGTTCTATAAGTTCATCGGTTCGGAATTCGTCGGCACGATCGACGCGCCCGCGGACAACAAGGAAAAGGCGATCCGCGACGCGCAGATCTGGGCGGCGAAAAACCCCGAATCCTACGTCGTCGACAACACGGGTACCGAATATATTGCGCTCGGCAGACACGTGATGGAAAATTCCAAGATGGACGATTCCTCCTTCGGTCTCGAATACTTCTCCGGCAGCTATGTGTACGCATATTCGAAGCGTCCGGATACGGATCCTTCGTTCGGCGGCGTTTCGTATATGGAGTTCACGCTCGATATGACGAATATGGAGTTCAAATATCACGAGTCGGAGTCGGAACGCAACTGGAACGCATACATTTTCTCCAATTTCTTTACCACGAGTCCTTGGGGGTGCTGCGATATCGGGCTGATCGCGAGCGACGGTCAGATGCCGGGGACCTGGCTGGCGGTGTTCAACTACAACGGCACGATGGTCTCGCCGAGCTCGGAGCCCGTCACTACGATGCGGTACGACGAGGAAGCAAAATGCTGGCGCGGCACCGACGTGATCCGTTTCCGTTCCTACGTAACGCGCGACGCGTACTGCGTGGAATTCGACAATCTCACCACGGGCAAGAAGTTCGCTTTCAGGCAGTCGGACGCGAAACAGGGCGCTTTGAAAGTGAAGGCGCATAAGGCGTTTACCCTGCTTGCCGCCTCGTACTGTCCCGTCATGCTGAATACGAGCCTTTGGGACGCGCGCAGCGGAGCCGTGTTCAAGGGGTTGAAATTCCGCAATCCGAAAGTCGCCGCGTTCATCGAGAGCGCGACCTGCGCCGACGATTACAACAACGCCGCGAAATGGGATTTCCTGCCTTCGAATCCCGACGTGTTCGGGTACGGCTTCGGGCAGGGCGGCGACAACGTCAACTACCGGATCGGAGAGGACGAGCAAGGTTCATTTATCGAATCGAATATTTCCTATACGGAAGAATTTTAAATAAGGAGAACAGAAAATTATGAAAAAGTTTTTAACCACGTTAACTGCTTCTGCGCTTGCGCTCGGTATGATCGTGCCGATGGCCGCCTGCGGCGGAAACTTTGCGGGCGCGACGATCGCGCTCGACGTCGACGTCACGCAAAACCGTCCTACGCTGTCGGGATTGTTCCCCGCGCCCGGTATGACGGACTCGGAGTTCAACAACAGCGGCACGGCGAAGCTCTTGGAAGAGATTACCGGTTATAAGGTGAAATATTCGCAGATTTCCGGCGGGAACGAAGAGTCGGAAGTCGGAAACGCGCTCATGTCGCAGGATACCTATTCGTTTATCAAATGCGGTCGCGGTTCTTTCGATCAGTACGTGACGGAGGATGCGTTCCTCGATCTGACCGACGCGTTGAAGACGTACGGTCAGGATCTGCTTGCGACGATCGATCAGGAACTGTGGGACGCCTGCACCTATAACGGCAAGATCTATGCGATTCCCGAATACGGCTTCGGTTACATGCAGGATTCGGCGATCGTATTCAACAAAAAGCATCTCGCAAAGGTGGGTATCACAAAGATTCCAGAAACGCTTACGGAATTCACCGACGCGCTGCACGCGTTGCAGGCGGAATTCGGGAAAAACGACGTCAACTATCACGCGCTCGCCATTGCCGGCTCCGACGCGGACTTTTCCATCATTTCGAGCACGTTCGAAATGCCCTGCGAGTTTTACGAGGACGAAAACGGACAGGTCAAGAACTACATTTACAGCGATGCGGCGGATAAGTATTTCAAGTACATGAACGAAGAAATCACGCAAAAGAACTGCCTCCCCAAAAACTGGGATACCGCGCAGGGAAGTCAGGTCATGACCTGGTTCACGAACGAAAATATTTCGGTCGCGCAGATTCCGTACTGGAACTTCAATCCGCTCTGCGGACAGATGGCGGCGAATCCGAAACTGGGATACGCGAGCGCGGAAGAAGCGCGCGAGGACCTCGGTTGGGCGACCCGTATCAAAGGAGACGGCTCGTACGGTTCCGTCGTGCAGGAAAAGGGCAGAATGCGCGGCATCGGAGATATCGGCTATATGATCGCCTTGCCCGTCCGCGCCGTAAACCAGGCGCCCTATGCGCTCGATTGGATGAACCAGAAGATCAAGGACGAGAACTACAAGGCGTTCCTGCTCGGAAAAGAGGGCGTATCGCACAATATCATTCCCGAAGCGGAAAAGCAGGACGGGGACATCGGCATTCAGGAAGAGGACGGGTCCACGACTTATTACCGCCTGCTTCCCGGATATAAAGAGGTCGAAGGCAACTCCATGTATACGACGGGCGGCAATCCCAAGATGGGGCGCAAATACTGGCCGTTGCGCGAAGCGAGTTACGACTGCTGGCCCATTCTCCTTCCGGAAGAAGAGGACGACCTCATGATTCTGAGCGTTCTCGGCAAGTGCGCCGTTCTTCCCAAGTGGAGCAAGGTTTCCATGCAAACGAGAAGCTGGATTTTGACCAACGCCCAGAAGATCATCAAGGCTTCCGGTTCGAGTGAAAAAACAACGTACTCTTATCTGTTGAAAGCGACGCAGGATAATCTTCCCAAAATGTATCTGAAAGCAGACGTCATGTCGCAGATTCAGGAATGGTACGACGCGAATCGGAGGAATCATTGATGGAAAAAATGACGGATTCTACCAATGAAGAGGTCGCTGCGGTTTCCGAAGACGCCGTTTCCGCAAAAAAGAAGAACGTGAAGATCGATCCGGTTACCGGTCAGGTCGTGCGGGGATTCTGGCAAGAGGAACTGCACCGCTTAAAAAAGCACCGCAGTATTATCTGGTTCGTTCTGCCCGCGCTTTCGCTTGTCATTCTGTTCGGGTACGTTCCCATGGTCGGTATGCTGATCGCATTCCGCAGCAAATTCAACGTCTACATGGGCGGCGGGATCGCGGGCGCTTGGGCGAGCGGCACGTGGTCTCTTGAAAATTTTGCGCTGATCGCAACCGATCCCCGAATCGGTTTGGCGTTGAAAAACACGTTGCTCATCAATTTTTTCGGGCTTCTGATCACATTCCCTTTGCCGATCATCTGCGCGCTTCTGCTTGCGGATATCAAGAGCGCGGCGATGAGCAAATTCGTGTTGATCGTACTCTGTCTGCCAAATTTCCTCTCCTGGACGATGACGGTGGGGATCTGGGCGAACGTCATGTCGCCGACCGACGGCATGCTGAACAACTTCCTTTGCGATATCGGGATATTAAAAGAGCCGTTTGACTTTTTCGGATCCAATCCTTGGTTCAAGCCGCTCGTCATCTTTCTGAAAGTCTGGAAAGGGACGGGATGGAGCTCGATCATCTTCTATGCGGCGATCGCTTCGATCGACAAGAGCTTTTTCGAGGCCGCGACGCTGGACGGCGCTTCCAAATTCCAGAAGATTCTTTGGATCACGTTGCCGACCATCGTTCCCGTCATCGGTTTGCAGTTGATCATGACGGTCACGTATATCATGAGCGTCGGTCTCGAACAGTTGATGGCGATGTACACTGCCGAAACGAAGCACGAGCAGTTTACCGTCGACACGTACTTGTACGAAATTTCCATTCAGGATAAGACAAACGCGCCGCTTGCGACCGTGCTCGGTATCGTAAACGGACTGATTGCGCTTTTCCTGATGCTCGGCGGCAACGCGATTTCCAAAAAACTGCTCAGAACGAGTTTGTGGTAAGGAGGACGGAAGATGAAAGAATCCAATCAGGTCAATCAACTCAAACGGAAAAGATTCAAAATCAAATCTTCTCCTCCCGACGTCGTGTTCGACGTCATCAAGATCGTCGTGCTCGTCGTATCCATCGTTCTCGTTATCCTGCCTATTCTGAACATCGTCGCGCTTTCGCTCAGCAACGGATACCGGAATCCGCAGGTCACGATCATTCCGCTCGGATTCACGTTTGCGTCCTACGGACACGTGCTTTCGGAACTTGCGTTTTTGCAGGCGTTCGGCAATTCCGTTTTGGCGACGGTCGTCGTGACGATCGCTTCGAACCTGTTCATGTCGATGGCGGCGTATCCGCTTTCGAAATCGGACTGTCCGTTCAAAAAGGGCATTACCACGGTATTTATCGTCACGATGCTCTTTTCGGCGGGTATCGTTCCGAGCTATCTGCTCATGATCGCTCTCCATCTTACGAACAATATCTGGTCGGTCATTTTGATTTCGATCAACAACGTTTACAGTATCCTGCTCTATAAGTCCAACTTCCTCGGGATCCCGTCGGAGATCGAAGAGGCGGCGAAGATCGACGGGGCGAACAGTATTCAGCTCTTTCTCATCATTATTATTCCGCTCTGCTTACCGGTATTTGCGAGCTGCGTGTTCTTCTCGATCGTGGGAACTTGGAACAGCTACGGCGCCGCGTTGATGTATATCGACAGCGCGCATACCTCGCAGCAGCCGCTTGCGCTGTATCTGTACCGCATGCTCGGCAACACGGATAAGAATACGAGCGACGAATGGCTGATCACGAATAAGAGCAATATCGAGGCGGCGACGCTCATCATCAGCGTCATTCCCGTGTTGTTGGTTTATCCGTATATCATCAAGTATGTCAAGAGCGGACTTACGCTCGGCTCCGTAAAGGAGTGAAAAGTTTTCGGAATTCCGGAAAGCTATTGAAATTCATCATTTCATCTGATATAATAAGAGCAAGGAGGAAAGAATCGAATTATGAGAAACTTATTCAGAAAATTTGCTATCCTTTTGAGCGTCGTCATGGTCGGCATGCTGGCGCTGGTCGGCTGCGGCGGAACCGACGAGCCGGATAATCCGGACGCTCCGTCGATCAGGCTCGACGTCGTCGAGACGTCGCTCTACATAGGGAAACAGGTTACGCTTACGGCTACGCTGAAAAACAGCGAAGAGGCGATCGTGTGGAGTTCTTCCGATCCGGCTGTCGCGACCGTTGCGGGCAACGGGGCGACGGGCGTCGTAACCGCGGTCGCGGAGGGATCCTGTACCGTGAAAGCGGAAGCGGGCGGCGTGTCCGCAACCTGTTCGCTCACGGTCAAAAAAGAACAGACGCAGGAAGACGAATTGTTCTCGATCAATCTTCCCGCGGGGAAATTGATTCTGACGCAGTCGGGCGATCATGCGAGCGTGAGCGCGATCGTGAAAGACGATCGCGTCGATCCCGCGAAACTGAGTTGGACGATCGACGACGACAAAGTGTGCAGGATCGAATCTGCGCAGGGGAACGTCGTATACCTGACTGCGGTCGCGAAGGGGAGCTGTAAGCTTACTGTCTCCTATACGGACGCGGACGGGAAGACGACCACCGACTCCTGCACGGTCACCGTAAAGAACACGGTGGAAATCATCGATAAAGATCCCGAAGTTCTGGAAACGCTGAATTATTACGCGTATACGTCCGATGACGTGAGAAGCGAAACCATTTACAGAGGACTTTCGAACGCGTTGAGCGCGATCGTCAACGGCGCGGAGTACGGCGAGGGAAGCTATATCACCACGACGGACGATCCCGATACGGTCGTATATACTTACAACAAAAAGCCGTATAACTTCCTGAACCGCTCGAACGTGTATCACGGATTCGACAACAACCCGAACGTTACGAACGGACAGTCGGCCTGGTGGAGCGGTTGGACGACGGCGCTCAACCTGTTCAAGAGATCGGACGTGAATATGTTGCAAACGATCGGGCAATACGCCAACAGTTATTATTACCGCGCGACCGATTGGGATTTCGGCGGATATGCCGAGGATCCTTCCGTCACCTGGGCGGGCTGGCAGGCGAGCGTCTATTCGGCGGCGGGCGCGGGCGCGCAGTATACTTCCTGGGCGGACGCCGATGCGCTCGGAATCAACGGCGTAGAACAGGTGTACGATCTGTCCGCTTCGACGATGACGCCTTCTCTTGGCACACAAACCGTATTCGCAGAAATCTGGACTTCGATCTGGACGCCTTCGATCAATGAGACGATGCCCTATTACGGCGTATATTTCGATGCGGGCACGACGGCATCCGTTGCGGATCTCGAAGACGGCGCGAAGGGCTATTGGTATCCGTTCGAAGGCAAGATGTCGCGTTGGGACGGAATTAGCAATTCGAACCCTTCCATCCGTACGCTTTCCGAAGATCCGATCGGTTACTCCGTCTGGAATAAGGCGGAAGGGCGTTGGGAGAGCAGCGGGCTCACCGTGAAGATCAAAACGGAATATCATTTCGAAGGGATCGACGGGAATGACAATTCCGTGATCAAGATTAACGTGATCGGCGAACAGGGCGGCGTTACGCTGAAAAAAGAGTTCACCTGGGATTTCGGCGACAAGTTTATCCCCGGCGAGATCGACAATGCGGGCGGTACCCGTTCGTTGGGCGTTGCCTACGGCGTTGCGTTTACGCCGAAAGCGAAATTGAGCACCGAAGCATGGAACGGATTCTACAAGAACGCGGAAATTCCCGATCTTTATAACGGCGGCACCTGGAAGGGGATGAAGCAGATTTCCGCGACCGGATTCAGCAAGGATACGGGAAAAGATAACCTCGATATGTCCTTCATTGCCGGCGCAGGCGCGAAGTTCCGCGCGATCTGGGGCAGAGACGTATGCTCCTACGTGAAGGATATGGCGAACAAAACGACCGAACTCAACTTCCAATACTAATTCGGGGAGGAAAAAGGAATTATGAAAAAGTTAAATAATGCGATCGTATTACCTTTGATCGGCGCGATGATGTGCGGCGCCTTTGCGTGCGTCCCCGCGCAGGAAGTTTCCGACGCGGCGACCAAGAGTTACACCGACCTTGCCAATACGGCGACGCTCGGCAGTTCGCTCAGGATCGAACCGAGCGTCGTGTACGAAGTGAAATCGAAAGGAGACCTCGGCGCGATCGAGTCGGCGGACGTTGCGCCTTCCGTTGCGCTGCTCGAAGTGTCCGCAGGCATGAACGTCAAGTTTACGGACGGAAACATGGAGTTCGCGACGCTGTTCGACGACTATCTGAAAGGGGACGTGATTCCCGCGCTTCGGATCGAAACGGAAGAGCTTGCGCAGGAATTCGTCGCCTATATGACGGATACCTATTATATCAGCGACATCATGGTCGTTTCGAGCAGTTCGGCGGTTCTCGATCTGATCTATAACGACGAAGTCTGCTTTATCGCGAACGGCGTGTACGACGTGTCCGATCGGGAGATATCTTCCAACCGTTATGATTTCTGGGAACATATCGCAACGGCAAACTCGGTCGGCGCGAACATTCTTATGATCGACGGCGAGGACGAAAACGCGGCTGTCGCGGCAAACTACGCCGCGGCGCTCAACAAGGTCTGCTGGGGTAAAGTTTCTGCGGCGGAGTCCGCGGCGGTCGGCGCGGTTGCGGCGGGTTGCTACGGCATCGTCGGCGAATCCCTTGCGACGATGCAAAGCGCGATCGTGAAATTCGAGAAAAGCGGATTCGCGCAGGCGCAGTCGGTTGCGGCGCATCGCGGGATCACGAAGTATGCGAACGAAAACTCGCTCACTTCTTGTGCTGCGGCCGTCAACGAGGGTGCGACGCATATCGAAATCGACGTTCAAGTGACGAGAGACGGAGAGATCATTCTCTGCCATAACTCCGACGCCGGTTATACTTCCACGTCGGCGGCAAGCAACTGGATCGTATTGAAGACCGCGGAAGAACTGCGGAAAGAGACGCTGAACGATTACGACGAGGGATACGGAGAAACCTTCCCCACGCTCGACGAGCTGATCGAGGCATTGATCGACACCGACGTGATTTTTATCGTCGAATTGAAGATCGACGGCGCGTCTCCCGTTGCGCTTTCGCTCAATCCCATTGAAAAGATTTACGAAATATTCTCTTCCTACGATAAGATGACGGGACGCTGGCTTGCCATTACGTTCTACGGCAGTTATGCGAAAGCGATGCGCGAAGTCTGCCCCGAAATTCCCGTTTGCTGTCTCGGATTCGCCAAGGAAACGGAGACGAACATCATTAATTGGGATCTCCGTCCCGAGTCGTCCACGGTCGCTCCCGTTGCGCAATTCATTCGGTTCTGCCGCAACGCGAACGTCGGACTTGATTTTACCGTGACGAGCGATACCTACGGCACGGTGAAGAACTATGCGGTCCGCGGCTATCTGCAAAACACCTGGACGTACGAGACCACCGATCATACTTCTTACGGCGTGAACATCGCGACTACCAACAAGGCGGAAGAAATGGCGATGAAAGTGAAAGAAGTCGCCGTCGGCAATATCGAACTCACGGCGGAACAGATCAATTCCGGTTCGGCGAAAGTTCCCTGCCGCACGTACAACGGATTTGTGAGCGAAAACAAGTGCAGTATCGTTTACGTGGACGGAACCGCGGAAGCAGGCAAGACGGTTCGCGCGCTGTTCGTCTATCAGGACGGCGCATACGGCGTATACAGCAATCTCGTAAAGGTAACCGTTAAATGAAAAGCGTGTTCGACTTCGACCCCAATTTGAGTACGATGCCGCAGGAGGGGAGGAATCTCTTCTGGCGGGACGCCAAGGATTCGTCCGCATTCGGGCTTTACGGCTCGGATGCGCTCGGCGAAACCGGCTATGCGCGGCTTACGGAGGCGGAGCGGAATGTTCTCCGCCCCGTAAACGACGGCGAGGCATGGCTTGCCGAACAGAGCGCGGGCATTCAGCTAAGGTTCCGCACCGATTCCTCGCAGGTGTTCATTCGCGTAAAGATCCGCAGTAAATTCGACATGACGAATATGACGCAGATCGGACAGTGCGGCGGCGATCTGTACGTGTACGACGAGACGTTAAAGACCTTCGTTTTGCACGACGTCGCGCGGTATGCGTTCGACGGAACGGAGTACGAGCTTTCGATGAGCCGTTTCGCGAACGCGCCGCGTAAAATGCGTCGGTTCCTCTACTACTTCCCGCTCTATATGGCGGTGGATTCGTTCGAGATCGGACTCGACGACGGCGCGTTCGTCGCGCCCGAACCGTTTTCGACGAAGAAACGGATCGCGGTTTACGGTACCAGCATCACGCAGGGGTGCAGCGCGTCCCGTCCCGGAATGGCGTCTACGAATATGCTCTCCCGCGAACTGGATACCGAAGTGCTGAATTTCGGCTTTTCCGGTTGCGCCTTTATGGAAGAGGAGATGGGCGATATTCTCGGAAAGCGGAAGAATATCGATCTGCTGATCGTCGATACCGAGGCGAACGCGGGGATCGACGACAGAATGGAACGCAATTCGGAAAAGTTTTTCAACGCGTTCTTTGCGCACCGACCGGACGTTCCCGTCGTCGTCTATTCGCGTGTGATGTTCTCGCTCGATTTGTACGACGATTTCCGCGCCCGTCTGCGCGAATACTACAAGGGCTTTTTGAACGAGCTCGCCGCGAAATACCGCCGCGAGGGCAGGAAGATGTACTATGCCGACGGATCGAAAATTCTGAGCGGCAATTTTACCGAGTATTATGCCGACGGGATTCACCCGACGGATACGGGCATGCGGCTGATCGCGGATTCGTACCGCGAGGAGATCCGCAAAATTTGGGGCTGAGGAAGATCAGATGAAAAAGATCGTCATGTTGCCGCTCGACGAGCGGCCGTGCAATTTCGGTTATCCGCAGATGATGCCGAAGGCGGGGTTCGAACTCGTACTTCCCCCGAAAGATTTCATGGGAGACAAAAAGACGCCCGCCGATACCGCACGGCTTGCCGATTGGCTGTTAACAGCCGCGCGCGGCGCGGACGCCTGTATTCTTTCGCTGGATACGCTGATCTACGGCGGCATCGTTCCGTCCCGTCTGCACGGGGATTCCACGGAAACCTTGCTTGCCCGCGCGCGGACGGTGGAGCGTTTGCGCCGCGAGAATCCGCGTATGAAGCTGTATGCGTTTCAGCTGATCATGCGCTGTCCCTCGTATTCGCTGAGCGACGAGGAGCCGGACTATTACGACGAATGCGGCGAAGAACTGCATCTTTACGGCAGATACACTCACCTTGAAAAGCTGGGGAAACTGACGGAAGCGGACGCGGCGGATTTCGAACGGGTGAAGAAAAAGATTTCGCCCGCACACTTACATGATTTTATCGGGCGGCGGGATAAGAATATCGCCGTTCTCATGCACAACCTCGAATATATCAAAAACGGGACGGTCGACTATTTCGTGATCCCGCAGGACGATTCCGCCGTATACGGATTCACCTCTATGGATCAGATGCGGGTGCGGGAATTTTTAAAGAGCAACAGCCTGCATGCGAAAACGGCGATGTACCCCTCGGCAGACGATACGGGGCTGATCCTGCTCGCGCGTGCGGCGGCGGAACTGTTCGGCAAAAAGCCGAAGATATTCGTGCATTACGCGTCCTCCAAGGGCGGAGAAGTCGTCCCTTGGTTCGAGGACAGGGCGGTGAACGAAACGGTGAAGTATCACATTCTCGCGGCTGGCGGGATTCGGGTATATTCGCTTGCGGAAGCGGATATTCTGCTCGCCGTCAACGTCGGGTCGGGAATGTATTACGAAGACGATCCCGCGCACGCCGCGGCTTACGACGTCGATCGCAATCTCGCGGAGTTCGTCTCCTGCATCGAATACGCGCTTTCGGAGGGTAAATTCGTTGCGGTGGGCGATATCGCGAACTGCAACGGCGGCGATCAGGAGCTGGTCAAACTGTTGCAAAGGGAAGGTTTGCTCTTCCGGATCCACGCTTACGCGGGTTGGAACACTTCTTCCAACACGTTGGGGACCGCCGTGTGCCAGTGCGTGCTCTATATGCTCGGCGGGGATTCGGCGGGAAACGAGAGTTTTCTCGTCCACCGTTATTACGAAGATATCGGTTACATGTCCTACGCGCGCAAATACGTGACGGACAACGTCTTGCCGCAACTCGGTCTCGATTATTTCCATGCCGACGGCAAGCGCGGGAAAGCCGCGGAAGCGGTGAAGTCCGCTTTGGTTTCGTTCATGGCGGAGCATTTCCCCGCCGTATCGGAACGGGCGGGAGAAATATCCGTGGAAATGCCTTGGCGCCGCATGTTCGAAACCGAGGTGAGGATTTTACCGAAAGATTAGTTGCGAAAGGAGAAAAATATGGATCAAACGATTCGGAAAGGGCTGATCGTTTCCTGTCAGGCTTTAAAAAACGAACCGCTCTACGGCGGGGACACCATCGCCAAAATGGCGGTCGCCGCGCAAGAGGGCGGCGCCGTTGCGATCCGCGCGAATACCGTGCGGGATATCAAAGCTATCGCCCGCCGTTTAAAAGGCGGGTTGCCGATTATCGGTCTGATCAAGCGCGATTATCCCGATTCATCGGTATATATCACGCCGACGCTCAAAGAAGTCAAAGCGCTGATCTCCGCGCCGTGCGCCGTCATTGCGATGGACGCGACGCAAAGAACCCGCCCCGGCGGGGTCGGACTGAAAGAGTTGGTGGAGTACGTGCGAAATCACTCCGATAAACCGATCATGGCGGACATAGCGACCGACGAAGAGGCGTTGGCGGCGGAGGCGCTGGGGTTCGATTACGTCTCCACGACGCTCAGAAGTTATACCGAAGAAACGCAGGGAATCGCCATTCCCGACGTCGCTTTTTGCGAAAGGCTGGCGCGGACGGTTCGTTCTTCCGTCGTCGTTGCGGAAGGCGGGATTCATACGTACGAAGAGCTTTCCGCCGTATTGAAGTCGGGGATCGACCGCGTCGTGATCGGCGGAGCCATCACCCGCCCGCAGAATATCACGCGCAGTTACGTGCAGGTATTTTCTCAAATATAATATCCGGAGGCAGGTTATGAAAATCGGAATGATCACCGATTGCATGAAAAAAGAAAATCTCGACGCGGCGCTCGAAGAAGCGCACCGTCTGAACGTGGACGGCGTGCAGATCTTCGCCGTCGGCGGGGAGTTCTCCCCCGCAACGCTCACGGTGGAGAAAAAGGAACACTTCAAACGCGTACTGCGCGAAAAGGGGCTTGCCGTCAGCGCGCTCTGCGCCGATTTCGGCGGGTACGGCTTCGAACGCGAGGAGGACAACGCCGACCGCATCGCGCGCACGAAGGCGATCGTCGATCTTGCGCGGGAGTTCGGCGCGAAGGCGGTTACCACGCATATCGGCGTGATTCCCGAGGATAAGAGCGTTCCGCGCTATGCCGTAATGCTGCGCGCGCTCACGGAGTGCGGACTCTATGCGAAAGAACGCGGGGTCACGCTCGCGATCGAGACGGGACCGGAACGCGCGGTCGTGTTAAAGGCGTTTCTCGAAGATACGAAAGGCGGCGTCGGCGTGAATTTCGATCCAGCCAACTTTACGATGGTCACCGCGCAGGACGCCGTGGAAGCGGTCTATATTTTAAAAGATCATATCGTGCATACGCACGTGAAAGACGGGCGCAAACTCGATCCGAATCAGACGCCCGAACAGGTTTACCATGCGTTCGCCGTGGGCGGGGTCGAGGCGCTCAACGCCTGCGAGGGATTCGCGGAACTTCCCATCGGGGAGGGCGACGTGGATTGGCCGAACTATATCAAAGCGTTGCGGGAGATCGGTTACGACGGATTTTTGACGATCGAACGGGAAGCGGGCGAAAATCCCTTGGAGGATATTCGCGGCGCGGTGAAATTCATTCGTTCGTTGATCGGTTGAGGGGATGATATGGAAAAGAAAGTTTGCGTTGCGGTGATCGGTTGCGGCAGGATCGCGCAGGCGGGACATTTCCCCGCGTTCTGCGGAATTCCGGAAATGCTGCGCATCAAATATGCGTGCGATCTGATTCCGGAAAAGGCGGAGGCGGTAAAGGCGGCGTATCCCGCGCTGGTGGAAAACACGGTTACCGACTACCGCGTCGCGTTGGCGGACAAAGAGGTGGAGGCGGTTTTCGTACTCACTTCCAATTTAGAACATTACCGCGTGTCGATGGATGCGCTCAAAGCGGGCAAGCACGTGTTCTGCGAAAAGCCGATCACGATCAATTACCCGCTCTCCGTCGAGATGGCGGAGACGGCGGAAAAGTATCGCCGTCTGCTCTGCATCGGGGTCTGCAACCGCTATCAGCGGTCGGTGGAATTGCTCGAACGCATGAATGCGGAAGGGAAGTTCGGCAATCTGTATCACGTATATTGCTCTTTCCGAAAGTACCGTTGCATTCCCGGACTCGGCGGCGCGTTTACGACGAAAGCGGAATCGGGCGGCGGCGTGCTCATCGACTGGGGCGTGCATTTCTTCGATCTGATTTTTTACGTGCTCGGCGGCGTGAAACTGAAAACGGTCACCTGCGACGCGTACGGAGAGATGGCGAAGGATATGCGCGATTACGTCTATCTCGATATGCATGCGGAGGACACGAAAGATTTGAACGGTAAATTTGACGTGGACGATTTCGTTTCCGGCTATATCCGCACGGACAAAGCTTCCGTTTCCTTTAACGGCGCGTGGGCGCAGAATCTCGATCACGACGAAATGTACGTCGATTTCCTCGGAGACAAGGGCGGCGCGCGGCTCGATTACTGCGGTATGATCACCTATTACACGGTGGAAAACGGCGTTCTGGAAACCAGAAAACCCGCCTATAAGATTCCCGATATGTACTGCGAAGAGGACAGGGCGTTTTTGAACGCCGTGCGTTCGGGCGGCGTTCCGAAGAACGAAATCCACGCCGTTCTCGAATCCGCGAAGCTTCTCGACGCGCTTTACGAATCCGCGGGAAAGAAGCGCGAAATTACCTTTTGACAGAGGGCTGAAAGTCAAAAAGTCGGGTCGGTCGCGTCCCGACTTTTTTAACCGATTTCGGTACGGAATCGGGTGTAATTCGAAAAATATTTTTTCATAAAACATTGACATTTCCATATTCATGTAGTAAAATCTTGTTAAGAACGGTTATTTGAAAAAAATCTTCAAAAAAGCGAGGGGAATTTATGAAACGGAAACATGCTTTAAAGACGAAATTGCTCTGTTTGTGTCTCGGCAGTTTGTTCGCCTGCTCGATGGCGTTGAGCGCTTGCGGAAAGATCGATCCGGACAAAGACCCGGATAAAGATCCGGAGAAACCGCCGGTCGTGGACCCGAATCCTCCCAAACCCGTGGATCCCGATCCGCCGAAGCCAGAAGAACCGTTTACGGTTTCTTACCGCGAAGGTTACGAGCCGACCAAATTCAACAAAACGGTCACGAACGAAATTACGAAACTTACCGACGGCGCGCACGTCGTCGCCAACTCCGTCACGTTAAAGAACGGACACGTCGCGGTCGTTTACGCGGTCGAAGTGGATCTGAGCAAGGTCGACGTGGTCGCGGGGACCAAAGACAATAAATCTTCCGATTTCACGTTCCAGAAAGCGGTGCCTTACGCGCATGCGCAGGCATGGGAAAAGGCGACGGGCGGGCACGTGTACGCCAGCATCAACGCCGACTTCTTCGGTGCGCAGTGCGTCAACGCGTTCGTGAAAGACGGCGTGATCGTCAAAACCGGACATAACGACAACGGGAACTATGACTATAAAAATGGCGCTTCCGACGTACCCGCGTCCGCGCCCATGCTGTTCGGGGTCAAGGGCGACATTGCGCAGATCGCACCCATCGTGAATTACGAGGGCGACGTCACGACGCCCGCCGTCAAAGAGAAGCTCGTAAAATCCACGCTCAGTTATCAGTTCGTCGCGCAAGGCAAAGAAGGCGGCGTTGCGATTTCGATGAACGTCGCTCCTTCGCGCACGGCGGTTGCGTTCAATACGACGAGAACGACGACGATCTCCAACGGCGTGGTGTTGAAAGTGGATACCACGGGCGGCTATTCTGATATGAAGGTGCTTGAAAAATCCGTCGTCACGAGCAGTACGAAGTTCTCGCCCGAAACGGGCGTCGGCTATGTGATCGCCAACAAGACGAATGCGACGGGTTTCGCCACCCTCAACGCGGTGGAAAAAGACGGGATCGTCTCCGTTGCGGTCAAGTCGGAGGACGGACTCTGGAACGGATACACCACGATTCTCGGCTGCCGTCAGGCGCTCGTTCTCGACGACGAGATTCCCGCTACGGTGAAGCTTGAAAACACCAACGGCGCGCAGGCGACGGATATTCCCCGTTCCGCGGTCGGGATCAAACCGAACGGCAACGTCGTGATCTTCGGCGTCGAGGCTATGCGCTATTACGGGTTCTCCGAAGCGGAGAGCGATTCTTACGGGCTCAACCTTCCCGAACTTGCGGAGTTCATCTATTATTACGGTTGCACGCAGGCTGCGAACTTCGACGGCGGCGGGTCCACGCAGATCGTGACGCGCGCGGACGACGAAACGGAAGGGAAAGTGATCCTGCGCAGTGCGGATAAACTGAAAAAGCTGGAAAACGGCACGTTTGTAACCTGCTCGAAACAAGAGTGCAATATCACGAATGCAGACAGACTCCATACCGCGGCGACCCGCCCCGTTATGAACTCTCTGCTCGTTGTTTCCAAGAAAAAATAAGATCTATGAAAAACAAAATCGGTATCGACATCGGCGGCACGACGATCAAGGGCGCGCTGTTCGGTGCGAACAACGAAATCGTACGCGAATGTTCGCGTCCGACGCACGGAAAAGCAGGAAGAGAAGAGATTTTCTCCATGCTTTTCTCTGTTATTGAAGGGTTGGAGTCGCCGGATACGCCGATCGGGATTTCTTCGGCGGGCGATATCGACCCCGTTGCGGGCAGGTGCGTGTACGCCACGGATAACCTCATGGGCTGGACGGGCGCGGAAATTGCCAAGACGGTTTCCGACCGTTTCGGCGTGCCTTGCGTTGCGGATAACGACGCTGTCTGCGCGCTGAAAGGAGAGCTGTATTTTTACCCCGATTGCAAAAACGCGACGATGCTCACGTTCGGTACGGGCGTGGGCGGCGCGAGTCTCGTAAACGGCGAAATTTTGCGCGGAAAGCGTTTCAACGCGGGGCGTTGGGGGCATATCGTCCTGTATCCGGACGGAAGAATTTGTTCCTGCGGCAGGCGGGGTTGCGCGGAGGCGTATCTTTCCGCGACCGCGCTGACGGCGCGCGGAAGAGAACGGATCCCCGCGCTCGAAAGCTGCAAGCAGTTGTTCGGGCTGTACGAGGCGGGGAACGCGGAGGCGGCGGAGCTTTTGCGGGAGTTCGGCAAAGAGCTGAACCTGTTGCTCTGCGATATCCGTACGGCGGTCGCGCCCGATCTGATCCTGCTCGGCGGCGGTGTCATGCAGTCGCGGGATACGGTGACGGAGCTGATCGGAGAACAGGCGGACGTTGCGTTCGCGCGGCTCGGATCGCGCGCGGGCGTCTACGGCGCCGTCGCGCTTTTGGGAGATATATGAAAATTCGTTTTACTGCGAAAGAAGAGCTTCTGCGCGCCGCGCGGGAGCTTTCGGGAAAGTTCGGGTTCGAGCTGTCTTCCGACGGCGTTCCCGTTTCGGCGGAAGAAGGTTGCGGCGAATTCACGGTTACGGGCGAGGACGGCGGGTTTCGGATCCGCGCGCAAAAGCGGGTGCAGGTTTTTTACGCGCTCAAAGCGATTTCCGACGGGGAAGGGAAGGGCGCGCTGCGTTTTGATCCGTCCTTCCGCGATTTGTGTTATATGCTCGACGTGTCGCGCAACGCGGTTCCGAAAACGGAGACTTTGCGCGAACTCGTCCGCTATCTCGCAGTCGCGGGCTATGACAGCCTCGGTCTGTATATGGAAGATACGTTCGTCGTTAAGAACCAGCCCTATTTCGGGTATCTGCGCACGCCGTACACGAAAGAGGACATTCGGGAATTGGACGAATACTGCCGCCTGTTCGGGATCGAGCTTGTGCCGTATATCCAGACGCTTGCGCACTTCAATTCGCTCACGCGGCATTATGCGTACGACTGGCTGTTCGACGTAAACGACATTCTTCTCGTGGGAGAGGAGCGGACGTACGCCTTTCTCGAAGACCTGATTTCGACCTGCGCGGAGTATTTCTCTTCCCGTCGCATCAACGTGGGCATGGACGAAGCGTACATGCTCGGCCGCGGGAAATACATGGACCGTCACGGCGCGAGAGGGCGGTTCGAGATCATGTCCGAACACCTTGCGCGCGTCGTCGCAATTTGCGAGAAGTACGGATTCCGCCCGATGATGTGGTCGGATATGTTCTTTTCGCGTTCTTTTTCGGCGCAGTACGGCGAGGATCTTCCCGAAGAAGTGCTCTCTTCCGTTCCCGAAAACATGCAGTTGATCTATTGGGATTACGGAAATTTAAGCGAAGAGCATTATGCGGAAAATCTCGAACGGCATCTCAAATTCCGCAACCCGATCGGGTTTGCGGGCGGGGCGTGGAAATGGGTCGGCTATACGCCCGACAACCGCTTCGCGTTCGCAACGTGCGGCGCTTCGGCGCGCGCCTGTATCCGCAAGGGCGTCCGCGATTACGTGGTGACAGGCTGGGGGGACAACGGCGCGGAATGTTCGCCGTTCGCAACCCTTCCCGCGCTTTTGTACTGCGGGCGGCTCAATTACGGCAACGCGGAAATCGACGAAGCTTTTAGGAAGAGTTTCGGGACGTTTGCGGGCGTTCCGTTCGAAACGTTCATGACGATCGATTTGTGCAACCGCGTGTCCGGTCACGACGACGTGAGCGAACTCAACAGCGCGAACAAATATCTCTTGTTCAACGACGTTCTGCTCGGCACGCTCGATACGACGATCGCGCGCGGCACGAACAAACTCTACGAATCGCATACGAAACGGCTTGCTTCGGCGCGGGACAAGGCGGGGAAATGGCGGTATCTGTTCGAAACGCAATACCGTTTGAGCCGTATCCTCGAAATCAAAACGGAAATGGGGATCCTCTTGCGGGAAGCATATCAAAAAGGGGACCGTAAAGAACTCGGTCGGCTTCTTAGCGCGCTGAACTCGTTGCAGGAGCGGATCGAAGAGTTTTACGCTGCGCTGCATGCGCAATGGCACCGCGAAAACCGTTCGAACGGGTTCGACGTGCAGGACATCAGGATCGGCGCGCTGAAACAGCGCGTTTCCGCGGCGATCTCGAAGATCGGCGCGTATCTCGAAGGCGCGGCGGAGAGCATTCCGGAACTCGCGGAACGGCTGCTGGATTTTATGGGCAACGGCGACAAGTTCGAAGAGGACTTCGACCAATGCGAATGGCGTTGGCGCAGAATGTCCTCCGTGAACGTAAACGAATAACGACAACAAAAACAAGGAGAAGATTATGATTCGGAAATACCGTTACGGGAACCCTTTCCCCACGGGCGCCGTCGCGTGCGAAATCGCGGCGGAGAAGAAAGAGCAGACGGCGTTCCGTCTGAATGCGGAGGGAGAGTTCACGCTTGCGCTCGCCCCCGAAGACTGCGTGTACGGACTCGGCGAGGCGGTTCGCGGCATCAACAAGCGCGGCTGGCACTACGAGAGCTGTAACGAAGACGACCCGATCATCACCGAAAAGCGCATCGCGCTCTACGGCGCACACAACTTTATCGTCGTCGCGGGCAAGAAGGGCGTGTTCGGCGCGTTTTTCGATTGCGCCGACAGAGTGCTTTTCGATATCGGCTATACCGATCCCGACGAATTGCGCGTAAAGGCGGTTGCGGACTTCGATCTCTATATCGTGGAAGGAAAATCCGCCGTCGAAGTGGTGCGGGAATTCCGCAAACTCATCGGCGACAGCTATATTCCTCCCAAGTGGGCGTTCGGATTCGGGCAATCCCGCTGGGGATACCGTTGCGAAGCGGACATCCGCGAAGTTGCGGACGGATACGCCGAAAGCGACATGCCTCTCGACATGATCTATCTCGACATCGATTACATGGATCATTATAAGGATTTCACCGTCAATAAAGAGCGCTATCCCGATTTGAAGGCATTGGCGGCGGACATGAAAAAACGCGGGATCCGTCTGATCCCCATTATCGACGCGGGCGTCAAAGTCGAAAAGGGTTACGATATTTACGAAGAGGGGGTTGAAAAGGGCTATTTCTGCAAAGACGCGGAGGGCGAGCCTTACGTCGTCGGGGTATGGCCGGGAGACAGCGTGTTCCCCGACGTACTCAATCCCGAAGCACGCAAATGGTTCGGGTCCAAATACCGCATTTTGCTCGACGAGGGAATCGAAGGATTTTGGAACGACATGAACGAGCCTTCGATTTTCTACTCCAAAAAACGGCTGGCGGGCGTCTTGGAAAAGGTCGCTTCGGCGCGAGGCAGAAACATGCCGCTCGAAGAATATCACGGGATCCTTGGCGCGATCGGCACGCTTGCGAACAACCGCGCGGACTATGCCGAGTTCTTCCACGACACGCCGAACGGAACCGTTTCCCATCTGAGCGTACATAACCTGTTCGGGTGTTACATGACGCGCGCCGCGGCGGAATACTTCGAAGAGTATCAGCCCGACAAACGGTATCTGCTCTTCTCGCGATCGTCCCATATCGGCATGCACCGTTACGGCGGAATCTGGACGGGCGACAACGCTTCCTGGTGGACGCATCTTTTGCTGAATCTGAAAATGCTTCCCTCGCTCAACATGTGCGGATTTTTATACGTCGGCGCGGACATCGGCGGGTTCGGCGACAACACGTCGGAAGACCTGCTCTTGCGCTGGACGGCGCTCGGAATCTTCACGCCGCTCATGCGCAACCATTCCACGCTGGATACGCGCATGCAGGAGTGCTTCCGCTTCAAGGATAAAAAGACTTTCCGCAATCTGCTCGGAATCCGCTATGCCCTCGTGCCTTGGCTTTACAGCGAGTTCGTCAAGAGCGCGACGCGCGGCGATATGATGTTCCGTCCGCTTGCGTTCGATTTCCCCAACGACCGCCGCGCGCGGACGGTGGAAGACCAGCTCATGGTCGGCGAAGGATTGATGATCGCGCCCGTATACGAACAGAACGCGGCGGGCAGATACGTGTATCTTCCCGAAGAGATGAAGATGATCCGCATGCGTTCCGCGACCGATTACGAAGAAACGATGCTTTCCGCGGGCGATCATTATTTGGAAATTCCGCTTACCGAAACGGTGTTCTTCCTGCGCAAGGGGCATGCGTTACCGCTTGCCGAACCCGCGAAATGCGTCGATGCGCTCGACGAGACGAAACTGCGTTGGATCGTGTCGGGCAATGCGGCGGAATACGAAATGTACGTCGGGAACGGCGAGAGCAAGTCGGAACTGAAAACCGCGCTTCGGAAACTGAAAGTGCCGCAGGAGAAAAAGTAATGAGTTTTTTGGAGGAAATTCTCTCCAAGATCGACATGCCCGAAGAGGCCGCCGCGGAAACCCTTCGCGCGGAGGAGGAAATTCCCGAAGCGGAATTGCGGGATTTTTATCGGGGACTCTGTGACGAACGGGGTTATGATCAAGCGTATGCCGCCTTGAAAGACCGTCTCGGAGAGGACGCGCGCGGGTTCCGCATGCTGAAAATCATGCTTTCGGCGGCGCAGATCACGCAGTCGCGTTACCGTCGGGAAGGCATCGGCGACGGGATCTTCTACGAGACGATGGGGTGCTTTTCGCGCTTTGTGCGCGAATATAAGGAGAGTTTCGGCGAGTACGGGTTCGACCGCGGGTTTTGGACGGGGCGACAGCTTTCGCTGTTGTTGTTCCGCCTCGGTTCTCTGGAATACGAGTGGGCGGACGGCGACGTTTCCGTTCATATCCCCGGGGAAGCGGATATCTCGGCGCAGGCGACGGACGAGTCTCTGGCGCTTGCCGCGCGGTTTTTCGAAAAATACCGCAAGACACCTGCGCGTTACGTTTGTACTTCCTGGATGCTCTCGCCCGCGCTCGGCAAACTTCTTCCCGCGGATTCGCGGCTCGTCGGGTTCGGAAAGCGGTTCCGGATTCTCGAAACCTATCCCGATGCGGACGACTATAAACTCTGGATCTATCGGGACAAATCCCTTTCTCCCGAAAACTTCCCCGAAAACACGTCTTTACAGCGAAAAGCCAAGGCGTACGTATTGGGCGGCGGGAAGATCGGATCGGCGTTCGGCGAATTGATTGCGCCGCCCGTTCCGTAAAATAAGACCGATTCCGAAGGCTCCGCAATGCGGAGCCTTTTTCCGTAAAAATAAAAAACATTTTTTCAAATAATTTCGGTCTACGAAAACGGACCCGAAAAATAAAAAAATTTTCGAAATATCTTGACAAAACATATTGCGTGTGTATAATGAAACTAAGGAAATGCGGCGTTAAAAATACAATCGGTTTCGCCGTAACGAAAAGGAGAAAAATTATGACGGAAGCGAAGCTGCGGGATATTTCCGCGTTTGTCGATCATCGCAAGGAGATCCTCGACGGAGTTCGGGAGGTACGCTGTTTTATGGACGGCGCGTATACCGATTCCCCGAAAGCGGGAGAGGGGATCGATCTGAAATTGGAACTCGCGGGAGATAAGGGAACGTACTTTGCCGACGTTTCCGCGGGGATCGCCTATCGGATCTCCGCCGCAAAGTATGCGGTGGATTACACGATCGCGCACTGTCGTACGAAGATCGCGTTCGGCGATAAAGTTCTGTTTGCAAGCGAAGAGCACGACAACCCCTATTACGACGAAGAAAACGGCTGGTATACATACTGCTATGAATGGCTTCTCCGTCACGTCTTCAACGACGAATTTCTGAAAAACTGCGGGATCACCCGTTTGCATTCTCCCAAGCACGCCTTTTCGAAAGAAGAGCCGTACGGCGATCTCGGCGTGAAGACGGGCTGCGATCTCTATTTTTACGGTCTGAAAGTCGAGGGCGAAAATATCGAATACCCCTATTACGAAATCGCCGTCGTCAAAGAAGCGGACAGCCCCGTGAATTTCGCGCTCTTCGTCATGAAATCCAGGACGGACGCCCGCGCGGAGATGGAGGGTCTGATCGAAAGTTTCGTGCGATTCTCGCCCAAGGGCGCGCCGAAGAATTATTTCTTCCCCGGCGCGCCGAAGGAAAATCCCCGTTGGAGCGAGGAGACGAAGAAGTATTTCAGAATGCTTTCGTCGTCCGACCGCACGCATTGGGGCGTGTTCAGCTATTCGATGCCCGGCGTGGAAAACGAATTGCACGACGGGGATCCCACTTACTGTAAATTCCTGAAAAACAGTCAGAGAATGGAGGAGACGATCGAAAAGGCGTGGGGTCAGCCTTTCGATATCTATCCCACCTATACGCATATCGGAAAGGGAAAGGACAGCACGGACTACGTGCCGCACCATTTCTCCTTGGAGATGGCGAACGTCCTTGCCGGCGGGAACGGATTCAACGGCAAGCCCGTATTGCAGTTCACCTATCAGTTCACGCTGAACAACAACCTCGTGCTCGAAGAAGAGACGCCCATGTTCGACATCATGCGCGGCAGATACGACGAGCATTTCCGCCGTCTTGCGCGCGACATCAAAAAGTACGGCAAGCCTGTACTGTTCCGTCTCAACAACGAAATGAACACGGACTGGACAAGTTATTGCGGCATGATGACGCTGATCGATCCGGAGATTTTCAACGAAACCTGGATCCGCCTGTACAAAATTTTCGACGCGGAAGGCGTGGATAACTGCATCTGGATCTGGAACCCCATTTCCACCGATATCCCGTATTCTTCGTGGGGGAAAGACATCGCTTATTTCCCCGGCGTGGATTACGTGCAGTTGCTCGGCGGAACGAGTTACGAAATGAACAATTACGAAAAGGAAAAGGCGGCGGCGTCCGTTCGCACCTTCCGTACTCATTATTCGAACCTGTACCGCAAGAATGCGATCTTCTCTCAGTGGAGCATGGTCCTTTCGGAATTCGCGTGCGGTTCGGGCGGCGATTATACGGGCGAGCTCGGCCGCAATCTCGGCGTTCAGGCGCAATGGGTCCGCGACATGTTCTGCGATCTGAACGCGAAGGAAAAGCCCGATTGGGTCAAGCAGATCAAAGGCGCGATCTGGTTCAACTGCAACGACCTGATCGATTCGAAAGTGAGCAACCGTCTGCGGTTCATCGATCCCGACAACGATCCCGACAACATCACGGTCGAGGCGTTCCGCGAAGGGTTCCGCAACGCGAAAAAATAAACGGAGTATAAATATGAAAAAGAGAATTGCGGCGCTGTTTGTCGGCTGTGCGCTTCTGCTTCCCTGCGGTCTTGCGGCTTGCGGCAACGGCGGCGAGAATCCCCCTTCGGGAGACGGAACGGCGATCACCGATTCCAAGACTTACGATTATCTCTTCGGAGAAATGTACGGCAAAGGAGAGCTTTTCGACACCGAAAACGGTTTTTCGAAGAAGAGCGACGTCAAATCCGGACGCTGTTACGTGGACGGAAATTACGTGTCCTCGTTCCGCGAATTGAAGCGGCGGCAGGACGTGAAGATCGAGCTGTCCAATCAGCAGAACACGCGTTTCGTGAACGCTTCCGCCGGCGCGGTGTTTACGTTGCCGACCAAGGAATATTCCGTCGATTATTCGATCGCCCAATACCGTACGAAAATCGAATACGCGGATTCGGTGTTCACCGTAAGTTACAATTCCAAAAATCCGTATATGAACGGCTCGACGCCCTGGTATACGTACAATTCCGAATGGCTGATTTTTCACCTCAACAACGACGATTACATCACGTCCAACGGCATGGAGCGCCTGAACGGGACGAAGGCCTATCCGTTTACGCAACAGCGCGCGGTCGGCGACGTGACGACGAAGCCCGATTACGATTTATACCGTTACGATATCCGGATCGACGATTCGACGAACACCGTCGAATATCCCTATTACAATATCGCGATCGTCCGCAGAGTCAAAGACGAGAAAACGTTCGCGCTTCTTGTCATGAAGTCGAAAACGGACCGCGCCGCGGAATTGGACAAAATCGTGAAGAGTTTTTCGTTCATGCCGAAACAGGGCGTTGAAAAGAACTATTTCGACGCCGGGAAGCCGGTCGGGGACGAGAATTGGAACGAAGAGACCAAGGCGTATTACGATATGATCCTCAACACGGAAAAAGTACATTGGGGCGTGTTCAGCTATTCGATGCCGGGCAACGAGGAATCGCTTGTCGAAACCAGTCCGGGCTATCAGGCGATGCTCGGCAAGAGCAAGCGCATGAAGGAGGGAATCGAAGAGGCGTGGGATTACGATTTCGACATCTATCCGACGTACACGCATATCGGCGCCGGTTCGGACGCGGATAATTACGCAGGGCATCACTTCCCGCTGAAAATGGCGAACGAGCTGGCGGGCGGGAATGGCTTTAACGGCAAGCCCGTGTTGCAGTTCACCTTCCAATACACGCTCAACAACAATAACGTGCGCGCCGAAAGAACGCCGATGTTTGATATCTTGCGCGGGAAATTCGACGAGTATTTTCACCGTCTTGCCAGAGATATCAAGACGTACGGGAAGCCCGTTCTCTTCCGCCTGAACAACGAGATGAACACGGACTGGACGAGTTATTGCGGGATCATGACCCTTTGCGATCCCGATATCTTCAATGAGACCTGGATCCGTCTGTACAAAATATTCGAAGAAGAGGGCGTGGATAACTGCATCTGGATCTGGAATCCCGCCGCGGACTCCTGTCCGTACTCGTCCTGGGGAGAAGACCTGTGCTATTATCCCGGCAACGAGTACGTACACCTTTTGGGCGGCACCAATTACGAAATGAACAACTACGACGCAAACGAGGCGGCGACGAGCATTCAGAGTTTTCAGGCGCGCTATAAGAGTCTTTACGAAAAGAATCTGCCCGTGTTTTCGCAATGGCCGATGATCATTTCGGAATTCGCGTGCGGTTCCGGCGGAAACAGCGGGAATACCGAGCTCGGCCGCAACCGTTCCGAGCAGGCGAAATGGGTGAAAGAGATGTTCGAAGCGTTCGCGGCGGAAGAACGCGCGCCTTGGGCAAAGACGATCAAAGGCGCCGTCTGGTTCAACTGCAACGATTACGATGCGGACGAAGACATCACCAACCGGCTGCGTCTGTACGATCCCGACTCGACGGATTACGCCGATCTTTCCGAGACGATGACGGCGTTCCGCGAAGGGTTTAAACTGCTGAAAAAATAGCGGGGGACGCGTATGAAATTTTCGATTGCGATCATCGGCTGCGGAAACCGCGGCGCGGAGTCGTACGGCACGCTGTTCATGGCGGAAAAGGAGAAGTACGAGATTGTATCCCTTTGCGAATCCGACGGCGTGAAACTGAAAAAATACGGCGACAGGTTCTCCGTATCGGCGGAAAACCGCTTTCCAAGCGAAGAGGAGTTTTTCCGCAAGAAACGGGCGGATCTGCTCGTGATCGCGACGATGGATCGCGACCACGTACGGCAGTGCGTGAAAGCGCTGTCGCTCGGGTACGACGTCTTGCTGGAAAAACCGATCACGTCCGATCGGGACGAATGTTACGAACTGCTGGAAGCGCAGAAAAAATACGGCGGGAAAGTTTTCGTCTGTCATGTTCTGCGCTATGCGCCCGCGTTCGTGAAGATGGGCGAACTGCTCAGAAGCGGCGTCATCGGCAGACTCGTTTCCATCGAGGTGACCGAACAGGTGATCTATTGGCATCACGCGCACAGTTTCGTGCGCGGGAATTGGCGCAGAGGCGAAGAGACCGCGCCCATGATTCTCGCCAAGTGCTGTCACGATCTCGATCTGTTGCAGTATTACGCGGGTTCGCGGTGCAAGAGTATTTCTTCGGTGGGGGATCTGACCTATTTCAAGGCGGAAAACGCGCCTGCGGAAGCGGCGGACCGTTGCACCGAATGTAAGCTGATCGACAGTTGCCCTTATAGCGTCAAACCGATTTATATTAAATCCTGGTATCGGGAGGGCGCGCCCGATACGATCTGGCCGCACAACCAGATCACGACCGCATATCCGCTTACGGAAGAAGCGCTCTGGGAAGCGCTTCGCACCGGTCCGTACGGGCGGTGCGTTTATCGGTGCGACAACGACGTCGTGGATCATCAGTTGACGCAGATGACCTTTGAAAACGGCGTGAAAGCGACGCTGATCATGATGCCGTTCACCGCGGAAGGCGGCAGGATTCTGAAATTCTTCGGCGCGCTCGGAGAGATCGTTCTTCACGAAGAGGAAGACTATCTCGCCGTGAAGCCGTTCGGAAAAGAAGCGGAGCGGATCCCGCTGAAACCCATGACGGAACGCGGCTACGCGCACGGCGGCGGCGACGCGGTGATGATCGATTCGCTCTACGCGTTTCTATCCGGCGAAAGCGAGGGCGCGACGACGCTCGAAGCTTCCGTCGAAAGCCATCTCATGGGCTTGTGTGCGGAAGAATCGCGCGTCAAAGGCGGCGAATTGATCTACGTTCACGGCAAACAATAACGACTGATTTTCCGCTTCGGCGGAGAAAAAAAGCGAGGATATGATGATCACTTTCGAAAAAAAAACACGGCTGTTTCATTTACGCGGTAAAAATTACAGCTATCTGATGTACGTCAACCAAGCGGGCTTTTTACAGACGCTGCACTACGGCGGCATAGCGGAGTCCGACGGGGAGTTTTTTGCGGCGCAGGGCGCGCCGTTTGCGCCGGACGCTTCGAATTGGAATTTCGACATGAGTTTCAGCGAAATGCCGAGCGAGTACGCGTTTTTCGCGCACGGCGATTTCCGCGAACCGACCGCGATCGTCTCGCGGGAAGACGGCGGCGTCGCGAGCCGTTTCCGCTATGTTTCTCACAAGATCTATCGTGGCGTTCCGGAAGTGAGCGGAATGCCGCATGCGCGGTCGGGCGGCGAAACGCTGGAAATCACATTGAAGGACGATTTTTCTCCCGCCGAGATCAAACTCAATTATACCGCGTTTGAAGATTCGGACGTCCTCGTCCGCAACGCGGAGATTTTAAATACGGGCGATCGTCCGTTCATGCTCAAACGCGCGTTCTCGTTCTGCACCGAGCTTCCCGACGGGAAATTTTCGCTCATGCGTCTGCACGGAACCTGGGGCGCGGAGCGCTCTCCCGACGTGAAACCGTTGGGGTACGGCACGGTAAGACTGCAATCGATGCGCGGAACTTCTTCGCATCAGATGAATCCGTTTATGGGGCTTTTGCGCGCGAACTGTACGGAAGACGAAGGGGAATGTTACGGCTTTCAACTCGTTTACAGCGGTTCGTTCGCGCTCACCGCGGAAGTCAGCCCGATCGGGAGACTTCGCTTGCAGGGCGGCGTAAACGATATGAATTTCGGCTGGAAGCTGGAAGCGGGCGAGCGATTCGTTTCCCCGCAGACGGTACTCTGCTATTCCGCGGACGGGCTCGGCAATCTGTCCCGCGAGTATGCCGATTTCCTGCGCAATTACGTCATTCATCCCGATTACGCGTTTCGCCGCCGTCCCGTCGTGGTCAACCACTGGGAGGCGACCGAATTTAACTACGATAACGAAAAGCTGTTCGAGATCATCGACGCGGCGAAGGGACTCGGCATCGATACGTTCGTCATGGACGACGGCTGGTTCGGCGCGCGCGATACCGATTTTGCGGGTCTCGGCGATTGGTACGTCAACGAGAAGAAACTCAAAGGCGGGCTGAAAGCGGTCATCGACCGCTGCAAAAAGAACGGCTTGAAGTTCGGTTTGTGGTTCGAACCGGAGATGGTGAACGAGGACAGCGACCTGTACCGCGCGCATCCCGATTGGGCGATCCATCAGGACGGCGTCGCGCTCTGCCGCGCGCGCAATCAGCTCGTGCTCGATTTCACGCGCAAAGAAGTTGTGGATCATATCTACGAAATGATGAGTAAAGTTCTGAAAGAGAACGACATCGGTTACGTCAAGTGGGATATGAACCGTCATATTACGGAGAACTTTTCCGCGGCGCTTCCGCCCGACAGACAGGGCGAACTCATGCACCGCTTCACGCTCGGCGTATACGATTTGGCGGATCGGCTCACGCGCGCTTTCCCCGAGATCCTGTTCGAGGGCTGTGCGTCCGGCGGCGGGAGATTCGACAGCGGCATGCTGTATTACTTCCCGCAGATCTGGACGAGCGACGACACCGACGCGTACGAACGCGCGAAAATCCAGTGGGGAACTTCGATCTGCTATCCGCTCTCTTCGATGAGCTGTCACGTGTCCGTCTGTCCCAATCTGCAAACGCACCGCACCATTCCGTTCGCAACGCGCGGCGCGGTCGCGTCCCTCGGCGCGTTCGGGTACGAACTCAACCTTGCCGAAATGAGCGCCGAAGAGAGGGAACTCACCAAAAAGCAGACCGCGGATTATTTGAAGACGGACGAGTTGATTCTCAAAGGGGATCTGTATCGGATTTGCAGCCCGTTTACCGACGATTGGTTCTGCGAGATGGTCGTCTCCAAAGACAAGAAGAACGCCTATCTCGTCTGCGAACGGCTTCGCGGAGTTCCGCTCTATCTTCCGCAGACCGTTCGGTTAAAGGGGCTCGATCCCGAGAAGAAGTATTTTATCGAAGAGACGAAGCTCACGGCAAGCGGCAGAACGCTGATGAATCACGGAATCGCGATTCCTTACCTGACCGAGTACGAATCGATGATCTTGCATCTTCGCGAAATCAAATAATGCGGGCGAAACGGCCGCGATCAAAAAAGCAGACGAAAGTCTGCTTTTTTATGATTGCGGGATTCTTCCGCGAAAGGAACCGTTATGAATTTTGCGCACGGAAAAAAGCCGTTCGGTGGGAACGGCAAACGGGAGGAAAGATTCAGTCGTTATCGTCGAGATTTTCGAGGAGAAACATGGGCGGGAGAATGAACTCCTGCGGTTCTATACGGAAGCCTCGGCAAAGGTTGAGAATAGTGTCGAAGTTGCAGGACTTGCATTTACAGAGAATGATGTTGGACACGGTGGAGGCGGGAATTCCGCTTTCAAAGGCGAGTTTGTACGCGGACCAGTCGCGTTCGTTGAGCAGTTGAATGACGCGGGTAGAAATAGCTTCGCTTACGTTCATGGAATATTTACTCCTTTGTAAAAAGTTGATAAATATTCTAACAATCCAAAAAACGGGATTATTCCCATATTTTGACAATCGGCGGCGGGATACGTGAGATTCAAAAATTTCCGCGCGGCAGAGCGTCGGGGTTTCCGCAAAAGGAAAAGAAACCGGAGAACCGGTTTCTTTGTTTTGTCACGGTGAATGATAAGTAATGTACTAAAACGCCGAAAAGGTCGCTTGCTCGGGTTTTGCAAATAGAAAGTGTGATTCCTTTTTATGTGTTTAGACGGGTTCTCATTCAACCTTGTCTTGATAAGTCGTTTGTTTAATCGCAACAATTCCGACAACAGCCGCAGACGCATTCGCAATCATTCCGCGGGCAGTCGTAATTGCTAACGTAGACGACTTTATAATAAAATCTTTTGCCGTCGTCGTCGGGAGTCCGTACAAGCGTTCGGACCGCGTTGCTGTAAACGGTGATCGGGACCGTCCCCGAATTGTCGGTGATACTTGCGGTATTCGCGATAGTTTTCATGTTAATTCACCTCCACGTCAAATTTTACGGTAAAAGATTCGTTCGGCGCCAAGCTCGGGATCGCAAAACCGCTTTCCGGATGGTAGTCGGAATAGATTTTGCCGTTTATTTTGATACTGCTTTTCACAAACGTCGTGCCGGTCGGGATCGAATCTTTGAATACAAGATCGGACTTCATAGCGCTGCCGTTGTTCGTGACCGTAACGGTATAGTGTAGTTTTTCGCCTTTGACGGCGTAAGATTTGTCAACGCTTTTGACGACGCTGATCTTGTCGGCGATTACGTCGACGAAAACGGTGTCGGTATTTTCGGAGTAGTTTACGTCCCCTCTCACAGGGTCGTTTACGGTATAATTCAGCGTTGTAAACTGCGTGATCGGCGTTGTCGTCATCGGGTCGTTCGCTTTGATTTCATATTCGATTTCGACCGTCTCGCCGGGGTTCGGATCGGGCAGAGGAAACCCCGTTACGGGATCGTAAGAGGGTTGTGCGATCCCGTTTACCTTCACGCTGCCGGCGACATAGTTGCCGCCGTCGGGTTGCGGGACCGCAAACCGGTGATCGAACAGTTTCGTCGCCACCGGTTGACAACGGTTACGGCAATGCGCGCATTTTCTCCTTCTCTGACGGTCGTCTTATCGGAACGGATCGTTTTCGTTACGGCGTAAGACAGGATTTCCGTATTCACGGTGTTGCTCGCAAGCTGACCGGGGGTTGCTCCTTCTTGCGGCATCATGGCGTTGAAAGATACGTTCGACTGATTCGGTATTTTCATAGTTTTTAGTCCCTTTGTAAAAATACTACATACCTGCCCCCGTGACGGGAGCGGAATATGTAGTATCAAATAAAAGATTATGGATTTTCGCGTATGCAGTTGTAAAGAGGAATGAGATCACTTTATATTATGATTTTCCCGACAGAAAGTTTCCATGGGTGCGAAATACGAATTGTGCATTTCGGAACGCGATAAAGCAGAAAGCGGCGTTAAAGCAAATAAGACAGCTTTCGCGATACGGGGATTGTATCCCAATCGTTTGTTACCGTTATTTATATAATACGCAACGCGAAAACGCTTCGGTTGAGTTGACATACGCGTCGCGGCGTGGTATTATATAGCCAATTAAACGGACAGTTCGTTTGCGCCATCCTGTCGTTAAACAAAACCAGGGCATCTGAATGGGAATAGTCTTTTTAGGTGCAGTCGTTTTGTTGCGGCTGTATTTTTTTGCGCAAAGGGAGAGATATGTATTATTTAAAAACTTCGGCTTGTTTTGACAGCGCGCACTTTCTTCACGGATACAGCGGCAAGTGCGCAAATATCCACGGTCACCACTGGGTTGTGGAAGTAAAGATAAGCGGCGGTGAATTGCAGGAAAGCGGCGAAAAGCGCGGTATGCTTCTGGATTTCGGCGATTTCAAGAAGACGGTAAAAGAACTTGCGGAAGGTTTCGACCATACGTTGATTTACGAAAAAAACACTCTTAAAACAGCGACCGTTGCCGCGCTTAAAGAAGAAGGGTTTTCATTGGTTGAAACGGATTTCAGACCCACTGCCGAAAACTTCGCCGCGCACATATACGCCGCCCTTTGCGAAAAGGGCTTGCCCGTTTTCAGCGTATCGGTTTACGAGTCGCCGGAGAACTGCGCGGTGTACGGTGAGTGATATGTCCCGATATAAAATTGCCGAAAAATTCGTAAGCATCAACGGAGAAGGTCCGCGCGCGGGAGAACTTGCCGTTTTTCTGCGGTTTTGCGGCTGTAATCTTAATTGCGGCTATTGCGACACGCGTTGGGCGAATGTCGCCGACGTCAAATACGAACTTGTTTCGGCGGAAGAGCTTGTTGCATACGTAAAATCGACGGGCGTAAAAAACGTTACCCTGACGGGCGGCGAACCGCTTTTGCAGTCGGATATTGCGCATCTTATAGAACTGCTGGGAGCGTCGGGCGCAGAAGTCGAAATAGAAACCAACGGAAGCGTGCCGTTGAAAAATATCGTTTCCCTTTCGCCGCGCCCCGCCGTTACCGCAGATTATAAACTCCCTTCAAGCGGAATGGAAAAATATATGGAGACCGAAAACTTTTCTTGCCTTACGGTACGCGATGCGGTCAAGTTTGTGGTCGGAGATAAGTGCGATCTGGTGCGGGCGGAAGAGATTATAAACGACTACGGACTTACAGACAAGTGCCGCGTTTATTTCAGTCCCGTGTTCGGAAAAATCAAGCCCGTAGAGATAACGGAGTTTATGAAAGAGCGTAAACTTAACGGCGTGCGCCTGCAATTACAGTTGCATAAAATCATCTGGAAACCCGATATGCGCGGGGTATAGGAGTAAGTATGGATATTAAAGAAATAGAAAAACATGTCCGCGGTTTATTGGTTGCGATAGGCGAAGACCCCGACCGGGAAGGTCTGCGCGAAACGCCCGCCCGCACAGCTCGAATGTATGAAGAAGCGTTTGAAGGAATTAAATACACCAACCGTGAGATTGCGGAAATGTTCGGAAAGACTTTCGAAGTTCCGTCCGACCCGAATTCGGGCGGCGCGGTGGTCATAGAGGACATCAGCGTGTTCAGCTATTGCGAGCATCATTTGGCGCTTATGTACGATATGAAAGTCGACGTTGCGTACGTCCCGCGCGGAAGAGTTCTGGGGCTGAGCAAAATCGCGCGCATCTGCGATATGGCGGCAAAGCGGCTGCAATTGCAGGAGCGTCTGGGACGGGACATTGCCGAGATAATTTCGCTTGCGGCTTTATCGCCCGACGTCGGCGTGAGGATAGAAGGCCGTCACAGTTGTATGACTTCGCGCGGGATAAAAAACGTATCGTCAAAAACGGTTACCAAAACTTACTGCGGCGCGTTCAAAGACGACGTTTCCCTGCAAAATCTCTTGGGGGACAGGATATGAAAGCACTTGTTTTATTAAGCGGCGGCGTAGACAGCGCAACCTGTCTCGGATTGGCGGTCCGGAAATACGGCGCGGCGCAAGTTTCAGCACTTTCCGTTTACTACGGTCAGACCCACAGTAAAGAACTCGACGCCGCGCAAAAAATTGCCGACTTTTACGGCGTTGCTTTAAAGCGGCTTGACCTTTCGGTCATATTCGAAGGTTCGGACTGTTCGCTCCTGGCGGATTCGCCCAATCATATACCTCTGCAAAGTTATGCCGAACAGCTTTCGGTAACGGGCGGCAAGCCCGTTTCAACCTACGTCCCTTTCAGGAACGGATTGTTTCTTTCGGCGGCGGCAAGCTTGGCGCTTTCTCACGGGTGCGAGGTGATATATTACGGCGCGCACGGCGACGATGCGGCGGGCAACGCCTATCCCGATTGCAGCGAAAAGTTCAATTCCGCGATGGGCG
>CAJUJF010000002.1 GCA_910586825.1 uncultured Christensenellaceae bacterium | reverse complement strand
TCTTTAATTAGCTCAATAATCACTTTAATGCCTCTAAATTACTGTTTATCGTACAATCATTATAGCAAAAACAAAATATTTAATCAAGCAAACCGTAAGGCACTCCGAGATGTTTTCCGAAGTGCCTTTTGTTTTATTTGGTAAAATTGCCTTGTTCATCACGCTTTTGCGTTTGCCACGCCGTAGGAATTGGCGGTTTAGGCAATATATTTTTAATGGGTATTCTCACGCCAAAACATTCATATAAAAGGAAAAGTACGAACTCACTTTGACGTGTGTTCGTACAATTCGCTTCTGGCGGAAGGAGAGGGATTCGAACCCCCGGAAGCTTTCACTTCAACGGTTTTCAAGACCGCCGCATTCGACCGCTCTGCCATCCTTCCGTGTGGAAATATTAAGTTTTTGGGTGCAAAATCAAGAGAAAATGATTTTGTAGAAATATTTGTAGAAGTCTACAATTTGCGACTTCCGTTGTAGAAATTGTCAACCGCTCACGCTGTTGCGATTTACCGCTCAAAACAAGCCGTTTTATCCCAAAAATCGGGCGTTTAGATAAGTTCCGAAGCAGTCTAGCAAATCCGTTGTAGAAAGATTTAGGGGAATAAACCCATTGAAATCAATCGCATTTCAAGACCGCCTCGTTATGACCGCTTCGATAAGCCTCCGTATTTTCGATTACAGTGGATTTAGCGTAACAATTATTGCTTACAAAGAATAACATAAAAAGTAAGAAAAAGCAAGTAAAACGTCGCCGTTTTTCTTCCGGCGCGCAAATCGGAGGTAAGCAATGGGGTTAAAAGCAGATAAACCGTATCCTTCTCTGACGGGGATTACCGAAAACTGTCAGGTGCTTCGCTTGATTTCTCCCGCTTATGCGGGTAGAAAAGGGGAGTTGACGGCAACGTTACAGTACGTATACCAATCGATTTATCTTGGCGAATGCGGAAAGGAAAAACTTTCTCGGCTTTTGCTCGACATCGCCGTAACGGAGATGCATCACATTCAGATCCTCGGAGCGCTGATCACTCGTCTGGGCGCGCCGCCGCTGTTTACGTCTTGCCCGCCTTATCCCGTGGGATTTTACTCCGCTTCTTGCGTAAACTACGCAAAGTCGCCGGAAGCGATCCTTTCCGCGGATATCCGAGGAGAACGGGAAGCGATTTCGGAATACAAACGGCTTCTTTACTGTTTGAACGACGAAAAAATCGGTGCGGTGATCTCCCGCATTATTGAAGACGAACAGGTTCATCTCGAAGCGCTGGAAAACGCGCAGCGTGAATTGCTAGCATAAAAAATCCCGCCTCGGCGGGATTTTTTTTATCGTTTTTTACCTAATTCGGGAATCGCGCAATTCAGGAAGTATTCCGCCGTGGAATTTTTCCGGATCAGCGTTTTCGCTTCTTCGGGCGTACACCATCGCGCTTCTTCCAACTCTTCGCCCAACGCGATTTCCGTTTCGTTTGCGGTCACAAGAAAGTTCAGCATCAGTACGTTCCGTTCGTCGTGATAGCGCGAAGCGACATACCGCCATTTCACGGCTGTAAGGTTGGTCTCTTCTTTTAATTCGCGCGGAATCGTTTTTTCCGCGTTTTCTCCTTTTTTAACGTATCCCGCGCATAACTTGTAGTCTGTTTCGCCGACGTGCCTTGCAAGCAGGATCTTGTTTTCGTCGCGATTGACGACCGTCATTGCAACCGCAACGGGAAAAAAGGGAAACTTGAATTTATCGCATTTCGTGCAGTAGGGAACAAGCCCTTCGTTTTCAAGAAAGCGCAAAGAGAGTTTTTCTCCGCAATCTCTGCAATACATAATCTTTCCTCCGTTATTTTATATATTCTACGCCGTTTTCTCGGAAATGTCAATTATTTTTTGAAAAAACCGTGAAAAAATCTTTCTGTTTCTGTAAAAATCTTGCAAAAAGCACGCCGGTTCGGGAAAATCCGACATGCGTTTTTCGGAAATATTCCGGGCGGGAAACTTTGCCTGTTCGCTTGACATATTTATTGCGTTTATTGTATAATCATAATTGGTTTTTTTATAGGAGAATTTTATGCTGACATCGATTTGCGGGATCAACTGGGGAGACGAAGGAAAGGGCAGAATGGTGGACTTACTGTCGCTCGATTACGACGTCGTCTGCCGCTATCAGGGCGGGAACAATGCGGGACATACCGTGATTAACGAACGGGGAAAATTCGTTCTGAATTTGCTTCCCTCCGGTATTCTGCGCGAAAACGTCGTCAACGTCCTCGGACCCGGTATGGTCGTGGATATCCGCCATCTCAGCGAAGAAGCGGGACGTTTGCGCAGTCAGGGGATTAATATTTCTCCCGAAAATCTTAAAATCAGCGACCGCGCGGTGATCACCATGCCCTATCACGTCCTGATGGATTGCCTTGAAGAAGAGCGGCTCGGCGATAAAAAGTTCGGCTCCACCCGCCGCGGGATCGCGCCGGTGTATGCCGACAAATACATGAAAAAAGTATTCCGTATGGGCGAATTGCTCCATCCCGAACGGCTTTACGCGCGCGTAAACGATATTTTGGAGTGGAAGAATCTCACCGTTGCTGGCGGATACGGACATGCTCCCGTTGTCGCGGAAGAAATAATTGCCTATTTTAAGGAATACGGCGAACCCTTAAAAGAATATATTTGTGATACGGGCTTGTATCTCAACGAGGCGAACCGCGCGGGTAAGAATATTATGTTCGAAGCGCAGCTCGGCGCGTTGCGCGATATCGATTTCGGGATCTGTCCTTATACGTCGAGTTCTTCGACGATCGCCGCTTACGCGCCGATCGGCGCGGGAGTACCCAATCTGAAACTCGACCGTTCGATCGGGATCATGAAAGCGTATTCCACTTGCGTGGGCGAAGGTCCTTTCACGGCGGAATATTTCGGCGAACCCGCCGAGAAACTGCGCGCGGCGGGCGGGGAGTACGGCGCCGCGACGGGCAGACCGCGCAGAGTCGGTCCCTTTGACGTGGTTGCTTCCCGTTACGGGATCCGTTGTCAGGGGGCGGATGAGATCGCGTTGACGAAGCTGGACGTTCTTTCCGGTTACGAAGAACTTGAAATCTGTACGGCGTACGAATTGGACGGAAAAACCGTGACGGAATTTCCGTTTCCCGATGCGCTTGACCGCTGCAAGCCGGTGTTTGAAAAGATCAAGGGCTGGAATTGCGACATTTCGAAATGCCGCAAGCCTTCCGATCTGCCCGCAGAGGCGCTTGCGTATATCCGTTATATCGAAAAAGCTTGCGCGTGCAAGATCACTTACGTTTCCGTCGGTGCGGAGCGGGAAGCGTACGTAAAGATGGATTGACATGCAGAGAAAGTTTTGGAAAATGCACGGGATAGGCAACGACTATCTCTATTTCGATTGTTTTGAAGAGGACTTTCCTCATCCCGAAATTGTTGCGCCGCGTCTGTCCGAGCGGCGGTTTTCGGTCGGGGGAGACGGGATCATTCTCGTCTGTCCGAGCAAGATTGCCGATGCGAAAATGCGCATGTTCAATGCCGACGGCAGCGAGGGGAAGATGTGCGGCAACGGAATCCGTTGCGTCGGAAAATTTCTTTACGACGTCCGCGGAATCAAAAAAGACGCTCTGACGGTGGAAACGCTCAGCGGCGTAAAAACGCTTAGAGTGTGCGCCGAAAACGGAAAGGTAAAGAGCGTGACGGTGGATATGGGGAAAGCGACGCTGACCCCTGCGGAAATTCCGGCGCGTTTTTCGGGCGCGGCGGTCATAGACGCGCCGCTTTCGGTAGGTGCGCAAGAATACCGCGTCACCTGCGTCTCCATGGGGAATCCCCATTGCGTTACGTTTGTGGAAGACCCTTATGCGCTGGATCTGGAACGGATGGGTTGCGGCTTCGAAACGCACGAAGCGTTTCCGGAACGGGTCAATACGGAGTTTGTAAAAGTGCTGGGGAATCGGGAAATTCTCATGCGCGTATGGGAACGCGGAAGCGGCGAGACCTGGGCTTGCGGCACGGGCGCGTGCGCGGCGGCGGTCGCAAGCGTGTTGAACGGGTACTGTGAAAAGGGCGAAGAGATTCTCGTGCATCTGCGCGGCGGCGATCTTATCGTAACTTATACCGATTCGGGCGTATTTATGACGGGCGGAGCGACGCTCGCATTTACGGGCGAAGTGGAAATATGAAAACAACACGAAGGAGAAAATCATGACGAAATACATTTTTGTAACGGGCGGCGTCGTTTCCGGTCTCGGGAAGGGCATTACGGCGGCATCTCTCGGTCGTCTTCTGAAAATGCGCGGCTATAAAGTCGCTTCCCAGAAACTCGATCCCTATATCAATATCGATCCCGGTACGATGAGTCCTTACCAGCACGGCGAGGTATTCGTCACGGAAGACGGTGCGGAAACCGATCTGGATCTGGGCCATTACGAACGGTTTATCGACGAAAATCTGAATCAGTTCTCCAACCTTACGACGGGAAAAGTATATTGGAACGTTTTGAACAAAGAACGCAACGGCGAATATCTCGGTCAAACGGTGCAGGTGATTCCGCACGTAACCAACGAGATCAAATCCTTTATCTATCAGGTCGGCAAAACGACGGGCGCGGATATCGTCATCACCGAAATCGGCGGAACGACGGGCGACATCGAGAGCCAGCCGTTTCTTGAAGCGATCCGTCAGGTCGCGCGGGAAGTGGGCAGAGACAACTGCTGTTTTATCCACGTGACGCTGGTTCCGTATATTTCCGGTTCCTGCGAATTCAAGAGCAAACCCACGCAGCACTCCGTAAAGGAATTGCAGGGCATGGGCATTTTTCCGGACATCATCGTCGCGCGCGTCGATCAGCCGATGCCGGAGGGGATCCGCGAAAAAATCGCGATGTTCTGTAACGTTGCGCCACGTTGCTGTATCGAAAATCTTACCGTTCCCGTTTTGTACGAAGCGCCTATGATGTTGGAGCGCAGCAATCTTTCTTCGATCGTCTGCGAAATTTTGCACCTCGATCCCAAGCAGATCGACCTCACCGAATGGGAAGACATGCTCGCCCGTATCCATGCGCGGAAAAAGACGGTGAAGATCGCGCTTTGCGGAAAATACGTACAGTTGCACGACGCATATCTTTCCATCGCAGAAGCGCTTGCCCACGGCGGATACGAAACCAATGCGAAAGTCGAAATCGAATGGGTGGACACCGAAATTTTAAACGACGCGAACGTTGCGGAATATCTCGGCGGCGTGAACGGCGTGCTGATCCCCGGCGGTTTCGGCGGCCGCGGCGTAGAGGGGAAGGTCGCTGCGTGCAAGTATGCGCGCGAAAATAACGTACCTTATCTCGGGATCTGTCTCGGCATGCAGGTCGCGGTCATCGAATTTGCCCGCAACGTCCTCGGTTATGCCGACGCGAATTCTTCCGAATTCTGTCCCGAAGGAAAACATTCCGTCATCGATCTCATGCCCGATCAGTACGGCGTAAAAATGGGCGGCACGATGCGACTCGGCGCCTATCCCTGTAAGGTTCTCGGCAAGCGCATGAAAGAAGCTTACGGTTGCGACGAGGTAAGCGAGCGTCACCGTCACCGCTTCGAGTTCAATAACGAATACCGCGAAGCGTTCGAACAGAACGGCATGCAGATCGCGGGAACGCTGCCCGACGGTTCGCTTGTCGAAGCGGTGGAATATCCCGCGAACGATTTCTTCGTGGGCGTACAGTTCCATCCAGAGTTTAAATCCCGTCCCAATAACGCGCATCCGCTGTTCCGCGAGTTTATCCGGCACGCGGCGCGCTGTAAGGAGAAACGCAGTCGGTGAAAATCAACGAAAATTTTTTGAATTTAAAGGAGAGCTATCTGTTTGCCGCGGTCGGGAAAAAGACGGCGGAATACAAAGCCGCGCATCCAGAGAAAGACGTCATCCGATTGTCGATCGGAGACGTGACCCGTCCTCTTGCGCCCGTCGTAATCGAGGCGATGCATCGGGCGGTAGACGAGATGGCGGATCCCGCGACCTTTAAAGGTTACGGGCCGGATCAGACTTGTTACGGCTATGAGAAGCTGTTGCAATCCATTCTCGGAAGTTATGCGCGCAAAGGCGTTCGTCTGAAAACGGGGGAGGTGTTCGTCTCCGACGGCGCGAAGTCCGATTGCGGAAATATTCTCGATCTGTTTTCTGCGGATAACGTCGTGCTTTTGCCCGATCCCGTATATCCCGCTTATGCGGACGCGAACGTCATGGCGGGACGCAAAATTATCTATGCCGATGCGAACGAGAAAAACGGTTTTTTGCCCATGCCGGACGAGCGCGTGCATGCGGATATCATTTATATCTGTTCGCCGAACAACCCTACCGGCGCCGCGTACACGAGAGAGCAGTTGAAAGAGTGGGTCGCCTACGCCAAGGCACAAAACGCCGTCATTCTTTACGATGCGGCGTACGAATATTTTGTCACCGATCCCGCGCTTTGCCGCAGTATTTACGAAGTGGACGGGGCGAAAGAATGCGCGATCGAAATCTGCTCATACTCCAAGACGGCGGGTTTTACGGGCGTGCGTTGCGGCTATACCGTCGTACCCGAAGCGCTTGTGCGCGGCGGGGCGAGTCTGAACCGTCTTTGGGCGCGGCGTCAATCCACAAAGTTCAACGGCGTGAGCTATATCACGCAGATGGGCGCGGCGGCGGTCTTTACCGAAGAGGGCGAGCGGCAGATCCGCGCAAATCTCGACTGTTACCGTAAAAACGCCGGAATCATATCCGATTGTCTCGACCGTCTGGGGATCGCGTACACGGGCGGAAAAAATTCCCCCTATATCTGGTTGAAATGTCCGAACGGAATGGACAGTTGGACGTTTTTCGATTATTTGCTTGCAGAGGCGAACGTGGTTGGGACGCCCGGCTGCGGGTTCGGTCGGAACGGAGAGGGTTTTTTCCGCCTGACGGCGTTCGGTACGGAAGAAAATACAAGAAAGGCTTGCGAGCGCATTTCCGGGCTTTTTCGATAAAAGGATCAATTATGAAAACGATAAGGGAATCGGGCGTACTCTGTCATATTTCTTCCCTTCCGGGGAAGTACGGGATCGGATCGCTCGGGAAAGAGGCGTACCGTTTTGCGAAGAGTCTTGCAAAATGCGGCGTCAAATATTGGCAGGTACTGCCGTTGGTGCAGACGGGCTTCGGGAATTCGCCGTACAGCTCCGTTTCCTGCACCTCCGGAAACCCGTATTTTATCGATCTTGAATTGCTTGCCGCGCAGGGGCTAATTACGCGGGAGGAACTCAGAGGCGCCGAAAAGAAGGGCGAAATCGATTATGCGGCGTTGTATGCCGAGCGGTATCCGTTGTTGCGAAAGGCGTTTTCTCGTTTCTTTTTCGACAGCGAAGAATTCCGCGCGTACGTGAAGAGCGGCGTTTCGGAGGATTACGCGCTGTTCATGACGGCGAAAACCGTCTTCGGCGGCGGATTTACCGATTGGGAAGAGGGGATCCGCGACCGCGATCCGGAGGCGTTGGAACGCCTGAGAACGGATCATCACGAAGAATACCTTTTCTGGAACTTTTTACAGTACGAATTCACATTGCAATGGACGGCGTTGAAAGATTTCTGCAACGCGCGCGGGGTGAAACTCATCGGAGACATTCCGCTCTACGCCGCTTATGACAGCGCCGACGTATGGGCGAATCCGGAACTGTTCAAGCTCGATAAAAAGCGGAAGCCCGTCAAAGTTGCGGGCGTGCCGCCCGATTATTTTTCGCCGACCGGTCAGCTTTGGGGGAATCCCGTTTATGATTGGAAAGCGCACGAGAAACAGGATTTTTGCTGGTGGAAAGCCCGTCTGCGCCACGCGCTCGAAATTTACGACACGGTGCGGATCGATCATTTTCGCGGGATCGACCGTTATTACGAAATTCCGTTCGGCGACGAGACGGCGGAAAACGGCGTCTGGCAGGACGGACCCAAGGAAAAACTTTTCGCGGGGATCGATAAATCTTCCGTGATTGCCGAAGATCTCGGAACCATCGACGACGGCGTTCGCGCGCTCCTCGACCGTACGGGATTTTCCGGCATGAAAGTATTGCTGTTTGCGTTCGACGGAAATCCCGACAATCCGTTTTTGCCCGAAAATATCGGCGAAAACAGCGTTTGTTATACGGGGACGCACGATAACGACACGGTGAGCGGGTATCTCGAAACGCTTACGGCGGAAGAATTTATTCTGTTCCGTTCCCGCGTTGCGGCTTCTCTCGAAAAGAGCGGCGTTGCGGTGCCGCTCGGCAAGAAGGGGGAAAATTTCCCGAAAGCGTTCGTTCATCTGGCGATGAGTACCGCTTCCCGCCTCGCGGTCATTCCGATTCAGGACGCGTTGGGGCTGAACAACTCCGCCCGCATGAATTTTCCGGGACGGCAAGACGGAAATTGGCAGTTCCGATTGGAAAAACAGCCGTCGTCCGGCGCATGGAAGAATTTGAAAAAAATCGTTAAGTTATACCGGAGGTGAAACATGTCCAAGAAAGACAAAGAGAAGAAGGGCTTTTGGGGGGAATTCAAAGAGTTCATAACGCGCGGCAACGTGCTGGACATGGCGGTCGGCGTGATCGTCGGCGGTGCGTTTACGGCGATCGTGAACGCCCTCAGCAATAACGTTTTAAAGCCCGTCATCAACTGGATTCTCGCGCTGATGATCGGTGCGGACGGGTTGGACAATGTCTATACCTTTCTCAAAAAGGTGCCGATCGATCCTGCGGATCCCTCTGCGGGCGTAGATTTGACGACATCGATCTATATCGATTGGGGCGCGTTCATCAACGCGATCATCAATTTCCTGCTCATCGCATTGGTTTTGTTCTGCATCGTCAAACTCATCAATAAACTGCACGCGGTGCAGCAGGACATGAAAGAGGCCGCGCAAAAGCGCTTGGAAGAGAAAGCGGTTGCGGCAAACTTGGGATCGGAAACTCCCGCGGAAATTTCCGAGTCGCTTGAAGGCGGCGCGGCGGAAGCTTCGGAAAAAGACGGGAAAAAGGAATAACGGCAATAAAAGAAAGAGGACGGAACTGCCGTCCTTTTTTCATGCACAAAAGCCCGCGTAAACCGATATAATAATCGGGGAGAGCTTATGCGGATATGTTTTGTTACGGAGGGGAATCTCGGAGAATATTCCGACCGCTGTACGGGCGGCGCGGACGTTGTATGCTGCGGATTTCAGGCACTCGGCAAAGTGAGTTACGAACGGGAATTGCGCGGGGAAACGGGTCTGTTCGAGGACGTCGCGCTCCTTTCCAAAGAGGGGAAAAACGTCGTCGTATGCGGCTGTTTTACCGATGCGCGCGGTATTCTCCGCAAGTCCGTCGTCGTGGCGGAAAAGGGGCGGATTCTCGGCGTCTCGGACATGGTGAACCGCATCGATTCGGGGGATTTTCGGCCCGGCGCGGGGATCAAAATCTATGACACCGGCGCGGGGAAGATCGGCATCGTCGTGGCGGAAGATCTGTACTTTCCGCAAGTGTTGCAAACGCTTTCCGTCTGCGGCGCGGAAGTCGCGATCTGTTTGTTCGAAGAACTCAGCGACGGGCTGGAACAGACGCTGATGCGCGCGGAAGCGTTTTTATACGGGATCCCGATCTGCGTGTGCGCGTACGGATATGCGCAGGCGGCGGATATCGGCGGAAAAGTGTTGTTCGCAACGCCGGCGAACCCGTGGTACTACGATCTGGAAAGGGAGCAGGAATATCATCTCGTCGAAACCAGACAGCGCGGATTCTACCGTAAGAAAAAGAGCGGATTCTGAAATCCGCTCTTTTGGCAGTTATTTTAAAATTCTCTGGCAGGTCACCGCGAGGGCGCCGGGACCGATATGACAGGAAACGCTCAGCGAAAGGGGATCGACAAAGTCCACGGGAATACCGGGGAATTCGTTTTCCAATTCTGCTTTAAACTTCTCCGCTTCCGCATAGTTGTTCGTATGGGCGACGGAAAGCGCGATTTCTTTGTTTTTTACGTATTCCGAAAAACGCGTTTCAAGGTCGTGCTTCACGGCGCCCGTCATTACGTCTTTCGCCTGTTTCAGCGTATGAACTTTTTTGAATGCGTCGAGCTTTTCTCCCTGAATTTGCAAAACCGGTTTTATTTTCAGGATCGTTCCGATCAGCGCGGCGGCGGGGGTAAGTCTTCCGCCTTTTTTCAGATACTTTAAGGTGTCGAGCGAGATATAAATGCTGCTGTCGAATTTCGTTTCGATCAACCGTTTCGCAATATCTGCCGCGTTCAGTCCCTGTGCCGCGAGCTTGATCGCGTCGTATACGCTCTGTTTCTGCGTAACGGAAATGCGTTGGTTGTCCGCTACGCAAACTCTTCCGCCGTACTGTTTCGCCAATCCCTCCGCCGTATGGCAGGATTCGGAAAGTCCGCTCGACATGGGGATATGCACGATTTCGCAGCCGTCGCTCAACAACTGTTCCCACAATTCGGTTACGCTCGCGACCGAGGGTTGCGAGGTGGAAACCGCAGCGTCGCCGCTAAGATGCGCATAGAACTCGTCCTGCGTGAGGTTGATGTCCTCGAAAAACTCTTCACCGTTGATCAAAAAGGGCATCGGGAGAACGGAGATTCCCAGTTTCTTCGCTTCCGCTTGCGTGATGCCGCTGTTCGAGTCGGTGACGATCTTTACTTTCGTCATGATACTCTCCAATAATTCATTTCTTGAACAAGTTTTATTATAACGGATTCAGATCGCGAAGTCAAGGGAATCGGGATATGCTTTCACAAAAATTTAACGGCGGGAGTTGACAAATTCCGTTTCCGGTTATATAATTGTTGTCGACGGAAACCTGTTTCCGAAAGGAAGGACGATTATGTTTCGCATCTTAAAAAAAGAACGGCTGAACCCTACGGTTACGCGAATGGATATCGAAGCTCCGCTCATTGCCAAAAAGGCTTTGGCGGGACAGTTTATTATTATCCGCGCCGACGAGCGCGGAGAGCGGATCCCGCTCACGATTGCGGGGTGCGACGAAAAGACGGGCGCGGTCACGATCATATTCCAGATTGTCGGCGGTTCGACGATGGCTTTGGATGAAAAAGAGGCGGGGGATTCTGTTCCCGACTTCGTAGGTCCGCTCGGTACGCCGACGGAAGTGGAGGGCTTGAAAAAGGTCGCCGTCGTGGGCGGCGGCGTCGGTTGCGCGATCGCGTTGCCTGTCGCGCGCCGTCTGCACGCGCTCGGTTGCGAGGTGACTTCGATCGTCGGTTTCCGGAATAAAGACCTCGTGATCCTCGAAGAGGAGTTCCGTTCGATCAGCGACCGTTTTTGCATGATGACGGACGACGGCAGTTACGGCGAACGGGGGAACGTCTGCGTTCCGTTGAAAAAAATACTCGAAGCGGGGGAACGGTTCGACGAAGTGATCACGATCGGACCGCTTGTCATGATGAAGTTCGTCGCTCAGGCGACGAAGCCGTACGGGATCAAAACGGTTGCGAGCATGAATCCGATCATGATCGACGGAACGGGAATGTGCGGTTGCTGTCGGGTTACCGTGGGAGGCGAAATGAAGTTCGCCTGCGTGGACGGACCGGATTTCGACGCGCATCTGATCGATTTCGACGAAGCGATGAACCGTTCGAAGACGTATGCGGAGTTCGAAGCGCGGGCAAGGGAAAAACACTGTAATCTCTTCCGCAAGGAGGTGCGCTGATATGCCGAAATTCAATATGGACCCGAATAAAAACCCGATGCCGACGCAGGACCCCTGCGTGCGGAATCGAAATTTTCAAGAAGTCGCTTTGGGGTATTCCGAACAAACGGCGATCGACGAGGCGAAACGCTGTCTCAACTGCAAGAACCGTCCCTGCGTTGCGGGCTGTCCCGTAAATATCATGATACCGGAGTTCATTTCTCTGGTCGCGGAAGGAAAGTTCGAAGAGGCGTACGAGGTCATTCACCGTTCGTCCTCTCTGCCGGCGGTTTGCGGGAGAGTGTGTCCGCAAGAGACGCAGTGCGAGGAAAAGTGTACGCGCGGCATCAAGGGCGAACCCGTCGGGATCGGTCGGCTGGAACGGTTTGTAGCCGATTGGCACAATCTGCACGGCGCGGCTTCCGCCAAAAGACCCGCGAGCAACGGGCACAAGATCGCCGTTGTCGGATCGGGACCCGCAGGGCTCACCTGCGCGGGAGATCTTGCAAAACTCGGTTACGAAGTCACCGTGTTCGAAGCGCTTCACACTGCCGGCGGCGTGTTGGTTTACGGGATTCCGGAATTTCGTCTGCCGAAGGCGATCGTTCAAAAAGAAGTGGAGGGCTTGCAGGCGCTCGGCGTAAAAATCGAAACGAACTCCGTTGTGGGACGGATTTTCTCCGTAGAAGAATTAAAGAAAGAATACGGTTTCGAAGCCGTCTTTCTCGGTACGGGCGCGGGTTTGCCGAAGTTCATGGGAATCCCCGGCGAGAGCGCCAAGGGCGTGTTTTCGGCAAACGAATATCTTACGCGCAGTAATCTGATGAAAGCGTACGAGGAGGACGGCGCGACGCCTATCTTCCGCGCGAAGAGGGTCGCCGTCGTGGGCGGCGGAAACGTCGCGATGGACGCGGCGCGCAGCGCGAAGCGCATGGGCGCGGACGTCAGCATCGTATATCGTCGTTCGGAGGCGGAATTGCCCGCCCGCCGCGAAGAAGTCGAGCATGCGAAGGAAGAGGGCGTCGTGTTCCGCCTTCTTACCAATCCCGTCGAAATTCTCACGGATGCGGAGGAGAACGTGACGGGGATCCGTTGCGTTCAAATGGAACTCGGCGAACCGGATGCGTCCGGACGCCGCCGTCCCGTCGAAAAAAAGGGAAGCGAATTTATACTCGAAGTCGACTGCGTTATCATGTCGCTCGGTACTTCGCCGAATCCGTTGATCAAACAGACGACCGTGGGGTTGGAGACCAGGCCGCGCGGCGAGATCGTTGCGGACGAAACGGGAAAGACTTCGCTGGAAGGCGTGTACGCCGGCGGTGACGCGGTGACGGGCGCCGCGACTGTGATCCTTGCCATGGGCGCGGGGAAAGCGGCGGCGAAAGCGATCGACGAATATATCCGTTCCCGCGCGTGATCATCATAACCGAAGAAAGAAGTTCATACAATACCGTATGAACTTTTTTTATAAACATCGCGTCGCGCTCGGCTTTATCAGTATTCTGCTTGCGGTGACGGTAACGTTCGGCATCTGTTTTTTTGCGCTTGCCCGCACCGCCGCGCAGGCGCAGCGGCTTACGGTCGTCATCGACGCGGGTCACGGCGGCGTGGACGGCGGCGTCGTCGGCAAGACGTCGGGGAGAAAGGAAAGCGACATCAACTTGTCAATTTCCCGTTATTTACAGGAAGAATTCGAAGAGGCGGGATTTCTCGTCGTGCAGACCCGTCCGACGGAAGCGGGTCTTTACGGCATGGCGACGGCGGGCTATAAGCGTCGGGATATGCAAAAGCGCGCGGAGATCATCAATTCCAATTCTCCCGCGCTCATGATTTCGGTGCATCAGAATTTCTTTTCGCTTTCTTCCCGCCGCGGCGCGCAGGTATTTTTCCGCGAGAATTCGGAAAATTCCCGCACGCTCGCCTGTTCCATTCAGTCCGCGCTCAACAATATGCCCGAATGCGTGAAAAAAACGGACGCGCTGAAAGGGGATTATTACGTGCTGAATTGCAACGATTTTCCCGCCGTGATCGTGGAATGCGGATTCCTTTCGAATGCGGAAGACGAAGCGCTTTTGCTGAGCAGAGAATATCAGAAACGACTTGCGCGCGTGATCAAAGAGGGGGCGCTCTCTTATCTTGCCGCCGGAAGTTGACTTTTGCGCGTTGCCGTGATATAATACGCGCATGAGTCAATATTGTAACACGCATACCTATATTTTGCGGCACAGCGATTTCGATTTGCGCAACGAACTGAAACCGTCCGCACTGCTTTCGCTCACGCAGGAATCCGCGGGATTCAGCGCCGAGGAACTCGGTTTCGGGGTGGAAGAACTCAAAAAAAAGGGTTGCGGATTTATCATCGTAAACACGTATTGCAGATTGTTCCGTCCCGCGCGGTTGGGGGAAACGCTTACGGTGGATACCTGGCCGCTTCCGCCGCGTCACGTCATTTTCGAACGCGATTACCGCGTGCGTTCGGGTGAAGAGACGGTCGCCGCGGTCGCTTCGCGCTGGTGCCTTGTCGATTTGAACGATTTTTCATTATTGACGCCCGAACGGTTGGGCGAATCGCACGACCGTTGCCCGTACCGTGCCGAAAAGACGGCGGAGGTCCCTTCGTGGAAGATCCCGAAGCCGGGCGCGTCCGCGCGGGAAGTTCTGCGCTTGCGCGTAGGATACAGTCACTGCGATTATTATCTGCATGCCAACAACACGCGCTATGCCGATTTTTTCTTCGACTGTTTTTCGTCGGACGAGCTTCGCGGCGTGAAAAGTTTTCAGATCGCGTACGGAAAGCAGGCGAAAGAGGGCGCGGAACTTACGTTTTTTCGGGAGGACTGCGGGGACATTTCCGTGTGTGAAGCGCATAGCGGAGAAGAGACGATCGCGCAATTCCGGATCGAATTCACGGAGCCGCGCTCATGAAGATCAAGGCGGGCGTGGAAAAATACGTCGGCGTCTGTAAAAAACTGTTCACGGTTTTCGCGTGCGTTACGGTGCCGCTGTTTATGGTTTGTCTGGTGTTTGCCTGCGCGCGTTATCTTGCGTTCTGTTTTATCGTGCCTGCCGTCGGGATCGCGATGGTTGTCGTTTACGCGCTGTACGCTTCGCGGATTTCGCTGGGAACCGTGATCGGATACGAGACGACCGATCGGGTGGTGCATTTAAAGACCAAACGAAAAATCTTCACGTACGACGCGGAGGGCGGTTGCGTTTCCGTAAAGACTTACCGCAATAAATTTGTCGCGGTTTTCCGCACGCAGGACTCGCAGGATCAATTTATTTTCCCTCGCCGCGTTCCGTTTTCAAAGTATTACGAAGAACAGTTTACGGCGGAGGACGTTCGTACGTTTTATCCGGCTTATTCGGAAACGGAAGGGTGATTGCAATATCATTTTATACGGAATATCAGGTATATTAAATGCATAAAATTTTGTTTTTGCAAATAATATGCAACTATTTCTGAAAATATTTTTTTCAGAGGGGCGCAAATGCTTGACTTGCGTCCCTTTTGCGTATATAATTGTTTCCGAAGCGAAAAAAGAAGGAAAACGGAATGGAAAAGAAAATTAAAAAAGTAGTTTTGGCGTATTCCGGCGGACTGGATACATCCATCATCATCCCTTGGTTGAAAGAAAATTACGACAACTGCGAAGTCGTCGCGGTATCGGGAGACGTCGGACAGGGAACCGAGCTTGAAGGCTTGGAAGAAAAGGCGCTGAAAACGGGCGCGTCTAAGCTCTACGTGCTGGATTTAAAAAAAGAATTCGTAGAGGATTACATTTTCCCGACGGTGCAGGCGGGCGCGGTATACGAGGACAAGTATCTGCTCGGAACGTCGTTTGCGCGTCCCGTGATCGCCAAAGCGCTCGTGGAGATCGCAAAGAAAGAAAAAGCGGACGCGATCTGTCACGGCTGTACGGGCAAGGGAAACGATCAGGTGCGTTTCGAACTCACGATCAAGGCGTTCGCGCCCGATCTCGCGATCATCGCTCCTTGGCGGATTTGGGACATCAAGAGCCGCGAAGAGGAAATCGAGTACGCCGAAGCGCATCATATTCCGCTGAAAATCAATCGGGAAACCAACTATTCCAAAGACAAAAACCTGTGGCATCTTTCGCACGAGGGGCTCGATCTCGAAAATCCCGCAAGCGAACCGCAGTACGAAAAAGAGGGCTTTCTCGAACTCGGCGTTTCTCCGTTGCAGGCGCCGGACCGTCCCGAATACGTCACGATTCATTTTGAAAAGGGAATCCCCGTATCGGTCGACGGCAAGAAACTCGGCGCGGTCGAGCTGATCGAGAAGCTGAACGAGATCGGCGGAAGGAACGGCGTCGGGCTTGCCGACCTCGTCGAGAACCGTCTCGTCGGCATGAAATCGCGCGGCGTGTACGAGACGCCGGGCGGGACGATTTTGTACGAAGCGCACCGTTTGCTCGAAACGATCTGCCTCGATAAAGCGACGATGCATTACAAGCAGCTTGTCGCCGTCAAATTCGGAGAGATGGTGTACGACGGGCAGTGGTTTACGCCTCTGCGTGAAGCGCTTTCCGCATTCGTGTCCAAAACGCAGGAAACGGTTACGGGCGACGTGAAGTTGCGTATTTATAAAGGAAATATTTCGAGCGCGGGGATCTCTTCGCCGTATTCGCTTTACAGCGAGGATATCGCGACGTTCGACGACGACGGCGGTGCATATTCGCAAAAGGATTCGGAAGGCTTTATCAATCTGTTCGGATTGCCCATTAAAGTCAAGGCGTTGCTCGACCGGAAAAAACTGAAATGACGCATACTGTTTTTATCGACGGAAAGGCCGGTACGACGGGTTTGCGTATTTACGAACGACTTGAAAAGCGGGAGGATATTCGTATCCTCTCGCTTTCCGAGGAAGAGAGAAAGAATACGGCGGCGCGGCGGGCGGCGATGAACGATTCCGACGTCGTCTTTTTGTGTCTGCCCGACGAAGCGGCGCGGGAGGCGGTCGCTCTGGCGGAAAATCCGGATACGGTGATCATCGACGCTTCCACCGCTCACCGTACGAAAGAGGGGTGGGCGTACGGATTTCCCGAACTTTCTCATGCGCACCGCGAGGCGATCGTGCACGGCAAACGGATCGCCAATCCCGGTTGTTATGCGAGCGGATTTATTTCGCTCGTCCGTCCGCTGATCGTAAACGGGATCGCGGATGCCGATTATCCGTTCGTGTGCCATGCGGTGAGCGGTTATTCCGGCGCGGGAAAAAAGGGGATCGCGCAATACACCGATCCCGCGCGCGGTGCGTCTCTCGATACGCCGCGTCTGTATGCGCTGGATCTCAACCATAAGCACATTCCGGAGATGACGAAAGAATGCGGCTTGACGCGTAAACCCGTGTTCAGTCCTTATATCTGCGACTACGAGTGCGGCATGAGCGTAACCGTTCCGTTATTTGCTTCGCTCTTGAAAAAGCGGGTTTCGGCGGAGGATTTGCGGGAGCTGTTTGCCGCGCAGTACGGCGCCGGCGGCTTCGTTTCCGTCGGGCGGGAGGAGAGCGGTTTTCTTTCGGCGAACGCGCTCAACGGCACGAACCGCATGGAAATTTTCATCAGCGGGAACGAGGAGCAGATTCTGCTCGTTTCGCGGTTTGACAATCTCGGAAAAGGCGCTTCGGGCGCGGCAATTCAAAATATGAATCTTGCGCTGGGGCTTGACGAACGCATTGGATTGTGATATAATCAAAAGGATAGAGTAAAACGATGTTGAGGCAAATCGAAGGCGGCGTATGCGCGCCGAAGGGATTCCGCGCGAACGGCGTTCATTGCGGGATCCGGAAAAATAAAATAAAAAAAGATCTTGCGTTGATCGTTGCGGAAAAACGTTGCGCTTGCGCGGGCGTTTATACTTCCAATCTGGTGAAAGGCGCTCCGATCCTCGTAACGCAGAAACATCTTTTAGACGGTTACGCGCAGGCGGTCGTCGTAAACAGCGGCAACGCGAATACCTGCAACGCGAACGGCATTGAAATCGCAGAAGGGATGTGCGCGCTCGTGGAGCGTTACACGGGCGTCGCGGCGTCCGACGTCGTTGTCGCAAGCACGGGCGTGATCGGACAAAAGCTTTCGTTGGAGCCGATCGCGGGCGGAATGGACGAGCTGGTAAGGGGCTTGGGCTGTAACAGCGCCGCGGCGGCGGAAGCGATTATGACGACGGATACCGTGAAAAAGGAAATTGCGTTTTCCTTTGAACTCGGCGGAAAACAATGCAGAATCGGCGCGATTTGCAAAGGCGTTGGCATGATCTGCCCGAATATGGCGACGATGCTCATGTTCGTGACGACCGACGTTGCGATTTCGCCCGCCATGTTGCAGCGGGCGCTTTCGGAAGACGTAAAAGATTCGCTGAACATGCTGAGCGTCGATCGCGATACCTCTACAAACGATACGTTCTGCGCGTTGGCGAGCGGGCTTGCGGGCAACGCCGAGATTGCCGAAGAAAACGGGGATTACGGGATATTCCGCGACGCGCTCCATGCGGTGACGTCCGCGATGTGCAGGGCGTTGGCGCGCGACGGCGAGGGCGCGACGAAGCTGATCGAATGCCGCGTCTCAGGCGCGAAAAAGAAAGAGGATGCGCGCCTTGCGGCGAAATCCGTGATCAATTCCAATTTGTTAAAGGCGGCGATGTTCGGGTGCGACGCGAATTGGGGCAGGGTGCTTTGCGCGCTCGGGTATTCGGGCGCGGATCTCGACGTCAATAAGATCGGCGTGACGTTCCGTTCGGCTGCGGGCGAGTTGCCCGTATGCGAAAACGGCATGGGCGTTGATTTTTCGGAAGAGCTTGCCAAGAAGGTGCTATCCGAAGAAACCGTCTATATCGACGTCGAATTGAACGACGGCGTTTACGGTGCGACGGCGTGGGGATGCGATTTGACTTACGATTACGTAAAAATCAACGGAGATTACAGAACGTGATAGGAAAAGAGGCGCAGGCGGAGTTTCTTCTGGAAGCGATGCCCTACATCGAGAAATATCAGAATAAAATTCTGGTGATCAAGTACGGCGGAAACGCGATGCTCGGCGACGAATTGAAGTGGTCGGTCATGCGCGATCTGACCATTTTGCAGTTTGTCGGAATCAAAGTCGTACTCATCCACGGGGGCGGACCGGAGATTTCCCAAACGCTGAAACGCATGGGGATCGAATCGCGTTTCGTGAACGGTCTCCGTTATACCGATTCCGAAACGGCGGAAGTCGTACGGATGGTGCTTGCCGGAAAGGTAAATAAAGAACTCGTTCACATGTTAGGTTCGCTTGGCGCGAAGTCGCTCGGCATCTGCGGGATCGACGGGAACATGCTCCTTTGCGAGAAAGAGAGCGAAGAACTCGGTTTTGTCGGCAAAATCAAGCGCGTGAATACGGAACTGATCGAAAATGCGCTCAATGTTGGATATCTTCCCGTAATTTCTACGGTAGGATACGACGATGACGGGAATATTTATAACGTGAATGCGGATACCGCCGCTTCCGCCGTTGCCGGCGCGTTGCAGGCGGAAAGTCTCATTCTCATGACGGATATCCGCGGATTGTTGCGGAATAAGGACTCGGAAGACAGCCTGATCAAAAAGGTATACGTTTCCGATATTCCTTCCCTTATCAAGGACGGCGTGATTTCGGGCGGGATGATCCCCAAAGTACAGTGCTGTAAAGACGCGATCCGCAACGGCGTGAACCGTGTATTCATTCACGACGGCAGGGTAAAACATTCTATTTTATTGGAACTGCTCTCGGACGAGGGCTTGGGAACAATGTTTGTGAAAGGTGACTGATAACAAGGTCGCCTTTTCTTTGAGAAAAGGAAGGATTATGGATTTCGGACAAATCAAAAATATAGACGAAATTTACGGTGCGGAGACTTTTTCCCGCTTCCCCGTCGCGTTGGCGGGCGGGAAAGGCGCGACGCTCGTCGATACCGAAGGGAAGGAGTATATCGACTTTGGCGCGGGGATCGCGGTAAACGTGTTCGGGGTGAACGACGAAGAATGGAAAAAAGCCGTTGTTTCGCAGTTGGATAAGATCCAGCATGCGAGCAATCTGTACTACTGCGAACCGCAGGCGGAATTGATGCGGTTACTCTGCGAACGCACCGGTGCGAAACGGGTGTTTTTCGCGAACTCGGGCGCGGAGGCGAACGAATGCGCGCTGAAAGCGGCGCGCGCCTATTCGTATAAAAAATACGGCGAGGGCAGGCATAAGATCGTCGCGCTGAAAAACAGTTTTCACGGCAGAACGCTGTTCACGCTTACGGCGACGGGGCAGGATTCCTTTCATACGTTGTTCGATCCCTTCGTTTCGGGCGTGGATTGGGCGGAAGCGAATATGAAGAGCATCCGGCAAGTTGCGGGCGCCGACACGTGCGCGGTGATCATCGAATGCGTTCAGGGCGAAAGCGGCGTTATTCCGCTCGACAAGGATTTCGTTCGCGAGTTGGAACGGTATTGCAAGGGCAAGGATATTTTGCTTATCGTCGACGAGGTGCAGACGGGAAACGGCAGAACGGGAAAACTGTACGCCTACGAACATTTTAAAATTTCTCCCGATCTGGTGACGACGGCAAAAGGGATTGCGGGCGGATTGCCGCTCGGCGCGTGTCTCTTTTTCGGAAAGGCGGAGCATGCGTTGTCCCGCGGGGAACACGGCTCGACGTTCGGCGGAAATCCTGTTTGTTGCGCGGCGGCAGTCAACGTGATCTCCCGTCTCAGCGAAGAATTTTTATTGGAAGTGCAGGGAAAAGCGGAATATCTCCGCGCGAAATTAAAGGGTCTGGACGGTGTGCAGGAAGTCACGGGCATGGGAATGATGCTCGGATTTACCGCGGATAAGTCTGCGGGAGAAGTTGCGCGGAAATGTCTCGAAAAGGGACTGCTGGTGCTTACTGCGCACGGAAGAGTACGCATCGTGCCGCCGCTCACGATCACGAAACGGGAAATGGACGAAGGTCTTTCTATATTAAAAGAGGTGTTGAAATGAAGCATTTACTCAAACTCATGGATCTTACGCGCGAAGAGATCCTCTCCGTACTCAATCTTGCCGATCAGCTCAAATACGAACGCAAGAAAGGGGTGTACGGGGATTATCTTCACGGGAAAAAGCTGGGCATGATTTTTCAGAAATCCTCGACGCGCACCCGCGTGTCCTTTGAAACGGGTATGTACGAACTCGGCGGTTACGCATTGTTTCTGAGTAACCGCGACCTCCAAATCGGTCGCGGAGAACCCGTCGAAGACACCGCGCGGGTACTTTCGCGTTATCTGGATGGGATCATGATCCGCACGTTCGCGCAAAAGGAAGTGGAAGACCTGGCGCGGTTCGGTTCGATTCCCGTCATCAACGGGCTTACCGACTATTGTCACCCTTGTCAGGTACTTGCCGATCTGATGACGATCCGCGAGCGCAAGGGTTCGTTCGCGGGCTTGAAAGCCTGTTTTATCGGCGACGGAAACAATATGGCGAATTCCCTGATCGTCGGGGCGATCAAAACCGGCATGAAGTTTTCGATCGCCTGTCCCAAGGATTACGAGCCGGATTCCGAACTCATCGACTGGGCGAAGAAAGAAGGGGATTTTCTCATGACCGAGAGTGTGGAAGAAGCCGCAAAGGACGCCGACGTGCTGATCACCGACGTCTGGGCTTCCATGGGGCAGGAAGGGGAAAAGGAAAAGCGCGAGGCAGCGTTCAGAGGGTATCAGATCAACGAAAAGGTATTAAGCGCCGCTAAAAAAGACGCGATGGTACAGCACTGTCTTCCCGCGCATCGCGGCGAAGAGATCACTGCGGAGGTTTTCGAGGCGCATGCCGACGAAATTTTCGATGAAGCGGAAAACCGTTTGCATGCACAAAAAGCCGTGCTTTGCAAGCTGTTAAAATAAAGCGAGTCAAAAGAAGAGGTTACGCATGGAGAAAAAAGTTTACGTAACGTTGCAAAACGGCAGAGTATTCGAGGGTTATTCCTTTGGCGCCGAGCGCGAAGTCGTGGGGGAACTTGTATTCACCACGGGAATGACGGGATATCTGGAAACGCTTACCGATCCGAGTTATTACGGGCAAATCGTAATGCATACGTTCCCTTTGATCGGGAATTACGGAGTGATTTCTTCCGATTTCGAAAGCAAACGGAGTTGGATTACGGCATATATCGTGCGCGAGAAATGCGACAAACCTTCGAATTTCCGTTGCGAAGGCACGGTCGAAGAATTTTTGAAGGAGCAGGGAATCCCCGCGGTTTACGGCGTGGATACGCGCGAACTGACGCGGATCGTGCGCGAAGTCGGCGTCATGAACGCGGCGATAACGTTTGCCCCGTTGAAAGATTTCACGGCGCTCAACGCTTACCGCGTAAAAAATGCGGTGCAGGCGGTGACGGCGGATGAGATCACCGTTATGGGCAAGGATGGCGGACCTTCCGTTCTGCTCTACGATTTCGGCGCGAAAGGAAATATCGAGCGCGAACTTTTGAAACGCGGTTGCCGCGTGACCGTCGTACCCGCATATTATCCCGCCGAAGAGGTGTTAAAGCGCAATCCGGACGGGATCATGCTCGCGAACGGACCCGGCGATCCCGCGGAAAATACGGCGATCATCGAGAATATCCGCAAGCTGATCGGAAAGAAACCCATTTTCGGGATCTGTCTCGGGCATCAGCTCTTCGCGCTTGCCATGGGCGGAAAGACGCGTAAAATGAAGTACGGACACCGCGGCGCGAACCAGCCCGTAAAACAGCTTTCCACGGGCAGAGTGTTTATTTCCTCGCAGAATCACGGTTACGAAGTGGTGAGCGATTCTCTTCCTTGCGGGAAGCTCAGCTTCGTAAACGGCAACGACAATACGTGCGAAGGGGTGGATTATCCCGATGTCAACGCATTTACCGTTCAGTTCCATCCCGAGGCGTGCGGCGGACCGCATGACGCGAATTATTTGTTCGACGAATTTATTGCGTGCATGAAGAAGGAGAAATAATATGCCTAAGAGAAGCGATATCAAAAAAGTTCTTGTAATCGGTTCCGGACCGATCGTAATCGGACAAGCCGCGGAATTCGACTATGCGGGGGCGCAGGCGTGCCGCGTTCTGAAAGACGCGGGCGTGAACGTCGTTCTTTGCAATTCCAATCCCGCCACCATCATGACCGACAAAATGCTCGCGGACGAAATTTATCTCGAACCGCTTACGGAAGACAGCTTAAAGCGGATCATTATTAAAGAACGGCCCGATTCGTTGCTTGCGTCTCTCGGCGGACAGACGGGGCTTACCATGGGCTGCAAACTTGCCAAGTCCGGATTTCTCGACGAATGGGGCGTGAAACTGATCGGTACGAAGCTCGATGCGATCGATCGCGCAGAGGACCGCGAACTCTTTAAAGAGACCATGAACAAACTGCATCAGCCCGTCGTTCCTTCCGACGTTGCGTATACGGAGGACGGTTGCGCGGAAATCGCCGAAAAACTCGGATATCCCGTGATCGTCCGTCCCGCGTTTACGCTCGGCGGCGCGGGCGGCGGCGTTGCGCACGACGAAGAAGAGCTTCGTCTGATTTCCCATAACGGTCTCATGCTCTCGCCCATTACGCAGGTGCTGATCGAAAAATATATCGGCGGCTGGAAAGAGATCGAATTCGAAGTTCTGCGCGACGGCGCGGGCAACGTCATTACCGTGTGTTCGATGGAAAACTTCGACCCCGTCGGCGTACACACGGGGGATTCGATCGTTCTTGCGCCCGCGGTGACGCTTTCCGATAAAGAATATCAGATGTTGCGCACCGCTTCGCTCGACATCATTACCGAGCTTGGGATCGAGGGCGGTTGCAACTGTCAGTTTGCGCTTCATCCCGACAGTTTCGAATACGCGGTGATTGAAGTAAATCCCCGCGTGTCCCGTTCTTCGGCGCTCGCGAGTAAGGCAACGGGATATCCCATTGCGAAAGTTGCGACCAAGATCGCACTCGGCTATACGCTCGACGAAATCAAAAACGACGTTACGGGGAAGACGTACGCGTGTTTCGAACCGGCGATCGACTACGTCGTCGTAAAACTTCCGAAATGGCCGTTCGATAAATTCCTCTATGCCGGCAGGAGCCTCGGTTCCCGCATGAAAGCGACGGGCGAAGTGATGGCGATCGGGTCTTCTTTCGAACAGGCGATCATGAAAGCGGTGCGCGGCGCGGAAATTTCGCTCGACACGCTCGAATATCCGAAATTCGTCGGATTGGGCGAAGAAGAGCTGTTGAACGAACTGCACAAGACGACGGACGAGCGGTTGTTTGCCGTATTTGCCGCGTTAAAAGCGGGGATTTCCGTCGATACCGTTTTCGATATCACCAAGATCGATCGCTGGTTTTTGAATAAACTGCTCAATTTGGTCGAGTTCGAAAAAGAGATCTGCGGGAAAAAACTCGATAAAAGAGATTACGAAAGAGGCAAAAAGCTCGGTTATCCCGATCGCGCCCTGGCGCGGATCAGCGGCGAGAAGTTGCCTCCGCATCGCCGCGCATGTTTCAAAATGGTAGACACCTGCGCCGCGGAGTTCTCGGCAAAGACGCCGTATTTCTATTCGACTTACGACGAGATCGCGCACGACGAGGCGAAGCCTTTTGTCGATGCAAGTACGAAAAAGCGGGTGATTGTGATCGGATCGGGTCCCATTCGGATCGGACAGGGAATCGAGTTCGATTATTCTTCCGTACATTGCGTTTGGACGTTGAAAGAACTCGGTTATGAAGTCGTAATCATCAACAACAACCCCGAAACGGTTTCGACGGACTTCGATACGGCGGACAGACTGTATTTCGAATCGCTCACGCCCGAAGACGTGCAGAACGTGATCGACGTGGAAAAGCCTTACGGCGTCGTGATCACGTTCGGCGGACAGACGGCGATCAAACTCTGCGCATATCTTGCGCAAAAGGGTATCAGAATTCTCGGAACGAGCGCGGACAGCGTCGATATGGCGGAGGACCGCGAACGCTTTGACGCGTTGCTCGAAAAATTCGGCATCGCCCGTCCCAAGGGACTGACGGTCATGACGAAGGAAGAGGCGATTGCCGCGGCGGAACGGCTCGGCTATCCGGTGCTGTTGCGTCCTTCGTACGTCATCGGCGGACAGAACATGACGATTGCGTTTACGGAGAACGATATTTCCCGTTATATGGACGTGATTTTAGCGCAACATATCGAAAATCCGGTATTGTGCGACAAGTATCTGATGGGCAGCGAATTGGAAGTGGACGCGATTTCCGATGGCGTGGACGTGCTGATCCCCGGAATCATGCAACACATCGAGCGCGCGGGCGTGCATTCGGGCGATTCGATCGCGGTATATCCGCCGTACCATCTCAGCGATGCGATGCTTCGCAATATCGTGGACATTTCTACGCAGCTTGCGCTTTCTTTGAAAACGAAGGGACTGATCAACATACAGTATCTCATTTATCAAAACCGGCTGTACGTGATCGAAGTCAATCCGCGCGCGTCGCGTACGATTCCGTATATTTCCAAAGTGACCGGCGTGCCGATGGTGGAGCTTGCGACGAAAATCATGACGGGCGCAAAACTGAAACGGTTGGGATACGGTACGGGATTGTATCCAAACTCTCCTTACGTCGCCGTCAAAGTTCCCGTATTCAGTTTTGAAAAACTGAACGACGTGAACTCTCAGCTCGGTCCGGAGATGAAATCGACGGGCGAAGTACTCGGGATCGGAAAAACGATCGAAGAGGCGCTGTTTAAGGGGCTTGTTTCCGCGGGCTTCAAAATGTGCCATCCCACGCCCGAAAAACCGGTCGGCGTCTATTTCACCGTAAACGATCAGGATAAGTTTGAACTCGTTTCGATCGCAAAGAAATTCGCCGATCTCGGCTGTAATCTGTACGCGACTGCCGGAACCGCGAAAGTGATTTCCGATTTGGGGATCGACGTTACGGTTGTGGAGCGTTTGAAAGCGACGAAACAGGTCTGCAAATTGATGGACGAGGGCAAGATCGATTATATCATCTACACGGGAAAAACGGACGTCGATTCGATTGCGGACTATATCGAACTTCACCACCATGCGATTTTGCTGGGAATCACCGTGCTGACTTCGCTCGACACGGCGAACGCGCTCTGCGATATCGTTGCGAGTAAATTTACGGAATACAATACGGAGCTCGTCGATATCAACGCGCTTCGCACCAAGAAAACGGAATTGCAGTTCACCAAGATGCAGTCCTGCGGGAACGATTACATCTATTTCGAGGACATGGAGGGGAAGATCACTTGTCCCGAATCGCTTGCGATCAATTTTGTCGAACGGCATTACGGCATCGGCGGCGACGGGATCGTTCTCATAGAGAAATCGGACATTGCCGACGCGAAGATGAGGATTTACAATCAGGACGGGACCGAAGGCAAGATGGCGGGGAACGCGATCCGTTGCGTTGCCAAATACCTTTACGAAAAACAGATCGTGCCGAAGGACACCATGATGATCGAAACGATGAGCGGCGTCAAAGAGGTGAGCGTATATTCTTTCGGCGGCGCCGTTACGAGCGCGAGCGTCAAACTGGGAGAAGCGGTGCTTGACGGGGAGAAAATTCCCTCCGTGTGGAAGGGCGAACGGATCGTAAACCAGCCGATGGAGATCGACGGCAGGGAGTATCGCGTTACGCTTGTCAACCTCGGAAATCCCCATTGTGTAATATTCTGCGACAAAGTGGACGATATTCCGGTCGAAACCCTCGGCGCGAAGATCGAAAACAGCAAATATTTCCCCGAAAAGACGAACGTCGAATTCATTCGCGTCGTTAACGACAGTACTTTGAAAATGCGCGTCTGGGAGCGGGGGAACGGCGAAACGCTCGCCTGCGGTACGGGCGCGGCTGCCGCCGCGGTCGCCGGCGTGCTCAACGGGTTCTGTAAGCCGGACATCGATATTACGGTAAAAGTCCGCGGCGGCGATCTGATCGTGCGCTATTACACGAGCGGAAAGGTAACGCTTGCGGGGAACGTGGTAAAAGTATACGAGGGCAAGGTGGAATTTTAATGGCGGAAAGCAAGTTTTACGAAGAGAGCGCGGGGTCCGCAAGACAAAAAAAAGAGGCGAAGATGTTTCAAGTGTTTCATATCGCCGGTATTATCTTTTTTGTCTTTGCCGCGTTCGGGGTATTTTTATCCTTTCTCTTCGTGCCGAGCATGATCGATCAGGCGCAGAAAGAGGACATAAATCCGACGCTTTCTATTCTGATATGGTGTCTTTGGATTGTTTCGATTGGCGCGATCGGCGTCGTCTTCTGGATTCTGAAAAAGCGGTTTAACATCAGTTACGACTACGTGTTTGTGGAAGACGAATTGCGGGTAACCAAAGTTTTTAACGGGCGCAGGCGGAAGTTTCTGCTTATTCTGAAATCGGATTCGATTCTAAAAATCGGATATTGCGAAAGCGATTCGTATCGGGATACTTTGTCGGGGCAACGCGGAAAGAAACCGAAATTTTTAACGCCAAACCGCGAACCTTCGGAAGGGAAAGAATTTATCTATATTTTGCAGTCGGATACTTTGGGCAAAGAACTGTATATCCTCGAATGCCGTAAAATGTTGTTGGAATATCTCGTCCGCGCGGCGGGCGTGAATAAGTTTGTACGAAAATGATCTATCTCGATAACGCGGCGACGACTTGTCCGAGCGCAGTCGCTCTTGCTCGCGCCGAAACTTTTTTGAAGGAAAATTTTTATAACCCTTCCGCACGGTACCGCGGCGGCGACGCCGTTGCGCGGGAGTTACGCCTTGCGCGGGAAAGGATCGTATCGTGCGTTGCCGATCCTGCCGCTTTCGAAGCGGTTTTCACGTCATGCGGGACGGAAGCGGACAATCACGCCGTGTTTTCCTGCGCAAAACGGGGGAACGCCGTCACGAGCGCGGGAGAGCACGCGGCGATGCATCAGTCGTTTGTCGAACTGAAAAATCGCGGCGTCGAGCCGCGATTCGCGCCCGTAACCCGAAGCGGAACGGTAAACGAAGAGGCGCTTTTATCGCTTGTAGACGAGAAGACTTCGCTTGTCAGCGTCGTACACGTCAACAACGAGACGGGCGCGGTAAACGATATCGCGAGGCTTGCCCGTCTCGTGAAAGAAAAGAATCCCCGCGCGGTATTTCACAGCGACGGCGTGCAGGCGTTCGGAAAAATTTCCGTGCGGCTTAACGATCACGTTGACTTCTATTCCGTCAGCGCGCATAAAATCGGCGGATTGAAGGGGACGGGCGCGCTTATCAAACGAAAAAAAACAACCTTGCAGCCCTTTGTCTTCGGCGGGGGGCAGGAAGGCGGCTTGCGAAGCGGCACGGAGAATACTTTCGGAATCGCCTGTTTCCGCTTCGCGGCGGAAGAAAAAATCGAAAACCTGAAACAGACGTGCAGCCGTTTGGCGGGATTCCGCGAACTGTTGTGGGGGCGGCTCGACCGTTCTTTCTATACGCGGTTGTCGCCGGAAGACGGTTCGCCGTACATTCTTACGGTTTCCGCCGTCGGTCTGCGCGGCGAAGTGTTGCAGCGCATGCTTTGGGACGGCGGCGTCGTGATCGGTACGGGAAGCGCTTGCAGTTCGAAAAAGCCGCACAGCCGCGTGTTGGAAGCCTGCGGCTGGGACGGAAAAACGCTCGACGGCGTTCTGCGCGCGAGCTTTTCTTCCGAAACGACGGAAGAGGAAATTTTGCGTGCCGCCGAGCTGATGAACCGCGCGGCGCGCGAATTGAAGGAGACGACGGGTTGATGGACACGGAAAAAGTAATTATTATCCGCTATGCGGAAATCCATTTAAAGGGCAAGAACCGCGGCTATTTCGAGCGCGTATTTTCGGTGAATTTGGAACGGGCGCTGAAAGGGATCCGCCATGAATTGCACCGTACGAGCGGGCGGTATCTGGTTGCGAAGTTCAACGAAGATTTTACGGACGAGATCATGGCGCGCCTTTCCCGCGTATTCGGCGTACATTCTTATTCGCTGGGGCTGAGCGTACCCGCCGAAATGGAAAGCATCTATTCGGCGGCGAAAACGGTCGCGCCCGAATCGGGAACGTTCAAAGTGGATACCCACCGCGCCGACAAGAAATTTCCGCGTACTTCCATGGAAATCAACGCGGAAATCGGCGGGAGATTGCTGGCGGAAAATCCCGCGTTGAAAGTAGACGTGCATGCGCCGCAGTCTCACGTGTATATCGACGTGCGCGAAAACGGAACCGCGCTCGTGTTCGGTAAATTTTACGAGGGCGCGGGCGGCATGCCCGTGGGGACTTCCGGAAAGGGCTTGCTTCTCATTTCCGGCGGGATCGATTCGCCCGTTGCGGGCTATATGATGGCGAAACGCGGAATGTCGGTGGACTACCTGCATTTTCACAGTTATCCCTATACGAACGAGCAGGCGAAAGATAGGGTCGTCGAATTGGGGAAATTGCTCTCCCGATATGCGGGAACGGCGCGGCTGACAACGGCAAGCGTCACGCATATTCAGGAGGAGATCCACAAAAAATGCGCCGCCGAACTCAACGTTACGCTTTTGCGCCGCTTCATGTTCCGCATTGCGGAACGCGTTGCGGAGAAGAAAAAGGATCAATGTCTGATCACGGGCGAAAGTCTCGGTCAGGTCGCAAGTCAGACGATCGAGGGAATCACTTCTTCAAACGCCGTCGTAAAACTGCCCGTTCTCCGTCCGCTCGTAGGATTCGACAAAAACGAGATCATTGCGCTTTCGAAAAAAATCGGCACCTACGATACTTCCGTGCTTCCTTTCGAAGATTGCTGTACGGTATTTCTGCCGGAATTTCCTGCGATCAAACCGAAGCTGTCCTTTATCGAGGAAGAGGAGGGCAAGCTCGATATCGAAGCGCTCGTCGAAGAAGCGGTTGCGGCGCTGGAAGTCATAGAGTTTTAATCCCACCATTCGTCCGGCAACGCGTTTGTTTTCGGGATCCGTACGAGGGGTAAAACGACGGCTCTTCCTTCCGTGCCGTTATAAATCGGGATCACGGTATAGCGATAGCTTTCTCCTGCGCGGACCGAGTTATCGCAGATCGTTTTTTGATATTTTCCGTTATAGATCGTGGTGGTTTTGCCGCGATTTTCTCGTTTTATGACATAATCGTAGTACTTTGTCTGGCATAATTCAAAATACACCGTTTGATTTTTTACCGAAACCTTAGGCGTTTCGATATTCGGCAGCGTAAACTTTTCGCTCTTTGCGAGCGGAAGATTGCTCTTCCGGAAGATTTCCGTGCCGCGCGTGTAGACGGGGGCGAGCGGATCCGCGATCAAAATTTTTTGGTTTGTTTCGTATTCTTCGAGGTCGTAGTCCAACGTGACGACGTCGTCGCATACGGGAAACGGATCGGGCTTGGAATCGGTATAGAGACTTTTCCATACGCGAAGCGCCATATTGGCGGGAAGTCCGCCTCCCGTTGCGGTAATCGGGGTATTGTCGCGGTTTCCCATCCAGACGGCGACGACGTCGTTTTTGGTGTAGGAAATCGTATAAGCGTCGGTATTGCCGGCGTCGGTGCCGCCGGTTCCCGTTTTGGCGCATACGGGAAAGGGAAGCGTCTTTAACTTCTTGGCGGTGCCGCTTTGTACGGTCGTCTGCAAAACGTCGTTCATGATACAGCTGACGTCTTCGGAAAACACGCGTTGCGGCGCAGGCATAAAGCGGTAGAGCGTTTTTCCGCGACCGTCTTCGATCCGCGCGATCGTTCTCGACGGCGCGAAGTTGCCTTGGTTGGCGAACGTCGCATAGCCGTCGGCAAGCGCGGGAAGGGTGAACCCTTCTTTCATGCCGCCGAGCGCCAGCGCAAGGGAATAATCTTCTTCGGGAATATCGAGGTTCATTTTTTTCAGATAGGCGGCGCCGCGCTCCGCGCCGAGTTCGTTTAGAATTTTTACGGCGGGAATGTTGATGCTTTTTGCGATCGCCTGTCTTACGCTCACATAACCGTTCGTTGCGCCGCCGTAATCGTCGGGCGAGTATCCTCCGAAATCCGTTTTCTGATCCAGAATGGGCGTGAGCGGGGAGACGATGTTTTCTTCGAATGCCGGCGCGTAAACGAGCAACGGTTTGATTGCGGAGGCGGGTAACCGTTTTAACGCCCCCGCCGTCGCGCGGATCGCTTTGATCCCGTGCGAAACGTTGTCGCGTACGAGAACGGAGAAGTCGGACTCCGCTTGGAGTTTGTTCAATTCGCTTTGTAGATTCCGATCGCAAAAAGTGTAAACGCGCAGATCCGCTGCGTTGTCGGAACCGATATCCGGAAACAGTTCGGTGAGTTCTTCGTATACGCGGGTCACGTAATCGTCTTCCGCGGTTTCTACGGGTGTTGCGGGCAGCGGCGTGTTGATCGCCTCTGTATATTCCGCGTCGGTGAGATATCCCTGTTTTTGCATGAGTGAAAGCACGAGGTTCCGCCGCGCGAGGCATTTTTCCGCTTCTTTAAACGGCGAATAGCGGTTGGGGGATTTTACGAGCGCGGCAAGCATGGCGCAATCCGCCGGCGCCAGATCTTCAACCGTTTTGCCGAAATAATAGCGCGCGGCGTCGCGGATCCCAAATGCGCTGTGTCCGAAATAAATGGAATTCAGATACAGCTCCATGATCTCTTCTTTCGAATAGCGTTTTTCGAGTATCCGCGTCAGCTTGAACTCTTTCAGCTTGCGGTTGATCGTTTTTTCGCCCGTTAAATGGGTGTTTTTGATGAGTTGCTGCGAAATCGTGGAAGCGCCCTGGCTGAATGAAAAGCTTGCAACGTTTTTCATCGCCGCTTTCACGATGCGTTTATAGTCGAATCCGTTGTGCCGATAAAAGTTTTTATCTTCCACCGCGACGAACGCATTGGGGAGGGCTTGCGGAAACGAGGAATACGGCGCGGCGGATTGCTTATTTGCGCTTTGCATTTCCGCGCCGATCCCGTCGTACAGGCGGATACAGCGTGTATTCAGAGTGAGTTTATCCCGATCGAGTTTTTCGTTTTTCGTCACGCTCAGATAGTAAAAGAGCGCGGTCAGGATCAATACGGACAAAATGCCGATCAGGATTGTTATGATTTTAATCGCGCGTTTCATTATTAGCAGTATTCGTAATTTATCGAAAAAATTTCGGGTCTTACGGTTGAAAAAAAACGAATTTTGTGTTACAATACAAAAGTACGAGTATCATGCGTAAAGATCGGGAGGGCGGCATGACGCTGAAAGAAATCGTAAGCGGCGGAAAACGGATCGTGTTTTTCGGCGGCGCTGGCGTTTCGACGGAAAGCGGGATCCCCGACTTTCGTTCGGAGGACGGGCTGTACCGCACGCGTTACGGGGTTTCGCCGGAAACCGTTTTGAGCGCGGGTTATTTTCAGGCGCATACGGCGGAATTTTACCGTTTTTACCGCGATAAAATGTTGCCGCTTGCCGCGCAGCCGAATCCGGTTCATCGCAAACTAGCGGAGTGGGAACGGGAGGGAAAGTTGCTTGCCGTCGTGACGCAGAATATCGACGGATTGCATCAGAAAGCGGGCAGCAGACGGGTGTATGAATTGCACGGCAGTATTCACCGCAACACCTGTTTGCGTTGCGGCAAAAAGTTTTCCGCCCAAGCGATCGTTCGCGCGGAAGGAGTGCCGCACTGCGATTGCGGCGGCTTGATCAAGCCCGACGTCGTTTTGTACGGAGAGCCGCTTGATGAAAAGACGGTGGAAGGCGCGCTCGCCGCGTTGGCGCAGGCGGACCTTCTGATCGTTGCGGGGACATCGCTCACCGTATATCCTGCGGCGGGATTCGTCCGTTATTTCCGCGGGGAGCATCTTGTTTTGATCAATCGGGACAAAACGGCGTACGACGGCGAATGCGAACTCGTGATCCATAAAAATCTCGGAGAAGTATTCTCCGAATTGTGAGACGACTATGAAATACCATATCGTAACGTACGGGTGTCAGATGAACGTACACGAATCGGAAAAAATCGCGGGGATTCTGCGGCAGTCGGGGTATACGGAAGAGTCTTCTATCGAAGAAGCGGACGTCATTGTATTCAACACCTGCTGTATTCGCGAAAATGCCGAAAATCACGCGTTCGGGAACATCGGCGCGTTAAAAAAATTAAAACGAAACAAGCGCGGGCTTGTTATAGCTGTGGGCGGTTGTATGGCGCAGGAAGCGGGGAAAGCCGCGTTGTTAAAGGAAAAGTTTCCGTTTATCGACGTTATGTTCGGCACGCATAATCTTGGAGAACTCGGTTCTTTGATCGAACGGAAGAAGGCGCAGAAGAAAGCACTGATTTCCGTTCCGGAAGAGCGGAAGGAGACGGAAGACGGCGTTGAACCCGTACGGACGAGTTTTCCGAACGCTTGGGTCAATATCATTTACGGCTGCAACAATTTTTGCACCTATTGCATCGTGCCTTACGTGCGCGGGCGAGAGCGTTCCAGAAAAAAGGAAGACGTGCTTGCGGAAGTGCGGTCTCTGGTAAAAGAGGGCTACCGCGAAATAACGCTTCTCGGTCAAAACGTAAATTCCTATCGGGACGGAGACGTCGCGTTTCCGGAACTGCTCGATGCGGTTGCTTCCGTCGAAGGGGATTTCCGCGTTCGGTTCATGACTTCGCACCCGAAAGATTTTTCGCCGGAGCTCGTTGCGGTCATGAAAAAGCATAAAAAAATCTGCAAATTGCTGCACTTGCCCGCGCAGTCCGGCTCAAACCGAATCCTTGTCGCGATGAACCGCCGTTATACCAGAGAGAAATATCTCGAAAACGTCGCTTTGCTCAGGCGGGAGATTCCCGATTGCGAACTTACGACCGACTTGATCGTGGGATTTCCCACGGAGACGGAAGAGGAGTTCGAGGAAACGCTTTCGCTTGTGCGCGAAGCGGATTTTGCTTCGGCGTTTACGTTTATCTATTCTCCGCGTACGGGGACGAAAGCCGCGGAGATGGAAGGGCGTATTCCGGATGAAGTTTCAAAGAATCGGATCACGCGGTTGATCGCGCTCGTGAACGAGCAGACGCGCAAAAAAAGCGCGGGTTACGTCGGAAAAGAGATCGAAATACTTTGCGAGGATTACGACGAAAAAAAGGGATTATACCTCGGACGGGACGAGTTTGGCAGAATGGGGTATTTTGCGAGCGAAAAAGATCCGCTCGGAAAATTCGTGACGCTTAAAGTCGACCGTGCCAACGGGATTTCCCTGTACGGGATTGCAATCACAAAAGAGGTTTAACAATGGCGCTTTCACCGATGATGGAACATTACCTTTCCGTGAAGGAAAAGTACAAAGACTGTATCGTTTTTTACCGCCTCGGGGATTTTTACGAGATGTTTTTCGACGATGCGGTTCATGCGTCGCAGTTGCTGGATCTGACGCTTACGGGCAGGGATTGCGGTCTGGAAGAGCGCGCGCCGATGTGCGGGATCCCTTTTCATGCGGCGGATAATTATATCGCAAAACTCGTTGCGCTCGGAGAACGGGTTGCGATCTGCGAACAGCTGACCGACCCCAAAGCGGGGAAAGGTATTGTGGAACGTGACGTGATCCGCGTCGTGTCGGCAGGTACGGTCACCGAAGAGAGTCTGCTTGACGAAAAGAAGAACAATTATATCGCATGCGCCTTTTCGGAGGGCGAGAAATATGCGTTGGCGTGGACGGATATCACGACGGGCGAGTTCTTTGCACGGGAAGACGAAGATGCGGAGCGGCTTTTGTCGGCGCTTGCAAGTCTTTCCGTCGCGGAGATCATTTGCAACGAAGCGTTGCTCTTTTCCGTAAAGGACCGCGTGGAAAAAGACAGATCGTTTCCCGCGTTTTCCTGTTATCTGCCCTGGGCGTTTCAGCGTGCGCAGGCGGAAAAGAATCTCAAAGAACAGTTTTCCGTTGCTTCGATGCAGGCGCTCGGTCTTGAATCGCACCCGTATGCCGCGATCGCTTCGGGCGCGCTGATCGAGTATCTGCGGGATACGCAAAAGCACGCGTTGAAGAATATCAACGCGCTGCGTTTTTCCGACGGAAAAAGAAATATGAGACTCGACGCGGTTGCGATCCGCAATCTCGAAGTGCTTGTGAACAATGCCGAAGGGAAAAAATACGGTTCGCTTCTTTGGCTTCTCGATAAAACGAAGACGGGGATGGGGGCGCGAAAATTGGCTTCCATGCTTGCGTCGCCGCTTGCGGACCGCGAAGAAATCGAAAAACGGCTCGACGCTGTGCAGGAACTTTTCGATTCCACCGTCGTGCGCATGGGGCTTTCGGATATGCTGTGCGGCGTGCGGGATATCGAACGGCTTACGGGCAGGATCTCAAACGGAAACTTGCAGCCGCGCGACTGTCTGGCGCTGTCGTCGTCGCTTGCGGTCGTGCCTTCTCTGCGGTTTCAGCTTGCGGGCTTTTCTTCCGCGCTGTTGAAGGAAGCAGAGGCGGATCTCATCGATACCAAAGAAATCTGCGCGTTGCTCGACGCGGCGATTTCTCCCGACGCGCTCACCCGCAAAGAGGGCGGTTATATCAAACACGGCTATAACAAACAGCTCGATGAGTTGCGCGACGTGAAAAACGGCGGCAAAACGCTGGTTGCCGAATTGGAGGCGCGCGAACGTGAACGTACGGGGATCCGTACGTTAAAAATCGGCTATAACCGCGTGTTCGGATATTATATCGAAATCAGCAAATCCTTTCTCGATAAAGTGCCGTATTCCTACATCCGCCGTCAGACGTTGGCGGGCGGCGAGCGGTTTACGACGGAAGAACTCCGCGAACTCGAACAAAAGATCCTCGGCAGCGAAGACGCTTCGACGCGACTTGAAGAACACCTTTTCAATGAGTTGCTGGAAATCCTGTCCCGAAATATTCCTTTGTTCCAAAAGATCGCGGGCGCAGTCGCCATGCTCGACTGTATCGTGTCGCTTGCGGTCGTCGCCAAAGAGAATAAATATTGCCGTCCGGAAATCGCGACGGAGGGCGCGCTCGAAATCGAAGAGGGAAGGCACCCCGTCGTGGAAGCGATTTCGAAAAATCGGTTCGTGCCGAACGATTGCAATCTCGACGGCGGGGACAACCGCACGATGATCATTACGGGACCGAACATGGCGGGCAAAAGCACCTATTTAAGGCAAATCGCGCTCACCGTATTCATGGCGCAGGTCGGGAGTTTCGTGCCGGCAAAGCGCGCGCGGATCCCGCTGTGCGACCGCATTTTTACGCGGATCGGCGCGAGCGACAATTTGATTCTCGACCGTAGTACCTTTATGGTGGAAATGACGGAAGTCGCCAATATTTTGCGCAACGCGACGGATCGCAGTCTTCTGATTCTCGACGAGGTCGGGCGCGGGACAAGCACGTTTGACGGGCTTTCCATTGCCTGGTCCGTAATCGAACACTTAACGCGCAGTATCCGCGCGAAAACTTTGTTTGCAACCCATTATCATGAGCTTACCGAATTGGAAGGAAAACTCGAAGGGGTCAAGAATTACAAGATCAACGTGCGGGAGATCGGCGGCAACATCGTGTTTTTGCGGAAGATCGTGCGCGGCGGCGCTTCGCGCAGTTTCGGCGTGGAGGTCGCGGCGCTTGCCGGCGTTCCGGATGAAGTGACTTCCCGCGCGAAGGTGATCCTGAAATCGCTGGAAAAGAACGATCTGTCCCGCCGCGCGGTTCCGGGTGAGGAAGAGATTATGGACGAACCCTTAATGTCCGACGCGGACGCGGGAATTGCGGAAGAGTTGAAAGGCATTGACGTAAACGCGCTCACGCCGTTGCAGGCGCTGGCGTTGCTTTCGGAATGGAAGGAGAAACTGAAATGAAGATCAATCTTCTGACCGCGGATATCTACAATAAAATTGCGGCGGGCGAAGTGGTGGACCGTCCGTATTCCGTCGTAAAAGAGTTGGTGGAAAACGCGATCGACGCGGGGGCGACGGAAATCGCGGTGGAGGTTGAAGCGGGCGGTAAAAAGCTTGTTCGCGTCAGCGACAACGGGAGCGGAATCGCCAAAGACGATTTGAAAAATGCTTATTCCGCGCATGCGACGAGCAAACTCAAAAGCGCGGAAGATTTGTTTACGGTTTCCACGCTCGGCTTCCGCGGCGAGGCGATCGCTTCTATCGCCGCCGTTTCCCGCATGAAAATTCTTTCGAAAACCGTCGACGGGGAGGCGTATTCTCTCGTTTGCACGGGGGGAGTCCTCGGCGACGTGAATGCGGACGCAAGCGCGAACGGTACGGTCGTATCGGTCGAAGACTTGTTTTTCAATACGCCCGCAAGGTTAAAATTCTTAAAGGCGGACGGGCAGGAAGAGGCGGACGTGACGAATATGATGGCGCGCTTTTTGCTCTCCCGTCCCGATATTGCGTTTACTTACACGGCGAACGGAAAAGTAAAATACCGCTCGTTCGGAGACGGGCTGAAAAGCGCGCTTGCCGTCGTTTACGGGAATGAGATCCTCGGCAACTGTTATGAATTGCACGCGGAAAAACACGGCATTGCGATTTCCGGATTTATCGGGAATCAGAATTTTTCGAAGCCGAACCGCAGTTATCAGAACTTGTTTGTGAACGGGCGGTACGTGGTCAATCAAACGGTCGGCGCGGCGGTGACGAATGCGTACGGTGCGTATCTCATGAAAAGACAATACCCGTTTTACGTACTGTTTTTGGAGATTCCGCCGGAGGCGGTGGACGTGAACGTGCACCCGACGAAAGCCGACGTCCGCTTTGCGGACAATCAGATCGTTTACGGGTGCGTATATTCGGTCGTTTCGGCGGTTCTCGACGGCAATTCCCGCGCGTTGGAATATCTTGCGGAAAAACCGGAGAGAAAACCCGCGCCCGAACAACCTTTGTCGAAGCCGCAGGCGCTGCCGACGGTCGAGAAAAAACAGGCTCCGGAAATGACGTACGCGCAAGCGAAACGGGAATTGGCGTTCGACGTCTCTCCGGTAGGCGGAAAAAGTCCCGAACCGCGGTTTTTTGATCCGCAACCGACGCGGCTTGAAGTCCGCGCTCCCATTCCGGAGGAGAAAAAAGAGGACGTGTTTGCCGAAAATCAGCGTTTCCTGCGCGAGCGAGAGCAGGCGGAAAAGTCTGTGAAAGGGGTACAGGAGCGGATCGAGCCGCGCAATCTGATCTTTAAAGGAGAACTGTTCCGCACCTATCTCATCTACGAAATCGACGACTGCGCTTATCTGATCGATCAGCATGCCGCGCATGAACGGTTGATATACGATCGGTTAAAGGAAAAGTGCGATCATCGCACGGTGATCGCCCAGCCGATGCTCGTTCCGTACGTGCAGACGGTAAACGCGCAGGAATTTGCGTTTTTGGAAAAGAATTTTACGGCGTTGCGGGAACTCGGATTCGAGATCGAAGATTTCGGCGGTACGAGCGTAAAGATTTCCGCAGTGCCGGTCGATTTGCAAAATATCGATTTGAAAGAGTTTTTTGGGGAAGTGTTGGCTTCCATGGAGAATCTTCGCGCAATCAAGCTGAGCGATCTGATCAAAGACCGTTTGGCGACTGCGGCGTGTAAAGCGGCGGTAAAGGGCGGCGAAAAGCTTGGCGACGCGGAGGTTCGCGCCCTGATCGAGGCGACGGAAGGGGACATGGGACTTCGCTGTCCGCACGGCAGACCTGCGGTTGTGAAGATGAAGAAGAGCGAAATCGAAAAACTCTTTAAACGGATCGTATGAAGAAGCTTCTCGTAATTTGCGGCGCGACCGCGAGCGGAAAAACCGCCTTGGCGGTAGAGTGCGCGAAAAGAGTGGACGGAGAGATTATTTCTTGCGACGCGTTGCTCGTGTACCGCAGGCTGAACGTGGGCACGGCAAAGCCAACGGCGGAAGAGCGGCGCGGGATCCCGCATTATTTAATCGACGTTGCCGATCCGCGCGAGCGTTTTTCCGTCAGCGATTTCGAACGCCTTGCGTTGCCGATTTTGGAAGATATTCTCTCCCGCGGAAAGACGCCCGTCCTTTGCGGAGGAACGGGTTTTTATATGAACGCCTTGCTCTTTCGCAGTTCGTTCGGAAACGCCGCGGCTTCCGAAGAGATCCGGACGAAATACGAAAAGATCGCAGAACTGAGCGGTCGGGAATATCTGCACGTGCTTCTGCGCGAAGTCGATTCGGAAACCGCAGAAAAATTGCATCCGAACGACGTTAAGCGGGTGATACGCGCTTTGGAAATATTCGAACTGACGGGCAGGAAAAAATCGGAGCAGCACGACGCGCCGATTCCGCGGTATCCGTATTCCGCTTTCGCGTTCGATTATCCGCGCGAAATCTTGTACGACAGGATCGGGCGACGGATCGACGGGATGCTTTTGCACGGTTTGGTAAGCGAAGTGAAAGGGCTTTTAGCGGCGGGAATCCCCGAAAATGCGCAATGTATGCAAGGAATCGGGTATAAAGAAGTGGTTGAATGTTTAAAAAACGGCAATCAAGAGAGTATTATGCGTGACATAATTGCAAGAAACACCCGTAATTATGCCAAGCGACAGCTGACGTTTTTCAAAAAATTGCCCGAATTGCATTTTATAGAGCCGAAGCCGATCGAAAAGGCGGCAAAAGAGGTTGTAGATATTTATGAAAGCTGAAACGTTGATATTGCATGCGGAAGAAGCGCTGGTCGAAGAGTTCCGAAAAATCGACGGCATTGCGCAGTTTAATACCGAAAAGGTGCTTGCCGCTTTTCGCGAGGAGCGGATTGCCGTCCGACATTTTGCGCAGACGAACGGTTACGGATACGGAGACGAAGGGCGCGAAGCGCTCGCCAAAGTTTATGCGCGCGCGTTCGGGGCGGAACGCGCGATCGTGTCGCCCGCACTGCTCAGCGGTACGCACGCGCTGACGGTTGCTCTGTTCGGGATTTTGCGCCCGCAAGACAGGGTTCTTTGTATTACCGGAGTGCCTTACGACACTTTGCGCGGCGTGGTCTGGGGCAAAGGCAACGGGTCGCTTTGCGATTTCGGAATTTCTTTCGAAACGGTCGCGTTAAACGGAGCGGGAAAAATCGACGCGGACGCGGTAAAGACCGCGCTTAGCAGTGCGGAATATAAAATGGTCTATATCCAGCGTTCGCGCGGATATGAATTGCGCGACCCTTTTTCTGTTGCCGAAATCGGGGAAATGTGCAAGTTGGTAAGAGCCTGTGGATTCCAAGGCTGTATTTTTGTAGACAACTGTTACGGGGAATTTGCGGAAAAGCAAGAGCCGCTTGAAGTCGGCGCCGATCTGATCGTGGGGTCGCTCATCAAAAATCCCGGCGGAGGGCTTGCGCCCACCGGCGGGTATATCGCGGGCAAGGCAAAGTATACGGAGATGTGCGAAAACCGTCTCACGGCGCCTTCCGTCGGCGCGGAGGTGGGTTCGTACGCTTACGGGTATCAGGCGTATTTTCAGGGCTTCTTTCTCGCGCCGCACGTCGTAGCGCAAGCGTTAAAGGGCGGGCTTCTGATCGGGAAATGCATGGAAGCGCTCGGCTATGAGAATTTTCCGAAGATCGGAACGCCGCTTGCGGACATTACGCGTGCCGTGCGGTTTCCTGACGAAAAATCGCTTACCGATTTCATCGTTTCGGTGCAGGAATGTTCCCCCGTCGATTCGTTCGTCCGTCCGGAAGCATGGGATATGCCTGGGTACGATTGTAAGGTGATCATGGCCGCGGGCACGTTTGTGGGCGGGGCGACGAGCGAACTTTCCGCCGACGCGCCGATCCGCGAGCCGTACGTCGCGTATTTCCAAGGCGGTCTGACTTACGAACATTGCCGCATCGCCTGCAAGAGAATTTTGGAAAAATTGACGTGAGCTTAGCTCCGTGAATTCCCCGTAAGGGGGAATTTTTTTTGGAAAATTTTTGGAAAATCTTGACAGGGATAGAATTGTGTGTTATCATAGTGATATCAAAACGATATCATAAACGGAGGTTGTTATGGAAGAAACAAAGAACGAGCTGAATTATATTCAGGAAAAAACCGCGCGGGAAAAGAGCGGTTGGGCGATGCTTGCGGTCGTGATTCTGCTGTTTGTGCTGGGAATCGTCTGCCTCGTTTGCGCGCTCGTGTTCACGGAAACGGACGGGATTCCGGAAGCGATCCAGCCGGTGTTTGTGGTCGTAACGCTTTTGCTGTTTTTGACGGGGATTATTTTTATCATGGGATTTAAGCTTTTACAGCCCAACGAAGCGTATGTGTTCACGCTGTTCGGAAAGTATTACGGCACCTTGAAGCGGGACGGATTTTATTGGGTGAATCCTTTTTGCGTCTCCGTAAATCCTGCGCGTTTCAGCATGGGTTCCGGCAAAAAGCTCTCTTTGAAAGCGATGACCCTGAATAACGATAAACAGAAAGTAAACGACGAAGAGGGGAATCCGATCGAAATTTCCGTCGTCGTCATTTGGCGGATTTGCAATACCGCAAGCGCCGTTTTCAACGTGGAAAATTACAGCGCGTATATTTCCACGCAGTGCGATGCGGCGATCCGTCAGGTTGCGCGCCAATACCCTTACGACGTCTCTTCGAACGGCGACGAAAAATCCCTTCGCGGTTCCGCACAGGAGATAGCCGACGTGCTCCGCAAGGAATTGCAGACGCGCGTCGCCATGGCGGGTATCGATATTCTGGAAGCGCGGATTTCGCACCTTGCCTATTCGCCCGAAATCGCGGCGGCGATGTTGCAGCGTCAGCAGGCTTCGGCGATCATTGCGGCGCGCCAGAAAATCGTGGAAGGCGCGGTTTCGATGGTGCAGATGGCGTTGAATCGCCTTTCCGAAGAAAAAATCGTCGAGCTTGACGACGAACGCAAAGCGCAGATGGTTTCCAATCTTTTGGTCGTGCTCTGCGGCAATCGCGACGCGCAGCCCGTTGTGAACAGCGGAAGCATTTATTGATCTTTTCGAAAATAACCTAAGCGGGAGGGCTGTGTGGATCGCGAGAAAGAATCACGGGAAAACAAGATCAAAAAACAAGTGCCGCTACGGCTTTCCGCAACGCTATTTCAAGAGCTGTCGCGTTGGGCGGAGGAGGACTTTCGTTCCTTGAACGGTCAGATCGAATATCTTCTCACCGACTGCGTAAATAAAAGGAAGCACAAAAAATAGTTCAGGGTATTTACATATCAGGAAAAATATGATATAATCGAGTTGTTCGAGAACCGACGGACTTTGCTGAAAAGCCTCGTCGGTTTCGGCTAAATTTTTTTGGGGAGAGTTTATGGAAGAAGAAATGGAGAAAACCGTTGAAGTTCCCGTTTCCGCCGAACCGGCGCCCGCGGCGGCGTCGGGCGGGGATACGAATGCGGAAGCGCTTCGGCAGGAGCTTGGCAAGTTCGCCGCGCCGGAAGGCGAGCGGTATATTGTCGAGTGTCGGAATCTCGGAAAGACTTACGGTAATTTTACCGCGCTCTACAACGTGTCGTTCAAAGTTCCCGCGGGCGGCATCGTCGGCTTGCTCGGACCGAACGGCAGCGGCAAAACGACGCTGATCAAGCTTGCGATGGGAATGTTGCAGCCGACGACGGGCGAAATCCTGATCGGGGAAAAGCGTCCGGGACCGGCGACGCGCGCGATCACCGCATATCTGCCCGATGCAAATTATCTTTGCGATTGGATGCGGGTGGAACAGCAAGTTACTTACTATGCCGACTTCTTTGCCGATTTTCGGAGAGAAAAGGCGGAGGCAATGTTGCAACGGCTCGGCATCGGGCTGAAACAAAAGATCAAAGCGCTTTCGAAGGGAAATAAGGAAAAACTCGGGCTGATTTTAACGATGGCGCGGGACGCGCAACTTTATATTCTCGACGAGCCGATTGCGGGCGTCGATCCTGCGGCGCGCGATTTTATTCTTGAAACGATCATGGCGAACAAACCGGAAAACGCGACGATTTTCCTGTGCACCCACTTAATTGCGGATATCGAACCCGTTCTGACCCATGCGATCTTTTTAAAAACGGGACAGATCGCGCTCAATGCGCGCGCGAACGAGGTGCGGCTGAAAACGGGTAAGACGCTTGACGAACTGTTCAGGGAGGTGTTCAAATGGTAGGCAAAATTATGAAATATGAGTTGCAGGCTATTTTCCGCGCCCTGTTGTATATCGCGGTCGTTACGCTCGGTCTTGCCTGCATTTCGAGAATTTTTATGGCGGTAAATGCGAGAAGCATCGCAGGGGTTATCTTCTGTTCTCTTGCGATTATGTCAGCGGCGACACTTATGCTTACGGCGTTCATTACGAGTATCGTTCGTTTTTGGCGGTCGCTCTTTAAAGGGGAAGGGTACATGACGTTTTCGTTGCCCGTTTCCACGTCAAAGCTCTTAATTTCGAAACTGCTTTCCGCAATCATCGCGATGTTCGTCGGCGTTGCAGTGGCATATCTTTCCTACTTCATCATTTTCAGCGGCTTTTACGGAGAAACTTGGGATAGTGTGGAAGAAATGTTTCGCGACATGTTGAATATGTTCGGTTCGTATTTGGCGTCCGATCCCCTGTTGATTGTAGAATTGATTCTGCAAATCATCGTTGCGGTTCCGATGACGTTGTTGCTGGCGTTTTTGGTCGAATCGATCGGACAGCTCGCGACGAGTCATCGACTCGGCGTGACGTTCGGAATCGGAGTTGCCTTTATCGTGGTGTTTGCGCTCCTGCAAAGCTTGTGTCTCGAACCGATCTTGGAGGCTGCGGCAAGAGTAAACGTTCATTTTGCGATGTGGATTCAGATTATCGTCTATGCCGGAATCGACGTGAGCAGTTTCTTTCTGATCCGTTATCTTGTGTCGAGAAAACTCAATCTGATCGTATGACCGTAAATTTCAAAGCCCCGCCTTTTAAGGCGGGGCTTTATCGTATGCAATTTAACACGTTATTGCGGTTTTATCGGTTCCTGTTTTACGAGCCGGTATCCCGTTTTCGGCTTGCGGCGGAACCAATCGATTTTCGAACCGAATTTCATGATCAAAAAACTGCCGATCGCCGTTGCCGCCGCCGTACACAGGACGATGATCGCCCACGCGTCGAGTGCTTCGCCTTTTACGCGCGTCCAGAGTTCGTTGATCAGATCGTCCGCTTCTTTCCCGTAATAGTCCATTACCGCGCAGCGAAGGGTATCCTGTTGCGGAGGGAATTGGGCGTATAATTGCCGTTTGAGTTGTTCTTCGGGCGCGGAAATCACGTATTCGCGATCGTTGCCGAAGAAATAGGAGAGATCGTAATCTACCGCGGTTTCATCGTCGTCTTCCGCGCCGTACAGGTTGTCCGTGTATTCGAACATCTCCTCGCCGCCGATCACGGAAGTGTAACCGATGTAATAGGAATTGCGCACAGCATTGCGCGGCATCGACAGGTAATTGATAAACGCATGCGCCGCATGCCGCGTTTCATCGGACCGCCCGCCGTCTTTGGGGATCACCCAACCGTCGAAAAACAGATTGGCGCTTTCTTCGGGCATGTAATAGTTGAGAGAAACTCCCTGGTCTTCCGCTTCGTCCATCGCGTAGACGGCGTCTCCGCTCCAAGCAAAGTTGAGCGAGATCGTGCCTTTTACCATATCCGATTTTCCCGTGTCCGTTTCAAATCCGAAGATATTCCGTTTGATATCCATCAGGATTTTTTCCACCTCGGCAACCGTCTCCGCGTCGCGGCGGTTCATGATTTCGGTGACCATGGCGTTATAGTTTTCGTCGGCGGGATCGAGGGCGAGGAGTTCTGTGCGGTAACGGATCGCGAGGGCGACGAAATAGGAGTCGCGTACGTTGTCTTTCGTCGTGACTTTCCCTTTGTACTTGGGATAGCGCATGATGTTCCAACCCTGTTCCAAATCGCTTTCGTCAACCGTTTCGGGATTGTATACCAGACCCGTCGTTCCCCACATATAGCCTGCGGCATAATCGCTCCAATGCTTTTTACCCGTATCGGAATCGGAGACTTCGAGTTCGCCCGCTTCGAATTTATCCTGTATGAAACGGGATACGTTGCGGATATAGTGATTGTTTTCATCCGTCTCGTCGAAGAACGATTCGTCGAGGGGGTCGAGCATGCCTTCGGAAGCGAGCTTCATGATCATATATTCCGAAGGGCAGGCAAGATCGTATTTGTTGCCGAGTTTGAGCTGGTTGTACATGTCCTCGTTGGTGCCGAAGGTGGAGTATTCCACGCGGACGTTCACGCCGTATTGCGTTTTGTACCAGTGTTCGAAATCGTCGATCAAATCGTAGCCGTTTTTGTTGAACGCGCGGCCCGTCTCCCGTTCGTAACGCTCCATATAGTCCGCGTTCACGATATCCGACTCGATTTCCGTTACTTTGTGCGTGGTCTCGTCTTCTTCATGCAGTTCGTCGTACACGAAAGATCCTTTGCCGCCTTCGTCGATATATTCTTCCCAGTTGTATACGCGAAGAGTAACCGTTTTTTCGCCGCCGCAGCCGCTGAGCATGCCGAGCATCGGGAACAGAAGCAGCGCGGAAAGCGCGATGGAACCAATGCGTTTTTTCACTTTTTCGCCTCCTTCTTTCTTCTGCCCGTGAGGTTTGCGGCAAGGACGGTCGCAAGAATCAAAACAAAGATGATCGTCGTCAGCGCCCAGAACGAAGAGAGGACTTCCGCGGTATGGGCGTTGCCCTTCATCGTGGCGTTAAACACGTAAGTCGAAATCGTATCGAAGCCGCTCGGACGGGTGTAAAAGGTCACGATATAGTCGTCGAGCGAAAGGGTGATCGCAAGCATGAATCCGGAAATTACGCCGGGAATGATCTGCGGCAGAACGATTTTCAGAAGCGCTTTCGCGGGACTTGCGCCAAGATCGAGCGCGGCCTCGTACAGGCTGTTGTCCATTTGTTTGAGTTTGGGCATGACGGAAAGCACGACGAAGGGGGTGCAGATCACCATGTGACCGATCAGCATCGTAAAATACGATTTGCCGAGTCCGACGGCGACGAACGTGATCGCAAGAGCAAGCGCCGTCACGATTTCCGCATTGATAATGGGAATTTGAGAAACGCCGTTGATCACCGTTTTCGTGCGTTTTTTGCTGTAATAAATTCCGAGCGCGCCCGCCGTGCCGAGGATCGTGGAAAGGGTTGCCGCCAACAGCGCGAGCAAGAGAGTGTTTCCGATCATCGTGAGGATTTTGGGTTCGGAAAAGAGGGTCTGGTAGTGGACGAATGAAAATTCGCCGGAGGTTCCGATTTGATCGGTGCCGATAAAACTGTATGCCGCCAGTAAGACGATCGGGGCATACAGGAGCAACAACACCAGCCCGATAAACGCGGCTTTCAGGCACTTGATCGCGATATCTTTTTTACGGTTCATAAATTCGCCCCCCTTGCGGTTTCATCCGCTTTGAATCCGCCGGAAAGCCATGCGGAGAAGAATACGACGATGAGCAGGATCAAGGCGATCATCGAACCCATGTGCCAATCGGTCCCGAAATATGTTTCGATGAATTTTCCGATGATCGTCACTTTGGAGTTTCCGAGCATGTCGGATACAACGTAGTTCGTCATGGAAGGGAGGAATACCATCGTGATCCCGCTCCCGATACCGGGCATCGAAAGAGGTACTGTGACGCGGAAGAAAGTCGTCAGCCGATTTCCGCCGAGATCGGCGCTGGCTTCGTACAGACTTTCGTCGATTTTCTGGATCGTCGTATAAAGCGGCAGGATCATGAACGGAAGGAAGTCGTATACCATGCCGAATATGGTATTGAAATAGTTTGCGGTTCCGAGGAGACCGATCCAGTTCAAAAGTTCGCGGATCGCGTTGATGCGCAGTACGAAGTTGATCCACATCGGCGTAACGAACAAAAGAAGCAACACGTTTCTTTTTTTGATTTTACTTCGCGCGAGAATATAAGCCGTGGGGTAGGCGATCAGAAGGGTGATCACGGTCGTTACCAACGCAATCACGACGGAATAGATCACCGTGAAAATTTTGGTCGGGTCGGAAAAGAAGTTGATAAAATTCCAAAAGGAAAAGTGCATGTCCGCATCGGTAAAAGCGTATACGAAAATTACCGCCATGGGAACCAGCACGAAAAAGAGCAGAAAGACGGCGTAGGGGATGCAGAGCGTCTTTCTGGAAAAACGCGGCGCTTTCATCTTTTCTTTTCCTCCGTATTTTTGAGCGAAAGCTTGATTTTTTCTTTCGGAATGATCACGGACACGAAGTCGTTTTCGTTCCACAGGTCGTTCGTCATGAATACGAAATCTTCCTCGCTCTCTTCCGTTCTCACGATAAGGCGGTAATGATCGCCTTTATAGATGATCGAAATGATATGACCCGTGGTTCCGCCGGCTTCGGCGTCGTCGCTGATTTCGATATCCCCGAGCCCGACTTCGATTTTGACTTCCGTGCCGGTCAGATCGATCCGTTCGCCCGTTGCGGTGATCAGATAATCCTCTTCGTCGATATGGCTGCCGGGGTAGAGGGCGGTCACGTCGCATTCGAATTCGCCGTCGGCAAATTCCACGGTGTTGCGCTTGGTGATCACGCCTTCGAATACGTTCGTCGTATATTTCGGCTTCATGAGATGGATTTCGTCGGGCGAAACGTTCATGCCGATCGCTTCGCCTTCTTTACGGCTTTCCGTGCTGTTGATGACGACTTCGTATTTTCCGACTTTAACGGTGATTTCATAGTGAATCCCCTTAAACACGACGGAAATGACGGTGCCTTTCAGGATCCCTTGTTCGGGTGCGCACATGTCGATGTCTTCCGGACGCACGACGACGTCGACGGGTTCGTTGAGTTCGAAATCGTCCACGCAGTCGAACGTCTTTCCGCAGAACTTGACTTTGCGCTTGCCGACGACCGTGCCGTTAAATATGTTGCTTTCGCCGATGAAGTCTGCGACGAAGGTGTTTGCGGGCTCGTTGTAAATGTCGGTAGGGGTGCCGATCTGCTGAACGACGCCGTCGGACATGACGACGATCGTGTCGGACATCGTAAGCGCTTCCTCCTGATCGTGCGTGACGTAGATAAACGTGATGCCGAGCCGTTTGTGCATCGCTTTCAACTCGATTTGCATTTCCTTGCGCATTTTTAAATCGAGCGCGCCGAGCGGTTCGTCCAGCAATAAAATTTCCGGTTCATTCACGATCGCACGGGCGATTGCGACGCGTTGCTGCTGTCCGCCCGAAAGGGTGGAGACGGAGCGCTTTTCAAAGCCTTCGAGGTCGACGAGCGTCAGGGCGCGGCTGACTTTTTCGCGAATTTCCTTTTTCGTGAGTTTTTCTCTCTTCGTATATTCTTCACCGTGGTCGTTGCGGTATGTATTCAGAACTTTTTTACATTTCAGTCCGAACGCAATGTTTTCGAAAATATTCAGGTGCGGAAAAAGCGCGTACCGCTGAAAGACCGTATTGACGGGGCGCTTGTTCGGGGCGAGATAGGAAATATCCTTGCCGTTGAGCAGGATCTGTCCGCTTGTGGGCATGTCGAAGCCTGCGATCATGCGCAACGTCGTCGTCTTGCCGCAACCGGAAGGGCCGAGAAAGGTGACGAATTCACCTTTTTTAATCGTGAGATTTACGTGGTCGATCACAAGATTGTCGTCATAGCTTTTGCTGACGTCTTTTAATTCGATAATCGGTTCGTTCATGGTGTCGTTCTCCTTCGTTAAAAATTGGGCGGCGTGGAGATCCAGAGGAATCTTGCCTTGGTCTTGCCTTTGTTTAAAATATAGTGTTCTTTATTGGCGATAAAGTAAAAGCTTTCGCCTTTTTTCGCCGCGTGCTGTTTTCCCGCGCGGACAATCGCGATCCTGCCTTCGAGCACGAAGCCGAATTCTTCGCCTTCGTGCGGGAAATCCGTCGGCGTCGCCGCGCCCGATTCGAGTTCGACGAGCAACGGTTCCATCATATTTTTCTGCGCATTGGGGATCACCCATTGCCAGATCATGCCGTCCGACTGTTTTTCGATGTACTCCGCATCGGAAAATACGATTTTTTCCTCCGGTTCTTCGTGAAAAAAGTCGTTCAGACTGCTTCCGAGTGCATTCAACAGATCGCACAGCGTTGCGATAGAAGGGCTTGTCAGATCGTTTTCGAGTTGAGATATGTATCCCTTCGTCAGCTCGCAACGGTCGGCAAGTTCTTCTTGCGTCAGATTCTTTTGCTGTCGCAGTACTTTCAGCTTCGAACCAAGTTCCATAACCGCGAAACCTCCCGCAAGTTTACAAATATTAAACTTTTTGCCGTTTTTTACGAAACCATGTTAAAACTAAACCAAAAGTTTAATAAAAATAAACTCAATGCTGTGAAAGAGTATAGTATATCTTTTGAAGAATGTCAAACGTTTGAAGGGCGTTTTCGACAAAAAATTCCCGTTCTTTTAAAAAAGTACGGGAATATAATAGAAGAGGGCGGAATAAAAACCCCTCCGCTTTTGCGGAGGGGTTCAAAACATTGATTTATACGCGGTTCAAGCGGCAATCGAAGCGAGCTTTTTGGCAAGCTTGGCTTTTTTATTCGCCGCGTTGTTTTTATGCAGAATGCCTTTCGTAACCGCGGAATCGATCGCCGAAACCGTTTCGGGGTACAGGGCGGTCGCCGTATCCTTGTCGCCCGCGCTGACTGCGGCGAGGAATTTTTTGATCTGCGTTTTCAATGCGGATTTGATCATTTTGTTTTGCTGGGATTTCTTTTCGGTAACCAATACGCGTTTTTTAGCGGATTTGATGTTAGGCACGTTATTTACTCCTTTGAATCTGTGCTGAATTAACTTTTGTTATTTTAACATAAATCATGGGCGTTGTAAACTGTTTTTCAACACAATGGCGTAAAATTTTCGGAAAAAATTTCTGCGGAGGGCAGATTATGGAACAAAATACAGCGCGCGTCGGGGTTTTCGACAGCGGAATCGGCGGACTTACGGTGCTTTCCGCCTGCCGTCGGATTTTTCCGTCTCCCGAATATCTCTATTACGGAGACAATCCAAACGCGCCGTACGGCGCAAAGAGTGAAGCGGAGATCCTGCGGCTGGTGCGGGACGCGGTCGGAAAATTATGCGAAGAGGGGGTAGACGCGGTCGTACTCGCATGCAATACCGCGACGGCGGTTTGCGCCGAAGCGTTGCGCTCGGAATTTTCCGTTCCGATCATCGGTATGGAGCCGGCGGTGAAGCCTGCGGCGGCGACTTGCAAGCGGTTGCTCGTGCTTGCGACGCCGCGTACTGCGGAGAGCGAACGGTTGCGCAAGCTCGTTTCCGCATCGGCGGCGCGTTGCGACATTACGGTGCATGCGGCGCCGCGTCTGGCAGGCTGTATCGAGCGCGCGCTCTCGTTCGGCGAGCCGCTTCGTCTTTGCGAACACTTGCCGCAAGGGGATTACGACGGCGTCGTTCTCGGTTGCACGCATTACGTCTATATGAAACGGGAAATCGGAGATTTCTATCGCGCGCGCGTATTCGACGGGAACGAAGGGGCGGCAAATCGACTGCGGAGTCTTCTCGGAAAGCGAATTTCAGGGACGGACGACCACCCGATCAATCGCGCTTGTTTCGGGGGCGGAGAAGTGATTTTTTTGGGAAATGGAGCGGAAACCAACAAAAAACTGTATAATACGAACAAATGTTTTATAAAATTTTGAAAATTTTTTGCTTTTGAGACCAAAAAGTGGTTGTAAGTGGTTGACAGTGGTTAAAAGTGGTGTTATACTGAATGCATAGTCAAAAGGAGTCTGCCGTGGAATTGTTTGTCGGAACGTTTTATCATCAGATAGACGCAAAAAACAGAATACGCATTCCTGCGAAATTCCGCGCGCTGCTCGGAAAAGACTATTACTTTGTCGCGAGCATGCAGGGCTGTATTCGCGTTTATTCGAGCGAATCAATGACCGATCGACTGAAAGCGCTGACCGAAATCCGTTCGGGAGATCCCGTGAAACTGAAAGCGAAGCGTCTGATTTCCTCCTCGATCCAGAGCATTGCGGAAGACGATCAGGGCAGAACGGTGATTCCCGCCTCGTTAAAGAAACATGCGGGGATTGAAAAAGACGTTGTCACGATCGGAATGTCCGATTATATCGAAATTTGGGCGAAGGAAGTGTTCGAGGACGAAAAGAGCTGGACGGTAAAACCGTATGAGGGCTGCGGCGAACAAATGACGATCGACGACGCGTTCATACTTTTGGATTTCTGATATGGAATACCACGTACCGATCATGCTTTCCGAGGTTATCCGAGGTCTGGATATCAAAGAGGGCGGCGTTTATTTCGACGGCACGGCGGGCGGCGGCGGACATTCTTTCGGGATTTTAAGCGCGAACGCTTCCGTTAAGCTGATCGCGACGGATAAGGACGGAGACGCCGTTGCCGAAGCGGAAAAAAGACTTGCTCCGTTTGCGGGAAGATTTAAGATCTACCGCACCGATTTTAAAAATTTCGAAGAAGTTTTCGAGAAGGAAGGCATTCGGCAAATCGACGGTTACCTGCTTGATTTGGGAATCTCTTCCCATCAGATAGACGACGAGACGCGCGGGTTTTCTTACCGGAACGGCAACGCCGCGTTGGATATGCGAATGGATCGCCGCGCGGAGTTTTCGGCAAAAGACGTCGTGAACGATTATCCGGAAGAAAAGATTCGTACAATTTTACGGGAATACGGCGAAGAGTCGTTTGCCGCCTCGATAGCGCGAAACATCGTTCGCAAACGGGCTGTGAAACCGTTTGAGACCTGCAAAGAACTAGAAGAGGCGGTCGAGGAGAGCGTTCCCGCGAAATACCGGTTCCACGCCTGTGCGCGCAAGACCTTTCAAGCGATCCGCATAGAAGTAAACGGCGAATTGTCCGGACTTGCCGAGTGCGTCAAGGCGCTTACGTTGCGTTTGAAACCGCAGGGAAGAGGATGCGTGATCACGTTTCATTCTTTGGAGGACCGAATCGTGAAGCAGGCGTTCCGCGATCTGTCGACGGGGTGCACGTGTCCGAAAGAGTTTCCCGTCTGTGTTTGCGGACGAAAACGGGAGATCGAACCCGTCGGCAGAAAACCGCTTGTCGCGAGCGAAAAAGAGATCAGTGAAAATTCGCGCAGTAAAAGCGCTAAATTGAGAATCGTGGAAAAATTGTCTACATAAAGCCGCGTTCTCGGGAATACGATAATAAGGAGAAAACGCCAATGGCTCAGCTTTCGGTATTAGAACCCGTAACCGAAACGAGAAACACGCTTTCGGAAGAAAAGCGCGAAATTTCCGCTGCGGAAAGACAACACGCGAAAGAAATCGAAATTTACCGTAAAATGCTTTACGCGGGATATTCCGAAGCGGAAGCGACGGGGGACGTCGCCGTTGCCGAGCCGAAGGAAGCCGCGCCCGAACAGAAAACTTCCGCGGCGCGCCGTTTTGCCGATTATAAAGCGTATTCGATTCCCGCTTCGAAAAAGATGCTTTTCGAAGACGCGTACGGAAGCGTCGATACGGCGGAAAAGCCTGTATTAACGCGTCCCGTGCAATCGCCCGCGTCGTCTGCCGCAACGGTAACGGCACCCGCGGATGCGCCCGCGGTCGGATCCGAGAACGACGAGGATCTGAAACCGACGCGCAGAACGCTGGAAACGCTGCGCCGCAGTAAAGAGGAGCAGTTGACGGCGCAGGAGACGAAAACGAGCGTTTTCTCGGCGGTGTCCGCAAAGACGAAAGTGGTGCTTGCGGCAATCGTATTCGCCGTAATCATGGCGATCGTCGTGATCTGCATCAATACGGGGATCATCAATTCGTTGGACGCGAATATCGAAAAGATGCGGGCGAAAGTGCAGGAACAGCAACAAAATTACGAAAACATTGCGAATGAAATTATGGACATCGAAAACGGAGAAGGCGTTTGGGGAGAGATCATTAAAGAATTCGCAGAGAATCAAGGAATGGTTCGCCCCTGACGTCGGGAGGCATACAAATTAAAAAACAATATTCATTTAGTGTTTTGCAAAAGAGGTTATTTGCCGTATTATTGGCGATAACCTTTATTTTTTGTCTTTTTCTCTCGCGATTCTTTTATATTCAGGTAATCTGGAAAGACGAATTGCATTATCTGGCCGTCGATCAGTGGACGCGGGAAATCCCCGTCGTTGCGAATCGCGGGAGGATTTTCGATCGGAACGGAGTTCTGCTTGCGGGAAACAGCACCGCTTACAGCGTCTTTGCGCGGGCTTCCGCCGTGAAAGACGCCGAGGGGAGCGCCGCCTTGCTTTCGGCACAACTCGGCGTTTCGTACGAAGAAATTTATAAGAAGTTGACCGATCGGAGCCGATCGGAAGTGACCGTCGTAAGGCAGACGGAGAAGTCCACGGTAGAGAAAATCGAAGGCGCGGCGCTCGACGGCGTTTATTATGCGCGGGACAATCTTCGGATCTATCCGTATGAGTCTCTTGCCTGTCAGGTGCTCGGATTTACTTCTTTCGACAGATCCGGAACGACGGGGATAGAAGGCTATTACGATAAGTATTTGGCGGGGAAAAACGGAGAAATATTATTCGAGACGGATCTGGTCGGCGTGGATTTGGACGGCGCGACGGCGGCGTATCTCCCTGCGGAAGACGGGTTGGACGTTCGGCTTACGATCGATTATCGTATCCAGTCGTTGGCAGAAGAGGTGATGCTTCGCGCACAAACGGAGTCACAGGCGAAGGCCGCCCGTTGCATCGTTCTCGATCCGAACGATTTTTCGGTGCTTGCCATGGTCAATTTGCCCTCGTACGATCTGAACGAAATCCCGCGGAACGATTTATCTGCTTTGAATAAGCTGTCGCGAAACTCTATGGTGAGCGACGTTTACGAACCGGGTTCTACTTTTAAGATCATTACTTCCGCGGCGAATATCGAAGAGCGGTTGCGGGGAAATTCTGCGGCGTTGCCGGAATCGTACGTGTTTTCGAGCGCGCGGACTCGTACCGTCGAAGGTTCGAAAATCAAATGTTGGAGCGATCACGCAAACGGGAAGCACTCGAACCAGACGCTTGCGGAAGCGCTTAACAACAGTTGCAACCCTTGCTTTGTCGACATCGCGCTTGCGCTGGGAAAAGAGACGTTTTACGATTATCTGTCCGCTTTTAATTTCGGTCGCGCGACCGGTTTGGACTTTTCGGGGGAATCGATCGGCATGTTGCTTCCTGAAAGCACGTTGCAAACGGCGGATCTGGCGCGCGTCGGTTTCGGACAGGCGATCGCGGTCACGCCGTTGCAACTTGCGTGCGCGGCGGCTTCCGCGGTAAACGGCGGATACTATTATTCTCCCCGACTGGTTTCCGAAGTCCGTTCCGAAGACGGCAGTGTTTCCGAGCGGATCGCTCCGTCTCTGCTCTGCCGTACGGTGAGCGAGCAGACTTCGTCCATCCTTTCCGGAATGCTCGAAGGGGTCGTGCGCGACGGCAGCGGCAAGAAAGCGTATATCGAAGGTTATCGCGTCGCGGGGAAGACGGGAACGGCGCAAAAGTATGAGAACGGCGTCATCGCGCAGGGGAAATACGTTTCTTCCTTTGTCGGATATTTTCCCGCAAACGCCCCCCGGTATCTTGCGCTGATTATTGTAGACGAACCGCAGGGATCGTATTACGGAAGCACGGTCGCCGCGCCTTGCGCGCAGGAGATCTTCCGCGGCATTATCGATATCATGAAATTGGAGCCGTTTGGCGAAGGTTGATACAGAGTTTTATCATCGGGAGGAAGGTATATGAAATTATCCGTTCTGGCGCGGGAGACGGCGGGCGCGCGTCTCGTGGGCGGAGACGCTGAAATCAAGGGACTTCGGTTCGACAGCCGCATTACGGAAAACGGAGACTTGTTTTTCTGCTATCGCGGGACGCATTCGGATTCGCACGCGTACGCCGCCGAAGCGGAGAGAAGAGGGGCTGTCGCGATCGTCTGCGAGCGGGAGGTAGACGTCAATCTTCCGCAGTTGATCGTGTCGGACGGACGGGAAGCGATGGCGCGGATCGCGGCGGGGTTTTACGGGCATCCGGAGAAAAAGCTTTCTATCGTCGGGGTCACCGGCACCAACGGCAAGACCACCGTATCGCAGATGCTGTACCGCATTTTGGAGTGCGACGGAAGACGGGCGGGCGTGATCGGAACGTTGGGCGGTAAGTTTCCTTCCGCGGAAATTGCGCCTACGCTTACGACGCCCGATTCGGTGTTCTTATTTTCCTTGCTTGCGGACATGGTGCGCGCAAAGACCGAAATTGCGGTCATGGAAGTGTCCGCGCATGCGCTTGCGTTAAAAAAGGAAATTCCGATCTGTTACGATACCGCGGTGTTTACCAATCTGACGCAGGATCATCTCGATTTTTTCGGGGACATGCAGTCGTACGGCGCGGCAAAAAAGTCGCTGTTTACGCCGCAACGATGCCGATTCGCCGTGATCAATTCCGACGATCCCTTTTCTCGCGAACTGATCGGGAAAGTGCCTTATATCAGTTACGGGCTGGATGCGCCCTCCGATTCGTTTGCGTTGATTCGGCGGGAGGAAATCGGCGGAACGCGCGCGCTTCTCAATCTCAACGACGAGCTGTGCGACGCGGAAATTTGTTTGACGGGGCGGCACAACGTCTATAACGCGTTGGCGGCGGCAACGGCGGCGCGGCGGTACGGCGTCGGCGCCGAAGCGATCGCGGCGGGTCTGAAAAGCACGCGGGTGGACGGGCGGTTGGAACGCGTCGCAAGGCATCGCGGCGCGGAAATCGTCGTTGACTTCGCGCATACGCCGGACGGATTGGAAAAATCCCTGTTGGCGCTGAAAGAATATTGCACGGGCAGACTGATCGTTTTATTCGGTTGCGGAGGAAATCGCGACAGGGAAAAGCGTCCTCTCATGGGCGCGACTGCGGCGCGGCTCGCCGATTTTGCGGTGCTCACTTCCGACAATCCGCGCTTCGAAGAGCCGTTGTCGATCATCTCGGAGATCGAACGCGGATTCCGTGCGGTTTCAAGGAATTACACGATCGTGGAGGAGCGGGAACGCGCGACGGAATACGCGATCGGGATGTTGCGCGAAGGGGATATTCTGCTCGTTGCGGGAAAAGGCGGCGAACGGGAACAGGAGATCATGGGAATAAAATACGGTTACAGCGATAAAACTGTTATCGAAAACATTCTCGGGAAACTGCAATGACTCGTACTTTACTACTCGGCGTTTTATTATCTTTTGCCATATCGCTGGCGCTCTGCGCGGCGGAAATCCCGTTGCTGAAAAAACTCGGCGCGGGACAGAATATTTTGTCTTACGTGAAAGAACACAAACACAAAGGCGGGACGCCCACGATGGGCGGCCTCGGGTTTGTGTTTGCCGCGTTTTTGGTCGCGCTTATCGTCTGCGACACGCGGGACAAGCCCGTTCTGGTTGCGTTGGCGGTGGGGCTGGGTTATCTTGCCGTCGGATTTCTCGACGATCTTCTGAAAAAATTCCGCGGGAAAAATCTCGGTCTGAGACCGTATCAGAAGATAATCTTTCAGTTCGCCGTCGCGGTGATGGCGTCGCTGTACTGTTGTTTCGAAGGGCTTACGGTGTTAAAGATTCCCTATACGGCGTTTTCGTTCGATATCGGCTGGGGGATGCTTCCGCTCGGAATTTTCGTATTCCTCGCGACCGTGAACAGCGTCAATCTGACCGACGGATTGGACGGGCTTGCCGGATCGGTGAGCGCCGTGTTTTTCGGCGCGGTTGCGGCGCTGTTGCTTTTGCAGGGATCGAATTCCGAAACGGCGAAGCTGTGCTGCTGTCTTGTCGGCGCGTTGGCCGCCTATCTCGTGTTCAACGTAAACCGTGCGAGCGTATTCATGGGGGATACCGGTTCGCTGTCTCTCGGCGGGTTTGCCGCGTGCGTCTGTTTGTTTACCGGAAACGCGCTGATCGTTCCGATTCTCGGAATTACCTTCGTCGTTTCAAGCATATCCGTGATCATACAGGTAATATACTATAAAAAAACGGGCAAGCGTGTGTTTCTGATGGCGCCTTTGCATCATCATTTTCAGGAAAAAGGATTTTCGGAAGGAAAAATTTCTTACGTCTATTCCCTGATCACGGCGGTGCTGGGCGTTACGCTGATTCTTCCGTTTGTCTGATTGCCGCGGCGAACCGCGGGCAAAGGAGTAAAGTATGTTATTTGCAACGCAAACCTTTCTCGTGGCGGGGCTGTCGCGTTCGGGGATCGCGGCGGCGGAATATCTGGTTTCCCGCGGAGCGCGCGTCTACGTCTACGACGACGTTGAAGACGATACGGTGCGGAGCGCCGCGCAACGGCTTTCCGAAATCGGCTGCATGATCGTCTCGAAAGAGGATCTGGCGGAAAAATCGGAACGGTGCGACGTGCTCGTACTCAGCCCGGGGATTCCCGTCGATCATCCGTTGCCCGTTGCGTTCCGTCAGGCGGACAAACGGATCATCGGAGAAGCGGAACTCGGCGCGCTCGCGCTGCGCTGTCCCGTGATCGCGGTGACGGGGACAAACGGAAAGACCACGACCGTCACGATGCTGGAAAACATTCTCCGCGCGTCCGGAAAAAACGCGGTTGCGTGCGGAAACGTCGGGAAACCGATCACGTCCTGCATCGGCGAATTGGGAGAAGACGGGATCGCCGTTGCCGAAATTTCGTCTTTTCAGCTCGAAACGCTGTATTCGCTTCGCCCGCATGTCGCCGTGATGCTCAACGTCACGGAAGACCATCTCAATCGCCATTACACGATGGAGAATTACATATTTTTGAAATCCCGTCTTTTAAAAAACAGTACGGAGAGCGAATATGCGGTTCTGAATTACGACGATCCCGTGATCCGCGGGTTTGCCGAAAAGACCAAGGCAAAAGTCGTTTGGTTCTCCTTGCGCGAGCGCGTGGAGGGGGCGTATCTCGCGGACGGATATTTTTGTTATTTCGGTGAAAAGCTATTTTCGGAGAGTGAATTTCCGTTGGACGGAAACCATAACCGTGCGAACGCGCTTGCGGCGATCTGCGCGGCCAAGCTTGCGGGGACGGGGAATGCGGCGATCACTGCGGCATTGAAGAGTTTTCAGGGCGTAAAGCACAGGATCCAGAAGATCGGGGAACTTTGCGGCGTTACGTTTATCGACGATTCGAAGGCGACGAACGTGGATTCCGCGATCAAGGCGATCGAGAGCATCAAAGGCGAAAGCGTTCTGTTGCTGGGCGGAAAGGACAAGGGCTATTCTTACGAACCGTTATTCGAGGCGGTAAAAAATTCCGGCGTCGTCCATGCGGTGCTGTACGGGGAAAACGCGTTTCGGATATTGAATGCGGCGGTAAAAAGCGGTTTTACGTCCGTTACGCTTTGCCGTCCGTTTGATCTTGCCGTCAGGGTCGCGTTTTTGACGGCGAAGCGCGGGCAGAACGTGTTGCTTTCTCCCGCCTCTGCAAGCTTCGACAGTTTCCGCAGTTATGAAGAGCGCGGGGATCGCTTTGCGGAAGTTTTACATATTCTCACCGAAGAGCGGAAGGGCGCCGCGGGTGCGGAGGAGTCGCGTGGACCGGCAGACGTTGAGTAAAAAAAGACAGTACGGAGACCTTCTGTTTTTGTTCGGCGTTACGGCGCTCGCCGCGTACGGGTTGGTATGCGTCTATTCCGCAAGCAGTTATAACGCGCAGGTGCAATACGGAGACGCGTTTTTCTTCTTCAAAAAACAGCTCGTCGGATTTATACTCGGGCTCGGCGCCATGATCGGAATTTCTTTTCTCCCGTACGGAAAACTGCGTCGCATGGGAATTCCCGCGCTCGTTGTTTCGCTGATTTTGCTTGCGCTCGTGTTTGTTCCCGGTTTGGGAAAGAGCAATTACGGCGCGACGCGCTGGATCGGATTCGGTTCGTTTACGATTCAGCCTTCGGAGCTCGCCAAATACGGGTTCGTCTTGTTTACGGCGGGTTATTTCGCCAAAGATCCCGCGCGCATGCGTTCGCTAAAAGGGATTTTGCCCGTTCTCGGCGCGGGGCTCGGGATTTGCGTTCTGATCATCTTGGAACCGAATATGTCGGTTACGATGTGCGTGGGCGCGCTCATGCTCGGCATGATTTTTTTGAGCGGCGTGTCGAAAAAATCGCTGATCGTTATTTGCGTTCCCGTTTTGTTCGTCGTACCCGCTCTGATTTTGGCGGAGCCTTACCGCCTGCAACGGCTTTCCGCGTTTATGAACCCTTGGGCTTCGCCGAAAGAAGAGGGCTATCAGCTGATCCAATCGCTTTATGCGTTGGGCAACGGAAATTTGTTCGGCGTAGGGCTGTTTCATTCCCGTCAGAAATATCGGTTTTTGCCCTTTGCGGAAAGCGACTTTATTCTTTCCGTCATCGGCGAAGAAACGGGCTTTTTCGGGGTTCTGGCGCTCTTTGCGGTCATCGGTTTCGTCGTTTGGCGCGGGTTTAAAATCGCGCGCGAATGCGGGAATTTTTACGGATACATGCTCGTTTCCGGAATTATGCTCGTCTTTGCGGTGCAGTCCTCTCTCAATGCGCTTGTCGTGAGCGGGTGCATTCCGCCCACGGGATTGCCGCTTCCGCTGATCTCCGCGGGCAATACGTCGCTCGTCGTCACTATGGCGGGTATGGGCGTCGTATACGGAGTTTCGAGGCAGACCGCCGCGCGGGAGCAAGGCGCGGTATTTTCGGGAATCCCGCGTAAAAAACGCAGGGCTGTGAAATTGAATAAAAAATCGTAACAGGGAAAAGAACGGTATTTTCTCTCCTAACATAATATGTAGTACGTAGTGGGGACGCCTGCAATTCGGGCGTTTTCGCTTTTTACGAAATACGTGAGGAGAGAACTATGGATAAGTTTATGATAGAGGGCGGTCGGAAACTGTACGGAAGCGTCAAAATGCAATCTGCCAAAAATTCCGTTCTGCCACTCTTTGCCGCCTCGATCTTGACGGATCAACGCGTTATAATCCGCGAAACTCCGGCTATCTCGGACGTTTCGTGCATGGCGCAGATTTTGCGCGAATTGGGCGCGGACGTCCGTTTTCGGGGGGAAGACGTTCATATAGACAGCGCGAACGCATGTTGTCACGAAATTTCCTCGGCTTTGACGCGGGAACTGCGTTCGTCCGTATTTATGCTCGGTTCGCTTTTGACGCGGTTTCATCGCGCCGTGATCGCATATCCCGGCGGGTGCGACATCGGACTAAGACCGATCGATTTGCATCTCAACGCGCTGAAACGGCTTGGCGTGAGTATCGTCGAAAGAGACGGTTTTATACATTGCTCTTGCGATAAATTGCGGGGTGCGGAAATCCCTCTGGATTTTCCCAGCGTCGGCGCGACGGAAAACATCCTGCTCGCGGCCGTCATGGCGGACGGCGTGACGACGCTGTCGGGCGCCGCGAAAGAACCGGAAATCGTTGATTTGCAGAATTTCCTGAATGCGATGGGGGCGAAGGTTTCGGGCGCGGGGACGGACGTCATCCGGATCGAAGGCGTAAAAGAGTTAAGCGGCGTAACGTTCAAGCCGATGAAGGACAGGATCGAAGCGGGGACTTTCCTCATTGCCTGCGCGATATGCGGCGGGGAAATCGAAGTCGTCGGGGTGAGAGGAGAGAATATCGGCTTGCTTTTACATAAATTGCGCGAAAACGGTTGCAAAATACATACGAAAAATGATAAAATAAGGTTGGAAAGCCACGGACGGTTGCGTTGCAACCGACGGATCGAGACGATGCCGTTCCCCGGTTTCCCTACGGATTTGCAGGCGCAGGCAACGGCGCTCAACTGTATCTGCGAAGGCGGGGCGCTCATCGTCGAAAATCTCTTTGAAACCCGTTTCAAATATGTGCCCGAACTGCAAAAGATGGGCGCGGATATCGAGGTAAAGGGACGCAACGCCTTTGTCCGCGGGGTAAACGGATTGCACGGCGCGTCTTTGATTGCGGGAGATCTGCGCGGCGGCGCCGCGCTCGTGATCGCCGCGCTCGGTGCGGAAGGCGTTTCCGAAGTGATCGACTTGTCGCACGTCGACAGGGGCTATTCCGATTTTCAGGAGAAACTCAAATCGCTCGGCGCGGAGGTAAAGCGCGTCCGCGGGTGATTTGCTGGGAGATACGAATGAGAAAGAGAGTGATTATAACGACGATCGTATCGTTAATTCTGCTGTTCGCCGTCGTCTTGGCGGGGCTGAACGCCGTGTTTACGGTAACTGCCGTGCGGACGGATTTTTGCACGTATTCCGCAGAGGGTGGCAAGGAAGCGGTTGAATTGCAGACGAAGCTGAACGGTTACGTCGGGCGCAGTCTCACCTTTCTCGATTTAAAAGACGTTGAGAACGAAGTTGCGGCGTATCCCTTTATGAAAGTCGAAACCGTCTCGAAAAAGTATCCCGATCAGGTTCGGATCCGTATCGTCGAGAAAAAGGAATCGTATGCGTATCTCCTGCCCGACGGCTCGTTTGCGGCGCTCGACGAGAACGGTGAATATCTCAGGAGCAATCCCACGCTCGATAACCGCGTTGCGGGAAAGAACATTCCTTTGGTGGATTTCGGTTTCCGTTTGGTCGACGGGAAAACGGAGGGACGATATTTCGAACCGTTGATGGATTGTTTTGCCTGTCTGCGGGATGCGCTCGGAGAAGTGCGCGCAAACGTCGTTTCCGTCAGTTTGAATTTCGGCGGGGGCGAGAGCGCGCCCGAAACGCATTATTTTCGGTTCACCATGCGGGAGGGGGTCGTAATCGACCTTTATAATCCGCAGCGCGAAGCCGCCGCGAAAATGCGTTCCGCCGCAGATCTTTATACGGGGCAGGGAACGTTTGCGGGAAAGGGGCTGAACGATGCGGAAAAGACGGGTGGCATTGTCACCGTAAACCTCGTCGGCGACAAGATCGTGTGCGCGTATCAGGCGGAAACAAACGAATAAACTTTGAATTTTTGCAAATAAAATAAAAAATCCACCCGAATTCCGGGTGGATTTTTTGATCGTTGTTTTTTAGTACATTCCGTCCATTCCGCCGGCGGGCGCGGGAGCTGCGGGCGGGGTGGGAATATCGGTGACGATAGATTCCGTCGTGAGCAACGTGGACGCAACGGACGCCGCGTTTTGCAATACGGAACGGGTCACCTTCGTCGGGTCGATGATGCCGCAATCCACCATGTCGACGTATACGTTTTTCAGCGCGTCGAAGCCATAGCTTGCCGATCCGTTCGTGAGGATCTTGTCTACGACAACGGAGCCGTCTACGCCCGCGTTCTTCGCGATTTGGCGTACGGGTTCTTCGCAGGCTTTGAGAATGATCGCGGCGCCCGTTTTTTCGTCGCCGTCGAGCTTATTCACGAGCTTTTGCAGTGCGGGAACGCAGGAGAGCAGGGCGCTTCCGCCGCCGGGAACGTAGCCTTCTTCTACCGCGGCTCTGGTCGCCGCGAGCGCGTCGTCGATCCGGAGTTTCTTTTCTTTCATTTCCACTTCGGTCGCCGCGCCGACGTTGATGACTGCGACGCCGCCGGCAAGCTTCGCAAGGCGTTCCTGCAATTTTTCCTTGTCGTAATCGGAAGTGGTGACTTCGATTTGCGATTTGATCGAAGCAATGCGTGCTTTGATGTCGTTTTTCTTTCCGGAGCCGTCGATGATGGTCGTGTTGTCTTTATCGACTTTGACCTGATTCGCTCTGCCCAGCATATCGGGCGTGACGTCTTTGAATTCGTATCCGAGATCGGAGGAGATGACGGTGCCGCCGGTCAGAACCGCGATGTCTTCGAGCATGGCTTTTCTTCTGTCACCGAAACCGGGCGCTTTTACGGCAACGCAGTTGAATACGCCTTTCAGTTTGTTTACGATGAGCGCTGCGAGGGCGTCGCCTTCGACGTCTTCGGCAATGATCAGAAGTCTTGCTCCCTGTTGCGCAAGGGGTTCTACGATGGGAAGAATCTCCTGCAAATTGGAAATCTTTTTATCGGTGATCAGGATATAAGGATTGTCGAGCACTGCTTCCATTTTATCGGTATTCGTGACCATATAGGCGGACGCATAGCCTCTGTCGAACTGCATGCCTTCGACCGTGGTGAGTTCGGTCGTCATGGACTTGCCTTCCTCAACGGTGATCACGCCGTCTTTTCCGACGATTTCCATCGCCTTCGCAATAAGTGCGCCGACGGTTTCGTCGCCTGCGGAGATGGATGCGACCTGCGAAATGGCTTTTTTGCCGTCTACCGTTTTTGAAATGGATTTGATCTGCTTGACGGCTTCGTCTACCGCTTTATCGATTCCCTTTCTCAAAATGATGGGATTTGCGCCTGCGGCAAGGTTTTTCAATCCTTCGCGGATAATAGCCTGGGCGAGAAGGACGGCGGTCGTCGTGCCGTCTCCGGCGACGTCGTTCGTCTTGGTCGAAACTTCTTTAACGAGTTGCGCGCCCATGTTTTCGAAGGGATCGGGCAGTTCGATTTCTTTGGCGATCGTGACGCCGTCGTTGGTGATCAGCGGCGCGCCGAATTTTTTGTCCAGCACAACGTTCCGTCCTTTGGGACCGAGCGTGATTTTAACCGTGTCGGCAAGTACGTTTACGCCCGTTTCGAGCGCCTTTCTTGCTTCGTCTCCGTATTTGATCTGTTTAGCCATTTTGATATCCTCCTATAAATTCCTGTATCGGTTACTCTACGATTGCGAGAATGTCGCTCTGTTTGATGATGGTAAATTCTTTGCCGTCGACCTTGAAATCCGTACCCGCGTATTTGGAGCAGAGAACTTTATCGCCGACTTTGACCTGCATGACGATCTCTTTGCCGTCCACGACGCCGCCGGGGCCGACTGCGACGACTACGCACGTCTGGGGCTTTTCCTGTGCCGAAGAGGGGAGAAAAAAGCCGCTCTTCGTCTTTTCTTCGACGGTAACCGCTTCTACGACGACCTTGTCGAATAAAGGTGTGATTTTCATAAAACTGATCCTCCTGATAATTTACGCGCTTCGCGCTTTTGATTTCCTATATATTATAACCGAAAAAAGCGTGTAGTCAAACAGAATTTCCGTAAATTTTTTAAAACGGAAGGAAATATTTTCAAGCGGCTTTTACGGTAAGAATTGACAGCTTTGCCGCGAGTGTGTTATAATGAAATTCAGAATCTCGGAAAAGGTTTTCGGCGAGTCGTTTTGCCGGGAAAGAGGAGGCGTCATGGATAAGTGGGACGCAAGATTTATGGAACTCACGGAACAAGTGGGAAGTTGGGCGAGCTGTATCCGCCGGAAAGTCGGGGCGATCATCGTGCGGGAACGGCGCGTGATGACGACGGGTTATAACGGCGCGCCCGCGGGGATCTCGTCGTGCGTCGAGAGGGGAGAGTGCCTGCGCGAGAAGATGAAGATCGCAAGCGGTACGCGCGCCGAACTCTGTTACGCCGCGCATGCCGAACAGAATGCGATCATTCAAGCTGCAAAGTACGGAATCAACATCAGCGGGGCGACCCTTTACTGTACGCATCAGCCGTGCGTGATCTGCGCGAAAATGATCATCAACGCCGGAATCGTACGCGTCGTTTATAAAGAAGGCTATCCGGACGAATTTTCTCTGCGGCTTTTCGCGGAGGCCGGAACGGAATTGGAAAAATTTGAGGAGATATAAAAATGGCAGAAAAGAATCCTATCGTTACGTTTGAAATGGAAAACGGAAAAACATTCCGTGCGGAACTGTATCCCGCGCTTGCGCCGAATACGGTGAACAACTTTCTTTCCCTTGTCGGAAAAAAATTCTACGACGGAGTCATTTTTCACCGCGTGATCGCAGGATTTATGATCCAGGGCGGCGATCCGCAGGGTGTCGGTACCGGTGGGCCCGGTTACCATATCAAAGGCGAATTCAGCGCCAATGGCTTTGCGAATCCGATCAAACACGAGCGCGGCGTCCTTTCAATGGCACGCGCTATGAATCCCGATTCCGCAGGCTCGCAGTTTTTCATCATGCACGAGAATTCGCCGCATCTTGACGGGCAGTACGCCGCGTTTGGGAAGGTTATCGAAGGGATGGAAACGGTAGACGCGATCGCTTCGGTCAAGACGGATTATCACGATAAGCCGCTTTCCGAACAAAAGATGAAAAAAGTGACTGCGGAGACGTTCAGCGTGCAGTATCCGGAACCCGTACGCAGTTAAAGGAGTATTATGTCAGACAAAGTATTATACGAAAATCCACTGAATACCCGATATGCAAGCCGTGAAATGCAGGAAAATTTCGGCGATGCGAAACGTTTCACCCTTTGGCGCAAGCTTTGGATCGCACTGGCGGAAGCGGAAATGGAACTCGGTCTTCCGATTACGCAGGCGCAGATCGACGAACTGAAAAAACACGTTTCAGATATCGATTACGACAAGGCGGAAGAGTACGAAAAGCAGGTCCGCCACGACGTAATGGCGCATGTGAAGACTTACGGCGATGCCGCGCCTTCGGCAAAGGGGATTATTCATCTCGGTGCGACGAGTTGTTTCGTTGACTGCAATTCCGAACTCATGATCATGCGCGATGGTCTTGACATCATTCTTCGCAAACTTGTAAACGTCATGGAGAAGTTGAAGACGTTCGCGCTGAAATACAAGAGCGTTCCCACGCTCGGATTTACGCATTTACAGCCGGCGCAGTTGACCACGGTCGGGAAGCGGGCGACGCTTTGGTTGCAGGACCTTTTGCTGGATTACGAAAATCTGAACGATCTGCTCTCGCATGTCCGTTTGCGCGGCGTCAAGGGGACGACGGGAACGCAGGCGAGTTTCCTCGAACTGTTCGACGGCGATGCGGAGAAGGTGAAGGAGCTGGAACGGCGCGTTGTGAAAAAGCTCGGCTATTCCCGCGTTTACGGTGTCACGGGGCAGACTTATCCCAGAAAGTTCGACTACAACGTACTCTGCGTTCTGTCGCAGATCGCGCAGAGCGCCTATAAATTTTCGAACGACATTCGTATTCTCCAAAACATGAAAGAGGTGGAGGAGCCGTTTGAAAAGAGTCAGATCGGGTCTTCCGCAATGGCTTACAAGCGCAATCCGATGCGTTCGGAACGCATGGGATCGCTTTGCCGCTATATGTTGTCTTTACCGATCAATTCCGCAGTAACGGCTTCCACGCAATGGTTCGAACGTACGCTGGACGATTCCGCGAACCGTCGGATCGTAAACGCGCAGGCGTTTTTAACTGTAGACGCGATTTTGAACGTTTACATGAACGTTGCGGAAAATCTCGTCGTGTACGAGCGGGTGATCGAAAAGCATTTGAAACAGGAACTTCCGTTTATGGCGACGGAAAATATCATGATGGAGTGCGTAAAGGCAGGCGGGGACAGGCAGGAATTGCACGAACGGATCCGCGTGCTCTCTATGGAGGCGGGGAAACAGGTCAAGCAGGAAGGGAAAGACAATCACTTGATCGAATTGATCAAGGCGGATCCCTTGTTTTCTGCGGTCCGCGAACGGCTGGATTCCATTCTCGACGCGCGGAAATTTATCGGAAGAGCGCCGGAACAGACGGAAGAATTCATCGCATCCGAGATCGATCCCTTATTGAATGCGCACAAAGATTTGTTGGGCGAAAAAGGGGATGTAAGGGTTTAAGATTACAATATTATGAATTTAATATTTTGAAAACATGATGAGTTTCGCGTAATTTTGTCGCGAAACTCATCATGTTTTTATGTTTCATTTGTCATATCAAAAATTACGGTTGTCATAAAATTTTGCGCTTGATGCGCACATAATTTTCGTTTGTTATTTATATTAGCAATGCGCGCGTGTAAAAAAGCGCGTTTTTTTATATTTTCCTTCGAATTAGGGGAAGCGAATCATTGACAATATGTAATAATCATGATACAATTTTGTCATATAATAAAATGACAAAGGAAATTCTGTGCGAATAACAGAACGGAGTTATAGTCGGAAATGAAAAAATTGAAATCGGAAATCGATGGCGAATTGCACGAAATAAAAATCAAAAAGCGTTCCCGCGTCGTAAAGGATAAGAAAAAGGGCGGCGTACGGTTAAAGGCGTGGACGAAGAAAAAAAGACTTCGGGCATTGCTTCCCGTTTGCATGCTTGCGATCATGATTTTGGGCGTGTTTACGCTCGGTTCTTTGGGGAACCGTGAAATCAACGACGTCGATCTCGGATTCGTTACGGTGTCTTATCCCGTGCCGACCGACGGCAGTACGCCGGACAGTCATACGGGAATCGAAAATATCGGGTACATGAATACGCGTTTGCGGGGGCAGACGAATTGGTACTCCGAAATGCACAGTAAAGTCAGTACGATCGTGCCGCAGACGGTAGACACGTTCAAGCAGTATTCGAACGGGATCCTCATTCAGTCGGATATTGCCAAGAGCAGTCTTATAAACGACGCGCAGCAGTTCTGTTTCATCGGCGACGACGTTTTATGGCGTACGGGAAGCGGCAGCGTCTCTTCCTGGAACGGGATCGACACGCCTTGGAAAACGGGTACGCCTGCCGGTCACATGAAAGTGGACGATTTCAAGAAGAGGGTCGGACTCCCCGGGACGGAATTTTCCGTGTACGTTTTGCGGGAAGATACGATTTTAGACGCGGACCCCGTTGTCGTAAACGAAGACGGCACGTATGCGCAGACTTTTTATCTCAATACTTCGCCCGATAAAGCGACGATGTATTATGTGAACCAGATGGTTTTCAAAGGCGGGCTTGCTTCTCCTCCGTCGTTTGATTATATCACGGTCACGTATACTTTCGACGCCACTTGGCAGGTTCTCGTCTGCGAGGTGGAGGAAAAGTATACGGCGACGAAACAGGGAATTCCCGTTCCCGCTTCTTGCGTTTCGACTTCGCGTACGGAGTACGAGTACGGCACCGAGAAAGCGGTGCATACGGCTTACGAAAATTATTTCAAAAATTACGTCGACGTGCCTGTGATCGGCGAGCCGGAAGACGACGGCTTGACGGCGGTCGACTGTCTCGGCGCGGCTTTTGCAAGCGTTTTGACCGAACCTACGACGTTTGCGGTGTCATTGGATCTGAACGGTAAGCGGCTTGACGGAGCCGTATATCTGGACGTCAACAAAATGGATATCCGTGCCGTGTTCGGAAATATTTTGCTGTATTACGGCAACGACGGAATATATCTGTCTTTGGGCGACGGGATCAAGATAAAAACCGATTTGGAAGAACTGATGCGTTTGATTGGTCAGTTTGCGCCCGCGCAGAACGGAGAGATGGAAGCCTTTTCGCTTGATCTCGACGGGATTCTTGCCGATCTTGTCAAGAACGATTTGCAGGTCGGAGACGGCGAGGCGAAGTTGCATGCGGAACTCAGTCTTTTCGGAATCGACGTTCCGATCGATTTCCGATTCGTGATCGGGGAAAACAATGCGGTATCCCTTGGCGACGTGCAGACGAAAATTTCAATCGGCGATTTTGTCGTCGGCGCGAAGCTCGAATTCGGAGACAGAGAAATACCTGCGTTAACGGATGCCGAAAAATCGAATTACGTCGGCGTGGTTTCCTATGTCGAAAAGCTGCTTCCTTTGTTCAATGCGGAAAATTACAGCGTTGCCGTGAATTATGCGGGCGAAGCGTTTTCCGTTTCGGGGGAGATCATGCTGTCTTTCCAAAACGGGATCAGGGCGACGGGCGCTTTGTCTCTCACGGTCGGCGAAAACGTTCTTCCGCTTTCTTTTGGCTTTGAAAGCGGTATCGTCTATGTAAATTTAAGCGGAATCAAAGTCAGCGGGAGCATGGAAGAAATTAGGAGCCTGCTTGACGGCTTGTTGCCGGAGACGGATATGGGTTCGGGCGTCGGTCTGGAAATCGGGGCTTTGTTGGAAACGGTGTTGTCGGATGGATTTTTCGACAATATCGCGCTGACGGAGGACGACGGCATATTAACGATCACGGCGAAAGGGACGGAGTTGTTGAAGGCGTTCGGGATTGATTTCGACTTGGGAGAAGTTACGGTTTCGGTGACGGACTCGGGACTGTGCGCAAAGGCGCTCGGCGCAGAAATAACACTTGCCGAGGGTTCGGACTTCGAAGTGGAAAAAGAGGGATATACGAGAATCCTGCCTTATGCCGAACAGTTGATCGCGCTGTTAAAGAGCGAAGCGCTTGCGGTAGAGGTAAACTTTGCCCGGAACGGACTCGGCATCAACGGAAGCCTTGCCATTAATTTGAAAGATTTTGCGATAGGCGGTACGGTGTCCGTATCGTACGAAGATATTTCGAAAACGGTCGATCTTGCGTTTATTGACCGCGAGTTGTATTTGGCGATCGACGATCTGAAACTGAAAGCAAGCGTCGAAACGATCGAAGAGTTGCTGAAAGCGATCCTCGGAGATGAAGCCGGCGGTTTGCCGGAATTGAATTTCGATACCGAGACGATCTTGGAAAAATTGCTTTCGTTGGATTTTTCCGCGCTTTTGGATATCAGTGAAGCGGACGGAACGCTTTCCGTCGCGATCCACGGAACGGAATTGTTGAAAGCGTTGGGGATCGATTTGAGCTTGGGCGACTTTACCGCGGAAGTTACGGACGGAAAAGTCACGCTTGCCGTGATGGGCGCGGAACTTGCGATTTCGTCGGGCGAGCCGTTTATTGCGGCGGGGCTGGAATCTTATATCGATCTTGCGCCGGTGGTGCCGTACGTCGGAACGCTGAAAGATTTGCTCGGCTCGGAAACTTTGCATGCTGATCTCACTTATCGGACGGAAGTAATCGAAATCGCGGGTGCAATCGATTTTGCGATCCAAAGCGGAATTCGCGCGCAGGGGAATCTCTCGTTAGGTTACGGCGGAGAGACGATTGCGATCGGCATCGGGTTTGAAAATAACACAGTATATCTGGATCTTCGCGGAATCAAAGTCAGCGGCAGCGTAGAAGAAATCACGAAACTGCTTGCCGGCATATTGCCGCAATCGGAACTCGGTTCAGAAGTCGGCTTGGAAATCGGCAAATTGCTGGAAACCGTATTTTCGGAAGAGTTTCTCAAAAACTTTGCCGTTACGGAAGGCGACGGAATGTTGTCGGTCACGGCGAAAGGGACGGAACTGTTAAAGATTTTCGGAATCGATTTCGCTTTGGGCGACGTTGTGCTCTCGGTCACGGAATCCGGATTGTATGCGACGGCGCTCGGCGCGGAGGTCGCGCTTACCAAGGGTACGGGTTTCGAGGTAGAGAAAGAAGGATACACGCGTATCCTGCCTTACGTCGAGCAATTAGTTGCACTGTTCAAGGGCGAAGCGGTTGCGATAGAAGTCGCTTATGCGCAAAACGGGATCGGCGTGAACGGAACGCTGACCGTAAACCTCAAAGATTTCGCGGTATTCGGTTCTATCGGGATCGGTTATCGGGATTTATACAAAACGGCGTATATTCAATATTTGGACGGTTCGATATATCTGGCATTAGACGGTTTGAAAATCAAGCTGGACGCGGCTTCGTTGCAAGGGCTGATCGGCGCAGAAATATCTCCGACCGGCGGGATCGGGGATGTGATGGCGGTTCTCGGATCGCTTGATTTCGGAAAATTATTGGAACTTTCCGAAAACGGAACGCAACTTGACGTTATTCTGGACGGGACCGAGCTTTTGAAAGCTTTCGGATTGGACTTCGATCTCGGCGACGTTTCGATTTCGGTGACGGGCGGGAAACTGCTTGTCGAAGCGTACGGGGTAGGACTTACGGTATCCGCTTCGTCGCCGATCGATTTTGAATCGGAAATCTACCGTCGGTATTTCTCCGATTTGGAGGCTTATAGCGACATATCTTTGTTGGCGCTTCAAATTCCGGAACTGATACAAGCGGGCGCAATCGCGTTGAACGGTTCCGTCGCGCTTCAAGCGGGAGATACCGTTATTGCCGTGTCGTTGAACGGCGTTGTTTCCTGGAAAAACGGACTCCGTGTCTATCTCGATCTTTTGCTCGACGTTGCCGGTACGAAGCAAAGGATACAGTTGCATGCGGACGAAAATTCGATATCGTTCGCATACGGGCAGGTCGGCGCGCAGATTGAATTCGGCGAGTTTGAAACGCTCGATCGGGCTTTGGTCGAACTCTACTATCGCGTGAAAGCGGTTGTAGACGAGGCGTTCGAATCGAACAGTCCTTTGCCCGACGGCGTGGAAAGTATTTTTGACTTGTTGAAGATCGTAACCGCTTCCGAAGCTTTTGGCGCGACGCACGTTGGGGAGACGGATTTTATCGGGATTCTGAATTCCGTTGTGATCGGCGCGCCCGTGTCCGAACGCGGAATCTGTACGATCGGTTGGAAAGGTTTTTCGATAGAACTGCAAAACGGAACGCAGGATTCGTTCCTCGGGATCGGCATTTCCTATGAGGCAAAAGGATTTTCCGTAAACGGCGGAATTTCCGCGAGCGTTTGCCGGGAAGAAGTTCCCGAAATGCCCGCCGTCGAATATCTCGAAGTCGTCGATTTTATCGAGATTCTCGATTATGTGGGCGCGACGGTAGAGGCATTGGCGCAACAGGATATTACGGTGTCCATTGCGGGCAAAACGGTTTCGGTTCAGGACGAGACGGTTGTTTGCGACGTAAAAGGGACTGTTTTGTACCACTCGGGAAAGCGTTTCCCGTTCCATATCGATACGGATGGGCACAGTTTTTACGTCAATCCCGATTTGTATTTCTATTTGGATTTGCAGATCGTTCCCGTCGGCACGGAAAAGGACGGCGTATATCTGGAATTGTGGGCGCTTGATTACGACGAGAACGACGAGCTGGATTTCTTTATATCGCTTTCGCGTTTTGCGCCCGATCATCAGAAGTACGAACCCGTTAAGTTCTACGCGAGTGCGGGCGAACTCATGACGATCCTGTCCGACGCATGCGTATTGCTCGGAATCAACGTAAACGTTCTGGATCAGTACCTCATCGGAAATTGGTTGCAGCCGGAAACGGTCCAACAGTTGCGCGCGATCGGAGACATGCTCAAAAAATCGCTTGGATTGGAGGATCTTTTGAAGGACCTCGTCGGCGGCGCAGAAGTCGTTTCCGGGAACGATTCGGCAAGTGCGCAGCAGACGCAGGCGTATATCACTTCGCTCATCGTGAACGGCGAAAGTCTTTCGGTGTCGTTAAACTCTTCCGAAATTTTCGGCGGCGAGAATTTGAAAGATCTTACGATCACGGTTACGAAAACGAAAGACGAAACGGGTAAATCGAAACTTACCGGTTTTGCGTTGACGAACGTCTACGGAAACGGTGCGACGGAAACGACCGACGTTGAAATCGGGATTTCCTTTGCCGAGATCGCGCAGGATTCTTTCGGAAAACCCGACCTTACCGGTTATACCAAAATAGAAGCGGTCGGGAAATTGTTCGAAGCGTTCGCCAAATCCGCGACGCATTCGGTTGAGACGGCTTCCGGTCCCGCGTACGCGTTGAATCGCTATTATTACATTAACGGAAAAGTTACCGCAGGCGTTTATCTGAGCGCGTCCTCCGATAAAGCGATGTACGAAGTGAATGTCGATCCGTTTGCCGTTTCCGTCCGGATAGAGGACGACGGCACGGTAGCCCTCAACGCATGCCTCGGCTATCCCGCGATCGTCGGTTTGATCGAAGGCGGGGGAACGATCGATATTTCCGTGCGCGATAACATGATCTACATGCGCAAAATTCAAACGAGCAAATTAAAGGGGCTCGGTTCGGAAATCCTTCCCGTGCCGATCGTCACCTATCGCGCAATGCCTGTGAGCGTGTTTATGTCGGACGTCATGAACCAGCTCGCTTGGATGTTTAATTTGTCGGACAGCATTAAGGATAAGATGACGGGCGGGAGCGGATCTTCCGACTCCGGAACGAAAGAGACCGTCGACTACGGAACGCTTTTGAAGCAATATATTTCCGGCTTGTCTTACGTCCGAAAAACCCGTACGGATACGAACGGCTCCTATCTTTCCGACGAGTGGACGCTGGATCTCAACGGGGCGTCGCTTACGGACGGTGTTCTGGGAAATATCGCTGTAAAACTCGCAACCGACCGTAACGGCTATCTCCGCAATTTCGGTTTGCAAACGGCGCTCAATTACGGGATCACGGTGAAGATCAACGCCGATCTTACGTTTGCCAATCCGGGGAACGAAGTTGACTGCAAGGTTGACGACGTAACCGAAAATATGGCGTATCAGCTTTCGACCGGCATGAGCAAAGCGATCCGCGAAGCGGAGCTTGCCGGCTGGAAAGACGAAGCGGGGAATCCCAAATACGTGGAAGGAAAACGCACGAAGATTTCCTATATGATCGCGGACCGTGAACTCGATACGCAATGGGTCATCGTGAATTCGGTAACGGGAGAAGTTTACGCCGATCTCATTTTGCCCGACCTCAGAGGTCTTTCCATGGCGGGATATACGCTTGCATGGGATCTGAGCGAGATCAAACGGGAAGACGGAACCTATCATCTCGATGCCGATACTGTTATTCGCGCAAAGTATACGCCGAACAGCTATACGGTTACGTTGTACAGCGAAAAACCGCTGCCGCAGTTCAGCGCCGTTCCGCAGTATGTGGAAGCGCTCGGCGGGGATTACTACGTGTTGGTCACGACGTACGTTTACAATCAGAAGTTCCTGCTTCCCGACGGTACGGAATACAAGTTCCCCGAAGTGGACGAAGCGGGCTGGCGGGTAGATGCTTTTTACGGAAGCAACGGAAAGGCATATCGCAGCGTTGCCGACTGTACCGACATTTATTCCGATTGCTATCTTACCGCGAAATGGGAGCGGATCGGTTACACGGTAATTTACGAAATCGACGGCGTGAAATACGAGCAGACCGCTCACTACGGCGATCCGTTCGAGTGCCCCGTTTCCGTCGAACGCGAAGGATATGATTTCCTCGGTTGGTTGAACGGGGATACGCTTCTTACTGCCGATGCATTCGAAGCAATGCGCGTGGATGCGTCCGCCAAATTCGTCGCTTCCTATCGCGCAAAAAGTTTTACGGTGCGTCTTGAAAGCGACCGTCAGATCGAAGGTTTCGTCTTCGTAAACGGCGCGTGGGTGAAAGAAATCGTTCACGAATACGGGACGGAAACGCAACTGCCTTCCGAACTGAGTGTCGACGGGTTCTTCCTCGACGGATTTGTGTTCGATCTTGCCGACGGAAACGAATATGCGAAAACGTTCGTCCCCGAATCCGTGCTTTCCGACGTGCGGATGTATGCGAAGTGGAGCGAGATCCATTATCAAATCGTCTTTATGGCGGACGGCGTAAAAATCGCGACGCAAAACTATCGCGAAGGCGAAGTCTTAAAGAATTTGCCTGCGGTTCCGCAAAAGCGCGGATATACGGGCGAATGGCTTCTCGGTGAGAATTATACGGTAAGCGGCGACGACACCGTACAGGCGGAGTATACCGCAAATACGTACGAAATTCGCGTATACAGCGATTATGCGCTCGAAGGATTCTCCGCCTACGGAAACGGATACGTACGGACTTATTCTTACGAGTACGACAACGCCGCGCAAGCCGTGGAGCTTCCCGACGGATATCGGGTTCCGAAGTACGATTTCTGCGGGTACTATTACACGGATCAGAACGGGGAAGCGGTGTTCGTGTCCCGAATCGACAACGATATCATCGATCATACCCAACTGTACCTCCTTTGGGAGGACAATACGGTCACGGTGACGCTGTACAGCGACGTTCAGTTTGCGGGATCGAAATGGGATGCTTCTCAGAACGCATACCGTGCCCTAAGAGTGTATAACGACGAACACGCGATTACCGACGAACGCAAAACGGATCGGTTCCAGCAGCTCGGTTGGTGGCACTGTTCCGCCGACGGCGAATGGGAGTACGTAGACGACGTAAAGAATTACGACGGGGAAGTTCTTTGGGCGATCTGGATCCAGAACCTCACGGTCACGCTTACCGAACTTACGCCCGAAAATCCGAATCGCTGGTCTACCTATTCGATTCGCGGCGAGGTTTCCGGCGGCGCGCCCTACGGGAAAGGAAAAGAGATTTTTGCGGCTATCGGCGCGACCGAAACGGTGACCGGAAAATATTATATTTATTTCACCGAAACGAAATTCGACGAGTTGAAATACGGAAACGAGTTTGTCGTCAATTACGACAAGGACAATGACGGCGTGATCGATAAAGACGGAATCGGGTCGTTCGGGGCATCGGGCGAGCTTTCTTGGAGCAGTTTTGTCAGCGACGGCGCAAAATACGGCGGTACGCAGATCACGAAGACGTTTGCCTATACGAAAAACGGCGTTAACCTGAAAGTGTCTACTACCAACGAAGCGATTGCGTCTTTTGCGAAATATACCGTTACCTATGCGGACGAACACGGCAACGTGCTCGGTCAGGCGAAAGATATCAGAGCGGCGCTTCGCGTTAATTCCGAAAGTTCCCGCTTCGTCGACGAAGTCGCGCCGGTAGAGGCGCCTGCAAAACACGGTTATACGGCAACTTGGGAACATACGGAGATCCGTTCGAATATGACGGTTTATCCTGTCTATGCGCCGAATCGGTACAGCGTGCGTTTCCAGAGCGCGGAAAAAATCGACGGGTGGAATTACGACAGCGTAAGCGGAACGTACTTTATCGTGCGCGACATGGATTACGGCGCGCAAATCAAGTTGTTCGAAGGCAACGCGCTGATTTCGGACGAAGCGCTGTTGAGCGGAAAACCGAACCCGTATACGGTGACGGACGGGGTGAACGTGATTGTGTTGCCGTCGTATAATACGGGGAGAAAGTGGACGCGTTTTGAAATCTCGGTAAACGGTGCGGAACTTTACGCCTACAACACGCCCGATACCGTAGTTTATAAGAGCGAAGTTTCCTATACGCTGAACGGATTCGGATACGGCGGCATGTACGAGCAAACTTTCGAAAATACGTTTACGCTTCCTACGGCATTGGATATGAAAGCCGAAGGTTACGTTTTCCTCGGCTGGTATTGCAAAGACGGCAATGCCTGGCGGGAGCTGAAAGAGATCGAATATTCCCGCGGGCAAGCGATAACGACCGAAGTGGAAGCGCTTTGGCAGAAAACGGCGCTGAGCATTACTTCGTTTACCGGAAAACGCCAAGGACACAATGCGGGTAAATATTACGATTATACGCTCAAAGCGACATGGCAGGCGGAACTTGTCGGCGCCTTTGCAAGCGATGCAACGGTTACGCAACAATTTGTATGCGATTTTAACGTTTCCGATAAGCTTACGGAGAGTAAGACGACAACGGAATATCAATCGGATTTCTTCCAGGTTGCGGATACGAGAACGCAGTACACGAAAGCTTCCGTGAAAGTGACGATGTCGTATTGCGATATGGACGGGAACAACGTTTATTCGCAGTCCGTCGAAATCAAGGATCGCGGGTTCAGCGTATTTACAGGAGAATTGAAATAATCGGCGAAATCCCGCACGGTATTCCGTGCGGGATTTTTGTTGAAACGGCGCATACTGCGGGCATGGAGTATCGCAGAGTTTTTATAGAAACCGCCGTTAAGTTTTATAAAGAGGGGGGAATGCGTCCGCTTTGGCTTGTGTGGGAGGACGGACGGAAGTTTTCGATCGATCGGGTGAAATATATAGAACGCGCGCCCGCGCACGCGGGAGCGGTTTTGCCGGTTCGCTATACGTGCATGATTGCAGACCGTGAACGCAATTTGTATTTCGAGGAAGAAACACAACGCTGGTTTCTCGAAATCCCGTTATAGTTTTTGTTTTTTGTACGGATAGCGGTAGATCGTCTACACGGTACATATTGTGAAATAAAATTTAAACAATACTTGAAAAGTAAATCAAGCTGTGGTATACTTGGGCTGTGCGTTATTGTCGATAAAAGAGGTGCCGTCATGAAAGTAACCCGCTTAAAAATAATATTTTTAGTAATCATAGCCGTCGTATGTATGACGGCTATTGTCGGCTGTAATGAAGCTTCGGATCGGGGAACGTATACGTTGACGTATACGGCAGGCGAAGGCGGTCGGATAAGCGGAGCGACAGAACAGGAAATAGCGAAAGGCAACGACGGAGAAGCGGTTGAGGCAATCGCGGACGAGGGATACAAGTTTGTAAAATGGTCGGACGGTTTACGTGTAGCGGGTAGACAAGACCGAAACATAACGGCGGACAAAAGCGTAACGGCAGAGTTTGCACCGCTCAGATATTATACGCTCAATTATGCTGCGGAGGAAGGCGGGCATATCGAGGGTGAAGCCGAGCAAACGGTGTTGGAGCTTAAAAACGGAACGACCGTAATCGCCGTAGCGGACGCGGGGTATAAGTTCGGCAAATGGTCGGACGGGGTTTTAACGGCAGAGAGACAAGACAAGATAGTCGTTTCGGACAAAAGCGTAACGGCGGAGTTTATGCCGCTCGAATATTGCACGCTTAAATATGCGGCGGAAGAAGGCGGGCGTATCGAGGGCGAAGCCGAGCAAAAAGTGTTGGAACAGGATTTCGGAACGGCAGTAAAAGCCGTCGCTGCCGAGGGGTATAAGTTTGTTTGTTGGTCGGACGGTTCAACCGAGGCGGAAAGACAAGATAAAGCTCAAATTACATTTAAAACCGTAACGGCGCGCTTTGAAAAATTGTCGGCGTATACGGTTGAGTATAAGACTAATAGCAAGTACGGAGTTATAGAAGGAGACGCGCGGCAAATCGTATATGAGGGCAGTGCGGGAACGACCGTGACAGCGGTGGCGACAAACCCTGACTGGGAATTTTATCAATGGTCGGACGGAGTAGAGACGGCAAGCCGAAACGATTTGAATGTAACGACCGATATAAAAGTAATAGCATATTTCAGGCAGGAGGTATTTACATACAGATATCAGCTTGGGAGCTATACGGGACGAATAGAGGGCGAAACCGAACAGCGCGTGAAACGCGGAGAATCGGGAACGACGGTAATTGCCGTGCCCGACGAAGGGTATGCGGTAAGCGGCTGGTCGGACGGATCGTTAGATCCCGTAAGACGGGATTCGGGCGACGAAGATAAATACTTGACGGTGTGGTTCAAAAAGAAAATAACAGTCAGGTATAGAGTAAACAAAGGCATCGGCGGACGAATCGAGGGCGAGACAGAGCAAGCATTGTTGGAAGGACGGGATTCGACAGTCGTAAAAGCGGTTGCAAATGTCGGGTATATATTTACGGGCTGGTCGGACGGGTTAACGGACGCAGAACGCAACGATGAGAATTTGTTAAACGATTTCTCGATGACGGCGTACTTCGAGCCGTTGGAAAAAGTATTCCGTTATGACTATCGCGGAGCGACGGCTAACGCGAGGATACGGACGGTCACAGTGCGGCGAGATAAGCCCAAAGCAAGCGAATTCGTAGTGCCGCAAAAGACGGGCTATAATTTCGTGGGATGGTATGCGGACGAAAATTATGCGACACGAGTAACTGATGAAAACGGCGGATTGATGTACGGATATAATACGGTTACGCTTGAAACGGATACGTTATATGCGCGATGGGCAGACCCGAACGACCAATCGTCGGTCTTTAAGATACTTGTAGTAGTCGTAGATGAAATAGACGCGACGTTAAAACTGCGAGAAGATTATACGCAGCTGAAACAGGTACACCATAAGATAACGATGCCCGAGCGACTATTGTGCAAGCAGATAGCGGGAAGAATGTCGGGATATCTGAACGAATGGTTTGCGAAAAAAGGAGTAAGATTCGAGATAGATACATACTTCACAACGCAAGCGGTAGACACGGAAGATTTTTATAATAGTAATGATTGGCTAAATCCATACCGCATGAAAGAGACGAATTTCTTGTATGATAAATATGACAGTTATTTAACCTTTTTCGATATGAACGATTATGAAAACGAATTTAAAGACCCCGGAGTTAAAGGTTTAGCCGGGTGGAGACAAGGCTCAATATATTTGGAAGATCTTATGAGTAAAGTATTCCAGAACAAGACGGTAGCGGAAAAGGTAATGCAAGGAGAAGGTTATGAGGACAGAATCACGGATAGTGTAATAACGATAGGGATACATGAATTTGTGCATACGGTGGAGGACCAATACAATTACGGGGAACTGTATGAGTATGATATTGCAGTGACCGCGTTGTGGTATTCGGGGATTCATAATTTTCTTGAAATATCTCGATTGTATTTATTATGCGAAGCGGAAATAGACGGAGAAAAAGTGGGAATGCCGCCGAAATATTGGGCGGAAGAACTATGGAAAGAACACATAAAACTTGACAAGGAGGATTGAAAGAAAATATTCAGATTTATCAAAAAGCACGGAAATTCAAGTGTTTTTCTGATGAAACATTTTCAGGGTTTACGACATAGGATTGACTTTCATAAAAGAATTTGATAAAATCAAAACGGTTTAAAAATAAAAAAACGCTCATATCACAGTTTCTGTGATGTGAGCGTATTGGCAGGGGAGACGCGATTCGAACACGCAACCTACGGTTTTGGAGACCGCTACTCTACCGTTGAGCCACTCCCCTGTGCGCTGTCTATTATATAATAATATTTTTGATCCGTCAAGAATTTTTCGTCGGAAAAAGAAAAAACGGAAAAGGAAATGCATTTATGAAGAAAAGTTTTGTCCTCGGAGCGATCGGCGGAGGCTTTATGGCGAAAGCGATTATCGAAGGCGCGGTCAAAAGCGGCTTTCTTTCTCCGCGGGAAATCGTCGTCAGCGAGCCGGACGGGGAAAAGCGGGAATATTTTTCTCGGCTCGGGATCGACGCGGTGACGGATAACCGTATGGTTGCCGACGTTTCCGATTATCTTCTTCTTTCTGTGAAACCGCAGAACTATTCCGCGGTCGCTTCGGAAATCAAAGACGCAAACGTTTCGGTCATCATCTCGATCATGGCGGGCAAAACAAAGCAGTCGATCGGCCGCGCGCTCGGCGGATTCGACCGGATCGCCCGCGTGATGCCGAATCTCCCGAGCAGTATCGGAATGGGCGCTTCCGGCGTCTCTGCGGAAAATCTTTCTTCGGAAGCGCATCGGTTTGTCGTCGGGTTGTTTTCTTCCGTCGGGAAAGTTACGGAGGTAACGGAATCGCAGATGAATGCCGTTACGGGAATTTCGGGAAGCGGACCCGCGTATGTGTTTCTCTTTTTAAAAGCGCTCGTTTCGGCGGGAATCGCGCAGGGACTGAGCGAAGACCAGGCAAGATCTTTGGCGGTCCAGACGCTGAAAGGCGGGGCGGAAATGGCGGATAGTTCTCCGTGCGGTTTCAGCGATTTGATTGCCGCCGTTTCCTCCAAGGGGGGGACGACGGTTGCGGCGTTGGAACAGTTTTCGCGTTGCGGGTTCGAAGAATGCGTTCGGCAGTCCGTTGCCGCCGCCGTTCGCCGTGCGGAGGAGCTTGCGGAATGAGCGGGAAAAAGCGCGTTACGCTCTATACCGACGGGGCGTGTTCGGGAAATCCGGGGATCGGTGGTTGGGGATGCGTCCTCATTTTCGGGGAGAGTAGGTTGGAACTTTCGGGCGGAGAACCTGAGACGACCAACAACCGTATGGAACTGACGGCGGTGATCGCGGGACTTGAACGGTTGAAGTATCCTTGCCGCGTGGAGGTTTACAGCGATTCGGCTTACGTCGTAAACGCTTTTATGCAGGATTGGGTCTCCGGTTGGAAGCGCGGAAATTGGCGCAAAGCAGATAAAAAGCCCGTATTGAACGCCGATTTGTGGAAAAGACTGATTTCGCTGACGGAAATTCACGAAGTGGAATTCCACAAAGTCAAAGGGCATGCGGACAACGCTTTAAACAACCGTTGCGACGAGTTGGCGCGCGGCGCTGTCGAAAAAATCAGAGACGGCGGTTGATATTCTTTCGAAAAACGGTATATAATAGAAGAAGACGTTTAGGAAAGAGCGAAAACGGGATGCGGGGCGATCCGTTTTTCGGGGAGGATGAGATCACGGAAACGCGGAATAAAATCGTGCATATCGTCTGTATGGCGCTTGCGGCGGGGGTGACCCAGCTTTTTTTGCTGTTGTGTCTCTTTTTCTTCCGCGGAGAGTGGAGCGCGCCGCTATATATTACGGCGCTTGTGGGCGCAACGGTCTTGAATATCGCTTTATTAACGGTCGACATTGTCTTCTATTGTTTAAAAAAAGAAGTCGTATATAAAAGTATCATCACGTGCTACGTCATGCTGATCTTCTTTTCCGTTACGTTTTATATTTTGCTGAAAACGGGTTTTTTGGAAATTATCCGCGATAAAGACAGTTTTCAGGATTATCTGGAACGCACCGGCGGATTCATGACCGTGATGTTTATTACGTTGCAGTTTTTACAGGTGGTGATTCTGCCGATTCCGAGTACGGTAACCGTTGTCGCGGGGAGCGCGCTGTTCGGCGCGTTTTGGGGAAGCGTATACAGCCTGATCGGTATCGTGATCGGATCCCTTGTCGCTTTTTTGATCGGGCGATATGCGGGATATCCCGTGGTTGCATGGATGGTCGGAAAAGAGACGCTCGACAAATGGCTGAAAAAAATTAAAGGGAAGGATAAGCTGTTGCTTTCGGCAATGTTTTTACTTCCGGTCTTTCCCGACGATATTCTGTGTTTCGTCGCGGGAATCTCGTCTATGTCCTTATGGCTGTTTTTAGGCATTATTCTCGTTTCCCGCGTTCTTGCGATTTTTACGACGAGCTATTCCATTACCTTAATTCCGCTCAACACTTGGTGGGGAATCCTGATTTGGATCATTCTGTTTGCACTGGTTGCGTGGTTGTTTGTCGTACTCTATAAAAAGTCGGATCGGATTTTGGGATGGTTCGAAAAAAAGTTTCATCGGGAAACCCGCATCGAAAGCAAAACAGAGAAAGACGAATTCACGTTGGAAGTCGTTAATCCGAACGGCGATATCGTTAAAAAAGGCGTAAAAAAGAACGACGATCCGAAACGGTAACAGATCGGTCTGCCCGACGTATTCGTCGGGCTTTTTATTTGCGTGATTGACGGTAAAATATTTACTTTAATTTCTCATAAAATATTTTAAAATTTTATTGACAAAACAAAAAAAGCTTGCTATGATATTGGCAAGAATCTGCGGGGGATTCAAACGGAGGAGTGTAAAATGGTGCGTTATATTTTGGATGCAAAGAAGCGGGGGGTCGATGTCTCGGAGCATTTGTACGGACTTTTTTTCGAGGATATCAATCAGTCGGCGGACGGCGGTTTGAATGCCGAAATGGTCGTAAACAATTCATTTGAGTTCGAGTATTTTTCATACGATGATTTTAATTGCGAAAGCGCGGTCGAATCGCGCCGCAACAACGGTTTTTATTGGGATATTTACGGCGCGGGTCCTAAGTCTATTAAAAAGACGGGGGGAATGAATCCGAATAATCCTTCATGGCTGTATTTGCAGGTCGGGGGGATTTATCATCTCGAAAATTCCGGCTATTATGTGACGGGGGCCTACGATTCTTACGGTATGCCGATCGAAAACGGCGAAACGTACTTGTTTTCTATGTGGGTGAAACGCCTCGGATTTAAGGGCGTTGCGAAAGTTTATATCCGCAACGCGCACGGAAGACATACGACGGTCGGTGAAATTAAAATTCCGGAGGGGACGGAAGGGGATTGGATCAAAGTCTCTACCTCAATTACCGCCGAAAAAGAGACGATGGGGCGGCTCTGCGTAGTCTTGGAGGGAAACGGAAAAATCGGTATCGATTACGTTTCGCTGCTGCCAGCAAAGACGTGGGGCGATCCGAACAAATACCGCAACGGCAAACTGTCTCCCCGTATGGTGCGGGTATTAAAAGACTGCCATCCTTCTTTTTTGCGCTTTCCGGGCGGGTGCGTCGTCGAAGGAGACGTTTCCTTCGAGTATCAGTATCAATGGAGAAATACCGTCGGACCGCTTGAACAGCGGAAACAGATCCCCAATCTCTGGCGTTATATGCAGTCGTACGGCGTAGGGTTCTACGAATATTTTGCATTGTGCGAGGATCTAGGCGCGACGCCGTTGCCGGTCTTGCATTGCGGCTTGCTCTGCCAGATCAGAATGGGAGAACAGCGGAAAACGGGATATCAGAGGATCGTACCCGGCACGGAAAAATTCCAGCGGGAAGTGATCGACAATGTTGCGGATCTCATCTATTTTGCAAAGGGGGACGTTTCGTCTTCCGACGCAAACGAGTCCCGTTGGGCGAAGATCCGCGCGGATATGGGACACCCCGAACCCTTTGCGTTGCAATATATCGGGATCGGAAACGAAAATTGGGGATACGAATATTTCGATAACTTTGCCGCTTGTCTTTTGGGGGTTAAACAGTACCAATATAAAGGAAAAGCGACGAATTTGCTTGAAACTTTCGGCATTACCGTGGTTACGACGTGCGGTGTGGATATCCGTCCTTCCGACTCCAATGATTCCTGGAAGATCATCAACGAGAAATACAGGGATATGATCGTGGACGAACACGTTTATAATTCCTATCAATGGTTTATCGACAATACGAAGCGTTACGATTGTTACGATCGCGCCGGCGCAAAAGTGTTTATGGGAGAATACGCCATGCACACGATGTCGGACGGTCGCGGCAGACTGAACGGCGACAACAATCTGCGCTCGGCTTTGGCGGAAGCGGCGTTCCTCACCGGATGCGAACGTAATTCGGACGTTGTGAAGATGACTTGTTACGCGCCGCTGTTTGCGTCTACTTACAATTATCGGTGGACGCCCGATCTTATATGGTTCAATGCGCGGGACATTATGCTGACGCCGAATTATTTCGTCCAAAAAATGTTTGCGGAGAACGTGGGAAACTATACGCTGACGGACGTCGGGGAAGTCGATGAGGACAATGCCGGCGGATTGCTGATCGGCGGACACCGTACCGCGAGCGCCGTCAGAAAGGTGACCGTAAAGGATATCGCATCTCAAAAGGTTTTGTATGCGCACGAATTTTCACATGGGCTCGGCGGCTGGAAAGTCTATCCGAATTGCCGCGGCGGACATATCGAGAACGGCGAACTGATAATCGAAGAGAGCGACGCGTTCAACGGATTTTATTTCGACGGCGAAAAATTCGGCGATTGCGAAGTGGAAATCGAATTCCGCAGGTTGTCGGGCGAGCAGAGCTTTATTGCCGGCGTAGGGGTTGCGGACGTTCGCGATGCGGGGACAATGGACAGCGCGGGATTTTCGATATGCTGTCAATACGGCAAAAACCATAAAGGCTACGACGTCTCGTTCGATAAACGCGTAGATTTCATGCGTACGGTTTGCGAAATGATGGGCAAGGACAAATTCCTCGGTTACAGTCCCGAAGGCAACGCGCTTCGGCTTGTCTATACCAAAAAGCGTTTTGTTGCTTCCATTCATAAAGACGGGACTTGGCATGAGGTGCTCGACAAACATATTTGGAAAGTCAACGAACGCGTTTTCCAGAGCGTGACGGTCGGAAACGATGGGAAAATTTATTTAAAAGTCGTGAACGTTTCCGGAAAAGACGAGCAGATGAGCGCGCAATTTATAGGTTTCCCGCAGAAGCGGAAAGCGAAAGTTATAACGCTTTGGCATGAAGACGAGACGGTCATCAACGAAATCGGCGTTTGCGCCGGCAAAAAACACCATATTGAACCGGTAGAATCGGAAACGGACGTGAAAGACGGCGTGCTTCATGCAACGCTTCGCAACAACAGCGTCAATATTTTCGTAATCGAATAAAATTTCGGAACGGGAAGCCCCCGCGCAATCGCGCGGGGGCTTCATATTTTACCGTTGCGGTTCATACATTATACAGATGCTTGATTTCCTTCCCGTACGGCTCCTTGCCGCCGTTCGGCATGTCAATATCAATCGGCTGTACGAATTGCGACTGCGTGCGGACAAACCGTTGCGGTGCAATTTTGCGGGGGAGTTTACGTACCTCGGCGAACGCGGATTGGAGGCGCTTGCGCAAAATGCGCTTCTTCCGACGCGGGAAGAGGTGGAAGAAACGCTGTTTGCCGCAAGCGGTTATTCCGTTTACGCGGTGGAGAATCAGATCAGGCAGGGGTTTGTAACGGGCGCGGAGGGGGAACGGATCGGAATCGCTGGCTCGTATGTTTACGAGAACGGAAAACCGCTCTCGATCCGCTCGGTCACTTCGCTCTGTATTCGGATCCCGCATTCCGTAAGCGGTTGCGCGGAAGAGATTTACCGGCGCTGTCTTTCGGAAGAGACGTGTTCGTTGCTGATACTGTCTCCGCCCGGTTTGGGGAAGACGACGCTTTTGCGCGATCTGGCGCGTTTGACGAGCGAGCGAAAGAGGCTGAACATTCTGGTCTCGGACGAGCGCGGAGAGCTTTCCGCGGGCGATCTGGGGGCTTGCAGCGACGTAATCAAATACGCGGACAAACTGACGGCGTTTACGGCGGGCATCCGCGCCATGCGTCCGGATATAATCGTAACGGACGAGCTGTTGACGGAAGATTATGCCGCGGTCAGGCGAGCGGTTGAAAGCGGGATTTGCGTATATGCATCCGCCCATCTGACGGGTTTTGAAAGCGTGCCGGAAAAACTGTTTGCGCGTTACGTCATGTTGAACCGTATCGGAGAGATCGGGTGCGTATGCGACGCGCGGGGGAACAATGTGGATTAAGTTTCTTTTAAGCGGGCTGATCATAGGCTTTTGTATCTTTCTCGGCTATCTCGCCGCGGGAAAATTTCGTGCGCGGTTTAAATTTTATTCGCAGTTTTCGGCGTTTAACGAGCGGTATCTCACGGAACTGTGTTATTCGAGAAAGCCGCTTTCGGAATTTATCGAAGACTATACTTACGACGGCGATTTTGCAAAGGGCTTGCAGGGCGTGTCGGAAGACAGGGGGCAAAAACGCCCAAAGCCGAATTATTTAACGAAGGAAGAATGGAAGGAATACGGCGACTATTTTTCCATGCTGGGAAAAGGGGATACCGTATCGCAGAAAAATTATTTTTCCTCCCGCAAAGCGATTCTGGAAGAAAAGAAAGCGGTTTGCGAAAAGGAATGCAAAACTCGGAACGAGTTGTACATCAAGCTTGGTTTGCTCGCGGGACTGGCTTTTGTGATTTTAATCGTATAATGGATATTTCGATAATTTTTAAATTGGCTGCAATCGGTATTATTATCACGGTCGTGTGTCAGGTTCTCAAAAAATCCGACCGCGACGATATATCCACCGTCGTAACGATCGTGGGGCTTGTGATCGCGCTGACGGTTGCGGTAACGATGATCGGAGATTTGTTCAAAACCATACAGGAAATATTCGGAGTATACTGAAATGGAAATATTTCAGTTGGTCGGGATTGCATTCATCACAGCGGTTACGGCGCTTCTCCTGAAAGAGACGAAGCCGGAACTTTCGTTTGCCGTTACCGTAACGGGGAGCATCATTCTCTTGCTCTTCGCGTTTGAATTGTTCCGCGGCAGTATTTCTATCTTTAACCGGATTGCCGAGACGACGGGCATTAAATCTTCCATGGTAAAGATCATTCTTAAAATGGTCGGGATCGGGTATCTCGTCGAATTCAGCGCGGGGATTCTCAACGATTTCGGGCAAAATTCCGTTGCGGACAAGCTGGTGTTTTGCGGGAAAGCGGTTGTGCTGATTCTGGCGATTCCTATTTTAGAAAGCGTGCTTTCTCTTGTGAGTAAATTATTGGGGCTGATCGGATGACGCGAGCGAGAAAAAAATTCCTCTCGGCAATCGGGTTTTTGCTGATCGTGTTTGCCGTATTTTTCCTGTTTTCGGAGCTGAGCGGAGACAGGCGCGCGAGCGCTTCCGCAGATTCGGAAACGGACGCCAAAGAAAAATTGGAAGAAGTGATCGAGGACTTGATTGCGTCGCTGGACACCGAAGAGTTGCAGAAGTATCTCGACACGCTTTCCGATTTCCGCGGAATCGACATCAAGGAAAAGTTGAGCAGGCTTGTCACCGGAGATTTTTCGCTCGATTATTCTTCGCTGATGAATTCCGTGATCTCTTTCGTGTGGGAAGAGGCAAAGATCATGCTTCCGGCATTTGCGGTGATTCTGGCGGTGGTCGTGTTATGCGGCGTGCTTAATTCGGCTAAAAGCAGTTTTTTGAACAGCACGCTGTCCGAAATAATCGAATTGGCAGGGTATTTGTCCGTCGGCGCGGTGGTCCTGTCCTGTTTGATCAGCGTCTTGGAAGCGGGTTTCGGATCGATTAGCGGAATGAAAAAGCAGATGGACATTGTCTATCCCATTCTGCTTACGCTGATGGCGGCGAGCGGCGGAACCGTGTCCGCGGGTGTATTCCGTCCCGCAGTTGCCTTTATGAGCGGGGGTATTACCAATCTTTTTACCTCCGTCGTGCTTCCTACTTCCGTTGCCGTCGTCGTGCTGGCGTTTGTGGGGAATCTTTCCGCCAACGTCCGTACGGTGCGTTTGGGAGAACTGTTTAAAAGCTTCAATAAATGGATCGTTGGACTGTCGCTCGGACTGTTTAGTTTGTTTCTTACGATTCAGGGGATTTCGTCGGCGCAGTACGACGGATTGTCTCTGCGCGCCGCCAAATACGTGATATCCGGTTCGGTTCCGATCGTAGGCGGTTTCCTTTCGGGGGGATTGGACGTCGTCCTTGCGGGCAGCGCGATCATCAAAAACGCCGTCGGATCGTTTGCGGTGTTTCTCTTGGTCGGTACGCTGTTGCGTCCGCTGTTGCTGATTCTTGTGTTTCAGCTGTTTTTGCGCTTGTGCGCGGCGGCTACGGAACCCGTGGGGGGGAAAATATCGTCGTTTTTATCGCGGCTTGCAACCGACAGCGGATATTTTCTTGCGGGATTGCTGTGCGTTGCTTTTTTATACTTCCTTACCTTGTTATTGCTGGTTTGTTCGTCCGGGGTGATTTTCTGATGAAAACCTACATTTTGTCCGTTGCGGGCGTGGTACTGTTGTCGGCGGTCATATCGGTCATTCTTCCGAGCGGGAAGATGGGGAAATTCATAAAAGGCGCGATGAATTTGTTTGTGCTCGTCGTTCTCGTGTCGCCGTTTACCGATATGTTTCTCGGAAAGAATTTTGAAATTCCGACCGTGGAAATTGCCGAGGATACAATCTATCTCGAAAAGTGCGCGCAGATGCTGAGCGAAGAAGATCGAGTCCTTGTGGAATCGTATCTGTCCATAGAATTTGCGGTAAGCGGGAACGTAAGCGTGCGGCGCTCGATCAAAGCAAATTTTCCTCGGGAAAAAATCATAATCGAAATAACCGATTTCGGAATATTCGGACAAGACGAGCGTATATATACTATGACCCGAATACGTGAAGCGGTTGAAAAAGAATTCGGCTGTACGGCGGAGGTTTTCTGTGAAGAAAACGAATCTTAAAGAGTTGTTACGGAATAAAACCGTTCGCATCGTGCTGATTTGTTTGGCAGCGTTATTATTGCTAATCGCCGTATGGAGAGTGTTTTTCGTAAAAGATCAAAAGACTTATTCCGTCAACGGTTATGTTCCCACCGAGTTGGAATTGCGGCTTTCGGCTCTGCTTTCCCAAATCGAGGGCGTGGGGCAAACGACCGTCATGATCGGAGAAGAAAAGGGATCGCCGGTCAACGCGGTCGTCATATTCAGCGGCGCGGACGGGTTTGTGACCCGTATGCGCGTGATCGAAGTTACGGCGAATGCGTTGGCGATCGATCCGAACAGGGTGCTTGTTTACCCTGCTTGAATTTGAAAAACTTATAAAAATAAGGAGATAAATTATGTCTAACACCAAAAAAATCGCACTCATGTCAACCCTCGTATTGCTGCTTGCCGTTACCGCGGTATTCAACTTCCTGCTTGCAGGCACCGGTTCGCCGTCCATCGATGCGGGCGCAAACGTGAAAGTGAACTATTTTACCACCTTCCGTTCGGAACGCAATACGACGCGCAGCGAAGAGTTTATCCAGCTTGACAGCGTGATTGCGGCTTACGGCAACGATACCGAAGAATACACCGCTGCCGTTCAGAGAAAGCAGGAACTTGTCGAACTCATGGAAGACGAACTCGTCATGGAGACCGTTTTGAAGGCGATGGGCTTCTCCGATGCGGCGGTTGCGATCGGCGATTCCGACAACATCAACATCTTTATCAATTCCAACGAACTTACGCCCGAAATGCTCACGAAAATCCACTATGCGCTCGAAGTAGAGCAGCAGGTGCGGGAAGGAAATATCATAATTATGCCGGTTTACGCGGAAAGTTAAGAAAAAACAGTAGTAAATTCACGAAAGTTGTGCTATAATGAATCCGTAGAAGGAGAATTTTATGGCAAGCGTAAAGTATAATCCCAACGGTCAGAAGGGAAAAATCACATATAATTCGGATATCGTAAGCGGGATCGTCGTACTCAGTCTTCGGGAGACGGAGGGAATCGAATTGGTTCCTTCCAAGAGCAACGGGATCAAGCTCTGCTTTGAAAAAGAGGGTGTGTTCGTCGATATCTCCGTGATCGCGCATTACGGTTACAGTGTGCCGGAACTCGCTTACAGTATCCAGCAGACCATTAAACAGATGGTGGAATCCATGACGAAGTACAAGATCGCGAAGGTGGACGTTCATGTACAAGGCGTCGTGTTCCCCGAATTGAAGCCGGTTGCGGAGACGCCGGAAGAAACTTCTTCCGACGAATCCGACGAGCAGAAAAACAGTTGAGAATCGTTCCCTTTCCCGAAAACGGGAAGGGGAATTTATCGTAAAGAGGAAGCAATGAGAAAAAATGCACGTGAGGCGGTATTTAAAATTACGTTCGCAACGCTGTTCCATGACGATTGTACGGCGGCGTTCCGATCGGCGACTTACCGTCAGGAAAAACTGAACGAAGAGGATCGCGAATACGCGGAAAAGTTGTTTGCGGTGATTTCCGCGCGGCGGGAGGAGCTTTCCGCCTGTATCGCCGAGCGCGTCGAACGGTTTGCCGATTACAGAATTTATGCGGTCGACAAAGCGATCATGCTTGTCGCGCTTGCCGAAATAAAGTATTTTGACGACATTCCGCCTGTCGTTTCGGTGAGCGAAGCGGCGGCGTTGGCGAAAAAATACTCCACGGAAAATTCCGCAGATTTCGTAAACGGCGTTTTGGGAGGCGTAATCAATCAATGACGTTGATCGACGGAAAAAAGATTGCCGCGGATATCAAAGGCGAATTAAGGGAAAGGGCTGTCGCGTTCGAAGAGAGATGCGGCAAAAAAATCGGGCTTGCCGTTGTATTGGTCGGGCAAGATCCCGCGTCTCAGGTGTACGTGAAAAACAAAATCAAAGGCTGTTCGGAAATCGGTATCCGTTCTTTTTCGCATTATTTGCCGGATACGGCAACGCAAGCGGAGGTTTTGCAGTTGATCACGGAACTCGCAAAAGACGAAAACGTTCACGGGATCCTTGTTCAGCTTCCGCTTCCGAAACACCTGGATGCCAAGATGCTGCTTGCCGCAATTCCGCCGCAAAAGGACGTCGACGGGTTCGGCGCCGAAAATATCGGAAAACTCGCTTTGAACGAGACTTCGACGGTGGCATGTACCCCCCTCGGCGTGATGGAATTGTTGAAGCGTTACGATATTTCCGTAAAGGGCAAGTGCGCCGTCGTGCTGGGACGGAGCAACATCGTCGGGCGGCCGATGGCAATGCTACTTCTCAATGCCGACGCAACGGTGACGGTCTGTCATTCCGCGACGGAAAATATTCGGGAAGAGTGTAAACGCGCGGATATTCTGATTGCGGCGGTCGGAAAACCGAAATTCGTCACTGCGGATATGGTGAAACCGGACGCGGTGGTGATCGACGTCGGGATCAATCGCGACGAGTGTGGAAATTTGTGCGGCGACGTGGATTTCGAAGCCGTCCGAAACGTTGCGTCGTATATCACGCCGGTTCCCGGCGGCGTCGGTCCCATGACGATCGCGATGTTGTTGTCGAATACCGTAAAAGCGGCTGAGAGGTTGTTTCGTTGAATTATCAAAAAAAATACGAGGAATATCGCATTTTTGCCGAAGAGGTTTTGCGGTCCGCACTGGAAGACATGCATTGCCATACGGAAATTTTACAGGAGAGCATCGGCTATTCTTTGACTGCGGGCGGAAAACGGATCCGTCCAGTGCTGTTTTTTGCCATGCTCGAAGCGTTCGGTATGGATTATCGCAAAGAACGCGCGATTCCCGTTGCGATTGAATGCATTCATACCTATTCTTTGATCCACGACGATCTGCCGGCGATGGACGACGACGATTTTCGCCGCGGAAAGCCTTCGAATCACAAAGTATTCGGCGAGGCGCACGCGATCCTCGCGGGGGACGGATTGCTGTCCTACGCGTTTGAACTGCTGATCAAAGAAAGTTTTCGCGGAAAGCAGTATCTTACGGCTGCGCAGACGCTCGCCGTTGCGGCGGGCGTGCACGGAATGGTTGCGGGACAGTCTGCCGATCTGCTGTATTCCGGAAGACCGCTCGGCGAAGTCGGCGAAGCGGAATTGCTGTTGATTCGTTCTCACAAAACTGCGGAATTGCTCGCCGCGCCGCTTGTGATGGCCGCAAATCTTGCGGGCAGATGGGAGACGGAAGCAAGAGATTTCGGCATGGCGCTCGGACACCTGTTTCAGACGACGGATGATATTCTCGATGAAATCGGCGATGCGGCGAAGGTGGGGAAAACGCTTGGAAAAGACCGTGCGGAGGGAAAGCTGACCTGCGTCGGGTTATACGGTCTCGACGGTGCCAAGCGGCTTGCCGACCGCTATGCGGCGAGCTGTAACGAGGTTTTGGACCGTTTGAGCGGTCAGAATATAGAAACAGAGTTTTTGCGCCTGTTGGTAGAAGGCGTCCGTAACAGAAAACAATAAAAAAGCGGGCTTGACGCCTGTCGGAGACTTATGAGAAATATCACGCGCGGGGAGCTTGAAAATGCTTCCCTTTCTCAATTAAAAGAAGTTTGCGAAGAAATACGCAAAGAAATTTTTTCTACGGTGTCTGTTTGCGGCGGACATCTCTCGTCCAATTTAGGGATCGTGGAGTTGACCGTTGCGTTGCATCGGGTGTTTGATTTTCCCAAGGACAAAATTGTTTTTGACGTGGGACATCAGTGTTATCCGCATAAACTGCTGTCGGGAAGAGCGGATCGCTTCCGTAGTCTTCGGACGGAAGGCGGGCTTTCCGGCTTTCCGAAGCGTGCGGAGAGCGGCTACGACTGCTATGATACGGGGCATGCGGGGACTTCGGTTTCCGCGGCGCTCGGAATAGCCAAAGCGCGGGATTTGCAGGGGGAATCGTTTGAAGTGATCGCCATGATCGGGGACGGTTCTTTTAACAACGGACTGATTTTTGAGGCTTTAAACAGTCTGCGGATCCTGAACACGCGCGTCCTGATTGTCTTGAACGACAACGGCATGTCGATTTCTCCGACGGTAGGCGGAACTTCCCGCATTTTATCCGACGCGAAGCATGGTTCGGCTTTGCCGGATGAAATACGGCTTTTCGAACAGTTCGGTTTGACGTACATGGGGGTTTGTAACGGAAACGATATGGAGGATACGCTGAGTGCGTTGCGGGAATCGAAAGAGGCTTTGAAGACGCAGAGCGTATTGTTGCACGTTGCCACGAAAAAGGGGCAGGGCTATCCGTTTTGCGAAAATGCGCCTTGCGAAACGCACGGGATCAGTCCGGGCGGGGCGTGCGGACAGGAGTATTCCACGGCGCTCGGAGAGGAGCTGTGCGCGTTGGCGGAAAAGGATCGGCGGGTGGTTGCGGTAACTGCGGCAATGACGGATCCGCTCGGCTTGCGCGGGTTTTTCGAGCGCTTTCCCGATCGGGCGTTCGACGTCGGGATATGCGAAGAGCATGCTTCGGTGCTGTGCGCGGCGCTGGCGACGCAGGGGTTAAAACCGTACTATGCAATTTATTCTACCTTTTTGCAGCGTGCGTTCGACGAAGTGATCCATGACGTCTGCGGACAGAATTTGCCAGTGACGTTTTGTATAGACCGCGCTGGAATCACGGGGGCAGACGGGGAAACTCATCAAGGGGTGTTTGATTTGTCCTATCTGTCTTTGATTCCGAATCTTTCGATCGGTATTCCGAAAGATATCGGCGAGTTTCGCGCAATGCTTCGATTGAGTTGGAATCTTGATTCACCGTTTGCTATCAGATATCCGCGCGCGGGCGCCGCAGGGAAAGTTAACGACATAGAAATCGGAAAATTTGAAGTTTTACATAGTACTATGTCAGACATAATATTGCTTGCTGCGGGCGAAAGGTGTATTCAGATCGCGCAAAACGTGCTAAATGCCGCGCAAAAAGATGGAATGGACTTTACACTTGTTAACGCGCGTTTTTTGAAACCGTTGGATGAAGAGTTGTTGGCTTCGAGAACGGAAAAGACGGTAATAACCTTGGAAGACAATATTGCGGTCGGTGGGCTCGGGGATGCGGTTACCCGTTTTTACCGTAATTCGTGCAAGAACGTGCATGTTTTCGGTTATCGCGATGCCTTTATTCCTCACGGGAATGCTGCCGATCTGTCCCGCAAATACGGATTGGACGAGGAAAGGATTCTGAACACAGTCAGGGGTGCGTATGCGCGCCGATAAATATTTTGCAACTCGGTTCGGTTCCAGAACGAAAGCGAAAGAGGTTTTGGGGAAGGGGTTGATACAAAAGAACGGGAAACCGCTTTCGCCGAAAGATGAAATCGATTCCGATGAAGGACTGCTTATTTTGGAATGCGAAAGCTTTGTTTCAAACGGGGGGTATAAGCTCGATCGGGGGCTTGACGTGTTTGAGCAATCCGTTTCCGGTATGACCGTTGCGGATCTTGGCGCGAGTACGGGAGGTTTTACCGATTGTCTTTTACGGCGCGGCGCAAGGCGCGTGTATTGCGTTGACGTGGGCGAGTGTCAGTTGCATCCTTCGCTTGCGGAAGATTCGCGCGTTGTCGTGATGGACGGTACGAACGCGCGGTATTTAAAGCGTACTGATTTTCCGGAGCCGATCGACGTCGTGGTCGGTGATTTGAGTTTTATTTCTTTAAAACTCGTCGTGCCGGCGGTGTGCGATATTCTGGAAGAGGGCGGAAAAGCGTTTCTTCTTTTTAAACCGCAATTCGAATGCGGCGGCGTCGGTTTGGGGAAAAGCGGAATTGTGCCTACGCGGTATCATTTGAATCTTTTAAAGAATTTTTATGCATTTTGTATCGAATCCGGAATGTCGCCGCTTGGCGTCGTGAACGCGCCTATTCGTGAAAAAAAGAATATCGAATATGTTGTTTTTTTGCAAAAAAGCGGAATACCTGTTACAGAATGGGAATTTTTGCGGGAATCGTCTCGCTTTTTCGAGCAGAAATAAAATATTGTATGAAAACTGCTTGCATTTATGCATCTGATTTTATATAATATGTAAGGATGAAAATCGGTATATATTACAATTCCATGCAGGTCGAACGGGGGATCGCGGATTCGCTTGCGGATACGGTGATCGGTTTCGGGGGACAGGCGTGCGTGTTTTCCGCCATAGAGGAAATTCCGGATTGTGACAGGATTTTGGTGCTCGGCGGAGACGGTACGATTTTACGCGCGGCGAAGCGCGCTTCCGAACTGCGGATTCCCCTGATCGGAGTTAATTTCGGTCGGCTCGGTTTTTTGACGGAGTACGACCGGGAAGATGCGGCAAAAGCGGCGGAACTTGTGTTGCGTGTCGATTGTCCGTTGCTCGAGCGTTCGATGCTGGAAGCGGAAGTGAACGGCGTGAAGCATTTTTGTTTGAATGAAATCGCGCTTTTGCGCGGCGTTTCTCCTACGCGTGAAAACAACGCGGTCAATATTTCCGTAACGATCGACGGCACGCGCGCGGGGGATTTTTATGCGGACGGGCTGATCGTTTCGACGCCGACCGGATCGACGGCGTACTCTCTATCGGCGGGCGGGAGTATCATGACGCCGGAGTGCAATACTTTTCAGCTGACGCCCGTTTGCGCGTTTTCTTTGAAAAGCCGCCCGATCGCATATCCCGATCGGTGCGAACTTCGATTTGTTTTGCCGAAAGGGAATAAGCTCGTGCTTTGCGGCGACGGGGTTTCGCTCGGGGAAGTGGGATCCGGCGACGAAATTGCGGTGCGGAAGGCTTCGCGTACCGCTTCGTTTTTGACGAAAAATAAAAGCGAATATTTTCGGAGACTTACCGAAAAAATCAATTAAATTCAACACGGGGATAAAATATGTTAAGAAACGTAAGACACAGCAAGATCATGGAAATTATCGAGGAGAAAGAGATCGAAACGCAGGAAGAACTCTGTCAGGAACTTGCGAATCATAATTATAATGTGACGCAGGCGACCGTTTCGCGGGATATCAAAGAACTCCATCTCTTTAAAGTGAAGGGTACCGCAAAGCGTTTCCGTTACGCGTCGATCAGCGAGAACGAAAGCGGACTGACCGATAAAATGCGGGTTTTGTTTCAGGCGTGCGTGTTGAGTATCCGCCCCGTCGGGAATTTGATCGTGATCAAGACGCTCAACGGAAACGGCACCAATGCGGGCGTTGTGATCGATAAACTCGATTACAGAGAGGTCGTCGGAACGGTTGCCGGCGACGACACGTTGTTGCTTATTTGCGAAACCGCCGAAAACGTACAGGCGGTTTGTAATCGGTTGAACGCAATCGTAAAAGGATGAGTCGCTTATGCTTTTAAATCTCACCATACGGAACGTTGCGTTGATCGAATATGCGGAACTTTCTTTTTCCGAAAGGCTCAATGTTTTGTCCGGTGAAACGGGCGCGGGAAAATCGGTGATACTCGACTGTATCGATTTCGTGCTCGGTGCAAAAGCGGATCGGGGCATGGTGCGTTTCGGCGCGTCCGAATGTCTTGTCCGCGCCGAATTTACGGCGGACGAGCGGGTAAATTCGTTGTTGGAAGAACTCGATTTGGAGCCGGACGACATCTTGGTGATATCCAGAAAATTGACGGCGGAAGGGAAAGGAACGTTAAAAATAAACGGTTGTGCCGTTCCGCTTTCGATGTTGCGTAAAATTACGGCTTGCCTTGTGGACGTTCACGGTCAAAGCGAGCATTTTTTTCTTTTAAAAGAAGAAAATCAGTTGCGGCTGCTCGATCGGGTGGCAGGATCTTCGGTGACCGCGGAAAAGGAACTTTTAAAAGACCTGCTTGCCGAACGGAAACGAATTCAAAAAGAGTTGCAAACTCTCGGCGGCGACGCGGGCGAGCGGATACGCAGGTTGGACATCTTGCGTTTTCAGATCGACGAGATCCGCCGCGCCGCTTTGAAGGAGGGGGAAGAGGAGGAGCTGATTGCTTTTCGCAACCGCTATTCCAATCTTGAAAAGATTCTCGGCGGACTGTCGTCCGCGCGGGATTTTTTGCTTTCCGACGGCGGTAGCGCGGATTCTTTGAACGGAGCGCGGCGGGCTATCGGCGCGCTTGCGAAATACGGCGAATCTTACGGTGTGCTTGCCGAGCGGATCGAAAACGTGTCTGCGGAAGTAGAAGATATTGCGGAAGCCGTGGAAACGTATATCGGCGAAATGGATATCGACGAGCGGGAAGCGGAAAGGGTAGAAGCTCGTTACGACGAAATCCGTTCTTTGAAAAAGAAATACGGCGGTAGCGTTGCCGAGGTTTTGCGATTTTGCGCGCGCGCCGAAGAGGAGTACGGTCTTCTTTCGGACAGCGGAGAGAGAATCGCGTTTTTGGAGGCGGAATTGCAAAAGGCGGAAAACAAGATCTATGATTCTTGCCTCAGATTGCGCGAGCTCCGCCGTACTTCTTCGGAAACTTTTACAAAGCGCGTGACCGAAGAGTTGAAATCGATGAACATTTCTTCGGCTCGTTTTGAAATCGAGTTCGGCGATTTTTCTCGGGAGGACGTGCCCTCGGCGACGCAAGAGGGTCTGGGCGGGGTGCGTTTTCTGTTTTCCGCCAATGCGGGAGAACCTTTAAAAGAGCTCGGAAAGATCATCAGCGGCGGCGAAATAAGCCGTTTTATGCTTGCCGTGAAAGCGCAGATCGGCGACGCCAACGGGATCGGAACGTATATATTCGACGAAATCGACGCGGGGATCGGCGGAAAGACGGCGCGCGTCGTCGCCGAAAAATTCTGTAAAATCGCAAAAAGCGTGCAGATCATTGCGGTTTCGCATCTTGCCGTGATCGCCGCGTTTGCGGATCGGGAATTTTTAATTCGAAAATCGGAACAGGACGGCAGAACGTTTACGCAGATTTGCGAGGTGGAAGGTGCGGCGCGTCTCGGGGAAATTGCGCGCCTGATCGGGAACGAGACGGGGGAACATGCGTTGCGTTTTGCGGAAGAAATGCTTTCCGAAGCGGGAATTTACAAAAAATCCCTTTCATAAATGTGCCGATTTTGAATTGAATCTGGAATAGATTTTGAGCGGCTTACGCAAATTAACTTCCGTGATACGGAGGTTTCCATGCGTAAGCTGAAAATTTATATGACTGCGGCGCTTGCAGCGCTTGTTCTTTGTACGGGAGGGTTTGCACCGTCGGGCATTGTTTCGGAAGCGGCGGGCGCGGAATATTATATCGGAGGGATGACCGCCGGGTTTACGCTTTCGGCGGGCGGTACGGAGATTATCGGGCTGAACGAGGTCGTTGCCGAAGACGGAACATACCGTCCTGCGACCGACGCGGGGCTTCGGGTCGGCGATTGCATTTGCGCCGTAGACGGAATTTGCGTGAAGAGCATTTCCGATTTGAATGCGGCGATGGAACGCAGCGGCGGAAAGACGGTGACGCTGGTGGTAAAGCGTGCCGGCGAAACGGCGGAAGTTAAACTGACGCCGGTCAAAGAAAAGAAAAGCGGAAAGTTTAAGATCGGCGTTTTGATCAGAGATACGCTTGCGGGGATCGGGACGGTAACGTATATCAATAAAGATACCCGTAAATTCGGCGCGTTAGGGCACGCGGTGTGCGACGAAAATCATAATTCGTTAGAGATCGCGGGCGCAAAAGTATATCTTTGCAGCGTTGTGGGCGTCAATAAAGGCTCGCGCGGTAAAGCCGGAGAATTGCGCGGCATGTTTATGGGACAGCAACTTGCCAAAGCGGAGAAGGTGTGCGAGAGCGGGTTGTACGGTACTTTTGATAAAAATTACGATTATTCGAGATTGGAGACGGTGCAGACCGCGCCGGTATCCGAGGTGACGATCGGGAAGGCGATCATCTATTCGACGGTCGACGGCGTTTATCCGCAGAAGTATGAAATCGCGATCGCGAAAGTCGATGCGAATAATAAGGATAATAAAAATTTTGTCATAAAAGTTACGGATGAAAAATTGATATCCGAGACGGGAGGTATCGTTCAGGGAATGAGCGGAAGCCCCATTGTGCAGAACGGAAAGCTGGTCGGCGCCGTGACCCACGTGTTTTTGAACGACCCTACAAGGGGGTACGGGATTGCGATCGGGAATATGACGGCTGAAACGGAATGATTTTGCGAGAAGGTTCATATCATGGTATATGAACTTTCTTTCTTTATTTCGCGAATTGTTGGGAAGGGTTATTTCGCGGAAAAAAACGCTTCTTGCATTCGGCGTCGTGTTTCTTATCGGCGTGATTCTCGGAATGCTTTTTATCAAAACGCCGTCGGTATACGGTTATCACCTGAAACTTTGCGACAGATTTATAGATCGGGTATGTTATTCCGACCGAAATGTGTTTTTCATTTTTATCGAACGTACAAGCGGAAACGTGTTATTGGTAGGGTTGATTTTGTGCGCGGGGCTGCATCCCGTGGGCTTGATCCTGCCGCCGGTGATTCTCGTTTACCGTGCGTATATGTTCGGCGGAAGTCTGGCGATCTTTTTTACGGTTTATCGTATGTCGGGTGCGCTGATCGTGTTTGTGTTGTATCTTCCCATTCATTTGCTGATCGATGCCGTATTGCTATGTGCAACGGCTCTCTCCTGTGCGCGGGCGAATTCTTTTCGGTTCTGTACGGAAGATTTGACCGCGTTGGTGCGCGACGCTGTATTTTTGATCGTTTTGGTTGCGGCGATTTGTTTTTTGGAAATGGTTTTGCTGTTGGCGTTATTTCATCCGCTCGGGAATCTGCTTTGATTCGGATATTTCTTTTGGAATAACGCATACTGTGAATATGAAAAAATTATTTCCTTTATCTCTTGCCGTTTTAGCGGCGGCAGGAACGTTAATTGCGGCAAAACCGACGGCAATGGCTGTGCGAGCCGACGAGGCTCTCGCGCCGATCTGTAAATCGGCGTATTTGTGCGATTATGAAAGCGGTACGCAGATTTATTCGAAAAACGAAACGGAGAGATTGCCCATCGCGAGCATGTGTAAGATCATGACTCTGTTGCTTTCTTTTGAGGCGGTGGACAGCGGAGCGCTTGACTACGGCGAAATGATTACGGTAAGTGAAAACGCTTCGGGAATGGGCGGATCGCAAGTATTTTTGGGGACGAATCTTTCTTATCGCGCCGATGAATTGATGAAGACGGTCGCGGTTTGTTCGGCAAACGATTCGTGCGTTGCGCTTGCCGAGCGGATCGGCGGAAGCGAAAGCGCGTTTATCGAACGGATGAACGAACGTGCAAAGGAGCTTGGCGCGGAAAATACCTTGTTTGCAAATTGCACGGGGCTGCCCAAAGAGCCGCAGTATTCCTGTGCGAAAGACGTGTCTGTAATGCTTCGCGAACTATTAAAGCATCAAAAGTATTATGAATTTTCCCGCGTCTGGCTCGAAGATTTTTCGCATCCCGACGGTAGAACGACGCAGATCACCAATACCAATAAGTTGATTCGTTTCTATGACGGTTGCGACGGCGGAAAAACGGGATTTACGAACGAAGCGGGCTTCTGTCTTGCGGCAACTGCTAAGCGCGGCGACATGCGGATCGTTTCCGTCATGATCGGCGCGGAAAATTCCAAACAGCGTTTTGCGGATACGACCGCGATGTTGAATTATTCGTTCAATCAATATGAAACGAAACGGGTTTTGGAAGCGGGAGAGCTTGACGTTACGGCTAGGATCAGCGGAAGCCGCGTTAAGACTTTGCCTGTAATCGCGGAAAACCCGCTCTCCGTCTTTCGGAAGAAAGGGACGAAGGATAATTATCAGGTAGAATATATTTTAGACGGCGAAATCAAGGCTCCCGTAAAATCGGGCGACGAAATCGGAACGGCGGTTTTGTATGTGGACGGGACCGAGGTTCGGAAAACGCGATTGCTTGCCGGCGCCGACGCCGACCGATACTCCTGGTGGGATGCCGTTCGGGAAGGTGCGGAACACTGGAACTAAACTTTAATTGTACAAAAAAGCATAGTAATATGTCAGACATAGTACAGTTTTTTATCGTGTACTATGTCTTTTTTCTTGACCCCTGTTTTGAATTGTAGTATAATTTCACAAAGGAATGGAAGTGAATTATGCATTTTCGGGACACGCTCAAAATTAACGGAAAAGGACATTTGGAAATCGGCGGGGCTGACTGCGTCGATCTTGTTTGGGAATTCGGGACGCCTTTATACGTTTTGGACGAAGCGCATATCCGCAATATGATGCGGGCATATCGCAATACGTTTTTGGAAGAATACAACGGAAACGGTACCGTTTATTATGCCTCGAAAGTTTTTTGCTGTAAAGCGATATATGCGATCGCCGCGCAAGAAGGGATTGGCGCGGACGTTGTTTCGGCGGGAGAGTTGTATACTGCGTTGCAGGCTGGATTTCCGGCGGAGCAGTTATGTTTTCACGGAAACAACAAGCTTCCCCGTGAAATTTCTTATGCGCTTGCAAACGGCGTCGGAACGCTTGTGATCGATGCTTATCGCGAAGCGGATTTGATCGATGCGGAGGCGGAAAAACTCGGAAGGGTGCAGAACGTTTTGATTCGGATCAATCCCGGCGTAGAAGCGCACACGCACGCTTACGTGCAGACGGCGACGACGGATTCAAAGTTCGGGTTTTCCGTATCGGACGGATCGGCGGAAAAAATCGCCGCGTACGTTTTATCGAAAAAGAATTTACGCTTGAAAGGTTTTCACTGTCATATCGGGTCACAGATATTCGAAAAAGAATCTTTTGTGATTGCGGCGGAAAAGCTGATGGATTTTGTTTTCGCTTTGAAGCAGTCTCTTAAATATGAAGCGGAAACGCTGAACTTGGGGGGCGGTTTCGGGATTTGGTATACGGACGACGATGCGAAGATCGGCTGCGAAGGATATAGCGGGTATTTGCGCGCGATCATCGGTACGGTGAAGAGGAAATGTTGTGAATACGGGCTGAGGCTCCCGCATCTCTGCGTCGAACCGGGGCGTTCGATCGTCGGGGAGGCGGGGATTACCCTTTATACCGTCGGCGCGATCAAAGAGATACCGGCGATACGCAAATACGTTGCCGTCGACGGCGGCATGTTTGAAAGTCCTCGGTACGCGCTGTATCAGTCGAAGTATTCGGCATTGATCGCGAATCGCGCGGACGAAGCGCCCTGCGAGAAAGTGTCGATTGCCGGCAAGTGTTGCGAAAGCGGAGATCTGATCGGCGTAAATATCAATTTACCGAAGGCGGAGACGGGAGACATTCTCGCTGTTTTTTCTACGGGGGCGTATCATTATTCCATGGCGTCCAATTATAATCGTAATTTTGTCCCGCCTGTTGTCTTGGTAAAAGACGGCAAAGCCGATTATATCGTGAAACCGCAGACCTTTGAGGACCTTGTGCGGAACGACGTGATTCCTGATCGTTTGAAATAATAGTTGCTTTTTTGACGGGGATAGGATATAATAACATGGTATGGATTTTATTCTCTATTTTTATGGGATTCTGATCAGTTTTCTGGCGATCGTCGTCGTACTGACGTTGCATGAATTCGCGCATGCTTTTGTCGCCTACAAATGCGGGGATCCGACGCCGAAATGGAATCGCAGACTGACGTTGAATCCGTTGCGCCATTTCGATCCTACGGGTCTTGTCTGTTTCGCGTTGGTGGGGTTCGGTTGGGCAAAACCCGTGCCGATCAATCCCGACAATTTCAAAAAATATAATAAGGGACTGTTTTTGACTTCGGGCGCGGGAATTGCGGTGAATTATTTGTTTGCGTTCCTGATTTACCCGATTTTTTGCGTAATAGATCACTATTTTCCCTCCGATATCCTCTTGATTTCGGAATTTTTGAATCAATTTACTTGGCTTCTGTTTGCATACAGTCTTTCGTTTTGCGTGTTTAATCTGTTGCCGTTTTATCCGTTAGACGGATTCCGGTTGATAGAGGCGTACAATAAGCGGCGCGGAAAAGTGTATCGGTTTCTCCGCACTTACGGCTATTATATTCTGCTCGGGCTGATCATTGAAAGTTTTATCTGCAATGTGTTTGTCCGTTTCGATATCGGATTTATGCGTAATTTCGATATCCTCGGGTGGGTCATGCAGTTCGCGATCGGGATATTCGGTTGGCCGATTCGGGCGTTATGGGGGTTAATTCCATGGTAAACCGCGAAAATTTTGAGTCGATCGTCGATTATACGACGGTTTTGGACGGTTTTGAAGGCCCTCTCGATTTGTTGCTCTTTTTGATCAATAAAGAAGAAATCGAAATCAAAGACGTATTCGTTTCCCAGGTGACGGAGCAATTCCTCGATTATATGCGCGGACTTCCGTATCTCGACGTGGACAAAGTCAGCGAGTATCTGAATATTGCGGCGACGATCATAAAAATCAAAGCGCAGGCGCTCGTGCCGAATCTCGAAGAGGATCCTGCGCTGGAAGCGGAAATCGAAGCGGATAAAGCGCAGTTGATTCGTGCCTTGGAAGAGTTCAAACTGATCAAGGAAGAGACGAAGAAATTAAAAGAGTTGGAGACGATCGGTTACTTTTTCAAAGAGCCGGATAAAGACGTCGGGGAAACGAAGACGGTTTTTTCGCTCGAAGGGCTTACGTTGGACGGGCTGGTATCCGCATTTTCGGCGTTGATGATCAAGCGGGAAAACGTACTTGCGACCGAAGAGGTCCGTGAGATCCCGCGCGACGAATTTACGGTACAGCAGAAAGTGACGTTTATTCTGGAATCGTTGGAAGAAAGAAAACAAGTCGATTTCGAAGAATTATTCACAAAAGATTTTACGAAATCGGAAATCGTAACGACTTTTCAGGCAATGCTGGAACTGTTGAAGCATCAATTTTTACGCGTAAGACAGGAAGAGTCGTTCGGGAACATTACAATCATGCTCAACCCCGACAGAAAGGAGGAAGACGGACTTGGAGAAATTGACGAATATAATTGAGGCGATTCTATTCGCGTCCGGAAAAAGCGTTCCGCTCGCGGAGATCGCCGAAAAACTCGGCGTGACGGGCGGGGAAGTCACCAAATCGCTTGCGGAACTCAAAAAGAAATACGGTGAAGACGGCGGAATCCAGCTTCTCGAATTTAACAAAAAAGCGCAGCTCGGTTCTAATCCCGCCTATAAAGACGGGGTTGCCGCCGTATTAAATCCCATTCGTGAAAAAGAGCTTACGCGTACGATTCTCGAATGTGCGGCGATTATCGCATATAAACAGCCGATCACGCGTACGGAAATCGAAATCTTGCGCGGACTGAACAGCGATTATGCGGTCAATGCGCTTTTGGAATTGAAATTGATTTATCCCTGCGGGAGAAAAGACGCGGTCGGTCGACCCGTGCTTTTTGCGACGACCGACGAATTTTTGAAGCGATTCAAGCTCGGTTCTTTGGAAGATCTGCCCGATTACGATATGCTCATGGCGGCGATCACCCGTTCCGACGACGATCGGGATACATATCTGTATGCGCGCGAGGAGTATTCCGAAGAAAAGGAGAACGGAAAGAAGGAAAAAACGGAAAAAGAGAACTCTTCTTCGGTTTCGGAACCGAAAAACAAGCCGGAGCAGACGGAAAAAGCGGAAGAATCTGTGGGAGAGGACTTGGAAGAGGCAAAACACGAATACGAAATACCGGATTTCCTGCGCGGCTTGGACGACGCCGACATCGTAAAAATTTCTTAAACAGCAACATAAATATTTTTGATCGGTTCGCACATATTACGGATATGGGCGAACTTTTTGTTATATCGTTTTTTTTGGGAATGTTGTTCTTTTTGTTTCCCGTGTTCGTCTATACCGAAGGGTATCTTGATATCCGTGAAAACAAGGCGTGGTTTTCTATCCGTTTATATAAACGATTCAAGATATTCGGTGGATACGGTCAGGTCGGAAAAGAGGGGATCGCATTGCATCTCACGCCTAAAAAAGCCGTAATTTTTTATTACGATCAGATGGGAGATACAAGAAAAAGATTTGAAATTACCGACGGGTTTCAACTCTATCGATTCCATATCATTGTCGAGACAGGGGGATCTCAGTCTCCCGCGGGGGTTTTGATCGCTTCCGCTCTGCAATCGATCGGCAGCGCGACCTTTGCGGTATTAAGGACAAAGCACCCGTTTTTGTCCTTAAAAAACGGGACGGTTTTGACTGAACAGCCGTGTCTGAAAGTTTCGTTGCAGACGGTTACGGTCTTTAACGGACTTGTTATTTCAATGGCATTTACAAAAAAAATTTTGGAGGCATTTATAAATTGGATCAGAAAAAAAAGATTGACGGCATCGTCGAAAAAACAACGGAGCGTCTGACGGGACTTGTAGACGTAAACACTGTAATCGGAAAGGCGGTTGTCACCGCAAGCGGGGCGCAAGTCATTCCGTTTACCAAAGTCACGATGGGGTATCTCTCCGGAGGCGGGGAGTACGGCGAAGTAAAAGCAATCAAAGACGACGAGGCTTTTCCCTTTGCCGGCGGCGCGGGAACGATCATCAATATGAAGCCGGCGGGCTTTTTGATCGACGACGGCGTGGAATGCCGCGTTGTGCGGATCACGGAAGATCCGCTTGACGGTGTGATCGAAAAGGCGAGCGAACTTTTCGGAAAATTTTTGAAGAAGAACGAAGAAAATGAATAAACGATTTTTCAGCGCGATGATTATACCGATTGTGGCAGTCGTTTCGATTTGCTGCGGAATACTGTCCGATCATACGGAAGCTTCTGCCGCGACCGAGTCCGTGGCGGAATGCGTCGTGGAAGCGAGTTCGAAGAGATTTCTGCATACCAAAAACGAAGAATGTAATCTCCCCATGGCGAGTACCACGAAAGTTTTGACGGCGATCGTGATTCTTGACGATTGCGATATTACGGAAAGCGTAACCGTTCCCCAACAGGCGGAGGGGACGGAAGGTTCCAGCGTATATCTTCGTGCGGGAGAGGTTTTGACGGTAGAGGATTTGCTTTACGGGCTTATGTTGCGCTCCGGAAACGATTGCGCGGTCACGCTTGCGTTGCATCACAGCGGTTCGATCGAAGCGTTCGCGCAGGCGATGAACGAAAAAGCCGCTTCGGTCGGCGCGGAACACAGCAGGTTTGTAAATCCGCACGGATTGCCGGATAAACGGCATTATACGACGGCGCAGGATCTGTCGTTGATCGCGGAATACGCGTTGCAGAACGATACTTTCCGTGAAATCGTGTCCTGTAAATATTACGAGCCGAAGAATTGGAAAAATAAAAACAAAATGCTTTGGAACTATCAGGGCGCGATCGGCGTAAAAACCGGTTTTACGCTGAGCGCCGGGCGGTGTCTCGTCACTGCGGCGGAGCGAAACGGAATGCGGCTTGTCTGCGTTGTTTTGGACAGTCCGCAGATGTACGAACGGACTGCCGAGCTGTTAAATCGGGCGTTTGAACAGTATACTCTGACCGAACTGTGCGCGGAAGGGCAGATATACGAAGACAACCTGACGGTAAAGTATTCTTTTTCTTATCCGTTAAAAGAGGATGAAAAGTCGCTGGTTCGCACCGAAATCGAAGCGCCGTCTTTACCAAACGTTCAAGAAGGAGAAATTGCGGGGCAAATGCGGATATTTCTTGAAAATAGCTTGCTTTTTTCACAAAATTTGTATATGATGAAAAAGTAATATTTTCGGAGAAATCAAATGCGTATCAACAAATTTCTTGCGGAACAGGGAATCGCGTCCCGCCGCAAGAGCGACGAACTGATTGCGGAAGGCAGGGTAAGGCTCAACGGGAAAGCCGCGAAAGCGGGCGACGACGTGAAACCTTCCGACACGGTGGAATTGGACGGAAAAATACTTTCCCATAAAGTAAAATACGAGTATTATCTTTTAAATAAGCCCAAGGGTTGCGTTTGCACCGTTTCGGATGAAAAAGACCGGAAAACAGTGATGAGTTTACTGCCTGCCGGCGCGGGAAGAGTGTTTCCAGTAGGCAGACTCGACTACGATACCGAGGGGTTGTTGATTTTGACAAACGACGGAGATCTGGCGTTTCGTTTGACTTCTCCCAAAAACGAGATCCCGAAAACCTATCTCGTTCGCGTAGAGGGGATCGTTACCGATCAGCAGTTAAACCGTTTACGGGCGGGAGTCGAAATCGAGCGCGGCATTATAACAAAAAAATGTAAAGTAAACGTGGTGGAAACCAATAAAACTTACACGAAAATGCACGTCGTTTTAACGGAAGGAAAGAATCGCGAGATCAGAAGAATGTTCGAAGCGGTGGGAAAGAACGTCGATTTTTTAAAGCGGATCAAAATCGGCGAACTGACGCTTTCGGGATTGGATCGCGGCGCGGTTCGCAAGCTTTCGGCAGAGGAAGTTTTCTATTTGAAAAATTTATAAAAACACGCGGGATGATCCCGCGTGTTCGCTTATATTTCGATTTACATGCTTCTCAGCAATCCAATCACTTTTCCGAGGATTTGTACGTCGTTTTCGGCATCGAGTACGAAATCGCTCATCGAAGAGTTTTCCGGATGGAGAACGATCTTCCCGTTCTTGCGGAAAAATCTTTTTACGGTTGCGCCTTCTTCGATCCCGTCTTGAAACATGGCGACGACGATATCGCCGTTTTCTGCATTGGTCTGCTTGCGTACAACAATCTTATCTCCGTTAAAGATTCCCGCTTCGATCATACTGTCGCCGCAGACGGTGAGCATGAACAAATCTTCGCCTTTGAATTCCGCCGTCGGCAGGGTATAATAGCCTTCGTAACTTTCGGTTGCAAAAATCGGTTGACCTGCGGTAACCGTACCGATGAGCGGCACGGTAATGCTGGATGCGTTTTTGATCGATACGGCGCGTTTTTTATTGTTGGCTTTGTTCAGCAAGCCTTTTGCTTTCAGCCGATTGATATAGTCGTATACGGTTGCCGTCGATTTGATACCGAGTTCGCGGCAAATATCGCGCACGGTAGGAGGGAAACCGTTTTCGTCGTTATAACGGTTAATGAATTGAAGAACCTGATCGAGTTTTTTATTGTCGAGCATGATACACCTCTCGATCTCAGTATAGCATATTGCGATGAAAATTGCAAACAAATGTTTCTTGATTTTGAAATTATTTTATTTTTTCTTGTTATTTTCATAAAAAGGGTATATAATATAGACAAGGCGGTGATATCATGGCAAACAAAATGTGTGTTTTAGACGAAGAAAAAGAGTGCGACGGCTGTATGGAATGCGAAATTTGCGATCTTGATCCGTCGAAAGTATGCGATAATTGCGGAAAGTGTCTTGATATCAAAGAGTTTGCGACAATAAAAATCGATAAAATCATAACCGACCCCGCAGAACTGACGGGATCGGAGCGACGCAAATAAATTTATTTAATAAAAAATTCACGAAAACGTTCGGCGTAAACGGCTGGAATGATCGCGGAAATTTCGCTTCCGTTGTCGAGGTAGGTTACTTTCGATTCGGTAAGCAGGTTCCGAATAGCGCCGTACTGCGCCGTTTTTTCATACGGAATAAACAATTTCGTTCGAACAAATTCGTTTTGTAACGCCGACATGATCGCTGTTTTCAACGTATCCAATCCCGTGCCGTTTTTTGCGGATATTTGCACGAAATCCTTCGGAAAACCTTCCCGAGCGTTTACCAGATCGCTTTTATTCATGACGACGAGATAAGGGGAAGCAAAGTTCAGTTCGCGCAAAGTATCAAGCGTTGTTTTGAGTTGCATGTCGAATTCGCCGGCTGCGTCGCAGACGATCAATGCAAGATCACAGTTCAACGCGCTTTCCAATGTGGAGTGGAACGCTTCGATCAATCGGTGCGGCAAGTTTTGCAGAAAGCCAACCGTATCGACGAGGAGAAAGGGGACGCCTTCGATTTCAAATGTGCGAGCGGTAGGATCGAGAGTTGCAAACAGCGCATTCTGCGCCAAGACGTTCGCACCCGTTAAAGCGTTAAGCAATGTGGATTTTCCCGTGTTGGTATAACCGACGAGCGCTATCGTTTTGATCCGTTCTTTTTTTCTGCGCGCCGTTTGCAGGGCGCGTCTTTTTTCTGTCTCCGATAGTTTCTGTTCGAGCGCGCGGATTCTCGTGCGGATATGCCGTCTGTCGGTTTCGAGTTGTGTTTCGCCGGGGCCGCGCGTTCCGATTCCTCCGCCGAGCCGGGAGAGGGCTTCGCCTTTTCCCTTTAAACGGGGATACAAGTATTTCAGCTGGGCGAGTTCTACCTGTATTTTTCCTTCACTGCTTACTGCGCGTAGGGCAAAGATGTCAAGAATCAACGTCGTGCGGTCGATTACTTTTTTGCCGCCGAGCGCCGCGGAAATGTTCAAGCTTTGAGAAGGGGAGAGATCTCCGTTAAAAAGCACGGTTACGTCGAGTCCGCTTAAACGGCTTGCAAGTTCCTCTAATTTTCCTTCGCCGATATAGGTTGCGGGGTTCACGCTGCGGATATTTTGATAGATAGTGCCTGCATAATCGGCTCCCGCGCTTTCGATAAGCGCAACGATTTCCGTGTGCAAAATTTTGTATTCTGGCGTTTCGATCGGTTGTATAACATAAATTGTTTCGCGTTTGTCTTGCATGTAGGTTTCCTTATTCGTCGTCGGACCGATGAAGTTTCACTTTTCCGGCAACCGAACGGCGATGATCTTCGCTAATCGCCGCATAGTGTTTTCGAGTCGTATTTACGTCTTTATGGCCCAAGACGTCCGCGACAATATAAATATCTCCCGTTTCGCGATAAAGAGCGGTGCCGTATGTGGAACGCAACTTGTGCGGCGTTATCTTTTTCAGCGGAGTTACGATTTTTGCGTACTTTTTCACGAGATTTTCAACCGCGCGGACCGTAATTCTGCGATATTGTAAAGAGAGGAAAAGGGCGTTTTCTTCGTTCGGGATCTTGGGATCTTCTTCTTTTTGCGCCAAATACGCGGCGAGAGCGTCTCCGACTTCATCGGAAAAATAGAGGATTGCCTGATTGCCGCCTTTTCGGGTAACGACGAAAGAATTGTTTGAGAAATCGATACTTTCGTTATTTAACCCGACAAGCTCGGAAATACGGATTCCCGTTCCCAGAAAGAGGGTCAGAATCGCGCAGTCGCGGATCTGCGTCCTGTTATGATATCCGATCGCATGTTTCGAAAGTCCGCTTCCGTATTCGGCGGTATCGAGCAAAGAGGAGACTTCGTCGGACTCCAATCGAATAATTTCTTTTTCATGAAGTTTTGGCGTTGCAACTTTCGAAACCTGATTTACTTCAATCAGACCCTTGTTAAAAAAGTATTTAAAAAGGGAACGAACCGTAGACAGTTTTCGCGCTTTTGCCCGTTCGTCGCAAGAGAGGCGGCGTTCGCCGTAACGATAATTGGACAGGTAACTTAAAAAGATTTCAATGTCGGTATCGGTAACCGCTTCCAAATCTTCCAGCGTGATATCGAGTATCGCTTTTCCGCGATATTTTTTTTTGCTCAGGAAATCAAAGAAAATGCGTAGATCATAAACATAATTCAAGCGGGTGAGGGTGCTTGTGCGGGTTTCCACGCCTCTCAAATAATCTTCGCAGAAATAGGGTAGATCTTGCAGTAACTCGTCTATCCGATCCAGATTTTTTATATTTCGTTGCTGATAATAGTTTGCGGAGTCTTTCATGTATCAAGTATAGCACGATAGTAGAAAAATGTCAATTTTACGAATAGTTGTAGGGCGCTTGGCACGCAAAATTTTTCAGACAATCGGAAAACCGCAGAGCATATTTATAAGGTTTTCAGAAAAATACAGCTTGCTGAAGCTCAAAGGGAAGATATTAAACTATTCGCAAAACACAGCTTTTGCGAATAGTTATAGTAAAAAATACTCAAAATTAGGGTTTTGAAATATTTTAATAAAAAATTCTCATATAAAAATCCATATAGCCGATCTGAATTTAGCCAAATTTTGCCAGCAATGTGCTGGCTTATAAAATTTTACTTTCTAAAAAAATAGCCTATAATTAAGTCTGTACTATGTGAGGCATACTATTTTATTTCTTGCAAAATTCCGAAGGAATAAGCTAAAATTTCAAGTTCGTCACAAAAATCGGTTTGTGTAAGCAGCTCTCGAAAGTTACCGTTTATTCTGACGCGATAGCGCTCGGCGCTTTCGTTGACAAAACAATACAGACGCTTTTCTTGAAATTCGCGTTTGTAGACGATACAATGTTTATCAGCAAAGATTTCGGAGTAAGTTCCGTTAGAAAACACGTCGCGAAAAACATGCAGGCGAAGTTTTCCGAGCTGTTTGTACAGATCGGTGAGTTCCGGTTCGGTCTGCTGCCAATCGAAACAGCGGCGGCAAAACGGATCCTGATAGCCTTCCATTCCGATTTCATCGCCGTAGTAGATGCAAGGCGTTCCCGGCAATGTAAATTGCAGAAAAATCGCCGTTTTCATCATTCGGATCGCTTTGAGCCGTTCTTCGCGGCTTAGAACCGTTTGCGCCATTTCGTCTTTTGTACGGCATTCTTTACCGCCTAAAACCGTGAGGATCCGAACAGTGTCATGCGTGCCCAAAATGTTCATCAGACCATTCAGCGTTTGCGTCGGATAATGATCGATCAGCATTGCGATCGTTTCGCGAAGTTGCGTTGAATTGCGCGTTAAGAGAAAATTGATAATGGCGTTTTTCAACGGATAATTCATAACGCTGTCTAACTCGTTTCCCCAAAGATATTGCCGTCTTTCGTCGTATGCGATTTTATTCGAAGCGTCTTCCCAAACTTCGCCGATAATCATGGCTTGGGGATTTTCTTCCTTGACGGCGATTCTGAGTTTTTGTAAGAAGAAATCCGGTAATTCGTCCGCAACGTCGAGTCTGAATCCTGCGATTCCGCAGCGTAACCAGTGTTTTAAAACGCCGTTTTTCCCGAATAAAAACTCCTGATAGCTTTCCGAACGTTCGTTTATCGCAGGCAACGTATCGATTCCCCACCAACTTTCGTATAAATCCGGAAAACAGATAAAACGATACCAATCGGAATACTTTGAATTCGGAGATTGGTGCGCGCCGAGTTCATCCTGATAGCGTCCGTATTTGTTGAAGTATCGGCTGTCGTCTCCCGTATGGTTAAAGACGCCGTCGAGGATAATACGGATTCCCCTTTTTTCGGCTTCTCGAATCAAAACTTCGAAATCGCTTTGCGTCCCGAGCAAGGAATCGATTTTTGTGTAATCACCCGTATCGTACCGATGATTCGAATACGCCTCGAAAATCGGATTCAGATAGATTACGGAAACGTTTAAAGCTTGCAGATAATCGAGTTTTGCTGTGATTCCGCTTAAATTTCCGCCGAAAAAATCATTGTTTAGCACTTTTCCGTAATGATTCGGTTGATAAATCGGCATGCCGCCCCAATCCGTTCTCAATATTTTCCCGTCTGCAACCGGATAATCGCCCTTTTTGTAAAAGCGATCCGGAAAAATTTGATACATTACGCCGCCTTTAAACCATTCGGGCGTTGTATAGTTTTCATGGAAGACGGTGAGTTGCCAACTGCGCGGCGTGTCGGAAATCTCCCCTTTTCGCATTCCGCCCAAACCCAAAAACCGTGTCGGAAAGTTGCCGAATTCGTCTTTGCATCCAACCAGACGGAAATGATAGAACCATAATCCGACGGTATTGAATTTGAGCGTCAAGGCAAACCCGTTTTCAACGCGTTCCATGGGGAATTCTTCGCCGATTTCGCCGTCGCGGAAAAACACGAAAAAACAAGCCTCGGCGGAGAAGCAATCTTCTCCGCCTTCTTTGTTACAGATATGAAATGTGACGTCGCTTCCCTGCTCAATCGCGCCGATGCGGGATTTGCACGCTTTGTCCAACGGATCGTAGTATAAATGCATTTTAGTCCGCCAAATCTATTTTACGGGTTTTAAATTCCAGATATTTTTTGCATAGTCGCGGATACTTCTGTCCGCCGAAAAATATCCGGCTGCCGCAATGTTGCATAAAGACATGCGATTCCACTCTTTTTTATCGTTGCGGTAAAGTTCAGACATTCTGTTTTGCGTTTGTGCGTAAGACTCGTAATCCGCAAGGCACATATACGGATCCGCAACCGGCGAACGGCGTAAAAGATAATTCGCAATTTCGGAAAACGACGTTCCGTTGAAGCCGACGATCAACGCTTCGATAATTCTACGCATATCTGCGTCGCGGTTGTAATAGTAACTTGAATTATAACCGTTTGCCCAGATTTCTTTTACTTCGTCGGCTTTCAGTCCGAAGATAAAAATATTTTCTTCTCCGGCTTTTTCCGCCATTTCTACGTTTGCGCCGTCCAAAGTTCCGACCGTCAACGCGCCGTTGATCATGAATTTCATATTTCCGGTTCCGCTGGCTTCTTTTCCGGCGAGAGAAATTTGTTCGGAAATTTCCGATGCCGGCATGAGTTTTTCCGACATGGTAACGTTGTAGTTTTCCATATAAACTACGTTTAGCTTTTCGTTGATCTTCGGGTTTTTGCGGATATCCTCGGCAAGGAAACAGATCAGTTTCATGATCTGTTTTGCCATTTCATATCCCGCGGCGGCTTTTGCGCCGAAAATATACGTTTTGGGTAGAATGTCTAAATCGGGATTATCCCGTAAATGGTTGTAATCCGCAATGATATGCAAAACGTTCAAAAGCTGACGCTTGTATTCGTGCATGCGCTTTGCCTGAACGTCGAACACGGTATTCGGGTCGATACAAATGCCCTGTTTTTTTGCGTAATCGGCAAACTGTTTCTTCTTTTTCAGCTTGATTTCATCGAGACGCTTTAACACGCTCGCGTCCTGTTCGAACTTTTTCAAATCGGAAAGCTTGGAAGCGTCTTTATCGAATCCGCCCCCGATGCAGTCGGCGATCAGAGAACACAATTCCGGATTGGACTGATTTAACCAGCGTCTGTGCGCGATCCCGTTCGTCACGTTGCTAAATTTTTCGGGCGTGTAATCATAAAAGTCTTTGAAGATGCTCTCTTTTATAATATCGCTGTGCAACGCGGATACGCCGTTGACGCTGTGCGAGCCCATGACGCAGAGATTCGCCATGCGGACCGTGTTGTGCGAAAGCACTGCCATGCGCGAAATTTTGTTCCAGTCGCCCGGGAAACGGTTCCACAAATCGTCGCAGAAACGACGGTTGATTTCCTTTAAAATCCCGTAAATGCGCGGCAGACGGCGTGCGATAAGGTCTTCCGACCAGGTTTCAAGCGCTTCCGCAAGAACCGTGTGATTGGTGTAAGCGCAAGTAGCCGTCGTGATTTTCCAGGCGGTATCCCAAGCATAGTAATTATCGTCCACCAAAATCCGCATCAGTTCCGGAATTGCAAGCGCGGGATGCGTATCGTTAATATGGATCGCCGCCATTTGCGGAAGTTTATTGAGGGAACCGTAACGGCGTTTATGATCCGCGACGATGCACTGCAACGATGCGGAAACTAAAAAGTATTGCTGTTTTAAACGCAAAGACTTGCCTTCGTAGTGGTTATCGGAAGGATAAAGAACTTTTGAAATCAGTTCCGCGTCGCTTTCGTCGCGCATGACTTCGTCGTAATTGCCCTGCGAAAATAACTGCATATCGAACTTCTGTACGGCACGGGAACGCCAAAGCCGCAACACGCTGACCGCTTCCGAATCCGCGCCCGAAACCATCATGTCGTACGCGGTAGCCTCCACTTCCTTTGCGTTGTGGTAAACGGTTTCCATTCCGTGGTCCGTCCACTTTTCTTCCAACTCGCCGTCGAATTTAACGATAAACTGTTTGTCGGTGCGCTGCGTCAGCCAAGCCTCCCCGCCCGGCAACCAAACGTCGGGAAGTTCGATTTGCCATCCGTCAACGATTTTCTGTTTGAACAGCCCGTATTGATAACAGATCGAAAATCCCATAGCGGGATAGTCTTGCGTCGCGAGTCCGTCAAGGAAACACGCCGCAAGTCTGCCGAGTCCCCCGTTTCCGAGTCCTGCATCCGGCTCTTCTTCGTAGAGATCTTCCAGTTTTACGTTCAGCTTTTTTAGCGCCCCTTCTACGGCGTCGGTAATGCCAAGATTGTACACGCTGTTTTTCAGCGATCGGCCCATAAGGAATTCCATACAGAGATAATAAACGCGTTTCGCCTTGGCGTTTTTCGTTTTAATGTGAAAACGCTGGCGTTTTTCCAGCATAAAATCCCGTACGCTCATTACGGTGGCTTTATAAATCTGCGCCTTGGTCGCTTCTTTGGGGCCGACGCCGAAATAGCGCGTCAGTTTTCCCGTAATGATGCGGTGTACATCTTGTTCCGACAATGTGTTCATTTCTTCTTTTATCTCCTGAATTTCGGCAGAAAAATCTGCTGTTTGTCTTTAATTGATCAGCCCCAAATACATGCCTTCGTAATACTTGGCGGAAGTCGCCCAAGAAAAGTCCGTATCCATGGCTTTTTTAATGAGCTTATTCCATTCCTCTTTATTCAAATAGGTATCGAGCGCTTCGTTGATCACGTACAGCATGTCGTGGGAATTGTAATTGCGGAAAGTAAATCCGTTTCCGCCTGCCCCGTAAGGCGTGATACTGTCACGCAAACCGCCCGTTTCCCGCACAATGCTGACGGTGCCGTAACGGGATGCGATCATTTGCGAAAGCCCGCAGGGCTCGCTTTTTGAGGGCATAAGGAATATATCCGCGCCGGAATAGATTTTACGCGAAAGATCCGAATTGAAGGATATAATGGACACGACTTTCCCCGGATATCTGCGCGCAAGATCGGAAAAATAATTTTCGTAAGCCGAATCGCCGGTGCCGAGCAAAATGAACTGCACGTCTTGCCGCAACACCTGTTCAATCACCTCTTTGACAAGATCGAGCCCTTTGTGGCTGACGAGACGGGTGATCATGGCAATAATCGGTGTATCCGCTTTGACGGGAAGATTAAGCATCTGCTGTAATTCCGCCTTGCATACCGATTTGTTTGCGAAATTATCCGCATCGTAATTGGCAAAAAGCGATTTATCGGTTTTGGGATTGTAATAGTCTAAGTCGATACCGTTTAAGATTCCGCACAGCTTAAACTCGTTGCGGCGAACGATCGGATCGAGCCCGTGCGCATAATAGGGATCTTTGATTTCCCCCGCGTAAGTCGGAGAAACCGTCGAAAACTTTTCGCAACATTCGATCGCGCCCTTCATGAGATTGATGCAACGGTCGTATTCCACAAGATTGCGGAAATGGTTGGAAATTCCGAACAGATCTTCGAGAATATCGAGGGAATACTTTCCCTGGTATTCTATGTTATGGATCGTGAATACGGCACGGATAAACTGATATTCCGGACGGAAACAGTAGATCGTTTTGAGATAGAGCGCCGCCAACGCCGCCTGCCAATCGTGGCAATGCAAGACATCGGGATAAAATCCGATAAACGAAAGGATTTCCATAACGCCGCGGCAAAAGAAAGCGAACCGCTCCCCGTCGTCATAGTATCCGTAACAGCCGTGGCGTTTGAAATAATATTCGTTATCGACGAAATAATACGTTACGCCGTTCGAAACGTACTCAAAAATGCCGCAATATTGATTCCGCCAGGAAAGCGGAACGAACAGGTTGCCGATAAAGCGGAAATCTTTACGGTATTCCTTTTTGATGTCCTGATAGAGCGGGATAATGACGCGTACGTCGTATTGATCGTCCTTTGCCAGCGCTTTGGAAAGCGATCCGATCACTTCCGCAAGTCCGCCGGTTGCAATAAACGGCGCGGCTTCGGATGCGACGAAGAGAATTTTTTTCTTCGGAAGGACTTTGATTTCCTCTTTCGCGGGTTTTTCTTTTACAACTGCGGTTTTAAGAACCTCGATATTCGGTAAAGATTCTGCGCTTTTCTTGGCTTTTTGAGCCGGCGCTTTCGGTTTTGCTGCCGCGGTTTGCTTTTTCTCGGTCGTTTTGTTGGTTTTCGTCGCCGTCTCTTTTTTTGCAGTCATAATTATTACCCCCTATAATATGTTTTATAACATTCTTCCCTTAGAAACGAAGTACGGCAGAGTCTCGCAACCTGCAAGGTGTCTTCTGTCGCGTACGACAACGTTTTTATCCGTAATAACGCAGTCGAGCTGAACGTTGGCGCCGATCACGGTATCCTGCATGAAAATCGAATTTTTTACGACGCTTCCTTTTCCGACTTTCACGCCGCGGAACAGAATACAGTTTTCCACCGTGCCTTCGATCGCGCAACCGTCGGAAATCAACGAATTTTTTACCAACGCGCCGTCGTTGTATTTGGAAGGCGCGGAATCGCGCACTTTCGTATAAATGTCGCGCGCGCCGAATAATTCGGTGCGGACGTCCCGCCGTAACAGCTCCATGCTGTGACGGTAGTAATCCTGTAAGGAATTGATTCCCGCATAATATCCGTTCATTTTATATCCGAATATTTTGAGCGAATCCACCTGTTTTGTGAGAATATCTCTTCCGAAACTCGAAAAACCGCGCGTTGCCGCGTCATGAATAATGTTGATCAGAAATTCGCGGTTCAGAACCATGATATTCACGTAAAGATTAAATTTTCCCTTTCCGTTTACGTCGGGGTTGATTTTCAAACCTTTGATTCTGCCGTTTTGGTCCGGATCGAGCGTAATGTAGTAGGAAGATTCTACGTGATCTTCTTCATGGTATACCATTGTGATATCCGCATGGTTTTCTTCATGGAAACGGATAACTTCTTTGATATCTTGGCGGAAAATGCCGTCGCAATCCGCGATGACGACGTATTCTTCTTTGCGGCGGGTTAAAAATCCCGTCACGCCCTTCAATGCTTCCAGACGGTTGGCATAAGGCAGATCGGTTTCGTCGGAATAAGGCGGCAAAAGAATGATTCCGCCGTCTTTCCTCGCAAGATCCCATTCCTTTCCGCTGCCCAGATGATCGATCAGGGACTGATAGTTGTATTTTGTGACGATTCCGACCGTTGTGATTCCCGAATTGACCATGTTCGAAAGCGCGAAGTCGATCAACCTGTATCTTCCGCCGAACGGAATGGAAGCCATCGTTCTGTGACGGGAAAGTTCGGGAATGTTTTCGTCGTGAATATTGGAAAAAATGACGCCTACCGCTTGATTAGCCATTGTCGGGTCCCCCTTTGTAATCCCTGTCCAGAATTTGTCCGGCGACAACTTTTGCACCGCTTGCAATGGTGATGTCTCTGCCTAAAACGGCGATGCCGCCCGCGCCCTTTTCTTCGCCTACCTGCGCGTCGGATTCCACCGTGACGCCTTCGTCAAGGATCGAATAGATAATTTTCGCATTTTTACGGATCACGGAATCCGCCATGATCACGCTGTCTTTGACGATCGCGCCCGCTTCTACGACCACGCCGGTCGCGAGTACGGAATTGAGAACTGTTCCCTCGATTTCGCACCCCAGAGCGATCAGGGAATTTTCCACTTTCGCATTGTCCCCGATATATTCGGGCGGCGCAAGCGGATTGCGGGAATGGATCTTCCAATCGGCGTCGCCGACGTCGAAAGCGGGATCGGCGCCGAGCAGATCCATGTTCGATTCCCAGAGCGAAGAAATCGTTCCCACGTCTTTCCAGTATCCGCTGAAACGGTAAGAGTACATTTTTTCTCCGGCGTCCAACATTGCGGGAAGCACGTCTTTCCCGAAGTCCTTGCTGGAATCGGGATCGGCTTCGTCCGCTTCGAGGTACCGGAACAGTTTATCCGCTTTAAAGATATAAATTCCCATCGAAGCAAGGTTGCTCTTGGGCTGTTTGGGTTTTTCTTCGAATTCGTATATCGAGCCGTCTTCCCGCGTATTCAGAATTCCGAAACGGGAAGCCTCTTTTAAAGGCACTTCGATCGCGGCGATCGTACAGTCCGCGCCCGTTTGCTTGTGCGCTTTCAGCATTGCGGCATAGTCCATTTTATAGATATGGTCGCCCGACAGAATCAGCACGTATTCGGGGTTGTACTTCTTCATAAAGCTCATATTCTGGTAGATTGCGTTTGCCGTGCCCTCGTACCAGGAAGACTTCTTTTTTGCCTGATAAGGCGAAAGAATATGAACGCCGCCGAACGAGCGGTCCAGATCCCAAGGCTGTCCGTTTCCGATGTATTCGTTGAGTTCGAGCGGTTGATATTGCGTAAGAACTCCTACGGTATCGATACCCGAATTGATGCAGTTACTCAGCGGAAAATCGATGATCCGATATTTCGCACCGAACGCAACCGCGGGTTTTGCGATGTTGTTCGTCAGCGCGTACAGACGGCTTCCCTGTCCGCCGGCAAGCAGCATCGCCACACATTCTTTCTTTCTCTGCATAATTTTATTCCCCAAAGTCTATATATTACGGCTTTACGCCTTGACTCCCCGCTTTCCCCTTTCCGGTTTTTTACTATCCGGCGTTTCGGTTTCGCGCACCAGATACAAACACGTATGCTTTGGCACGGAGATCGGCAACGAATAATCTTTTCCGTGACTTTGCCGTTTTACCGCCGTGAATACCTTTTTCGTGATTTTTCCTTCGCCGCCGTACTTTTTGTCGTCGGTATTAAAAACGACTTTGTACTTTCCCCTTTTGTTCACGCCGAGCAAATAATCCGTTGCGTCGGCGCCGGAAAAACAGACGAGCGCAATGACCTCGTTTCCGGCACGGTCGCGGCGGATAAAAGAAACGACGTTACGGTCCGCGTCGTCCGGCGCAAGCCATTCGAATCCGTCCCAGGAATCTTCCACTTCATAGAATGCGGGCGTCGTCTTATAATATTCGTTCAAATCGCGGACCATGACGGAAAGTTTTCCGTGCAGCTCATATTGATCGCGCAAGAAGAACTCCAAACCCTCATGATAATCCCATTCTTTGAACTGTCCGAATTCATATCCCATGAAATTGAGTTTTTTGCCGGGGTGCGCCGTCATGTATCCGAGAAAAGCGCGCACGCCGGCGAATTTTTCGGCATATTCTCCCGGCATTTTGCCGATCAACGAACATTTCCCGTGTACCACCTCGTCATGAGAAATGGGCAACACGTAGTTTTCGGAAAACGCATACATCATGGAAAACGTGAGCTTATTGTGGTTATTCATGCGGAAATAAGGGTTTAAAGAAAGATAGCTGAGCATATCGTTCATCCAGCCCATATTCCATTTGAAATTGAAGCCGAGTCCGCCGACCGAAGCCGGTTTTGTGACAAGCCCCCATGCGGTCGACTCTTCTGCGATCATGAGCGCGTAAGGGAACCGCAGAAAGACCGCTTCGTTCAGTTTACGGATAAACGCAATGGCTTCTAGATTTTTATTTTCACCGTAAATATTCGGCACCCATTCTCCGTGGCGCTTATCGTAATCGAGATAGAGCATGGATGCAACGGCGTCTACCCGAATTCCGTCGACGTGGAATTTATCGAAGAACAAACAAGCGCTTGAAATCAAAAAGGACAACACTTCGTTTCTTCCGTAATCGAAGCGGCGCGTTCCCCACGCCTTGTGTTCCATTCTGTCCCATTGGTTGCTTTCGTAGAGCGGCTGACCGTCGAATTCGTAAAGTCCGTGCGCATCTTTCGGGAAATGCGCGGGAACCCAATCCAATATCACGCCGATCCCCGCTTGATGAAAGCGATCGACAAGATGCATGAAATCGTGCGGCGTCCCCATTCTGGACGTCGCCGCAAAATAACCCGTTACCTGATATCCCCACGAGCCTTCGTAGGGAAATTCCGTGATCGGCATGAACTCGACATGCGTGTACCCCATTTCCTTTACGTAAGGCACGAGTTCTTCCGCAAGATCGCGGTAAGAGTAAACGTTTCCGTCTTGGTGCCGTTTCCAGGAGAGCAGGTTGACCTCGTAGATATTTACGGGGGATTCATAGACGTTTTTGCCCTCTAAGTTTTTGAAATATCCGCCGTCTTTCCAAGCGTATCCTTCGAGATCGTATATTTTGGAAGCCGTATCGGGCGCGGTTTCGGCGTGGAACGCGACGGGATCCGCCTTTAAACAACGTTTTCCGTCTTGCGCCGTTATGCAGTATTTGTAAGTGTCGTAAACCGCAAGCCCCGGAATAAACAGTTCGAACGATTCCCCGTCGATCATGCGGTTCATGACGTGTTCGTCGGCATTCCAGCCGTTGAAGTCCCCTACGACGGAGACCGAACGCGCGTGCGGAGCCCATACGCGGAAGACGTATCCGTCCTTACCGTCCGAATTCGCTTTGTGCGCGCCGAACAGTTCGTAAATACGGTCGTTTTTACCGTGATGGTACAGATATAACGGGAAGTCGGTAGACGGCTCCGTTTTTTTCGTCGGGTTTTTGTGCATGACACTCCTTTGCGCGCAGGAACAGAATTTGCATTCGGTATCCGCTGTTGCTTTTACTTATTATACTATATAATGTGCAGAGTTTCAAGACCAAACGTTAAAATTTTTTGGAATATTTTGTATATATTTTTCCGATGAAAAAGCCCCTCGGATCCCGAGGGGCTTTTGAAAAGTTATTTCGTTTCGCTGTATTTATCTTCTTTATTCCAGGAATAGAGTTTGCGGAGTTCTTCGCCGACCTTTTCGAGCGGTTGAGCCGCTTCGCGGTCGCGGCAGGCAATGAAATGCGCCCTTCCGCCGCTTTTGTTTTCGGAAATCCATTTCGAAGCGAACGTTCCGTCCTGAATTTCTTCGAGAACCTGTTTCATTTCTTTTTTCGTCTCATCGGTGATCAACCGTTTCCCCGTTTCGTAATCCCCGAATTCGGCGGTATCGGATACGGAATAGCGCATTTTTTTGAAACCGCCCGCATAGATGAGATCTACGATCAATTTCATTTCGTGAATACATTCGAAGTATGCGTTCCGCGGGTCGTATCCCGCTTCGACGAGCGTTTCGAATCCGGCTTTCATCAAAGCGGTCACGCCGCCGCAGAGTACCGCCTGTTCGCCGAACAGATCGGTTTCCGTTTCGCATTTAAAGGTGGTTTCCAAAACCCCTGCCCGCGCGCCGCCGATGCCGAGCGCGTATGCGAGCGCAACGTCCATCGTATCGCCCGAAGGGTCCTGATAGACCGCTACGAGATCCGGAACGCCGTGTCCTTCCACGTATTCGCTGCGCACGGTGTGACCGGGTCCTTTCGGCGCGATCATAAATACGTTGACGCATGCGGGAGGAACGATTTGTTTGTAATGAATATTGAAGCCGTGCGCAAACGCCAGATATTTTCCCTCTTTCAATACGGGCGCAATCTGTTCGCTGTATATGTCTGCCGACTTTTCGTCCGGCGTCAGCATCATGATGATATCGGCTTTTTCCGCCGCTTCTTTTACCGAATATACGTTAAATCCGGCTTCTTTTGCTTTGGCAACGCTGTTGCCGCCCGCACGCAAGCCGATAATGACTTTGACGCCGCTGTCGCGCAAATTCAAAGCGTGGGCATGTCCCTGGCTTCCGTATCCGATTATCGCGACCGTCTTATTTTTTAAAAGTTTCAAATCGCAATCGGATTCATGGAAGATTCTCGCTTCCTGCGTTTCGGGATCAAAAATTTTATGTGCCATAGTTTTCGCCTCCGCAATTCTTTCTTAACATTATACCTCTACAAGATCGCGCAAGTCAAGCATACGGAGGAATAAATGTCGCATATTTTTATGGAAAATATATCATTTTGTATAAAAATTCATATTATCACGAAAAAACGATAATATTTATACCGTTTTCGGGTCGACAATCGAACAGGCGGTCTCGTAAATGTTGCCCGCGCCGAGCACCAGAATCAGATCTTCCGGTTTGAGATCGGCGGTTAAACGCTTTTTTAACTGTTCGGGAGACTGCACGTAAGAAGCTTCCGGCAGTCGGCTCGTAAGCACAACCGCGCTTCCGGAAAAGTCAAACGGTTCCCGCGCGGCAAACGTTCGGTAGATTACGGGATTTTCGGCTTTTTTCAGCACGGCGAGGAATTCTTTCATCAAATCGCGCGTTCGAGTATACGTATGCGGTTGAAAGACAAGCCGCACCGTCCCCTCGCAGATTTTCTGCGCGGCGGTCAGGGTTGCGGAAATTTCACGCGGATGATGCGCATAGTCACAGATAACGGGGATCCCGCAGAGCGTTCCGACTTCTTCGAAGCGCCGTTTTACGCCGCGGAAGTCCTCTAATCCGCATTTAATCTCCGAAGCGGACAATCCGCTGAGACGCGCCGCGGCATACGCGGCGAGCGCGTTGGCGATCTGAAATTTGCCGACGACGTTCAATCGGATTCTGACGACGGAAATTCCGCGTTCGGTTACTGTGAATGAATACTTTTCCCGCTCCGCCCGAATTCTATCCGCCCGAATATCGCCCGCGTAAAAACCGAAACTCAAAGCGTGCGGAAAATCGCGCGCATTGAGATCGTCGGCGTTCACCACGACTTTTTCCGCTTGCTCTGCGAACTGACGGTATGCCGCGACAAGTTCTTGTTCGTCGCGATAGCAGTCGGTATGGTCTTTATCGGTATTCAGGATTACCGCTACAGAACTGTGCAGGCTTAAAAAACTCCGTTGGAACTCGCAGGCTTCCGTTATGAAACAATGCTCGGTTTCGGTTGCCGACGAATAAAAATTGCCGAGAACGGAATCTTCTCCGCCGATATGACAGGTAAACGCGCGTTCTGCGCGCAGAAATATATGGGACAGCATGGCGGTCGTCGAAGTTTTTCCGTGACAGCCGGCGACGGAAACGGTAAACGGATATTCGGACGCGATCTTTCCAAGACATTCCGCACGCGGAATCAGACGCTTCCCTGCCGCTTTTGCGGCGCAGAGCTGCGTGTTCGTGTTTTCGATCGCACCGGTATAGACGACGTTTTGTTCGGTGATTTCCTCCTTTTCGCCGATTGAAACGGGGATCCCGCGTTTCCTTAATTTATCGGTATATTCGCTGTCTTTTGCGTCGCTTCCGCGAACGGGAATTCCGCGGTCGTGCAACAAAAGCGCGAGCGCGCTCATGCTGACGCCGCCGATACCGATAAAATACCAGCCTTCTTTTGCAACGCGATTCAGATTCATAACCCATCTTATGCAAACTAAAAGCGCATGCGTTCTTTTCCGCGCACAAAAAAAACGCGCCGAAGCGCGTCTTCTTTTCGATCTATCCCCTTTATACGGGAACTACGTTTACGGCGCGAAGTTTGCCGCTGTCTTTGGGATCGGGTTCTGTTTCAAACGTAACTTTCTGCCCTTCTTTCAAAGTGCGGAAACCCTCCGTCTGAATTGCAGAGAAGTGTACGAAAATATCGTCGCCGCCCTCGTCGTTGGAAATAAAACCATAACCCTTTCCGTCGTTGAACCATTTAACAGTTCCGCTCATATACAACCTCCTAAAATGCGAACCGAGAAAATATGCAATCGTATAACCGGACTCGCTAACACTGATTCTATTATAGCAATCCGTGCAAGGAATGTCAATCTAATCAATAAATAAATTCAACTATTTTTTAAAAATTTTTCGAGTATTTTCGCGGTATCCTCCGTTAATTCGGCCGATTCTTCGGGCGTTAGGGGGCGATAAGCGGAAAGCGCATGGTAATATATTTGCATAATTGCAAGTTTTCTGTCTTCCTCTTTTGCCTCTTTCAGCGCGTTTACGGCAGGATTTGCGGTGTTTACGATCAGCGTTACGTCCGAAAACGTTTCGTTCATTTGATAATAGCGGTTCATTTCCGACATTCTGCGCATAAATTCGGGTATATTTACAATGGCGGGAACCGAAACGTCTTTCAGCTTTTCCGTTTTTACCGTAACCTTCTTTTCTTTCAGTTCCGTTTGAAACAAATCGAGAATTGCCGTATCTTCTCCGCCCTCCTCTTTCAACGCGATCGCGATATCGGCGTCGATTCTGAGGAAGCGCACGCGCGTCGGGTTTTTGTATTCGAGATAACTGATAAAATGCGGGTCGATATAGTTATCGCAGACAAGCGCGTCGAGACCGGCGTCGCGGAACATTTTCACGTATTGCGCCTGCTTGTTTTCGTCGGAAACGTAATAGACCGCCTTGGGTTCTTTTCCGTTTTTGGCGTCGTCTTCCGAAACCTCGTCGCCGTAAACGCTCTCTACGGGAACCAATTTTCCGGAAAGATTTTTGAATACGATAATGTCCTTTACTTTTTTGTAAAACTCGTCGTCCTTAATGCAGCCGAATTTCACGAACGTCGAAATATCGTTCCAGCATTTCTCATACTTTTCATTGTCTTTTTTGTACAGATTCGTCAGCTTGTCCGCAACTTTTTTGGTAATGTGTTTTGCGATTTTTTGGACCTGACTGTCGTTTTGCAGGAAAGAACGGGAAACATTCAACGGAATATCCGGACAGTCGATCACGCCGTTTAACAGCATCAGGAATTCGGGGATCACTTCTTTGATATTGTCCGCGATAAACACTTGATTACAGTATAGTTTTACCTGTCCCCGTTCGAGTTCCACCTGCTTGCGCACTTTCGGGAAATACAAAATTCCTTTTAAACGGAACGGATATTCCATGTTTAAATGGATCCAGAACAGCGGCTCGTTAAAATCGGAGAACGTTTCCCGATAGAATGTCTGATATTCCTCGTCGGTGCATTCCTTCGGTTGTTTCAAATACAACGGGACGGTGGTATTGACCGGCTTATTTTCCGCGCCCTCTTTGGAATTCAAATAAATCTCATAGGGCATGAACGCGCAGTATTTATTTAAAAGCCCGCGAATGACGGATTCTTTCAAAAATTCTTTTTCGCGGTCGGAAATATGCATTACGATCTTCGTTCCGCGCGTTTCCTTTTCGCAGCCGCCGATCGTATAGGTGCTGTTTCCGTCCGAACTCCAATGAACGCCCTCGGCGCCCTCGCGATAAGATTTCGTAAAAATTTCGATGTTGTCCGAGACCATGTAGGCGGAATAAAAGCCGAGACCGAAGTGCCCGATAATGCCGTCTCCGCCCGCTTTTTCGTATTTATCCAAAAAATCCGCCGCGCCCGAAAAGGCGATCTGCGTAATATAAGTTTCGACTTCCTCCGCCGTCATGCCGATTCCGTTGTCTTCTACAATAAGCGTGCCGGCTTTTTCGTCGGTCGTCACGGTGATCTTGTATTCGTCCGCCGAAGCCTCGCCCATATCGCATAATTTTTTCAGTTTGGTAATTGCGTCCGAGGCGTTCGCAACGATTTCCCGAAGAAAGATGTCTTTGTCGGAGTAGAGCCATTTTTTGATAATGGGCATCATGTTTTCGCTTGAAATTCGAATGTTTCCCTGTTTTTCCATAAGAGTTTTCCTTCTTTGCATTTCTTTTGTTTATATATAACGAAAAAATCCGTCGGTTAAACGGATTTTTTACAAGTTATCGATATTTTGAAATTCGATTGCTTATTTGTCTTCGTTTCCGAGCAGTTCGGCAATGGAAGCGCCGCTGAAACCGCCGTCGTTCCACTCTCTGTACTCCTCGTCTTCGCCGTATTCGCTTACGTTGCGGTTGCGTTTTCCGCCCTTCTTTTTGGAACGGCCGCCCGCATTTTCTTCGCGATCACGGGAATAGTCGAACTCGGGCGCGGCTTGCAAAGCCTTGATGGAAAGCGTGATCTTCTTTTCATCGGGATTGAACGCCAAAACCTTTGCGTCGATTTCTTCACCGATGCTCAGCACGGAAGTCGGATTTTCCAGCCATTCGTGAGAGATCTGCGAAACGTGTACCAAACCGTCGATCCCTTTTTCGAGTTCGACGAACGCGCCGAACGGAACGATACGGACGACTTTGCCGTGGACGATATCGCCTTCTGCGTATTTCCCTGCGGCAAGATCCCAAGGCTGCGGTTGCAACTGCTTGTAACCGATAGAAACTTTCTTGTTTTCGCGGTCGATTTTCAAAACCTTGAATTCATAGCGCTTCCCGATTTCCAAAACGTCTTTCACGTCTTTCACGCCCGTCCAGGAGAGGTCGGAGATGTGCGCAAGGCAGTCAAACCCGTTTACCGAAACAAACGCGCCGAAAGAAGTCGTTCTTTCCACTTTTCCTTCCACAACGTCGCCGATCTGGATCGCATCGAAGAATGCACCTTCCTTTTCGGCTTTCGCCGCTTCGCGCGCTTCGCGTTCCGCTTCCAAAATCACGCGCTGGGAAGCGATGATCTCTTTTCTGCGCTCCTTGCGGATTTCGATGAGTTTCAAACGGAGTTTTTTGCCCGTATACTTTTCAAGATCTTTTACATATCCGGGACGGATTTCTCTTGCGGGCACGAATACCGGATAAGTGCCGAGTTCCGCAGTCAGTCCGCCTTTATTGAAGCCCGTGCAAACGACGGTAAATTCGTTGCCTGCCTCCACGTCCTTTAAAAGAAGTTCTTCTTCCTTTACCTTTTTAACCGCCTTCTCGGAGAGCTTTACTTTGGGCGAGGTTTCTACGACCATCGCTTCGATATCTTCTCCCACTTTTCCCGCGTAGGCTTCGCGAGTGTAATCTTCGCAATCGAGGTTGACCTTTTCAATCAGGATTTCACCCTTACCGGATACGGAAACGTAAACACCCTCGTCGCGGGCCGACACGATTTTAACGTTGAGAATCTGACCTTTGCGGTAACGCGCTTCTCTGTCGATGTCTTCGACGACTTCCGCCATCGTGGGCGCCGCTACGTTTTTTGTAGCCGTATCTTCGGCAACTTCCGTTGCCACCTGTACTTCTGCATTGTTTTCTGCCATCTTGAAAAGAACCTCCTGAGTCTGCCAATCGGGCGTGCTGGCTCCCGCTATGACGCCGACCCTTTTAAAAAATTTAATTTTATCGTATTTGAAATCGTCGGCATTGTTCAGGCGCAGCACATGCCTGCAATTCGCTGACGCGATTTCACACAGTTTACCGGTATTACTGCTGTTAATACCGCCGATCACGAGAACGGCGTCGCATAACTTCGAAATCCGTTCCGCTTCTCTTTGCCTATATACAGTAGTATAACAAATCGTCTTGAAAATCTCAACTGATTTTAGGCTCACTTTTTGAATATTTTCTACGATTTTTAAAAATCTTTGCGCGGAAAAGGTGGTTTGCGATACCAGAACAACGGCTTTTCCCCGCAATACGGAAAAATCGTCTTTTTCCGAAGAAAAGACGTAAGCTTCGCCCGTACGCCATCCCATCAGTCCGACGACCTCCGGATGTTCCGCATGTCCTACGATCGCAACGACTTTTCCTGCTTCGCCCGCTTCTCTTACGATTTTCTGCGTGCGCTGTACGAACGAACAGGTACAGTCTACGATGCGGACGTTTTTCGTTTTGCAGGCGTCGTACGTTTCTTTGCCGACGCCGTGGGATCTGATCAAAAGCGTTGCGCCGGAAGGGACTTCGCTCAGACTTTGAACGGTAGTGATTCCGCGTTCCGAAATCTTCGATACGACTTCTTCGTTATGGATTAACTCCCCCAGCACGTAAGTGTTGTCGACCGGTACGGACATTGCGGTGTCGACTGCCTGACGGACGCCGCGACAGAAACCGCAACTTTTCGCAACGATGACGTTCATGCCTTATTGCCCTTTTTCTTTTTAGCGGCAAGAAACTGCCGGTGCTCGGCGCGAAGATCGTATATTCTTTGTTTGAGCTTTTCGTCCGCTTCGGCGTAGTCTTCCGCCGTCAGCTTTTTATCGTAATATTCGGATAGTTCGATCGGTTCGCCGAACCGCACGTGCGTCTTCCGAAAAACGTGCGGGCGGTTGCAGATGGCAAACGGAACGATCGGCGTTTTCGTTTTGATCGCAAGCATCGCCGCTCCGCCGTGAAACGGAAGAAACTCTTCGTCCGATTCTTTGTTCCGTGTTCCTTCGGGAAAAATCGAAATTTTTTCTCCGCTGCGCAGAACTTTCATGGAATCCATCAGCGTGCGCACGTCGGAACCGTCGCGCATGGCGCCGATGACGCCGACTTTTCTTGCCCACCAACCGAGTACGGGCGCTTCGAGAATGGACTGTTTCGCCATAAAATGAATCCCTTCGCGCGTCGTGTGCGCAGGATAAAAAATATCCCACAAGCAAAAGTGATTGCCGACGTAGATGCATGCGCCGTCTTTTACCTTATGCGGACCATAGAGTTTGAACGGATAAAAGAACCGGTGCAACGGATACGCGAGGAAGCGGAGAAAATTCATCATACGGGAAATGTGCCGCCCCTTTTTGTTGACGGGGAAGTGCAAACGGTATTGTTTCGCCCATTTCTTTTGATTTTTTTCTCTGCGTTTTTGTTTTTTGCGCAGCTTTTTGAGCTGTTTTTTCGTCAATTCGGGCGCTAAGTTTTCCGTGGATTCCGCCATCAGATTCTCTCCTGAATTTTGCTCTTGATCGCGGCGACGACCTCTTCGATCGTCATATCCGAAGTGTCGATAAAAACCGCGTCGCTCGCCTGTTTTAAGGGCGCGAATTCCCGATTGGCGTCCTGTTCGTCTCTTTTGACGATTTCGGCTTTCAGTTCGTCGTAATCGACGTCGTGTCCCTTTTCTTTCAGTTCCAGATAACGGCGTTTCGCCCGTACGTCGGCGCTGGCGGTGAGGAAAAACTTGAAGTCGGCGTCGGGAAGAACGTACGTGCCGATATCCCTGCCGTCGAGCACGCAGGAGGTCTCTCTTGCGATTTCACGCTGTTTTTCCACCATTTTCATGCGGACGCATTTATGTTTGGAAACGGTAGACGCCGCCATGGAAATACGCGGCTCGCGAATTTGATCGGACACGTCCTTTCCGTCCAGCAGAGTGATCTGCTTTCCGTTTTGATAGACGATATCGAGCGGAAGATTGCTCATGAGATCGTAAAGCGCGGACTCCGATTCGACGTTGATACCCGAATTGACCGCCTGCAGGGCGCAGGCGCGATACATGGCGCCCGTATCGAGATACAGAATTTTGTAATCTTCGGCAAGGCGTTTGGCAATCGTGGACTTGCCGCTGCCCGCAGGTCCGTCGATCGCAACGTTCATTTTCTGCGAGATATCTTTTCGCAATGCCTTCGCTTCCCGTAAATATACGTGATGTACGGCGATATTTTTTTCGACAAACAGCATAACGCGGATGCATAACTTTAAGCCTCCGTTGATTTCCGGCTCCATCGCCGAAAACAGAGAAGCGGTTTCGAAACCCGCTTCGCGGGCGGCTTTCGCGGGATAATAAGAATGAATATCGGACGTGCTGGAAAAAACAATGCTCAGAATTTCGTCGCGTTTCAATCCGTTCGTATTTTCGATTTGAACAAGCAATTCCCGTACCGCTTCGCGGATTTCCGTTATTTCGTCATGCGCGATCGTCGTTGCGCCTCGTATAATTGTCATAGATCCTCCATGCTTTCCGAAAAAGTATAACGCAAATGAGACAAAATGTCAACTTGAAAGACAAAAAGCCTTATATTATGTCACACATAATACTATGCAAATATTAAGAAATGGCGTTTCCTGCTAAATATCCCGTTGAAAATGCGATTTGCAAATTGAATCCGCCGGTATAAGCGTCAACGTCCAGAACTTCCCCGCAAAAATACAATCCTTTGATTTTTTTGCTTTCCATCGTCTTCGGGTTAACTTCGGATAAATCCACTCCGCCGGAAGTTACAACCGCTTCCGAAAAACCGCGTAAAGCCTTCGGCGTCAGCACAAATTTTTTTAACGTTCGGATCAGGTTTGTTCGCATTTCTCGCGTTACCGAATTGGCTTTAACCTCCCCTTGCGTTTGCGCGCTTTTCAAAACATAGGGAATCAGAGATGCCGGCAGGAGTCCCCGCATTACGTTTTTCATCTGTTCGTTTTTTCGTTCCGTAAAATCTCGGATTAACCGTGAATCCAATTCTTTTTCGCTTAGCGCAGGTTTGAAATCGATCGCAAGTGTGAGTTCTTTTAAGGGGATTCGGTTAATTTCCGCCGACAAAGATAAGACAAGCGGACCGCTGATTCCGTAATGGGTAATCAAAACTTCTCCGAGAGCGGAAAAGATGACTTTATCAAACCGTTTTGCCGTAAGCACGACGTTTTTTAAAGTTACCCCCTGCGCCGAGGATAAAACATCAAAGGTTTCCAATCCGACCAAAGAAGGTACGGTATCGATGATGCGATGACCTGCTTTACGGGCAAACCGATACCCGTCGCCTGTGGAGCCGGTTGCCGGATATGAGATCCCGCCGGTTGCAATGATTGCCGCTTCGCATCGATAGGAATTTAGAGCGGTTTGTATTCCGGTTACGGTGTTTTCTTCAATCAGGACGTCGGTTACGGGTTCGTTTAGTTTGAAAGAAACGCCGACGTTGCGGCATGCGCGTTCGAGCGTTGCCGTTACGTCGCTGGCGTGATCGCTGACGGGAAAGACGCGATTCCCTCTTTCCACTTTCACGTTAAGCCCGTGTTCTTCCATAAAACGGATCGTTTTTTCCGCGGGAAAAGAATATGCGGAACCGGTCAGAAACTTTTTTCCGCGAACGACGTTTTGAAGAAACTCTTCCGGCGAGCAATCGTTTGTGAGATTGCAGCGCCCTTTCCCCGTGATATAAATTTTTTTGCCCAATTTTTCGTTCTTTTCAAGAAGGATCACTTTGTTTCCGCGGGCGGCGCTTGCATAAGCAGCCATCAGTCCGGAAGCGCCTCCTCCGACGATAATTACATTTTTCATAATCCCCTTTTGCGGAGAAAGCGAGGGCTAACGCCCTCGCTTTGCGATTGAAAATTCTTGTTATACGGGGTATACACCCGTCTTCGCCAGATCGCCGTCCACGCCGTCGTTTTTCGCCTTTCTCCATTTGAAGAAGTTTTCGGCGACTTCGGGGAAAGACGCGTAGGACAAAACGTCCTCTTCCTGCGTGTAATATCCTTTCGCAATGACTTCCGCTTTCAGCTTTTCATACTCCGGTTCCAGATCGTCTGCGGGACGATAGGTAATCCGCTTTTCATCTTTCAGAATTTTACCGGCAACCTCTTCGTTGATCGGCATAGGAAGCTGTCCGTATTTTCCAGCAAACAGATCCCGGGTTTCTTTCGTGACCATTTTGTAACGTTCGCCCATGACGACGTTCATCACCGCCTGCGTTCCCACAATCTGCGAACTCGGCGTTACGAGCGGAGGATAACCGCAATCGCGGCGTACATTCGGCACTTCGGCGAGAACTTCGGGGAGTTTTTCCTCTTTACCCGCTTTTTTGAGCTGATTCATAAGGTTGGAAAGCATACCGCCCGGAACCTGATAGATCAGCGTGTTTACGTCCACCTGACGAACTTTCGGGTTAAGAGAACCCTCTTTTTCAAGATCAGCGGCAACTTTTTTGAAATGCGCGGCAATCGGAATCAGCTTTTCTAGATCGATTCCCGTGTCGAATTCCGTACCTTTCAAAGTCGCGACAAGCGGTTCCGTCGCGGGTTGCGAGGTTCCGTTGGCAAGCGGCGAAAGCGCCGTATCAACGATGTCGACGCCGGCCTGAATCGCCATGAGATTTACCATGTCGCCCGTTCCGGTCGTGTTGTGGGTATGCAGATGAATCTTGGTTTCGGCGTTCAGTTCTTTCTTTAACGCAGAAACAAGCTGATAGGCGTCAAAAGGCAACAGAAGATTTGCCATGTCCTTGATACAGATATTGTCGGCGCCCATGCTTTCGTAAGTCTTTGCAAGTTTTACGAAATAATCAAGCGTGTGTACGGGGCTGGTCGTATACGAAATCGCCGCTTCGCATACGCATTTTCCGTTTGCTCCGTACTTTTTGATCGCTTTCATGGAAGCTTCGATATTGCGCGGGTCGTTGAGCGCGTCGAATACGCGCACGACGCCGATTCCGTTTTCAATTGATTTTTCTACCACCTTATCGACGAGATCGTCGGCATAGTTGCGGTATCCCAAAAGATTTTGTCCGCGCAACAGCATCTGAATCGGGGTCTTTTTTAAGTATTTCCGAAGCGTTCTCAAACGTTCCCAAGGATCCTCGTTAAGGAAGCGCATGCAGGAATCAAACGTCGCTCCGCCCCAACCTTCCAACGAATAGTATCCGACTTCGTCCAACTGTTCCAACACGGGAATCATCTGCTCCGTGCGCATACGCGTTGCCGCGTGGGACTGATGCGCGTCGCGCAGGATCGTGTCCATGATCATTACTTTTTTTGCCATAATTTACTCCGTTGCGAAACTTGGTTTCGCTGATTCGTTAATTTTAGCCGCCGAAGCATGCGAGCAGAATACCTGCCGCCAATGCCGAACCGATAACCCCCGCTACGTTGGGTCCCATTGCGTGCATCAGCAAGTGATTCTGAGGGTCGTATTCCCGTCCTACGTCTTCGGAAATACGCGCCGCCATCGGTACGGCGGAAACCCCTGCGGAACCGATCAGCGGGTTGACTTGCCCTTTCGTCAGTTTGCACATCAATTTTGCAACCAGCAGTCCGCCGATCGTGCCGAGCACGAAAGCCGTAACGCCGATCAGCATGATATAGATCGTCTGCAAGGAAAGGAAGATTTCCCCTTTCGCTTTACAACCTACGGCAATCCCGAGGAAAATCGTGATCGTATTGATCAACCCGTTCTGCGCCTGCGAAGAAAGTCTTTCGACTACGCCGGATTCGCGGAACAGATTCCCGAGCATCAACATGCCGAGAAGCGGGATCGCATCCGGAACCAGCAAGCCTACGACGAGCGTAACGGCGACCGGAAAGATAACTTTTTCGAGCTTCGAAACCTGACGAAGCGGTTTCATGCGGATCATCCGCTCCTTTTTCGTCGTCAATGCGCGCATCAACGGCTTTTGGATCAACGGAATCAACGCCATATAGGAATATGCCGCGATAGCGATGGTCGGCACCAGATGTTCCGCGAGCGTCTTGGCAACGTAAATGGCGGTCGGGCCGTCCGCGCCGCCGATAATGGCGGTGGCGGCCGCTTCCGCGCCCGTGAAGCCAAGCAGGATCGCGCCGAACAAAGCGACGAAAATACCCAACTGCGCGCCCGCACCGATCAGCATGCTCTTCGGGTTTGCGATCAACGGTCCGAAATCCGTCATTGCGCCGATACCGAGGAAAATGAGCGGCGGATAGATAACTTTATCTACGCCGTAATACAAATACCAAAGCAAGCCGCGATTGGTTACGGATTCGTAAGTTTCGAGCAAGATCGGCGAACTGCTCGTGAAGGTCGTTGCGCCGTTTTCTACCGTGCCCTGAATGAAGCCGCTGAGCGAATACAGCGAGTTGAACGTTGCCGCGTCCATCGTAGAGACCGTTCCCGAATTCAAGGCTTCGAGCGAAGAATAGAAAGAAACGATGCCGTCGCGCAAATAGCCGTCACGCAGGAAAATCAGCTGATCGCCGTAGGCGTACAGTCCTACGATTTCACTCTTTCCGTCTCCCGAAAGTCCCAGAGAAAGCGACGTGTCGGGCGTTTCGTAAATACCCCAAAGCACCTTTTCCGCACCGGGCAGGTTGATAAGGAACATTCCGAACGCGATGGGAACCAACAGCATCGGTTCAAATTTTTTTACGATCGCGAGGAACATCAGAACAAAGGAAATCAGGAGCATTACAACGTTTTGCCAAGCGATTTGCGAAAGCCCCATAGAAGTCCAGAGGTCTGAAAAGATCGACCCGATATCGATGAGTAAACTGCTATGCATGAACAATCTCCAATTACGAAATCACGGCAAGCACCGCATCGGATTCTACGTTGGCGCCCTTTACGACGTTTACCGTAACGACGCCGTCGCAGGGAGCAGTAATATCGTTATCCATTTTCATTGCTTCGAGCACCAAAATCGGCTGATCTTTTTTCACCTTCGTTCCGTTTTGCACGAGAACGTTTTTGATCAGTCCGGGGAACGGCGAAAGCACTTTGGTGCCATTTGCATTCGTTGCGGGCGCGGGCGCCGCAACAGGCGCTTGCGTTGCAATCGGAACGGCTTTGGGAGCTTCGGCGCCCCCTACTTCTTCAACGCCGACTTCATACTGTTTTCCGTCTACCGTGATAATAAAATTACGCATACTTTATACTCCTCAATCTATTACAATTTTTTAATTCTTCTTACGACGAAATCGCATTTTACGTTTTCGCCTTCGTAATATGCGGCGATCGCCGCCGATATTACAGCCAACGTTTCGGGAGAAATTCCGTCGTTCTTGCTTTGGGAATCGGAATCGGCGTGTTTCGGATTGGATTTCGCGCCGGACGCTTTTTTCTTGCCCGAAACCGACATGATTTTGCCGAGTCCTGAGAACAGTAATACCAAGAGCGTGATTCCGCAAACGACGAATACAAATCCGAGCAACGCCATAAACGCGCCTTCGCCTACATTGTACTGAAACCATCCCGACAATAAGCCCGTAAACATAGCGACTCCTTAACCGATCAGCGTCTGCAAAGACGCCGTAAGATACTGTTTGATAAACTGCGGTTCGATAATATCGTCGAGATATCCGTTCTTCGCCGCATTGAAAGGATCGGCATTTTCATCCGCATAGACGGCTTGCAGTTTTGCTTTGTCCGCGTTCTTCTCGTTTGCATACTCGATTTCTGCGCCCGCCGCGTTTTCGAAAAGCGAAATCTGCGCCGTCGCCAAGGCGTAAGTATAATCAAATCCCGCCGATTTTGCCGCAAAAAGAGAATAACCCAATCCGATCGCTTTTCCCGTAACGACGGAAATTTTCACATCGACGTTATCGAGAATCGCGAGGTATTCGCAGATTTCCTTTAACAACGCGCTGTTGTTTGTTTCGAGCGTAGCTTCCGCACCGTTGCAATTTACAAAAGTTACGAGCGGGAGTCCGTAACAGCAGGCAAATTCCGCAAAGTTTTTGATTTTCTTGACAGAATCGACTTTCAGAGCCGCTTCGTCAAACACAACCGCGGCGACCGCGATCCCACCGATCCGTCCGAGAACGGTTTTGATTTCGTGGCAAGAATTTGCGCCGAGTTCGATTCCGTTTTCGAGCAAAGCGACAAGCGCGGCTGCGTCGACGCGCTTGTTGAGCGCAGGAACGGGAGCATTCAACTCCGCTTCGACGACGGGCGTCCCCGTCAGATCGGTAATCTGCGCGATTTTAGAAGCGGCGCCTTTCATATCCTTCACGCTGACTGCGGGTAAGAGCGACCGAGAAAGCGCGGCATATCCCCCGACTTCTTCTTTTTTAAGATTTTTACCCGCTTTTGCCGACAGCACAAGCGGACTGTTGATGCACAGCGCGCTCTTTTCGGTGAAAAACACGCAATCGCAAACGGAAGCCAGCGCCGCCGAAGAGCCGTATACTTCTCCGTTGATAACGGCAAATTGAAGTACGGTCCCCTTTAATTGCGTTGCTTTCAACAAGAGTTCCGAAATTCCTTCCAGAACGTTTACGCCTTCCCCTACGCGAACGCCGCAAGAATGAAGCAGATAGACGACGGGCGTCGAATTTTTCTCCGCCGCATTCAGTGTCTTTGCAATTTTTTCACAGTTGGCCTTGCTGAGTCCGCCAAACGAGACTTCGAAATTCTGCGCAACAATATAGTGCGGGTATCCGCCTATGGTCGCAAAACCCGTTACAACGCCTTCGCCCTGCGCGTCTCCTCCGTAGAAAGCATCTTTTGAAAAACTGAATGCCGACAACTCTACAAAACTATCGGCATCCGTAAGCGCGGCAATATCGGCACGAACCGCCGCACCTGCTTTTTTCAGCAATTCTTTTCGTTCTCTTAATTGTTTGATTTTGTCCATTCCTAACCTCTTAAAAAACATCCAACTTCTACCAAATAACAGTATACTCCATTCTTTTCCAAAAAGCAAGAGAATTAAAAAAGAAAAAATATATTTTCAAGCATCATGCAGTGAATTTAACGCTTGCGTTTCAACTTTTTCCACGGACGGTTGTTATCAAGCCACCCGTTCTCGTACCAGTACCGATTGTCGAGACTTGCAATTCCGTTTTTGCGTATCCGTTTTTGTATCGCACGGCAAAGATGAAACTTGATTTTTGTCGTCATTTTCGTGCGAGCAGGTTTTGAATAATTGAATTTTGTGAATTTGCGAGCAAGTCTATCGATTTTATTCGTCAGCCTTTTTTGCTTCTTTTCAGGTAAGTTGTTCCATACAATGTCGGTCATGAGGGCGCATTTGAATTTTCCGATTTTTGAAATGCCCCACCACGATAGGCTGTGTTTGATATCGTTTGCCGCAGATTTTGCGCCTGCTCCAACACACTGCGTAATGATGACGGCGCGCTTCCCAAACATCTCCGCGGCAGGACGGTGCGGCATACAACGATAAGCAAAATGATCTAATAGAGCTTTCATGGCTCCCGTAACGTGCATGACATAAGCGGGTGAAGTCATTACAATCAAATCGGCTTGTATCAGCGATCTTTCGATGGCGTTTATGTAGGCATAATCTTTGCAGGTATTCTCTCCGTTCATGAAACAACCCGTACAGCCGGCGCAAAAGGCAGGACAGTCTTTCGGTAAATAAAATTCAGTTATCTCTGCCGACGGAAATCTTTTCAAAAAAATATCTTTTAATTGGCAGGTAACGCCGCGTTTTTCGGTACCGTTTATTACCGTAATTCTCATATATCGTCTCCGCTATTGTGATTTTTAATTTATTATAACATAGAAAAAGCCCCAAAATCAAGGGTTTTTGGGCAAATATGTAGGAATAGGCTATGAATAAACGAGGC
>CAJUJF010000001.1:161714-182837 GCA_910586825.1 uncultured Christensenellaceae bacterium | reverse complement strand
AAGTGCAACTCTTATAAAATTTTTGTTTTTTAATCCCTATGGGAATTGCGCTTTTTCGGACGGCGCATTCCGAATCGTTACTTCCGCTTTTTCCCGAAAGGACGCTTTTTCGGAGCCGAAGGTGCTTCCTCTTCCGCTTTGTCGGAAGCGGCAGAATAGGCGCGTTTCCGTTTCCATACAAGGATAAACGCCGTGACCGTGGTCGCAAGCGCGGCAACCACGCAGACCTCGATAATCACCGTTAAAAAGATCGCCCAGCCCGTTTCCGCGCCGTTTGCCGCCGCCTCCGCCCAGACGAAACAGTAATTGCTGAAATGCGTCGTCGTGAACGTGATATTTTCGCCGTCGATCACGCCGCCCATCAATTCGACGACGCCGCGCTCGTCGACAAACGCGATCTGCAACCCGCTCTTGTCCTGCAACCAACGGGGTACGGAAAGCGTCACCGTGACCGTACCGTCCGGCTGTATCGCCGCGCCGTTCGCGTCGGTCAGCTTAATGTCGTAAATCGCGCCCATCACATAGCCGAGCTTCCCGAACGTATCTTTCGTATACTGCCAGAAACCGGCGTTGTCGCCCGCGTTCAAGACCTCCGCAAGAGAGACCTTCGAACCCGACTTTACGCCGTCTACCGTCACCGAAACGGGGTTTCCGTTCGAATCCTGTTCGGTCACGGAGACCTTTACGGGGGAAGGCAGGATGCGGAAACGCACTTCCGCAGCGAGTTCGAAATAGCCCTCTGCATTCACGGTAACCACGAGGATATACTCTCCCGCGACGGAAGGGCGCTCCGCAAGCGCATTGCCGTCCGCCGTACGGTAGGCGTAAACCGCATTACCCGCGTACGGCTCTCCCGTCGGTTCGCTCGGCGTATCGCCTTCCTTCCAATCGCGGATATCGGGCGTGACCTTCCACCCGTTTGTGAGTATGGGTTTCCCGTAAACCGTAAACGGAACGCGCGTTTCGAGCTCGTCGTATCCGTCGTCCGTTCCGGGAACGTACGCAATCAACACGTAATCCCCCGCCGACGTCGGCTTCGCCGGCAACGGCTCGCCCAAAGCGGTCTCGTAACGGAATTCCATATTTTCTTCGTTGTAAACTGGTTTCGCAGAAGGTTCGTTCGCGATCTCGCCCTCCGTCCAGTTCTCGATCGACGGCGCTAAAATCCAGCCGTTGTTCAACGGCGAAATAACGCGGAAAGTCCCGCCGCCGAAAATCAATCCCGTATAATTCCCGACTTCCGCGACGGAAGCCGTATAGGAATAGACGCCCGGACGGACGGTCGCAAGAAATTCCTGCCGCTCCGCATCGCGGATATCGCCGTCGAAAATCGTTTCGCTCCCGTTCGAGATCACAAGTCGGATATTTCCGAACAGCGCCTCTCCGACAAAGGAAGGCTTATTTCCGTAGACCCAATTCTGAACGCCGGGGGTCACGATCCAACGGTTTTCCCCTTTCCCGATCGTGAAAGAAACCGTTTCCGAAAGCCCCGTATAGTTTTCGCTTTCCGCAACCGTAACGGTCATGCGGTAGTTCCCCGCGGGGATCCCGCCGAGCGAGCCTGCGCCCGTTGCGTCGAAATCGTAGAGATACCTGTGTCCCCCGTCCGTCGGGTTTCCCGAAACGTCGAGTTGAAAATACAAAATGGTTTTCGAATCCTCTCCGCCGAATTTCGCGTTGCCCGTACTCACGACGTGATTGTCATAAGCGCCCCAATTCCATGCGTCTACGTACGGTTCCCCGAACCAGACGTTCTGCGCACGGGATACTTCGAACGGGATCCAGCCGCTGTCGAGCAGAGAATAATTCATGCTCTCGGGAACGAACGCGCGGAAATACCAGACGCCTTTCGGCAAACTCTTGAAAGCCGCCTCCGTTGCGGAGGACAGCGCGCCGCCCGTGAGCGCGAAACCGTTCAATCCCTCCCGTTCCGCATAAACATCCCCGTCTCTGAAAGCGACGGAATAGCGGACTTCGCCCCCGGAAACCGCCGCGCCCGCAAAAAAGTTGAGTTGCGGAAGGAATCCGCCGTACTCCCACGGGATCAGACGGTAGGGCTGAGCCCATGAATCGGCGGCGCGCGCAATCGTAAACGTGATCACGATCTCCCCGTCCTGCGTGCCCGTTTCGTGCGAAGATCCGTCCGTCGTGACCCAGACGTAATTGCCGACGTCCGACAGGCGTAACGTAAGGCGGTAATCTCCGCCCTGAATATATTGCTGTTCTTCGCCCTCGATCGTATATACGGGCGAACCGTCCGCTTTCAGCGGAATATCGAGCGGCGAGATCGCGGAGCCGGTATAAACTTTACTCACGCGGCGCGGGACTTCCACCTGCGCTTTTTCGATTTTGAAAATCGCAGAGCGGGTCGCCTCGTCCGTCCCCTGCCAGCGGTAATGCTTTTCGTCCTTTAACCCGAACGTGACCGTATATTCCGCCGCGTTCGTCTGCGTGGCGTTTTCACCGATCGTGATTTTCGTGAGCAGTTCCGCCGTCGCGTTCGCAATCTCGGCGGTTATGGGAAGCCCCGTGTAGGAATACACGCCGCCGTTTGCAAGCACGGGAACGGGCAATTCTTCGTAAACGACAAGATCGAAATAACGCTCGTATTTTTCCGCGGGAAGCGGCACAATCCAACCGTAATTTTGCATGACCGCTTTGTAATAAATGCGATAGGTCGCAGGCGACGAGACGATCCCGTCCCAATTTGCGGAAGCGTCTTCCGCCGTATAGTATGCGTCGCTGTTGAACTGCGCGACGTTGAATTCAAGGTGCGGTTGCGAATCGTAATGCGTTTCCGAAAAAGCCGCCCAATAGCCGCCCGCTTCTCTCACTTCGCTCTGCGTGATAAGTTCCGATTCGGCGGGATAGACGGCGTGGATCCCGTCCGCCGCAAAAAACGCGCGGACCGTCGCCGCGAACCCGTTTTCTTTCAGCGATTTCAAATTGACGGAGGGCATTTCCCGCCCTTGAAACGTGTCGTCGATTTCCAAGTCTTCCGCCGTCACTTCGAACGCGTATTCGCGCGAAAATCCCCCGAACACGGCGTCGGAATTCTCCTCCTGTCCGTTCCACCAGAGCGCGTGCCAATTCCCGCCGATCGAAAGCGGAGACACCGTCACCGTAACGGCATACCGCCCGACGGGCATATACCGGTTAAAATAATGATCCCAACGGGAGCGGTTTTGATCTTTGCAAATCTCCGTGACCGTTTCGCCGGAAATTTTTTTGAGCGTAAACGTAACGAAGTCGTTTTTCGAGAAGTTTGCCTCGGTGTTTTCAAAAGACATCAGCCAGTCCCGATCGGAAGCGTACACGCCGTCGAGGAACTGCACGACGTTTTGTTTATTGCTCTGAACGCTATACCCCTCCCGTTGCGGAACGGCTTCGAAAAAACGCTCGTCGCCGTGCGCAAGATAGGGTTTCGGAACGGATTCGATCCTGCCGAACTTCCAGGAAGGCACGGAATACGCGACCGCCGCGTCGTCCGATCCCCCCGCATCGGTATACAGATCGTTCAGCGCGTTGACGATAAACCAGCGCTTCGTGACCGTCGCCGTTTTCCCGTCCTCCGCAATCGTGACCGAAATCCCGCGGGTATAGAACGCTTCGTCCACTTCGCCCTGATAAAAATATTGACCTTCCGCGGCTTGCAGATACGCTGTCGCGGTGTAATGGCTCAGCGTGTTCGCTTCCGTTTGAACGTTGCCAACGTATTCCGCGGTATACCGCGGCACGTATTGGGGATTATAGGGATCGGAAGATACGTTCACGCGCGGAATATCGATGGCAAGCACGCGTTCGTCGCCATTCCAAGGAAGGGTGGAATTCGTGATCGATTCCGCTCCGACGTACGCTTTTTCAAGTTTCCAGTTCTTCCACGTCGGATCGGGTGCAAAATCGAGTTTCCCCGCCGAGTAAAAGGAAAAAAAAGTCTCGGTATCGTCCGTTTGATAGGTATACACGTACGCTTCGGACCCCAGATAAACACCTTGAAGAAAGGAGTATTCCCAGACGGTCTCCCCTTCCGGCGCGCCCTCCTCCGCGACGGCGGTACGCATCGCCGCCGCCCAATGCAGATTGTTGGGATCGAACAAATTGATCGCGTCGGGATCGTCCTCCGCGGCGCGGACTTTCCGCGGTGAGGGTTTGAGCATAATCAGCCCCGCGACCAAGAATATCACGAATAAAAAAACGCCGACCGAAAGCCATGCTCTTTTGTGTTTCACTGCCATACTTGTTCCTCGAATTTTACGAATCGTATAGTGTCCCTATTTTGACCTTATATTATATTTTATCACGATTTCCCGCAAGCGTCAACACTTCGCCCCGATTATTTCAAATTTTTGCGAAATAAAATATTATCTCGATTGGCAGGATCTTCCTGCCGATCAATCGGAAAACGGCGCGGTCTCAAACGAGACCGCGCCGCAATTTTCATGCCGACAACCTTTTATTCGTTTTTTCCTTCTTCGCCGGAGACGGTTTGGTCAGGCGTCTCTTCGGGCTTTCCCGTCTCTTCCGAAACTTCGGGTTCGACGGGCTGTTCCGGCGTCTGCTTTGGAACAAACGTGAAGTAATCCGAAATCTCGGCAACGCCGATGATGACCGCGTTGATCGCCGCGGTGTCCGCCGCCGTGATCCGCCCGGAATTGGAGAGCATCGCCGCCAGACGGAATTCCAGCGCATCGAGCTTCAACCCGCCGATGATGACGGAGTTGACCGCGGAAGCGTCGCTCGCGCTCACGACCCCGTCGCCGTCCACGTCGCCGAGCACGGACAAGTAAACGACGTCGGCGTATTCCAACTTAACGCCGTATGCGACGTACCAGCCCGTTCCGACGGGCAACGCGTTTCCGTTATCGAACATTGCTTCGAACGCTTCCGCAACCGTACCGCAGTCGTACACGATCGTCCCGTCCGCACGGTAAATCCTCGCCTTTTCGGGATTCACGACGTTTTCGAGGAACGCTTTTACGGAAGTGTTCGGGGAAATCTGTCCCAGAACGACGCGGTCAAACGTTTCGTCGTCCTTTCCGTGTACGTACGAAGCCTCGCCGTACGTCGTACGCAACACGTCTCCGCTCGCGCCGATCGGCTTCATGAACTGGAACTGATAAACGGAATCTTCGGTCACTTGAAGGTATTCCGAACCTTTGATTTTCAGCGTTCCGTAGTCGGTATCTTCCGCAATCTTAACGCTGTAATTGCAGGGATCCGTCTTACCGGAAAGCGACTCGGGATACTTCGCGGGACGGATCGCGTAACTGCCCCATTCGGAAACGGAAGTCAGCTCGTTGCCCTGTTCGTCAATGAACAGCGGTTCGAGCGCAAGACCGCTCAGATCGAACAGGTCGCCGAGCGCAAGTTTCGCGTCGTCTCCCTCCAAGCCCTCCGTCACGAGACGGTACCATTCGCCGAGCGTAATCGCCTCGCCCGTGTAGTCCGCCGTAATATCGAGCGTCTGAACCAATACGGTGATTTCCTTGGCGACGATATCGAATTCGAGACTCTCGTCTTCGGAAGCGAGTTTGTAATTGCCCGCGTCGTTGCCGCTCAACGAAACCTTGACGGTATACTTGCCGACGTTGATGCCGTCCGTTTCGCGTTCGAACGTAAACGTCAGATCGACGTCGTCCTGAACGTCATCGGCGGAGAGACGGTTAAAGGTATACGCAGGGTGTTGTTGCGTCGCGTTGTACACGAGTTCTTTTTCTGCCCAATCGATCACGACCGTAAGCGGCGTAATTTCGAATTCCTTCGTCGCCTCTGCGGGAAGAACGTAGTTTTTATTGGAAACCGTAAGCACTTTCGCCGTATAACCGACGCCCACATTGCGCTGTTCGCCCTCTTTGGTGAGGATCAGACATTCGTCGGGCAAGCCGTCTTCGGAATCTTCGCGGACGAATAAACTGTCCGCTTTGATCCCGACCTGCGGCATTTGCATGCCGCCGTTGTATTCGAGCGAGGTTTCTCCCCATTCCAATACGACTTCCGCCGGCTTGATCGTATACTGTTTGCTCAACGCTTCTTCCGCATTCCCTTCCAGCGTGTAGTTATTATTCGAAACGGCCGATGCGACCGCGGTATAATCGCCCGCGTCGATATTGCCGGCGACGGTCACCGTGAGTTCGTCCGAATTCCCGTCTTCATCCGAACAGATCACGCCGTCCGCAATCAGAATTTTTGGCGCCTGTGCCTTGCCGTTATATACGTATTCCGCATCTTCCCAAGTAAACGTCACCGTCTTCTTCTTGATTTCGAATGCGCAGGTAAGATTCGATTCGTTCTCTACGCCGACGAGCGTATAGTTCTCGTTCGCCAACGCGGTCGCTCTTGCAACGTACGAACCGGCTTCGACGCCGCCCGTCACGGTCACGGCGAACGCGTTGTCTCCGTAATAGAGATATTTGGGCGTTGCCGTAGGCGCCTGTTCTTTGCCGTTGTACGTGAATCCCTCTTCCGGAACCGTCCATTCGAGCACGACGGGACAGGGAACGATCGTAATTTCTGCAGTCACTTCCGTTTCGCGGTACTCATCGGATTCGCCGACTTTGATCTTGATCGTGAACTTACCGACTTTGCGCGGCATGAGAATGGAATCCATAATGGTTCCGTATACCTTATCCGCGTCGCTGTTCATTTCGTAAGTGACTTCGCCGCCGCCCGACCCGATCACGTCGAGAATGAAGTCGATCCCGTAAGTCGCGACCGTATCCACCATTCTGACGGGCGCGGGAGGTTTCTTGATTTCGAGCTCGACGGTATTCGAACCCTGCTCGTAGTTCTTCGTTTCGGAAACTTCGGCATAGATATACACCGTGCCCAGCTCCGTACCCCTCAAAATTCCATCGGCCTGAGAAACCCATTCCGCCGCGCCGTCGCCGCCAGGCCGGATCTCGTAAGTGACCGTCGCGCCGTCCGGTTTGTCTTTGATGCTCAGCGTGAGCGTTTCTCCTACCGTCACGAGCCCGGTAACGAGTTCGACGGTGATCGGCTTCTTCTTGATCATGTAAGCGTCGGAAACCAGCTCGACGTCGGAAGACACCCCTTCGAGCGTGTAGTTGTCGTTGGAAAGTCCGACTACCGTCGCGCGGTACGCGCCGTTCGTTCCGATATAGTTCCCCTCTTCGTCCCGCGTGAATCCGCCCGCGTCTACATAGCCTTTCACGATCGCTTCGCACACGTCGCCCGCGCGCAGTCCTTGCACGACGGCAGTCGGCGCCTGCTCTTTGCCGTTATAGGTAAAGAATCCCTCGGGAATCGTCCATTCGATGCCCTCGATCGGCTTGGGTTTTACGGTAAATTCCACCGTTACGCTGCTTGCCGCGTATTGCGGCGTTTCGCCCGTCGTGATTGTAATGCTGATCACGCCCGCTTTCGTACCCGTGATCTTGCCGTCGGCAATGTTTGCATTCCCCGTTACGCCCATGACGTAATACGTGGGCGTGATCGTCGTTTCCTTTCCGTCGATTTTGATCGTAAGCGGAATGGTGGAGTCGTAAATCACGCTCTTCTGATCGAGGGTGATCCTCGCCATCGGTTTATCGATCACGACAAGGGCGCGGGCGCTGTTGCCGAGATAGTTCTTCGTCGCGGCGATCGTCGCCGTGACGATCACCGTTCCCGTCGAGGTCGGCAAAATCTCGTCCGTCTTGCCTTCGACAAACTCTGCGGAACCCGTGCCGTTCATGATCTGATAGGTAATTTCGCCCTTTCCGGGATTGTTGCTCACTTCCAGCTTCAACGGCGTGCCCACGTTGCCGCGCGTAGACGTAATTTCGAACGAAATCGGCGCCTGACCGATGTTGAATTCCGCAGTCATCGTCGTTCTGTCGGTAATCACGTAATCGTTATACCCGTTGTTCAGAATTCCGCCCGACTGAATCGTCGCGGTATATCCGCCCGCTTCCGTCGCGCCCTGCGTCCCGCCGGGATAGCCGTTGCTGGTCACGTAAACGCTCACCCGATCGTTGTTGATCAACGGCGTGATCGTAGGCGTGGGAATGAACGGTCTTCCGTCGTACGTGTGTTCGAGGGTGCCCCAATTCACCGCGACCTCGCGGCGCTCGATCGTGATCACGTGTTCACCGTCGTAAGCCGAATAATTTTCGGTCGCGGGAATGCGGACGCGAACGCGAACTACGCCCGCGTGTCTCGTGACAAACAGGTCGTTTTCGTTCGTTTCGGGATTCGTACCGATCCGCGCATAAGCGCCGTAGCCCGATACCATGCTGTAAGTCGCTTTCCCGCCGCCTTCGTTGCCGATCAGCGACAAGGTAAGCGTATCGCCGTAAATGACCGAATTTACGGCAAGGCTTACAGAAAGCGTACTCATCGTGATTTCGAACTCGTCGGTAAGCGTACCGGCAAGATAGTTCTTCGTTTCGCCGACCGTTGCCGTCACGTTGACCTTTCCGACTTTCACGGGCGTGAATACGTTGACCGTTCCGTTTTCGTTCGCTTCGACCATCGCGAAAGAAAGATCGGCAACCGCAAAGGTCACTTCTCCGTCTTCCGCATTCCCCGATACGGTGAGCTCGAACGGAGCGTCGTACGCCGTCGTCTTTCTCGGGAAATACATTCCCGTACGGTTCGCCTTCTTAATGTCGAAAGTCGTTTCCAGATTGGTCGCGTCAGCCGAAAGCACGTAATTGGGATTGCTCGTGCCGAGCGCTTTCACGGGATAACCCGTACCCGCGTCCACCTGACCGTAATCGACGGTTTCGTCCCCGACCAGCACGCGGCACTCGTCTCCGTTAATCAGGCCGAGCGATTCGTCGGTATACGCTTTGCGCACCTGCTTGGTCCCGTTATAGGTAAAATCGTTCTCTTCCCACGCGATCCCGATCGCTTTGGGCAGGATCGTGAATTCGCCGCTTTGATTCGTCGCTTCCCCGTCCGCGATCATATAATTCGGATTTTCGAGCGAAACGACCTTCGCAGTGTGCTTGCCCGCGTCGACCGCGCCGGAAACTTCTACGGCAAAGGAATTATCCCCTTCGACGAGGTTGCTCACCGATGCGACCGGCCTCTTCTCCGTTTTATCGTACACATAGCTTTCCGCATATTCCCAAGTAAACGCCGCGGGACGAGGCGTAACGGCGATTTGAATCGCAAATTCGCTCACCGCCGCGTAGTTCTCGGTTGCCGCAACGCTGACAAGCACTTCGACGTTGCCGACGTGTCTGGGAATCAGCGACAGTCCGTCCGCCGTCAGTTCCGCTTTGCCGTCCGTTTCGGCGGCGGGATTGCGCACGCCGAACGTTACGGCGCCGTTTTCGAGATTGCCGAGCAGTTCGAGGTCGAGTACGTCTCCGTAGACGACGGAATTATCGGCAAGCGTAAGCGAGAGAACGCCGGGGTTGATCGTGAATTCCGCTTCGACCGTCGCGCCGTAAGTGTTCATCGTCTCGGCAATCACCGCGATAATCCGCACTTTGCCGACGTGCAACGGCACGAGCGTGTCGCCGTCCAGCCGCGCGTCGCCCTTTTCGTCGCCGCCAAGTTTTTCGATCCGGAAGGTGACGTCTCCGCCGCCGAGGTTGTTCAGCACGCTAAGCGTGACGTTGACGCCGAAATTCGTCTGCAAAGGGCTGATCGAAAGCAGATCGTCGATCTTCGCCATTTCGATTTCGAAGCTCTGCGTGAACGTCTGCGCCGCGTCAAGGCGGTAGTTGGGATTTGCGAGTCCCGTCGCGGTTGCGATATAACTGCCCGCGTTGGACTGCGCGCCGGATACGATGACGTCGCACTGATCGCCAGCGATGAGTTCGTTCGAAGGAACGGTTGCGGAAGGCGCATGTTCCTGCCCGTCGAAGGTGAACCTCGTCGTCGAATCCCACGTGACGCTGTTCACGGTCTTGGGAAGAATATCGAACGTCGTAGAGGCATTGACCGCGCCGACTACCGTATAGTTGGCGTTGTCGACAGCGGAAACCGAAGCGGTAAGCCCGTTGCCTGCGTTGACCTGTCCGTTGACCGTTACGTTTACGGTATCCCCTTCTATGAGGTTGAGAACGGTCGCCGAAGGCGCCTGACTCGCGCCGTTATAAACATAGCCGCTTTCCGCATAATTCCAAAGGACTTCGATCGGAAGTTTCGCGATTTCGATTTCGATCGTAATGGTCGCCGCATCGTAATTTTCCGTCGCCGCGACGTGCGCCTGAATGGTGATCTTACCGGCTCTGGTCGCTTTGAACACGTTGTCCGCTTCGGAATCTTCCAGCGTGACTTTCTGCGCCGCGCCCGTTCCGCCCGAAAGGATCGTATACACGACGGGGCTGTCTTCGAGATTGCCCGTTACGTTTACGGTAAAGTTACTGCCGTAAGTCGCGATGATATCGCCGAACGCAAGCGGAAGCGTACCCTTTTCGATCACGATGTCCGCCGTCGCCTCCGCGCCGTACGTGTTCCGCGTCTCCGCGACGATGACTTTTACGTGTACCGTACCCGCTGCGAGCGGTTTTAAGATACTGCCGGTTATAATCGCTTCTTCCACTTCCGTGCTCGTCACTTCGTCTTCGCCGGAACCCGAATAGAACAGCCACGTCACGTCGCCGTTCGCGGTGTTTCCGCTTACGGCAAGTTGCAGATCTCTGCCGAGCAGAGCCTTCCGCGTCGTGATGTCGACGTTGATCGACGCGCGGTTGATCGTATAGGACTGACGGACGTGATTGACGTCTGCGCCGTCTTCGCTGATTTCGTTTACGATACGGTAATTGTCGTTGCTCAAAGCCGTCGCCGTCGCGGTATAATTGCCCGCGTTAATCTCGCCGCCCGAAACGGTCACGATCACCGTATCCCCCGCGACCGGATTCCCGACCGAGGCGGTCGGAACTTTTTCCGTTCCGTCGTATCCGAAGTCGGTATTCGTCCAGACAAACTGCGCGATCCTCTGCGCGACCTCCACGTCGATATCCTTCGTCGTCGCCAGATAGTTCGAAGTCGCCGCAACCGAAACGCGGACGGTCACCGTTCCCGCCCGTTTCGGCGTGAAGGTATTGCCCGAGAAACTCCCGTCGGAAGCGTTGACGAGCGACCAGGTTACCGCGCCGTTTTCGGGATTTCCCGCAAGCGTGAACGCAAAAGGCGTACCGTATATCAAGCCCTCCGCCGTGAGTTCGAGCGGCATTTCCGCTTTTACGATGGAGAAAGGTATCGTGCGGTCGGTCACGCCGTCAAGCGTGTAATTATCGTTGTCCACGCCCGTCGCGGTCGCGGTGTAATTGCCCACGTTGATGCCCGTACCCGTGAATACGAGGTTGCAGGTATCGCCCGGAACGAGGTTCAGAATCGTCGCGATCGGTCCCTGTTCTTTGCCGTTGTAAGGAAGCACCGTCTGCGTCCATTCCAGAATGACGGGACGGGGTTTGATCACGAACGGCTTTTTCAGATCTCTCGCGCCTTCCAACGTGTAGTTGGCGTTGTCGGCTATTCCCGTGACCGTCGCGATCCAGCTGTCGCCCGCCGGAATCGCACCCGAAACGACCAGCGTGCATACGTCGGGCGCATTTGCGCCGACGCGCGTCACCACGTTGCCCGCCGTCGCCGCGGGATACTGTTCCTGTCCGTTATAAACCAGCTCGCTCTCCGACCAGACGACCGCGATCGGACGCGGCGCAATAACGAATTTGCAATCGAGATTGGAACCGTTTACGACCGTATAGTTCTTATTCTCCACGTCAATGGCGCTCGCGGTAAGATCGGCGCCCGCGTCGATCGATCCCTGCACGGTCACGCCGAACGGCGCGTCGCCGTACACGAGGTTGGTGACCGTTGCGGAAGGCGCCTGCATGGTTCCGTTATAGACGAAGTTCGGAATCGGATCCTGCCAGCTCAACACGACGGGAAGCCGCTCGATCGTATACGCGATATCCTCCGTTTTTCCGAGATAGTTCTGCGTCTTTTCGACCGTGACCGTGACGTACACCACGCCCGCCTGTACGGGAGTGATCACGTTATCCGTGATCGTCGCTTTTCCGGTCGCCGCAGAACTGTCCGCAACCGAGAACGCTACGCCGCCGTTTCCGACGTTGCCGGTGATCGAGAGCGTGCCGTCGGTGCCGTACACGGTGGATTTGCTTTCGAGATCGATCTCGATCGGCGCGCGCTGAATGAGGAAGCTCTTCTGCGAATCCTCCGTTTTCACGGGCGCGCCGCTTTCGTCGAACAACTGATCGAGGTTCTCGTCGTAACGGTTCAGCGTATAATTCGGGTTCGAAAGCGCGAACGCCGTCGCGATATAGGTGTCGTTCAAAACGAGCGATCCGTCGGGGGCTTCGTCGAAGCCGCCCGCATTGATCTGTTTTCCGACAACGGTAACATCGCAGGTATCCCCGCTTTCGAGGTTCCCGACCGTCGCCGTCGGCGCCTGATCGGACCCGTTGTAAACGAGCGTCGTGGTGTTGCTCCAAACGAGGGTTACCGTCTTGGGAACGATCTCGTATTCCGTCGAAAGATCTGCGTCGGTGAGCGTACCGAGCGTATAATTCGGATTCAGCAGACCGGTGACGATGGCGACTAATCCGCTGCCGGCGTCTTTCGTTCCCAGAACCGTAACGCCGCACGTATCCTTCGCGCCCGTGTCTTCGCGGTCCACGAGATTCGCGACAAACGCTTCGGGATACTGCACTTGCCCGTTGTATTCGAATTTCTTCTTCTCCGACCAGCCGATCGTCGCCTGCAAAGGCGTGATCGTATATTCTTTCGTAGGATTGACCGCGTGATCGAGCGTGTAGTTCTCGTTTGAAAGCGAAACCGGTTTCGCCGTATGGTTGCTTATCGCGCCGCCTGCGAAAGCGACGTCGATCGCGCCGTCTTCCAGCGTAACGGTGACAATTTCTCCGCCGACGGTATTCACCGCGCGGACTTCGGGATTGTGCCGTTTTCCGTCGTAAACCACGGAATAGACCGCGTCGTTATCCCAGACGACGCTTCCGTCCGACTGTTTCACGCCCCATTCCAATTCGATCGGACGCTTGGCGATTTCGACTTCGATTTCGTATACGCCCGCTTCGTAGTTATGCGTCGCGGCGGCGTTGACGGTGATCTTGACTTTTCCGACGTGCGTCGGGACAAACGTGCCCGTCGTCTCGCCGACCGTCGCTTTTCCGCCTGTTCCGCCGACGTCTTCCGTGACCGAGAACGCAGGCGCGCCGTAACCCGTCTGGTCCGCGCAATCCCCTTCGTTCTCGCCGTCGCCGTTGTCTTTCACGAGTCCCGCAAGTTCCACCGCCGTTCCGTAAACGAACGAAACGCCGTCGAGATCGAGACGCAAATCATCCATCTTCGCCTTTCCGATTGTAACCGTTGCGGAACCGCTCGTGCCGAGATTGAAGTTCCTAGACTGCGCGACGGTCGCAACAACGGAAACCGCACCGGTATGCATGGGCGTAAGCAGATCCGCGTTCACGCTCGCTTTGCCCTTGCCGTCCGCGTCCGCGCCGTTCGTCACGGCATAAGTCACGTCGCCGTAACCTTCCAAAATTACGGTGTCCGAAAGCGTGCCGTCCTCTGCGGCAAGCTGCGCTTTTACCGTAACCGAAAGCTTGTATTCCTGTTTGTAAACGGCATCTTCCGTCACGGGAATTTCCACGGTGACGTCCGCGCGGTTGATGCGGAACCGAACGACTGCGCCTTCCGAACCGGTTACGACGTAATTGGTGATCTTTTCTCCGCGCGCGTCCACGATATCCTGCACGCACGCTTCGTAGAAGAAGTTTTCATCGTCGGCGTCGTCCGGCGCGTTCGCATCCGTCTTTCCGCCGGACACGATAAAGAACAGGATCGATTTGTCCTTATCGAGAATATTGCCGATTTTCGAAGCGTCGAGCGCGGGAACCTGCTCTTTGCCGTTGTAGGTAAATTCGGGATAACCGTTTTCGCCGACGATCCACGCGTTCGAGAAGTCGAGCGTGCGCGGCACGACGTCGAGCGAAGCGTACGCGTCGTCCACGGCTTCGTAATTGCGCATCTGCGCGACGCTCATGTGAATCCGCACGTCGCCGACGAGCATACCGGTCACTTTACCCGTGAGCGCGCCGTCCGCGGTTTCCGCCTGAACCATGCCCTTTCTGTTATCGACCCGCAGGAACGTCACGGCGCCCTGTTCGGTCACTTCGTTGCCGTCCTCTCCCGTATAGACGTCGGTCGCGCCCGACAGCACGGTGCGGAGATCGAGTTCGCTTCCGTACATCACTTGCGCGGGATCGAATTTGAGAGAAATCTTCGCGCGCTTGATCTCGATTTCGTCCTCGAACGTTGCCTCGAAATAATTGCGCGTCTCGGCGACGGTGATGCTCAGCTTCTGCATGCCCGTTCTGAGCGGCATCAACAGTTCGCCGCGATCGCCCGAAAGACTTGCCGCGCCGATACTGCCCGCGGCGTAACTGCCCGTCGCAAGCCGATAAGTCACTTCCCCGTCTCCGTAATTGTTGACGACGGAGAGCGCAAGCTCCGTTTTATAGACCGCGGTTTTTTTGCTCTCTTCCAGCTCCACGCCCGTAAGGTGCGCCTGCGTGATCGTATAAGCGGCTTTGAAATGATCGCAGTCCGCCGGTTCGCAGTCGTCTTTCAGCGTGTAATCGGTATTGCTGAGCGTAAGCGCCGTCGCGACGTAATAAGGCGTCGCCGCGTCGCCGTAAATGCCCTTCGGATCGTTCGCTTCCTCTTTTCCGCTGTCGCCCGTCAGAGAAACGATGCACTCGTCGGTCACGCCGTCTTTCGTGACGAGATTCTTCACGCGCGCAACGGGACTCTGCGTAACGCCGCGGCTGTACACGAACGTGATCGCCGAATTTTCGTCCGTCAATTCTCCGTCGCCGCGAACGTACCAGGGATCGGAAGTTCCGCCCTTGCTCCATTCGAGCTCAACGACGCGTTGCGCGAGGATCCCCGCAACCATGAACTTCGCCGTCGTACCCACGACGCCCTTGCCGCCGTCCTTCCAGCAGTATCTGCCGATCGGCGTGAATTCCACGTTGTAAAGCCCCGCGTGGACGGATACGAAATTATACACTTCGTGTTTCACTTCGCTTCCGTTCTTGTCATAATCGATATTCCAGATTTCGTCGCCGTTTTCATCGACCGCGCGAACCATTCTGAAATCGGAGGGCACGCCCTTGCCGTCCAGATCGACGTATTCGTACTTCATTTTATCGGGAATGAATCCCGTGATCACGACGTGTTCTTCGCCGTCGTAAGATTTGGGTTTATCCAGCGCCTTCGGCGTTTCCACGGGCACGCCGACGGTAACTTCGCATGCCGAAGGATCGGTCGCGGAAGTCATGGCGATTTCGTAATCGTCGTCGAATCCGTTCGCCATCGTCATGTTCGAGAAGAAGAAGGTACCCGCGGCGAGCGGCTTCCCGTCCGCGTCTTTATTCATCATGCCGTAATTCTTCGTGAACACGCCGGCGCCCTCTCTCGTAACGCCGATATGCGGTTTTCCGTCTTCCGCCGCAACGAACGGTTCGACGATATCGGCGACCTGCGTCTGCGTGATAAACATATCGCTGGGCGCCCCGTCGGTGCTAAGATTGTTTTCGATCCGCGCGGAACCGCCGAGGTTCAGCGTCGCCGAAGAGAACGCGCGCAAGCCGTTGGTGCCGCGGTTTCCCGTAACGCTGCCGCCCGTCATCGTAAAGGTGCCGGTCGTCGAAATATACACACCGCCTCCGCTTCCGCCGTCGTCGGTAGAACTCGTGGGAGACGCCGTGTTGCCCGTAATACTGCCGCCCGTCATGGTCGCAACGCCCGCTACGTACACACCGCCGCCGCCCGCGCCCGTAGAGGTGTTGTTGAGAATGATTCCCTTTTCCATCACGAACTGCGCGGAGGAGCTGTTGTAGACGAAGATGCCGCCCGCCGTCGAGCCGGTGTTTCCGCTGATCGTCGCGCTCGTCGTATTGCCGGATTCGTCCGGCTCCCCTTCCGTCATCGTGAATTTGCCGTTGTTCGCAACGTAAACTGCGCCCGCCGTGCCGCGGTTCAGCTTGATCGTTCCGCCCGAAACCGTCGTCTCGCCCGCCGTGTAAATCGCGCCCGCGCTGCTCTCTTTGCCGCTGTTGCTTTCGATCGAGGAATTGCCGGACATGTTGAAAGTCCCGCCGCGCGCGACGAGAACCGCGCCCGAAGTAACCGCTTCGTTGCCCGTAATTTGCGCGTCGATCATGTTCAACGTGCCCGCCGTGTAAATCGCGCCCGCGCTCATGGAAGAGCTCGTCTCCAAGTTGTTCTCGATCACGACCGTGTTTCCCGCGCCTTCCATACCCAGCGTACAAGTGCCGCCCGCGGCGATATAGATCGCGCCCGCACTGCTGGCGCTGCTGTTTTTTCCGCCCGTAACCGAACCGCCGTTGCCGTCGTTCCAGATCACGAGTTCGCCCGCAACGTATACTGCGTAACCGTTCGCACGCGCGCTCGCGAGATTGCGGTTGAGCGTGATCCCGTGCAAGTCGAGTATGACGCTCGCGCCCTGCGGCACGTAAAGCGCGCCGTTGATGAAGGAGGACAGCGTGCCGAATCCGTTCGCGCTCGCCGTCGCGGTCCATTCGTCTTTGTCACCCGAACCGATGTCGGGATCGTAGTTCGCGGGATACAGCCGCACCGTCTGCGTCGTGCCCGTCGCAAGACTCGTCGTAACGGCGTAATGCCAGTTCGTCAGATTGTCGTAACTGACGATATAGCCTTCCTGACGGCTCACCGTCTGCTCGTTGCCGCTTTCGTCCGTCTGTTTGGAAATATACTCTTGCTGGCGCACGCGGAACAGAGGATCTTCGGAAACGAATACTTCCTGAACGTTTCTGAGCGTTTCGCCGCCGTCCGCCGAGGATACGGTATTGTGTTCTTCCCAGCCCTCCGTCAGCAAGCCGATACCGGTTCGCGTAACGGGAATCACGACGCTGTCGTCGAACTTCGAAATGATGCGAATAACGCTCGACGGCGCAAGATAGAGGTTTCTGGAACCTGCGTTCGAGGGTTCTTTGATAACGGGATTTCCGCCAAGGCACAACGTACCCTTCGCCGTGACGTACATGTTATACGCGCCGTTGTTTTTGGTCACCGCGCCGCCCGTCATTTCGAACGAACCGTCGTAAACGTGCACGCCGTAAGCCGCGTTCCCCGTGACGTTGCCCGTCTGCATGACGCATTCGCCGCCTTTATAGACGTAAATCCCCTGACTGCCGCCCTTGATCTCTCCCGCACTGCCCTTGGTCGGGTCGAGCACGGAATTGTCCACGATCGTCAGTTTTCCCGCAACGTATATGACGACTCTTCCGGTATTCAAACGGTTGATGCTGTTTCCGTTGAGATTGAGAACCACGTTAGCCCCTGCGGGAACGAGCAGTCCGCCGTAATAGAACGCCGTACTGTGCGTACCGAACGCTTTGCCGTAACTGCTGTTCGGACTTGCGTCCCAATTCTTCAACAGGTTAAAGGTCCTTTCCGCGCCGCCGTTCGCAAGACTCTGCTGTACCGTATACAGCCAGTTGACGTCGTTTAAGGAACTGAGCATCGCCGCTTCGCGAAGAACCTCTCCGTTCTCGCCTACGTTATCCTGTTCGACGACGCCGTAATCTTCATGTTCGGAGGTGAAATAGGAAGCGGGGTTCGCGGTCACGCCGAGATGTTCGCCGAATCCTTGCGTAAACACGCCGTTACCCGCGCGCCAAATACCGATCTTTTCACCCGAAGTGAGCGGAGAAATCACGTTCACGATTCCCGACGCCGAAGCAAAATACAGATTCGACTGCGCCAGCGGATCGCTCGAACTTACCGAAACGTACGCCTGCGCGACGGCGTCGTAACGCTTCGCCCTGATATTGTTCGCGATTTTCGCCGCGCCGCCGACGTTGAAGGTCGCGCCGGAACTGACGGAGACCCCGCCGGTATACGTTCCGCGGTTTCCCGTAATGTTCCCCCCGTTCAGAGTAAGCGTGCCGCCGTAAACCGCGATTCCGCCCGCATATCCGTTGTAAGCGTTGTATCCGCCCGTGATCTTGCCTTCGCCGCCCTGCTTTCCGGTTTTTTCGTCGATTTCGTCTACGATTTCAAGCTGTCCGTTGACGCGGATGACGAACCCGTGATTATAGGCTCTCGAAAGTCCTCTGCTCAACGTATAGCCGTTGAGATTCATCTTGATCTTCGCGGAAGAATATACGTACAGACCGCCGCTCGTAAAGTGATAAGTCGTATAGCCGAACGCGGTGCCGTAGTTATAACCCGATTGCGCGGCAGGCGCCGTCCAGTCGCTGTACAGCGTAAAGGTCTGCCATTCTCCCGTATTCATACTTTGCTGGCATGCGTCATCCCAGTTTTTCTGATTGTTATGGCAGAAGACCGCGGCCTCCACGGTTTTCACGGAACCGGAAGTTCCGTCCCCGTCTCTCGCCGATTCTACGGGAGGCGCGTCCGGTCCGGTCGTTTCGGTGACGATCTCGTAAGGGACCACGCGATAATCTTTCGTCAAGTCGCAGAAGAAGTATTTCGCGGGATCCGCGCTTTCGTCGTAGAACTTGCTCCAACCTTCCGTAAAACGGGTCCCGTTCGGGGAGACGGCGTTGTTCGTCGTTCTCGCCACGCCGATCTGCGGAGAGGCGAACACGCTGTCGTCGAATTTGGAAAGGATCCGGATATTCGTGTTGGCGTTCGCAAGATAGACGTTTGCCGCAACGCCCGCGGAATTGGTGTTGGAATAAACTCTTCCGCTTCCGCCGATCCCGAATTCGGCGTTGCTTGCCACGTAGATCGCGTACTGTCCGCGGTTGCCGCGCACGGCGCCGCCGTTCAGTTTCAACTCCGCGCTCGCGCCCGTCACGTAAATGCCGCCCGCGTTTGTCGACCTGCCGCCCGTAATGTATCCCGTTTTGGCTTCCGAACTGTCGATGATTTCCAAGCCGCCGTTGAGATAAATCGCATAACCGTACGACTTATAGACGTTCATATTGCGGTGCACGTAGAATCCGTTGAGATCGAGAATGACGTTCGCGCCCGCCGGCACGTAGAGCGCGCCGTAATAATAATACGACCAAGTACGGTTCGTACTCTTCCAGAAGCCCGAAACGTATGGCTCGGAGGAATCTCTGTTCGCCCGCCAGTTTGCGTGCAGTTTGCATTCCCAAGGCTGTCCGTCGTTGGCAAGACTCATCTTGACGGCGTATTCCCAGTTGGTATTGGGATCGGTGCTGAAAATGGAAGCTTCCAGCGTCTTGTCGTCAAGCGAGCCTTCGGTGTCGATCGCCCAGCCGGCGCTTGTCATTTCCGATTTGAAATAAACGGTGGGATCCGCCGTGTTTCCGCTTGCACTGTAATTTTCGGTAAGCGTACCGAAGCTCGTTCTCGTAACGCCGAAAGTCTGTCCGTTCGCAAGCGCCGCGCCCGTGAATTCGGAAACGACGCCGATTTTTGCCGATGCGTTTTGCAGATAGATATTGCGGACTACGGAAGTATTCGAAGCCATGGTATTGCTATAAATCTGCGCGTTCCCGCCCAGATTGAGTTTTCCGCTGCTGTATACAGAAATTCCGCCGTATTCGCCGTGGTTGTTGTAAATTCTCCCGCCGAGTACCGTCAGTTCGCCTTTACTCAGCACGCTGATCGCGCCGCCGCCGTACGCGGTACTGCTATAACTGTTCCAACCGTTGATGATCCTGCCCGCATTCGTCGAAACGCCGTTTTCGTCCGTCGCGCTGTCGATGATCGTCAGCTTTCCGTCCACGCGGATCACGTATCCGTAATTGCGCTTGGTACTGCTCGAGAGACCGCGGTTCAACGTAAATCCGTTCAAATCGAGAATCACGTTCGCGTTTACCGGCACATAAAGCCCGCCGTACGAATAATACGAATCGGTACCGAACGCCGTCGTGTAACTGCTGTTCGTGCCCGCAGTCCAGTTGTCGACAAGCACGAACGTCTGCTGTTCGCCCGTTTTTACGCTCTCGGCGCAGGCGTACGACCAGTTGATCATGTTGTTTTTACAGAACATTTCGGCTTCTTGCCGATCGCCTTCGCCGATGTTCTGAACCGTATAATCGCGGTTCGTTCCCGAAAGGTATTCGGAATCGAATCTCGAAGCGGCGGGACGCTGCGTCACGTCGTTATGCGCGCCGTATCCGTTCGTGAACGCCCCTCTTCCCTGACGGTAAACGGTGAATATCTGCGTACCCGTCAGCTCGGAATCGATGTCGATGACCGACGACGCGTTGTTCAGACGGATATTCCTGAGCAACGTGGTGGAAGAGCGTGTTTCGCGGTTGTTGTAGATCTGCACGCTTCCGCCGAGCGTCAGTTTATAATTCCCCGTTACGTAGACCGCCCCGTATACGCCGGCGTTTCCCGTAATATCGATATCGCGCAACGTCACCGAACCGCTCGTAAAGTAGATCGCGCTGCCCGTATTGGACGAGAATCCGCCGCGGATCGTGCCCTTCCCGCCCGATTTACCGGTCAGAGGATCCACGTCGTTTATGATTTCCAACACGCCCTGCGTATAGAACGAACAACCGTACGACCTCGCCGCGCTCAGTCCGCGGTTCATCGTATATCCGTTCATATTCAAAAGAATATTGGCGTTGCTCGGCACCCGCAACGCGCCGCTGGAAAAGCCCGTGCTGTACTGTTCCTGATACGAAGTCGTATACGACGTCGTCGTAACGGACGTCGCGTTTGCCGTCCAGTCCGAGCGCAACGTCACAATCTGTTGCGTCCCCTTTTGCGCCTGACTGACGGCGACCGCTTCGCTCCAATTCTTCGCGTTGTTGATCGTCCACAACGCCTTTTCCATCAGCGTACCCGAACCGTTGTCGATGACTTCGTAAATCGTGTTCAGATCCGCGAAGAATTTTCCGCCCGCGGAAGAAGCGCGCGCGGAAGTTTCCGTTTTATAATGCTCGCCCCAGCCTTCGGTAAATACCAATCCTTCCGTATTCAGATAGTTATTCGTGGTTTTCGTGATGCCGACGTTGAACTTCGGTCCGATATCCGAGACGATTTTGTACCTTACGTCGTTCGTCTCGTGGTAGAGGTTCCGCGTCAGATTGCCGCCGACGTTGTTGTAGATCTGGATCTCTCCGCCGAGTTCCAGATTCGCATTCCCGCGCAAATGGATCCCGCTCGCAAAAC
>CAJUJF010000001.1:0-161614 GCA_910586825.1 uncultured Christensenellaceae bacterium | reverse complement strand
TGATCGCATACTCCCAGTTGGTGTTTGCGTTATAGCTGATCAGCCCCGCTTCTTTCTTTCCCGTCGCATCGTCCGTGAATACGAAGAAGTTCGCATCTTCCGATGCAAAGTAGGTCTCCGCCGTTTCATCGGGGTGATAGGTTTCGAATCCGTTTGTGAACGTGCCGTTGCCCAACCGCGTAATCCCGAATTTCTGTCCGTACGAAAGCGCCGTGCCCGTAAATTGCGAAATTACGTTGATCGATTTTGCCGTCGTGTTATGCAAATAGATATTCCGCGTAGTTCCGGAAATCGTATAGTTGTTGTATATTTGAGCGTTGCCGCCAAGATTCAACTTTCCGTTTCCGTAGACCGAAACCCCGCCGTAATAACCGCGGTTGTTGTAGATTCTTCCGCCGAGTACCGTCAGTTCGCCGCCGCTCGTTACCGAAATCCCGCCGCCGTAAGTCGTACTGCTGTAACTGTTCCAAGCGTTGATGAGTCTGCCGGCATTCGTCAATACGCCGGCGTCGTTCGTCGAACTGTCCGTGATCGTCAGTTTTCCGTCGATACGCGCAATCCAGCCGTAATTCCGCGCCGTACTGCTCGACAAAGCGCGATTGATCGTGAATCCCTTTAAATCCAGCTCGATCTCCACGTTGCCCGGCACGTACAGTCCGCCGTACGAATAATACGAATCGGTGCCGAACGCCGTCGTGTAACTGCTGTTCGTCTCCGCAACCCAATCGCTGTACAGCACCATGTACTGTTTCTTGTCCGCGCCGCTCTTGCTTGCGCTCTGCGCGCAAAAATAAGACCAGTTCAGCGCGTTGTCGTAACACCATTGTTCCGCTTCCGCCGCGCCGTTCAACACGCCGTTTTCCACAACGTATTCCGGTTCGTTTTCCGATTTAAAACGCGTTTTCGGATCTGTATCCGGATTATTTGCACCGAAGCCGTTGGTAAAGATGCCGCGACCCGATCTCCATACCGTAAACTGTTGCGTGCCCGTCAGTTTCGAATCGATATCGATCACCGTCGTAGCATTGTTCAAGCGGATATTTCTAAGCGGCGTCGTCGACGACCGCGTTTCGCGGTTGTTATAGATCTGTACGCTTCCGCCCAGCGTCAGTTTATAATTCCCCGTTACGTATATCGCGCCGTATACGCCCGAGTTTCCCGTGATATCGATATCATGAATCTTTAACGTTCCCCCACGGAAATGGATCGCGCTGCCCGTATCGGACGTGAATCCGCCCGTGATCTTTCCCTTTGCCGAACGCGTGTTCCTGTCCACGATTTCCAACGCGCCCTGCGTATAGAACGAACAACCGTACGACCTCGCCGCGCTCAGTCCGCGGTTCATCGTATATCCGTTCATGTCCAATAGGATCTTCGCATTGCTCGGCACCTGCAACGCCCCGTAATAAAAGCCTGTGCTGTACTGTTCCTGATACGAAGTCGTGTACTTCGTCGTTGTGACGGACGTCGCGTTTGCCGTCCAATTCGTGCGCAAAGTCACAGTCTTTTGCTGTCCGTCCGCCTGACTCGCCGCAACTGCTTCGCTCCAATTCTTCGCGTTGTTGACGCACCAATACGCCGCTTCGCGCTCCGCGATCCCGCCGTACGAAATTATTTCGTACATCGTCGTAACGTCGGCAAAAAATTTTCCCGTGGGCGCTTCGGAACTGAAATTATACCAGCCCGTCGTGATCGGCAACCCCGCAATATTGACGTAGTTATTCGTCGTGCGCGTGATCCCCACGTTGAAATCGCTGTTGACCGTCGAAACGATCGGAATACGCGCGTCGTTGGTCACATGGAACAGGTTCTTTGCAACGCCCGCCGCCGTATTCGTATGAATCCGCGCGCTTCCGCCTAATTCCACGCCGCCGCCGGAAGCAACGTAAACGCCGCCCGCGTTGTTGGCATTGGTCGCGGTATTGCTATAAATATTACCGCCTTTCACGATCAGTTTCGACGTCGAACTTCCGTAAACGTACACGCCGCCCGCACCGGTGGAGCCGGCAGACGAGTTGTTGTAAACGCTTCCGCCCTCCATCGTAAACGTCGCGTTGTTCCCGACGAAGACGCCGCCTGCGCCGTAAGTATTCGTCGTCTGATTGGCGCGAATCCTTCCGCTTTCCAGCGTCAGCGAGCCGCCGCTGTTGACTTGAACGCCGCCCGCACCGCTTTGCGAACTGTTTTTTCCGCCGTAAACGCTTGCGGTCGTACTGCCGGAAGACTTGATCCGCAATTGTCCCGAAACGTAGATGACCGCGCCGCTGCCGATCGCCGACGTGAGCGCGCGGTTGACATTATAGCCGTTGAGATCGAGAATGATCTTTGCGTTCGCGGGCACGTTGAGCGCACCGCCGTAACTGTTCGAGACACCGAACGAATTGGACGTCGCCGTCCAGGTCGAATACAACTTGACCGTCTGCCAGGTTCCCGTGCTTGCGCTGCGCGAAATAAACCAGTCCCAGTTCGTCGCATTCGAACGGCTCGAATAAAACGCCTCTTTCGTCGTCGTAGTTCCCACCGTATGCTCGGTCTCGTAAATGTCGAAAGCGGAATCGCTCGGAATGAGATAACTCGACATCGTAGCGCCGGCGTTGTGCGTTTCCCAGCCGTCCGTGATCACGCCGTTCACTGCGCGCGACATTCCCACGGAAGCGCCGCTCACAAAAGGAGCGACGATATGCGCAACCGCGGTATTGTTCGCAAAATGCAAGTCGTTCGTCTTGGACGTAGAACTGCAAGTATTGCTGCGGATATACGCTTTCCCGCCGAGGTTGATGCGGCTGTTGGCGCCCGCAACGTAAACGCCGCCCGCCGCATAGCCGGTATTCGACTGAATATGTCCGCCCGTCATGTTCAGCACGGTATTCGCGTTATTATAGACGTAAACGCCGCCCGCGCTGTAAGAATTGTTCCCCGTCGTATTGGTATAAACATAACCTGCCGTCATGTTCATTTTTGCGCCGCTTGCAAGATAGACGCCCGCGCCGCAATAGGACGCATTCGTCTGGTTATACCGAATACGGGCATAATCGTTATCCATGTTGAGCGTACCGGTACCGGACACGTAAACGCCGCCCGTCGTATTGCTCGTCGAACTGTAACCGCCGCGCACGTACCCGACCGTCGTAACGGAATTGGTGAGCGTCAGTTCGCCGTCTACGTAAATGACGTAACCGTTCGAAATCGCGGAAGTACAGTTTCGGTTCAGCGTATTTCCCGCAAGATCGATGATAACCTTTTTTCCCGCCGGAATATAAAGCGCGCCGTTCCGATAATAACCGGAAGTCGTGCCGAATCCCGAAGTGGAATTTTGCGTTGCCGTCCATCCGGCGGTCAATTTAAATGTGGAAGCCGTCGTAGACGTCGCCGCGTCGATCGCCGTCTTCCAGGTGTCGGCGACCGCGGCGCTCGCGGTGATCCGATTCTCCTGCTCCCGCTTCCCCGAAAGCATCGTGTACCCGAAGAAAAGCGAAAGAATCAAACCGAGAATCATAAAACAAATCAGTACGGGACGCAAGGCGCCCGTACGGCGTTTTACAACAGCAAAAAGTTGCCCTTCCGCATGATTCGGGCGGGTCGTTTCTTCCTCAATATCACGTTGTCTGAAAAATTTACCGTTCATATTTTCCAAATCTGTAATAACAAAGTTATTTTAAAAAATACTTTCCCTTATAAATTCACAGGTTAATTATAAACCCTGTGTAATAATTTTTCAAATGAAATTAGACATAATTTCTGTTTTTTCACGTTTTTGTCATGAATTTTAGTAAATTGATGTAATATATTTGATGAATTTGAGTTCACTATGTACAGCGATAAATAATAAAAATGAAAATTATGGTAAATTTTTGCGGGTACGAATTGATTTGGAAAGCGCACAACCGCAAAGAAAAACACTCTTTCCGATATATAATAGTGTAAAAAAACAATATAACGGAACTTATTTCATCGTATGAAAAAACGGAGATTTCGGTCAAAGCCGAAATCTCCGTCACAATTAAATAACGTCTTATTTTTTCGAATGTTTATTCTTTTTCGTCTGCGCATTTCCGAACACTGGCGGCTGCATGCGGGGAAGCGGTTTCTTTACGGTCTCCGAAAGGGATTTTTCCGAACTTTTCACGGAGCCTTTTACGGAATTTTTCCGCATAAAGTAAAGCGCGTATACCGACGAGGCGACCGCCGCAACAAAGCACAACTCGATGATCACGGTCAGGAAAATCGCGCCTGCGGAACCCGAATCCTTCGCTTCGATCTTCGGTTCCGCCCAGATCAGGCAGTACGTACTGAAGTGATCGGTTTGGAAGGAAATTTTGTCGCCCTGCACCTTTCCGCCGAGCAGCGTCACTTCTCCCAATTCGCTCACGTACGCGACTTGCAACCCCGCTTTTCCGCGCAGTTCCGCCGGAATCGAAATCGTTACGGCAACGGTTCCCGAAAGCACGACCGCGTTGCCGCTCGCATCTTTCAGCGCCAGATCGTACATCGCGCCGACCGAACATCCGATTTCCGAAATCGCCTTTGCGTTATACGACCAATACGCGGCGGTTTCCTCGCGATCGGTGATCAGCCCGACGTTGAGCAACGACCCGCCCGGCACCCCCGATACGATAAACTCGATCAGATTGCCGTTGGTATCCTGCACCCGATTGATCGCGCGCGAAGGCGGCGGCGTAATTTTAAAGGGCACTTGCGCGGTCAGCGTCTCATATCCGTTCAAACCGACGGTCGCGATCAGAAGATAATCGCCCGCCTGCGTGGGCTTGGACGCGCCGAGAGAAGTCCCGTCCGCAGTCGCATACGTAAATACGGGCGTACCGCCGAATTCCGCTTCTCCGGAAGGCTCGCTCGCGGTTTCTCCCTGCTGCCAGTCGCGGATCGACGGAAGTTGCTTCCAGCGGTTCACGAGAAGCGGTTTTTCCGCGATCGTAAAGGAAATTTCCGCGCGAAGTCCTTCATACTGCACGCCCGTCTCGTCCGCATAGACGCCGACGGTCGCAACCAATTTATACTGTCCCGCCGCAGCGGGAACCTCGTCGAGCAAGGCGTCCCACGCCGTATAATAACGGAATTCGACCGTGCCGAACAGCGCCGCACCCACGGGTTCGTTCGGCGATTCGCCTTCCGTCCAGCCCTGAATGGAGGGCGTTACCGTCCAACGGTTCGCATTTTGCGCCAGAACGCGGAACAACACTTCGTATTCGCCGATCCCCGTATAATTCTCCGCGGCGACGACGAACGCCGTCAGCGTATAATTTCCCGCGCGAAGAGAAGACAGTTCTTCCCGCGCGTTCGGACTTCCCGTACGGCTGTCGTACATCGTCTCGCCCGTTTCCGAAGTCACCGTAAAGACCGCGGTACCGAACCGCGGCGTGCCGCTAATGAAACCCGCTTCGTCCCCTTTCACCCAACTTGCGATATTCGGCGCGATCAGCCAACGGTTTTCACCCTTTCCGATCTCGAAAAACACCGATTCGGAGAGCGTTTCGAAATTCCCGCCGCCATTGCCCGTAACGAGCATTTCATACGATCCGCAAGGCGCTTCCGCAACGCTGCCGCCGAAGCCTGCCATGTTCGTATAGCCGTCGCCCGTGCGGTCGCCGTTTTCGTCGAGCCTGTAAAACATGAATTCCGTCGTTCCCTGCCCGATTCTCCCGTATTGGCGGTTGACGAGGGCGTTATATTCGCCGTATTTCCAGCCGATGAAATTGGGAGTTTCCGCCCAATAATTGGAAGCGGGCGTCACGGTAAACTCCACCCAACCGGAATCGATCCCGTTGTAATTGAGACTTTCGGGAATCGTCGCGTTCAAATAATACCTTCCCGCGGGCAGTTTTTTCAGATAATCGAGTTTTACGGGATCCGTAACCAATCCGTTTTCCAACAGGAAGGATTGAAGCGGACCGAGCGGATCTTTTTCCCCGTCTTCGCCCGCAATCGCAACCGTAAAGAACGGAGAAATTCCGGAATCGGAAACGCCTTTGAATCGGTTTGCGGAAGGGTTGTAGTCGCCGTACTTCCAGCCGACCGCGCCGACTTCTTCCACCCAATTCTCGTCCGCTTTCACGATTTCCCATTCGATTTCGAGATCGTCCGTCCCGCCGCCGTTTTCGGTTTTCCAACGGTAATGCTTTTTGTCCGGCAGCGAAACCGTAATTTTATATTTATCCGTACTCACGTTGAGCGCAGTCTGTCCCGTCACCGCATAAAATTCTCTTTCTGCGGCGGGCGTATCGTCGGAAAAAGCCGCCGTGATCGGACTGCCCGTATATGTGTATCGGCTCTGTTCCAGACGGGGAACCGTCAGTTCGCGGTACAGCGTCACTTCGAACCAATGCTCGTATTTCTCCGCGAGCGTATCGGGATAGGAGCGATAATTTTTCATCTCCGCCCGATAGAAGACGTGAAAAGTATCCGGTCGCGCAACGAACGGCGTCCAAAAATCGTCGTCCGCAGAACGGTATACGTTATCGTAAGAACGCGCCAGATTGAACACGAGCGAAGGCGATACGCCGTAATATTCTTCGGCGACCTCCGCCCAGTAAGTTCCGCTTGCAACGACGTCCGAATATCCGATATAGTTGCCGAACTGCACCGTCCCGAGAACGCCGAAAAGATCGTTGCCGTCCGAAACGCCGTCGATATTCCGTTCGAGATCGGTTTTCTGTTTGAATTCGCCGTCGAGCACCCGAAGCTCGCCCTCGCCGACGCTAAATTCGTAAGATACGGAAAATCCGGAATAAACGCAGAGTCCCGTTTCGCCGCCGGTAAACTTCGCCCCGCTCCACCAAAGCGGATGTTGGGTGATCGCAATATCCGATACGCTTATCGTGATCGCGTATTCTCCGACGGGCATGTATTCGTTGATATAACGGCTCCATTGCGAACGCGGTTGATTTTCGCAGACGATCGCCCCGCCGTCATGATCGTCTCCCGAAACCCCACGCATAGAAATCGAAAACAACAGTACGTCGTTCTGCGCGTTCGGATCGGATATGTTCCAACCGTCCGCGATCGCTACCGAAGCCGCGCCGAGATTTTTTTGCGCGACCGCGGTTCCGTTACATCTCATTTCATACGCTTCGGTGAACGAAATCCAGCAGTCGGGATAATACGCCTCGTCGCCGTGTCCCAGCGTGGGCGCGGCAACTTTTTCCGCATCGAACGCGCCGAATTGCCAGGAAGGCATTTCCCAAACGGGCGGCGTCGTCGTACTTGCTTCTTCGGGTTTCCCCATCAACGCGTTGCCGTGTTGAAGCACATACCACGTCTTCCTGACGGTCGCAGTACCGTCGGGATTGATCGTCACGCTCACGCCGCGTCTGTTGCACGCGCTCTTCTGTTCGGACGTGCCGGTCACGAATTTATAGCCCGAATTCGGCGTAAGCGTCACTTGCGCTTGATAACGGCCCGCGCCGCGCGCCGCGTTCCCGCTTACGGGACCCGCTTCGAACGCGTACACGGGCGTATGTCCCGCCTGAGAAACGTCCTCCGCAAGATCCGGATTGTAAAAAGAGACGGAATAAGAAGACAGGTCGGCGTAGGCATAAAAGACGGATTTTTCCGCCGTGGACACGCTCGCGAGTTGCCAATCGCTCCAATCCGACCGAGGAGAAAAATTCATTTCGGAAGCGGAATAATAGGTTCCGAACCCGCCGCCCGACGTGGAATAGGAATAAGTATACACCTCGGAAGTCTGCAATTTCAATTCATTGGAAGAATTCCAGGAAAAAGATTCGGTCGCATGAACGTTGATTTCGATCTCCCCGTCCGCAAAAGCGATCACGTTTTCCTGCGTTAAAAAAATACAGCCGAGCGCCGCCGCGCCGACAGCGGCGGCGGAAAATATCCAACAAAATTTTCTTTTGATTCCCATCGCGTTTCCTCTCTTGCGAATAGTATATTCCGTTTTATATTCCCTATTATATACATTATATACTTTTCATTGGAAATATTCAAGCATTTTTCGATGAAATTGTGTTTCCCCCGTCCGATAACCGAAAACCAGCCATTACTCCGCATAATAGCCTTAAAAATATGGATAAATATTCCATAAAGCATTTAAAAATCAGCGATTCTACTGTGAGTAGAATCGCTTTTTATGCCGTAGAACGCGCCGACGGAGTCGGAGAGGCATTTTCGCGATAAATAGGGTGTAATTTGTCGGAAAGCGTGATAAACTGTTATCGGAAAGCAAAGCGACGGTTTTTGCTTAAGGAGGAAATATGGCAGATTTTGTAATTTATGCGGATTCTTCGTCAAATATCCCCGACGAACTGCGCATCAGTCGCGACATTCGCATTGTCTCTTATTATTGTACGGTCGACGGAAAAGAACTCCCCTGCGCAGAACAGGGCGGCAATTATTCCGAAACGGCGAAAGAATACTATCGTAAAATGCGCGAAAACGCAGACGTGAAAACTTCTCTGATCGTCGAAAGCAGATTCGTAGAAGCGCTTACGCCCGCCTTGGAACAGAATCAGGACGTACTGCTGTTCACCATCGCCTCGGGCATCAGCGGCACCTATCAGCAGGCGCTCGCCGCGAAAAAAACATTGGAAAAACAGTTTCCGAAACGCAAAGTATACGTTTTAGACAGCGCGAACGCCTCCCTCGGCGAGGGTCTGCTCGTTTTGAAAGCGGCAGATTTGCGCGACATGGGCGAGAGCGCGGAAACGTGCAGCGAATGGGTCAAACGAAACGCCTATAAAATGAACAGCTATTTCACGGTGGAAGATCTGAAATACCTGCGCAAAGGCGGCAGAATTTCCCGTACGCTCGCGATCGCGGGAAGCCTGCTCAACATCAAGCCTCTGCTTCGGGCAGACGGAAGCACCAACGCGAAGATCTCCTTTTTCGGAAAAGCGCGCGGCAGAAAGAAATCCGTTTCCGCACTGGTCGAGGCGTTCGATAAACACGCCGTCCGCCCCGAAGGACAGACGGTGGGCATCGCGCACGCGGACTGCGAAGAAGAAGCGCTCGAACTCGCGGCGACGATTAAAGAACACGGCGCACGCGACGTGATCGTGGAATATTACGACATTTGCTCGGGAACGCACGTCGGCCCCGGCACGCTTGCGCTCTTTTTCATGGGAAAGGACCGCAAAAACGAAGCGCCGCAAGCCGAAGCCGCGCCGCAAGGGAAAACGGTCCCCCACCGCGTCTGACACGGCGGAAAAATCCGTTTAACGAAAAAACGATTAAAAACAGCCCGCCGTCTTCATTCCAAAGCGTTGCGGGCTGTCTGTTTTTTATTCCGATTTTAAAGGCGTTTACGATCAGGGACGCAGCCCCATGCCGCCTTCCAGCGTGATCGTTTCTCCGCTCATATACTTGAAATCGGGAGAAGCTAATTGCACGCAAACCCGCCCGATCTCTTTTTCCGCATCCCCGTAGTGTCCAAGCGGCGGCATTTTCACGTTCGCCTTGAACGCTTCGGGATACGCCTTTTCGAAGTTTTCGAGCTGTGCCGTCCATGCGAGCGGACATACGACATTCACGTTGATACCGTCCTTCCCCCATTCGGTCGCGGCAACGCGCGACAGTCCGCGGATCCCCTCTTTCGCCGCAGCGTACGCGCACTGCCCGTAATTTCCGAACAGGCCCGCGCCGGAGGCAAAATTGACGACCGTTCCTTTCGTTTCTTTCAGATAGGGATAGCAGTGCTTCATATAAAAATACGTCGCGTACAATCCCGAATAGATGGCAAGATCGAACTGCTCGATTGTGTGATCGACAAGCGTGACGCCCGAAGCGGAAGCCTGCGCGTTATTGATCAGCACGTCGATTCTGCCGAAGGTTTCAACCGCTTGACGCACCACGTTTTTCACGGCCTCTTCGCTCGCACCGCCGTTCACGTCCGCGGCAATGCAGAGAACTTTGATCTTATAAAGCCGTTCCAACTCCTCTTTTGCATCTTCGAGCTTTTTTACGTTTCTGCCCGTGATCACGAGATTCGCGCCTTCTTTCGCGTAGGCGGTGGCGATCCCGTAACCGATCGAACCGCACCTTCCGTCGCTCAGAACCGCTCTGCCCGCGCCCGTTATGATCGCAGTTTTGCCCTTTAAAAATCCCATCGTCTCCCCTTTTCAGGCAAGATCCGTCTCGCGCTTATCCTGTTCGCGATCGACTTTTTTCAAAATCGCCTTTGCGGAATAACGGCTCGCCTTTCCTTCATACACTTTTTCGATCACTTTTTCCGTCTTGCAATCGATTTTTTCAATCTGTTTTTCCGTACGCGCATTGACGACTTCGATGCGCTTCGCGCTCTTTTGCGAGAGTTTCTCCGCGGTTTCCCCGTCGAGTTTTTCCGACTGACCGAATTTCTCGGCGCGTTTCGCCGTTGTTTCCTGAATTTTTTCGATCTTCTTCTTCGCCTCGGCGCGTTTGATCTCCGCCTTTTCGTTAAAGAATTCGCTGATCACGCTCTTCTCTTCGCGCAGAATTTTTTCCATTCTCTCTCGGCGGTTCCAGAGGATCTCGGCGATGTCGTCCGCAATCTCATCGGCCCCGTTGCGCGACTTATCGAAGAACGAAAGCGTCTCCCTGATCTTTTGCAACAGTTCGGGCTGTTCGACGAGTTTCTCCACCTGTTTCCGGATCCTTCTCGGACTGACAAAGTGATACCCGCAGAACATGTGCTCGACGAACAGTTTTTTCGTCGCGCGCTCGCTCGGCGTCGCGCAGTAGTCCGTCAGGATCGGCGTCCCCATCATCACGCTGTCGAGCACCGCGTTCGGTCCCGCTTTGGTGATGAACAAATCGCACGCGCCGTAGAGCTGCGGCGCCTCTTTGATAAACCCGAACGTCAACAGGGTAATGTTCGGCTTCACGCGCGGCTTTATTTCGTCGAACAGCCGTTTGAGTTTTTCGTTTTTCCCCGCAAGCACGCAGATCGTAATCGGAACGTCCGTCTTTAACAGTTCTTTACAAACTTTGCGCAATTTCGCTTTGGCGTATACCCCGTCCGCGATCACAACGGCAAATTTATCCTGCGGGATCCCGAATTTTTCGCGATAAGATTCTTTCCCCTCGTTGGATTCCACGACGTCCGCGCGCGTCGGATAAAACACTTCGCGCACGTGTCCGTTCCTGAACTTCAAATCGTACGCCTGTTTGGTTGCAAGCGGATTGTTGGTGTAGATCACGTCCGCGCGGTTATCCCACCAGCCGTGAACGTCGTTATCCGGACAGTAAGCGACGACCGTGACGTCCGGATTAAATTTACGCCGATATTCCACCGCCGTAAAGAGCAGGAAAAAATGCGTGCAGATAATCACGTCCGGTTTGTATTTTTTATACTCCTCGATCATCGCAAGCGTCGAAGCGTGAAAAGTAGTATTGTGGATCAGCTTCAACGTGTTCTGCGCGCCGAGAATGTGCATAGAGGCGAACTGTATATCCCCGAACGCGGGAATTTTCGAATACAGTTGCGTGTTTTTTACGAGAAATTCTTCAAACTTGGGTAAAACGGGATTCTCGCTGTCGCGAAGCATGTAGGCTTCGATGATCTCCATTTTATCCCCGTATTTTTTTTTCAGAGAGTCCGAAATCGCCTGTGCGCTGACGATATGCCCCATACCCGCTTCCACGAAAGTGATAAGGATTCTCGGTTTACGATACGTTTCCATACGTTTACTCCGAAAGCATATTGCAATTTATTATGAAACTATTTTACTATATATGCGCCGATTTGTCAAGTGCGTTTCATAAAATCTCGCGAGAACGGTGAAAATCCAGAAAAATCTTTCTGTTTTCGGCAAAGAATGCTTGACAAGCCGTACCGTTTCGGATATGATAATAATATCCGTGTTGCGGGGGCGTAGCTCAGTTGGTTAGAGCGCTTGCTTGACATGCAAGAGGTCACAGATTCGAGTTCTGTCGTCCCCACCATCAAGCCCTGTACGCTGTGCCGAGTGCCGACGTATGGCGGTTTGTTTTTTTATGTTTATAAACTATGCCGATATGGCGGAATTGGCAGACGCGTTGGACTTAGAATCCAATGGTAGAGATACCGTATCGGTTCAAATCCGATTATCGGCACCAAATATATCGGCGGAAAAGGCAAAAGACTTTTCCGCCGATTTTTACTTTTAACTCCCCCCTTCACGCGATCCCCTCTCCGTAAGAACTCCGACGGAAATTCCCGCTTTGTTTTAAAAAATACGGGATTGACTTTCCTTCGCGATTGCGTTATAATAAAAACGGCAAAACAATAAGGGGTATGGATATGAAAAAGTATGCAATCGCGATCTTCGCGGCGTTATGGTTGTGCGTTCTTTCCCTGTCCGCCTGCGGCGACGATCCGATTCTCGCAAAACCGGAAGATACCGCTTTGGAGTTTTGGATAACCGAAAAGGTTTCGCGTGAAGATTTTCAGGAACATTATTGTCTCGAAGGCGTATTCGGCGGGCTTATTTACCTCGGCAAAGATTATCCGCCGCCCGAAACCGACGAAGATCATTCGCTAATTTTTCCCGAGCATTACGTCCAGTATACCGTAACCGCCTATCCCGATTATTCTTCCAACAAAGGAATTTTCGACACCGTTACGAAAATCCAAATTACAGATCCCGACGTAAGTGTATACGGCATTACCTGCAATTCTTCGCTTGAAGAGTTCGATAAGGTTTTTACAAACTTGGGATGCTCGATTCAGGATAAAGGCATCCTTCATATCGCCAAGTCGGGAAAGACGCATATCTCTTTTGCCAAGTATGAAGAGCGCGAAATCATAACGATTTGGGTAGAAGTCACAAACAAACAAGGCATAGATTTTTAACCGCAAAAACCACGGCTTTCGCGCCGAAAAATCAAAAGCACGAATACACGCAAAACAGATCTTTCAGGAGACAACCGCATGACCAAAGAAAAACTTACAAAATTCCTTTCCAAGCAAAAAACCGCCTTCCTCTCTTCGATAGACGATAACGGTTTCCCCTGTACCCGCGCGATGATGGCGCCGCGGAAAATCGAAAAAAATGCATTTTGGTTTTCTACGAACACGTCGTCCAAAAAAGTTGCGCAATACGCGAATAATCCGAACGCCTGTCTGTATTTTTACCGACGCGGGCGGTTCAAGTTTCAAGGAGCCATGTTAAAAGGCGCCGTGGAGATCTGCACGGATCCGCAGACGAAACGGGACATCTGGCGATTCGGCGATACGCTTTTTTACAAAGGCGGCGTGACCGACCCCGATTACTGCGTGCTGAAATTCACCGCTTCCGAAGCGGAATATTACTGCGATTTTAAGATCGAAACGATCCCGCTCGAATGAACGGGAAATCGCACTCCAATCATTTTCCGAGAATTTCCCCGTACGTTTCCGTTCCGACATAGCGCGCAACGGTCAAAACGTTCCCGTCGCGATCGGTCGCCGCGTACAGCGAAAACCAATCGGGATGACGCAGATATTTCACCGCAACGTCGTCCCACACGTAACAGCCTTGTTCACCAGAAACAAACGTCATTTCGCGCGAGCGGTTTACGATCCTGTGAAGCAGACCGTCGCCCGTCACGCCCTCTTTCTGAATATTCAAATACTCATTCCTGCACGTATCCATCGTGATCGCGACGTGCGGGTATTTTTTTACCGTTTCCGAAAACGCGGCGCGGTCGAGCGCATGATTGAACTCGTACCCATTAAAATTCGGCGTTTCCGCAATATTGCCGCCCATAAACACGAACCGCCTGCAAGTCCCGCGGGCGAGAATCCGCGGCACAAGGGTCATGGGTCCCAAACTCAACAGATCGTATTCCCCCGACAGAGAATCCAGCCAATCGGCGAACGGGACCGTTTCGACAACGGTTTCCGGACATGCGGGAAACAGATCCCCCATGCCGTCTTCACCGTGGATCAGTTTCAGATATTCGCTCGGCTGCGGTACCGCCGTCGTATCCGTTACCGTCACGGGCGGATGCGGAAAATTCAGCGCGGCGAGCAGTTTCTTCGCGTTTCCGAGCGCGACTTTGCTCGGCACGTTTCCGCCGATCGCGACGAGAACGACAGATTCATAGCCGTCTTTTTCGGCGTGAAAGAGTGCGTCCGCCGTCGCCGCGGCGTCGTCCAGCCCATAATCGCAACATAAAATCAGTTTCATAATCCCCCTTATTCGCCGTCATACGGCGGAACGAATGAGTTTCGCATACAACCCGTTGCGCGCGAGCAATTCGCCGTGCGTTCCCTGTTCCGCGATTTCGCCGTCGCTCAAATAGACGATCTTATCCGCGCCGCGGATCGTAGAAAGCCTGTGCGCGATCACGAAACTCGTTCTTCCCGCCAAAAGCGCCCTCAGGCTTTGTTGAATTTCCCGCTCCGTCTGCGTGTCGATATGACTCGTCGCCTCGTCCAGAACGACGATCTTCGGATCGGCGAGGATCAGCCTTGCAAAACTCAACAGCTGCCGCTCCCCGCCGGAGAGCGCGTAACTCTCGGAAATCTCCGTTTCGTAACCCTGCGGCAAACGGGAAATAAATCCGTCCGCACAGGCGGATACCGCCGCGGCGACGCACTCCTCGTCCGTGGCGTCCGGACGGGAAAAACGGATATTCTCCATGACCGTCCCGCTGAAAATGTACGTGTCCTGCATCATGACCCCCACGTTTTCGCGCAGGGAATGTAGCGTAAAGCGGTGAATCTCCGTTCCGTCTATGGTGATTCTTCCGCGCCCGACCTCGTAAAAGCGGCTCAGCAGATTGACGATCGTCGTCTTTCCGGAGCCCGTCGCGCCGACGATCGCAACCGTCTCGCCCGCGTTTGCCCGCAGAGTAAAATCCTTTAACACGGGAATCCCCTGCACGTAGGCGAAATCCACGTGTTCGAACGCAACGTTCCCCCGACAGTTTTCAAGCGGAACCGCGTCCTCGCAGTCGGCAATGTCCACGGGCGTTTCCATGGTGTCGTAAATGCGTTCGAGATTGGTGGAAAGCGTAAATATCGAGGAAATATGATTGCACAGATGCCCCGTGCTGTTGGTGACGTCGCCGAGGACCGACCCGATCGCGACGACCGTACCGAGCGCCAGCCCGCCGCCCCAGCCCGTCAGCAACACCGCAAGCGCGACGCCGTACGCAAGAATGAGGAACAGCGTTTTCGTAAATCCGTGCGCCATGGGGAAGAACGCCTCCCGCACGTGCGTCGTGCGCATGAACGCCTTGGAATACTCGTCGTAGAGCTGTTGCGCGGCTTCGCGATTGATGTCCCCGCGGTTATAAGCCTGCACTACTTCCGCGCCGTTGATGTTTTCCGCGACGAACGCCGTATAATTCGCATTTTTGTTCCTGTCCCGTCCCGCGCGTTTATGGACCGCTCTGCCGAGAAAGTACATGATGACCGAAAGCGGAAGGAACGCGATCGCGACCGCGCCGCCGATCCGCCAATCGAGAGCGACGAGCCATGCCATTCCGATCACGACGATGAACGCGCAGTACATGATCGTGTAGAAGAGCGTGGAAAACAGGCTGGACACTTCGTCCACGTAGTTCGTGACGCGCACGAGGATCTTGCCCGTGGAGTGGGTGTCGAAATAGCGGAAATCCAGCACGGTAAGCCGATTGAACACGTCCGTACGCAATTCCGCGCAGAAAAGATACCCGAACTTGCCGGGGATCTGCCATTCGAAATAATAGCCGATGGCGAGCGCCGCCCAGACCAGCGCGAAACCGCCGAGACAAAGCCCCGCCGTGAGCATGTAATTCGTCGGCAACACGCCGTCTTTCGGGAAGACGTCGTCGACGATCATCGAAAAAATGATGTTCGGCAACAGCGCAAGCGCGCTCGTGATCAGTTCGAGGAACACGCAAGCCAGCATCAGCCCTTTGTGCCTCCCCGCGCTTTTGAACATGCGAGCGAACATTTTGAAATTAAACGTCTCTTTAATATATTCGTCCTGATAATATAAATTATTCCGCATATCCACCCTCGTCCGAAATCGTTTCGCTGATCTGGCTCGCATAAATTTTTGCAAAATTGCCGTTCAGCGCCATCAGCTCCGCGAAAGTGCCGCGTTCGGTGATTCTCCCGTTTTCGAGAAAGACGATCTCGTCGCAATTTTTCAGCGCCGTCGCGCGGTGCGTCACGAGCACGAGCGTTTTTTCTCCGCATTCCCGATCGATATTGGCGAACACCCTCCGCTCCGTATCCATATCGAGCGCGCTCGTAACGTCGTCGAAAACCAAAATCTGCGCGTTTTTGAACAGAGCGCGCGCAATGGAAATTCGCTGTTTTTGCCCGCCCGAAAGCCCGAACCCCTTTTCTCCGATCGTCGTAAGGTATCCATCGGGAAACCGCCGCGCAAACTCGTCCGCTTCCGCAAGCGCGCCCGCGCGCTCGATCTTCTCCTCGTCCGCAAACGGGTCGTACAGCGCGATATTTGCGGAAATGGTATTCGAGAACAAAAACACGTTTTGCATCGCGTAAGAATAGGCGCGCAAAAGCTCCCCCCTGTCGTAATCGTGAATCGGGCGCCCGTCGATGAGAATCTCGCCCTCGTCCGCCTCCGCAAGCCCCTGCATCAGTTTACAAAGCAGCGTCTTGCCGCCGCCCGTTCTGCCCATCACGCCCAACCGCTTCCCGTACGGAAGGGTCAAATCGATCCCTTGCAGCGCATAACCCTCTCCGCATTTCACCCCGACGTTTCTGAATTCGACCGAAGGGGTCGCGGAAGGCGCCGCATCGCCGTAACGCTCCGCCGTCTCGTCCCGATCGTTTAAAAACCCGAACAGCCGTTTCGCGCTGACCAGAATGTCCTGCGCGTCGTTGAAGCAAAACAGAAGATCGGTGATCTGCCACATGAGCATTCCCACGTACGCGACGACCGCCGTGAAATCGCCCGGTGTGATCAGTCCGCGGATCCCCATCCACACCGCGAGCGCGACTTCGCCGACGCTGATCAGCGAACGGATGCACTGCATCCACAAATTTCGCCGGGAAAACATGCGTACGCCCTTTACGTTGGTATCGTACAGCGTACCGTTATTTCGCGCAAACAGCTTTTTGCGCTCCTCTTCCCGCGCGAAAGACGCGACGGTACGCACGCCGTACACGCTCTCCTGCACGGTCGTGGACAACACCGCCGAATCGTGCCAGACGTCTTCGAAATGCTTGGTAACTCTTTTGCGGTAACACAGCACGACGATGATATTCAGCACGCCGCCCGCAATCGGCAACGCGATGAGAAGCGGATCGATCTTGCACAGCAATACGGAACTGAATACGATATACACGAGGCTGTCGAGAAGAAACTGAAACGTCGAATCGTATAGCAAACAGACCTTGTGCGGATCTTTCGTTCCGATCAGGATCAGATCGCCCGCAGAATACCGCATCAGCATCGGCGCGCTCGCGCGGTTGATTTTATCGAGGACTTCCGTCCGCATCGCCTTCTCGCTTTTCAGCGAAAAATAATGCGCCAAATTCCACTTTGCATAAAAACACACGAAAAACAGGAGCGCAAACAACAGTAGCGCGGAAGAAAGCACCCAAAAAATTTTTACGTAATCGTCGGCGGGGATCCCCGCGATCAGAAATTCGAAGATGCTCGCCGTCTGCGCGGGCGGCTCTCCCAAAAGCGGATTCACGACCCTGTCCACGAGCAGCGAAACGATCTGCGGCGTCGCAAGCAGGATCAGGATCCGCGCCAACCCGAGAAGCAAAGCAAAGACCTGCACGGGTATGTATTTCCGAACGTATCGGAAGGAATTTTTAAAAAAGTATTTCATGATTATAATAAAAATCCCCCTTGGCAAAGGGGGAGACTTCAACAAAATTCGTTTACATGATATTGTCGACCCAGCGCGGAAAGAGCGTGACGTCGCGAATGTTTTCCATTCCCGTAACGTACATGACGAACCGCTCGAAACCCAGCCCGAACCCGCTGTGCGGCACGCTGCCGAATTTGCGAAGATCGAGATACTGCCGATAAGCGCTCAGATCCATCTTTCGCGCTTTCATGGCGGCAACCAGTTTGTCGTAGTCCGCTTCCCGTTCGCTGCACCCGATGATCTCCCCGATTCCGGGCACAAGCAGATCGGTCGCGGCAACCGTCTTGCCGTCCGGATTCTGTTTCATATAGAAAGATTTGATTTCTTTGGGATAATTGGTTACGAATACGGGCTTTTGAAAGACCGTCTCGGTCAGATACCGTTCGTGTTCGGTTTGCAGATCGCTGCCCCATTCGACGGGATACTGGAATTTTACGTCCGCTTTTTTCAGAATTTCAACCGCTTCCGTATAATCGCAGACCGCGAATTTGCTCTCGATCACGCGGTTCAGTTTTTCTTTCAGTCCCTTTTCAATGAACGCGTCGAAGAAATTCATTTCGTCCGCGCACTCTTCCATTACCGCTTCGATCACGTATTTCAGCATCTCTTCGGCGATTTCGATGATGTCGGGAAGCTCGGCAAACGCAACTTCCGGCTCCACGTGCCAGAATTCGGCAAGGTGTTTCGTCGTGTTGGAGTTTTCCGCGCGGAACGAAGGTCCGAACGTATAGATCTTGGAAAACGCCGTCGCCGCGACTTCGCCTTCCAGCTGTCCGGAAACGGACAGTCCCGCCTTCTGACCGAAGAAATCCTCTTTGTAATATTCCGCCTCGCTCGCGTACTTCGCGCCGCAGGGCTGCGTGGTCACGCGGAACATTTCGCCCGCCCCCTCGCAGTCGCTCGCCGTGATGATCGGCGTATGCACGTAGTAATAGCGGTGTTCGTGAAAATAGCGATGGATCGCCTGCGCCGCAACCGAACGCACGCGGAACACCGCGTTGAACGTATTGGTGCGCAACCGCAGATGCGGGATCGTACGCAGAAAATCGAGCGTCGTACGCTTTTTCTGAATGGGATATTCGGGCGGACATTTTCCGAGAAGTTTTATCTCCTTGGCGTTCAGCTCGTTGCCCTCGCCTTTGAACGCCTTGACGAGTTCGCCCGTGACGCAGACGGAAGCGCCGTTTTTGGTGCATTCCGCATCGAAGGACAGCGCGTTCTTATCGAGCACGACCTGTAAACGGGAAAAGCTCGTGCCGTCGGAAAGTTCCAAAAATCCGACGGCGGAAGATTCGCGGAAAGTACGCACCCAGCCGCAGACGGTCACCGTCTTGCCGATCGGCGACTTTTCATGCAATGCTTCATAAATATCCGTATGTTTCATTTCGATCCTCCCTGCGCGACGCGGCGCGATTTAATATGCTCTTGCAAAAAATACGGTTGCGGAAGATTTCTTTCCGCAGACGGCGCAGACCTTTTCGGTATGGTCGCCGTCCATCACGCGGGCGGTCGCCTGCGCGAATTCTTTTACTTTGTCCTCGCACGCACGGCAGCCGCACCAGCCCGCGCGCACAAAATTTCCGCCGTTCACGCCCTCCAAAATGCCTTCCAAAGAGTCTTTGGTCACGATGCGCGTATTCATCCGTTCCCGCGCCTTTTCGTACATGTTTTCGGAAACCCGTTTCAACAGCGCCTGAATTTCTTCCGCCGCGTTTTCGAGACTCATCTCCGTCTTTTCGAAGTTGTCCCTGCGCGCGCAGAGCAGTTTTCCCGCTTCGAGATCGCGCGGTCCGAGTTCGATTCTGAGCGGAACGCCTTTCATCTCCCATTCGTTGAATTTCCAACCGGGCGAGTTGTCGCTGTCGTCCAAGACGACGCGCACTCCCGCCGCCGTAAGCCGGTCTTTCAAACGGACGCAGGCTTCGATTACGCCCTCTCTCTTCGCGGCGATCGGAACGATCACGACCTGTACAGGCGCAACGACGGGCGGCATCACCAACCCGCGCGCGTCGCCGTGGGTCATGATCAGCGCGCCGATCAGACGCGTAGAAACCCCGAACGACATCGTATAGCCGAATTTCTGCGTCCCGTCCTTATCCGTAAATTTAATGTTGAACGCTTTGGAAAAGTTCTGCCCCAGATAGTGCGAAGTCCCCGACTGCAAACTCTTGCCGTCGTGCATCATCGCCTCCATGCCGTAGGTCGCAACCGCGCCCGCGAACTTTTCTTTCTCCGTCTTTTTGCCGGTGAGAACGGGCATGGCGAGACAGGTCTTTGCAAACTCCGCATACACCGCGAGCATCTTCTGCGTTTCCTCTTCCGCTTCCTCTTCGGAGGCGAACACGGAATGTCCCTCCTGCCACAAAAATTCGCTCGTACGGAGAAAGGGGCGGGTCGTCTTTTCCCACCGCATGACGTTCGCCCACTGGTTCATGCGCACCGGAAGATCCCGCCACGATTCCGTCCATTTGGCGTACATGGTCCCGATGATCGTCTCGGAAGTCGGACGGATGCAGAGCGGCTCGGCAAGTTTCTCCCCGCCCGCGTGGGTCACGACGGCGACTTCGGGCGCAAACCCTTCCACGTGTTCCGCCTCTTTCGTCATAAACCCCATGGGAATGAGCAACGGGAAATATGCGTTTTCGTATCCGTTTTCGCGGAAACGGCGGTCGAACTCCCGTTGGATGTTCTCCCAGATCGCATACCCGTACGGACGAATCACCATCGTCCCTTTTACGGGACCGTAGTCGACGAGCTTGGTTTTTAACACCACGTCGGTATACCATTGCGCAAAATCGGTTTCGATATCCGCGATCTGTTCGACGAATTGATTCTTGTTAGCCATGTTCCGCTCCTTCGCTGCTTGCAGAAATAAAAAAGATACGCTCATTATAGCATATCTTTTTCAAACAGTCTATTGTTTTTTTATCGGTTGGAAAAATTATGAATACACTCAGAATTCGTTCCGCTCGCTCTCGGTAAAATAGCCGAGCGCGAACGCGTTCGGACCGACGTGCGAACCGATCACGGGCCCCATGATCTGCACGAACGGTTCGATCCCGAAGCGGGCGCGTACGAAATCGGCAAGCTCGTTTGCAACGGGTTCGTTGCCCGTATGAACGATGAACACGTATCCGAGTTCGTTCGGTCCCTCTTTCTCCATCTTCGCTTTGATATAAGAGACCGCTTTTTTTACGCCGCGGACTTTATCGATCACGGTGAGCTTTCCCGCTTTATCGAAAGAGATGATCGGCTTGATCCCGAGAACGCCGCCGATCGCCGCCGCTGCCGCGGAAATTCTGCCGCCTTTTTTGAGATATTGCAGATCGTCGGCTACGATAAAGTGCTGGATGTGCAGACGCAACCCCATGCAGTAGTCGTAAGCTTCCTTGGCGGTTTTCCCCTCGTTGCGGCAGATCAGCGCCATTCTCACCAGTGCGCCCTGTCCCACCGTCGCCGTAAGCGGATCCACGACGTAGACGTTGAAATCGGGGTATTGCTTTTTTACGTCCGCCGCCGCCTGCTCCGCGACTTCGTGCGTACGGGCAAGCCCGCTCGAAATACAGAAATGGACGACGTCTTTCGCGCCCTCTTCCGCCAATTTCGTGAAATGCGCGAGGTGCGCGTCGTAATTGAGCATCGCCGTCTTGGAAAACGCGCCCGCCCGCAGTTCGTTGTAAAAATCAACGTACTGCTCATAGTCCGTAAATGCGTCGAGATACTCCGTCATCTTTCCGTCTTTTTCCACGTTGAAGGTGAGCGAAGCAAGCTTAATGTCGTTTTCAACGACGAAATCGTGATAGAGATCGCACGTCGAATCTGTCGATAACGTAAATTTGTACATTTCAGTTGTTCTCCAATATAGTTGAATTATATCACAAATATTTATGACATGCAAGAGTTTTCAGCAAAATCTGTTTTGAGACGGGATTTTTTTCAAAAATCACTTGAAAAATCGCCAAATATTTGTATAATTAATAGGTGGAAATACGGCACGTTTTTCCAGAGGAGGAAGACATGACCGAACAGGAACTTTTGAAACTCAAAAACGGAACCGATATCCGCGGAACGGCGATCGAGGGAGTGACCGACGACCCCGTGACGCTGACCGACGAAGCGGTCCTTTCAATCGCGAAAGCGTTCTGCGTCTGGGTGGCGAATAAACTCGGCAAGCTCCCCACCGTTGCGATCGGGCACGATTCGCGGCTTTCGGCGGAACGGATCGCAGCGCTCGTGACCGCCGGCGTTACTTCCTGCGGCGGAAACGCGATCCTGACGGGGCTGTCCTCCACGCCTTCCATGTACATGCTGCTCAAAGACGGATTCGGCGCCGACGCTTCGGTGATGATCACGGCAAGCCATTTGCCCTATCAGAAAAACGGGATCAAATTCTTTCTGCCCTCGGGCGGGCTGGAAAGCGGCGACGTTTCGGACATCCTGCAAATCGCCGCGCGCGGCGAGTTCCCCGCAGGAAAAGGCGGTACGGAAAAGCGCGGTTATCTGAAACGGTATGCCGAAAACCTCGTTGAAAAAGTCCGCGAATCTTGCGGAAAAGAAACCCCGTTGCAGGGGAAAAAGATCCTCGTGGACGCGGGCAACGGCGCGGGCGGATTCTTTGCCGAGCTTGTGCTCAAACCGTTAGGCGCGGATACGGAAGGCTCGCAGTTTCTCGATCCCGACGGAACTTTCCCCAACCACATCCCGAATCCCGAAAACGCGGCGGCGATGCAATCGGTATGCGCCGCCGTCAAAAAGCACGGCGCGGACTTCGGCATCATCTTCGATACGGACGTGGACCGTGCGGGCGCGGTGTCTCCCGCCGGAGAAGAGATCAACCGCAACCGTCTGATCGCGCTGATTTCCGCGATCCTTCTGGAAGAAACGCCGAACGCGTATATCGTTACCGACTCCGTGACAAGCGACGGGCTTACGGAGTTCATCAACGCGCGCGGCGGGATCCACCACCGCTATAAGCGCGGGTACAAAAACGTGATCAACGAAAGCAAGCGCCTGAACGCGGAAGGAAAATATTCCCCTCTCGCCATCGAGACGAGCGGACACGCCGCGCTGAAAGAAAACTATTTCCTCGACGACGGCGCCTATCTCGTAACGCGGCTCTTGATCGCGCTCGCAAAATGCGCCGAGAGCGGAAAAGACCTGCTCGACCTCATTAAAGATCTTCCCGAACCGAAAGAGGCGGCGGAAGTCCGTTTGAACTTCAAAGCGGGCTGCGATTTCAAAACGCTCGGCGCGCGGGTTTTGGAAGAACTCAAACAAAAAGTGCTCGCGGAAAAAGAGCTGTCCGTCGCGCCCGTCAACTACGAAGGCGTGCGGATCAACTTCGGGAAAAACGCGGGCAACGGCTGGGCGCTCGTGCGCATGAGCCTTCACGAACCGATCATGCCCGTCAACGCCGAAAGCAACGAAACGGGCGGAAACGAAAAGATCCTCGCAAGACTGCACGCGCTCTTAAAGGGCTACGATTTCCTCGACGCCGAACGACTGATAAAATAAAATCCGGAAAATAAAAGGAGAACCTCATGAACAAATCAACGATCAATGCCATCCGTATCCTCTCGGCGGAAGCGATCCAGAAAGCGAACTCCGGTCACCCCGGGCTTCCGCTCGGCTCCGCCCCCATCGCCTACGCGCTCTTTCAAAACCATCTGAAATTCAACAACGCCGACGCGAAATGGGACGACCGCGACCGTTTCATTCTTTCCGCGGGACACGGCTCCATGCTCGATTACTCGCTGCTCTACCTATACGGTTTCGGGCTTACGAAAGAAGATCTGATGAACTTCCGTCAGCTCGGCTCCAAAACGCCGGGGCATCCCGAATACGGTCATACCGTCGGAATCGAAACGACGACGGGACCTCTGGGTCAGGGCATTGCGAACGCCGTGGGCATGGCGGTCGCGGAAGCGCACCTCGCCGCAACTTTTAACCGTAAGGGATTCCCCGTCGTGGATCACTACACCTACGCGCTGTGCGGAGACGGCTGTCTCGAAGAAGGCATTTCGTACGAAGCCTGCTCGTTCGCGGGCGCGCACGAACTCGGCAAGCTGATCGTGTTCTACGACGACAACGACATCACGATCGAAGGCGACACCGACATCACGTTCAAAGAGGACGTGGGCGCCCGCTTCGAGGCGCAGAACTGGCAGGTCCTGCACGTCGATCTCGTATCGCATCCCGACGACGTTGCCGCGATCGGAAAAGCGATCGAGAAAGCGAAGAAGGAGACGAAAAAACCGTCTATCGTTATTTGCAAGACGAAGATCGGTTACGGCACGCCGCTCGAAGGCAGTCATAAGTGTCACGGCGCCCCGCTCGGCACGGAAAACCTGCAAAAGACGAAGGAGAAACTCGGCTGGAATTCGGAGCCGTTCGAAGTGCCGGACGAAGTGTTCGCGCACACGGCGGAAGCGGGCAAGCGCGGCGCGCAAAAGGAAGCGGAATGGAACGCCATGTTCGCGGAATACGAAAAGGCATATCCCGAACTTGCCGCGGAATACAAAAGAGCGATGAAAGGCGATCTGCCCGACCTTGCGAATAACGAGGATCTCTTCCGGTTCGAAAAACCGATGGCGACCCGCCAGACCTCGGCGGTCGTCCTCAACAAGATCGCCGCGCTACTCCCCTCGCTGATGGGCGGGAGCGCAGACCTCGCGCCGTCCAACCTTTCGGACATGAAGAACACCGACGCGATCACTTACGGCGATTTCGCGCCCGCAAGTTACGAGGGCAGAAACCTGCATTTCGGCATCCGCGAACACGCCATGGCGGCGATCGCAAACGGCATGCAACTGCACGGCGGAATCCAAGCCTACTGCTCCACTTTCTTCATCTTCTCCGATTATTGCAAACACGCGATGCGCCTTTCCGCGCTCATGAACATTCCCGTCGTCTATATCCTCACGCACGATTCCATCGGCGTCGGAGAAGACGGCCCCACGCACGAACCCGTGGAACAGCTCATCGCGCTGCGCTCGATCCCCAACATGAAAGTCTACCGCCCCGCGGACGGCAAAGAAACCGCCGCGGCTTGGATTTCGGCGCTGACGGGCAGCGCGCCGACCGCGCTCGTTCTCACCCGCCAGAATCTGCCGCAATACGAGAGCAGCGGTCTGAACGCGTTGAAAGGCGGTTACGTCCTCGAAGACTGCGACGGCACGCCCGACGTATTGCTGATCGCAAGCGGTTCGGAAGTCGAACAGTGCGTGGGCGCCAAAGCGGTGCTTGCCGAAGAAGGCGTGAAAGCCCGCGTGATCTCGATGCCCTGTTTCGAGGAATTCGAAAAGCAGAGCGCGGAGTATAAAGAGAGCGTCATGCCCGCCGCCGTCAAAGCGCGCGTTTGCGTGGAAGCCGGTTCGCCTTACAGCTGGTACAAGTATGCGGGCGATCGGGGCGAGATCATCGGCATGAGTACGTTCGGCGCAAGCGGTCCCGCGGCACAGCTCTTCAAAAAATTCGGCTTCACCGTGGAAAACGTCGTCGAAAAAGCAAAGCTTTCGCTGAAAAAGTAAATCGCAATAAAGGAAAAGAGCGATCCCGCGGGATCGCTCTTTTTTCGGTTATCCGTTCTTTCGGTATACCGCCGAAGAATACGGCGGCAGGTAGATGTCGTTGAGATTCCGTATTTGTCCCGTAAGCAGATCCGTCCCCTCCGCTTCTTCGACGCGTACGGTGCAATCTCCTCCGCCGATGTTGATCGCAACGACGTATTTTTCGCCGTCAAGCTCCCGCACGAACGAAAAGCTCGTGTTCGCGAGCGTCGCTTTTGCGTAACTCCCGTAACAGAGCGCGCGACCGTTGCGGCGGATTCCGGCAAGTTTTTGGATATGCGCGACGAGTTCCGGATGCGCCGTCTTGTCGATTGCGTCGATGCACGGACGCAATTTATAATCGAAATCCGATTTATCCCCTTCCGCACCGAACTCCGAACCGTAATAGACGCAGGGAATCCCCGGCATAGTAAACAACAGTGTATACAGATTCAGAAGATTTCGCTTTTCCGCCAACGCCGTGAAACTGCGCACCACGTCGTGATTGTCAACGAAATTGAGCATGCGCTTTCCCCGATACAGCGCCCAGGGCAAAGACGAATACAGCCGCGTGAGCGAATGCTCGATCTCGAAGAGATTGTTCGAATTGAACGCGGAAATCATCCCCTTGTAACATTCGTATCCCGTAATGGAATCCAGCCGTTCGGGACAGAGGTTCTGCATGAAATTCCCGCAATGAATGACTTCGCCGACAAGAAAGAAATCCCCCCGTTTTTCCCGCGCCGTGCGGCGCAACAGCTCCATAAACCAGGGCGGTAGCAGATAACACACGTCCAGCCGCAAGCCGTCGATTCCAAACTCGTCGATCCAGAAGCGGACGGCGTTCATGAGATAGTTTTGCAGATCTGCATTTTCGAGACGGAGTTTTACTAGTTCGGCGTGTCCTTCCCAATCCTCGTACCAAAACCCGTCCCGATACGGGGAGTCCCCGCCGAAATCGAGGTTGAACCAAAATCGGTAATCGGTGTTTTCCCGCTTTTCAAGCACTTCCCGAAAGGGCGGAAACGCCCGCCCCGTGTGATTGAACACCCCGTCCAATACCACGCGGATACCCGCCTCGTGAAACCGTTTCACCAAAGCTTTGAATTCTGCGTTCGTGCCGAGACGGCGGTCGACATGAAAAAAGTCCGCCGTGTCGTATCCGTGCCGCTCGCTTTCGAACAGCGGATTGAACAGCACCGCGCTTACGCCGAGCTCTTTCAGGCGCGGGATCTCCGCCGCGATTTTGGAAAACCGACTGCGCACTTCCCCGAAATCGTTTTCGCGTTCCGCGCCGCAAAATCCGAGCGGGTAGATCTGATAAAAAAACGCTTCGTCAAACCACATCTTTATTTCTCCGAAAAAACGCGCCCCGTTACGGAGCGCGCCTGTTTATCCGTTGACCGCTTCGACGTATTCGTCGAATGTAACCGTTTTGTCGAAGGTCTTCCCCCCGTCGATCACGATAATGCGGTTGCACACCGTGTTCATCAGCTCCTGATCGTGCGACGTGAGCAACATACAGCCGCGGAACGCGGTCAGCCCGTTGTTGAGCGAGGTGATCGATTCCAGATCGAGGTGGTTGGTCGGCTCGTCGAAGATGAGGAAGTTCCCGCCTTCGAGCATCATTTTCGAAAGCATGCAACGCACCTTTTCGCCGCCCGAAAGGACTTTTGCCTCTTTCAGCGCCTCTTCGCCCGAAAACAGCATTCTGCCCAGCCAGCCGCGCAGGTATTCTTCGTAATGGTCTTTGCTGAATTGGGAGAGCCATTGTACGAGATTCAGCTCGCATTTTTCGAAATATTCGTTGTTGTTCTGCGGGAAATAGGAATACGAGATCGTCTTTCCCCATTTCACCGTACCCGCGTCGGGCTGTTCCTTGCCCGTCAAAACGTCGTAAAGCATGGTCACGGAGGTGGATTTGTCGGATATCACGCCGATCTTATCCCCTTTCTGCACCGTAAAAGAAATATTTTCGAAATAGCCCTTTTTCGTAAGTCCTTCGACGGAGAGTATGTCGTTGCCGATTTCCCGTTCGAACTTGAAATCGATAAACGGATATTTGCGCAGAGACGGCTTGAAATCGGAAATCGTCAGTTTTTCAAGCTCTTTCTTTCGGGAAGTCGCCTGCCGCGATTTGCTCGCGTTCGCCGCAAATCGCGCGATGAAGTCTTTGAGTTCCTGCGCACGCTGTTCGGCTTTTTTGTTCGCGTCTTTCTGCTGACGGGCAAGGAGTTGCGAAGTCTGGTACCAGAAATCGTAGTTCCCGAGGAAGAGATTGATCTTCCCGAAATCGACGTCGCAGATATGCGTGCAGACTTTATTGAGGAAATGGCGGTTATGCGATACGATGATGATGGTATTTTCGAAATCGAGCAGATAGTTTTCCAGCCAGCGCACCGTCTTTAAGTCGAGGTTATTGGTCGGCTCGTCCAGAAGAAGCACGTCGGGATTGCCGAACAGCGCCTGCGCGAGCAAAACCCGCACCTTTTGTTTCGCGTCCAGCTCGGACATCGTCATGTAATGGAATTCCCCCGGAATATCCAACTCGTTCAAAAGCATTTGCGCTTCGCTCTCGGCTTCCCAGCCGCCGAGTTCCGCAAATTCGCTTTCCAGCTCGGACGCGCGGATCCCGTCCTCTTCGGTAAAATCGGCGTGCGCGTAGAGCGCGTCCTTTTCGTCCATGATTTCCACGAGCCGTTTATGACCGAGCATCACGGTACGCAGTACCGTCTCGAAATCGTATTTGTTCTGGTTCTGCGCGAGAACGGACATCCGCTCGTTTTTGTCAAGCGTAACGTCCCCTTTGTTGGGTTCGATCTCGCCCGAAAGCACCTTCAAAAACGTGGATTTGCCCGCGCCGTTCGCGCCGATGATGCCGTAACAATTCCCCTTCGTGAACTTTAAATTGACTTCTTCGAACAGCTTTTTGCTGCCGTATTGCAAACTAACGTTGTTTACCTGTAACATACTACCCCTGCACACAGCGTTTTTGGTTATTATACCATACTCCGCGCGTTTTATCAAACGAAATACTACCGAGAACGGAAATATCTGCGGGAATGCAACCGCTTGACAGGGTTTTCAAACCGCACTATAATAAAAGCATGAACGTACACGACCTTTCTCCCGAAACGACGCTTGCAAAACAGCGTGCATTTTTTCAAAGCGGCGCGACGCTTTCCGTAAAATTCAGAATCGACGCGCTGAAACGGCTTTACCGCGCCGTGAACCGATACCGCGACGAAATATCGGAAGCGCTGAATCAAGACCTCGGAAAAAGTCCCGCCGAAGCCTATATGTGCGAAACCGGCATGGCGCTGTCGGAAATTTCTTACCTCATTCGTCATGCCAAGCGGTTGGCAAAGCCGAAAAAGGCGCGCACACCGCTTTCGCAATTCCCCGCAAAAAGCTATCTGCTCCCCTCGCCTTACGGTTGCGCTCTGATCATGAGCCCCTGGAACTATCCGTTTATGCTCGCGATCGAGCCGCTTGCCGACGCGATCGCCGCGGGAAACTGCGCGATCGTAAAACCTTCGGCTTATTCCCCCGCAACGAGCGAACTGCTGAAAAAACTGATCGGAGAGACTTTCCCGACCGAACACGTCGCGACCGTCACGGGCGGCAGAACGGAAAACGATTTGCTGCTCGATCTTCCGTTCGACAAGATCTTTTTCACGGGATCGGTCGCCGTGGGCAAAGAAGTCATGCGGCGGGCGGCGAACCGCCTCGTTCCCGTCACGCTCGAACTCGGCGGAAAAAGCCCGTGCATCGTAGACGAAACCGCAGACCTGAAACTCGCCGCGCGGCGGATCGTGTTCGGAAAGTTTCTGAACTGCGGGCAGACCTGCGTCGCGCCCGATCATCTGATCGTACATGAGTCGGTGAAGCAAAAACTGCTTGCGGAGATCAGGACGCAGACGGAAAAACAATTCGGAAAAAACCCGCTCGCCAATCCCGATTACGGGCGCATCGTCAACGAAAAACACTATTTGCGGATCCTTTCGCTGATCGACGGGCAGAAAATCTGTTTCGGCGGCGAACACGAAAAAAGCGGTTTGCGCATCGCCCCGACCGTTCTCGACGGAGCGACCCGCGCCGACGCCTGCATGCAGGAGGAGATTTTCGGACCCGTTCTGCCCGTGCTGTCCTACCGCGACCGCGGCGAATTGATCGCGGAGCTGAACCTATTGCCTTCGCCGCTCGCGCTCTATCTGTTTTCGTCCGACAAAAAGGCGATCCGCGAAATTACGGCGCGCTGTTCGTTCGGCGGCGGTTGCGTCAATGATACCGTGATCCATCTCGCAACCCCTTACCTGCCCTTCGGCGGCGTGGGCGAAAGCGGCGCGGGCGCCTACCACGGCAAATACGGATTCGAATGTTTTTCACACGCAAAGAGTCTTATAAAAAAGAGCCGCGCGATCGACCTCCCCATGCGCTATCAGCCGTACACGAAACGCAAATTCAAACTGATCCGAAAATTTCTGAAATGACAAAACGGGGCTTTCCGCCAACGGAAAGCCCCGTTTTGTTGCAAAAATCATAAATCGGTATGCTCGAACCGCTTTGCCGAGAGCGCGCAGGCGACGACCGTCGCCGCGGCGTACCCCGTCGCCCCGATGCCGAAAACCGCCGCTTTGACGCCCATGTTCTGCGGATCGGGCGCGACAAGCAGATCGGAATACACGGGCGCCGAAAACCGCAATGCGACGAGAACCGCAACGAGCAGGAACTGTACCGCAGACGCCGCGAGAAAGGGAATACCGACGTTTACGGGATTTTTAAAATACTGCGGAAAAAAGATCAGATTAAAAACCGCCAGCATCATGCAACCGTGTCCGAGCAGTGCGAGATTGGCGCACGAACCCGCCAGATTATTCTGTGCCGAAACGGGAAGACAGAGCTGTTTGACCGCGACCGTGACCGCCGTCAAGAGCAAAAGCGCGATCTGAAAAAATACGCAGAAGAGGATTCGCGCCGTCGCGATATCCCGTTTCCGCACCGGAAGCGTGCACGAAAAAGTCGCGTCGCCGTTTTCCCGCGCGGACAGGCACGCGAAAAAGACCGAAAGCCCCGAAAAGAAAAACGCGATCTCATAGGGATAGTTGAGAATAAACACGAAACAGGCAAACGTCAGAAACAGAATCTGCGTCGGGTGCAGACAGAGCAAGAATTCTTTTATCAGCAACGCGCGCATCACGACGCCCTCCTTCCGTATTCCAGATGAATGACGATCTCGTCGAGCGACGGCGCGCGAAGGGAGACGCCCGACGGCGGGTTATCCCGAGAAACAAGTCCTTCGTACCCCTCTTTCACGGGTTTTACGCCGATCGCCGCGGACAGCGTTTCCCGATTCGGCGCGGACGCGAGCAAATAGCGCGCGATCAGCCCTTTCAGCGATCCGTCTGCCAATATCCGACCGTTCGACAGCAGTACGATGTCGTCGGCAATGCGGCTTAGATCGGACGTAACGAGCGTGGAAAACAGCACGGCGCCCCCTTTTCCCGCACGAGCGAAAGCACGACGTCGCAAAACTCTTCGCGGGAAAGCGGATCGAGTCCGCTCGTCGGTTCGTCGAGAACGAGCAGTTTCGCGCCGTGAGAAAGCGCGAGCGCAAGCGCGAACTTCACTTTCATGCCCTCGGAAAGTTCGGCGACCTTTTTACGCGGATCGAGCGAAAAACGGCTGCAATAGCGGTGAAAGCCGTCGCTGTCCCACGCGGGACAGAACGCCGCGGCGGCGCGCGCTATCGCCACGATCCGCTTTTGCGGATAACAACGGAAGCCGCCGCCCGCATAACCGAACAGAGCCTTTCCCGCTTCGCCGCAAGACGGATACCCGAAGACTTTCGCCTCGCCCTCGGTGCGGATCAAGCCCACGATCCCTTTGAGTATGGTGGACTTGCCCGCGCCGTTCGCGCCGACCAGTCCGCAGACCCGTCCCTCTTCCAACGAAAAACTGACTTTCTCCAACGTGAAAGAGGGATAGACTTTTTTCAGTCCGCATACTTCCAGCGCGTTCACTTGTCCTCTCCGCGCATGCCGCGCACCGCGTTCCAGAACGATTCGGCATAGGCAAACGGCTGCATGGCCCTGCCCCCGATCCGCCATCAAAATCAAACTGTCGCCGACGTTCAGCCCGAACAGATCCCGCACTTCTTTCGGAATCACGATCTGCCCCTTGGCGCCGATCTTCACCGTCGTCATGAATTTTCCTTCCGGAAATTTTCCCCCATAACTCCTCCGTTAGAAAAGTAAGAATATTCTTACTTTTCTAACATCATGGCATAAAAAAAGAATCCCGTCAAGCGGGATTCGGAAATATCATTCGGAAGGATCGGGCTTCTCGTTCTTTTTGCGCGCAAAACAGACGAGCAGATAGGAGAGCGCGATTCCTGCGAACAGCAACAGCACGGAGACGATCCAATACCAAGGGGACGCAGGCAACGTCGACGGCGTCAGCCCCGCTTCACCCGCGGTCGAAAAGTACACGGCGGGAATCGAGCCGACGATGAATCCGACAATGGCGCAATAGGTGCCGCGGGGGAATTTCTTCAACAGATACCGCATCAGCACGGATATCCCGAAGAAACCCGCAACGATCCCGATCGCAACGCAAAACAGCACCAGAATACAAATCCCGATCTCGTAACCCGCGAAAAGCTTTTTCGTGACCAATTCGACGATCGGATTGTAATAGCCGAAGATGAGAAGCAGCATCGAACCGGAAATGCCCGGCACGACGAGCGCACACGAAGCGATCAATCCCATGAGTACGAGAAGCAGGTACCCGCCGAAGTTCAGATGAAACAGATCGACCGCGTCCCCGTGCGGCAAAAAGCAGAGCGCAGCCGCCGCAATCAGCGGAACGAGACACGCCGCCGCGTGTTTCCAGGAGAACCTGCCGCCTTTGAGCTTTTCGGTCACCGAAGGAAGCCCCCCCAGCGCAAGCCCTACGAACAAGGTCACCGTGGGAATGGGATAGTGCCTGATCCCCCACTGAATCGGCAGGATCAGCGCGGCGATGCCGAGGATCATTCCCAACAACACCGGAAACAAAAACGCAATGCTTTGTTTGAATTTTTTAAAGAGATCGGCGACGGAGCTTACGAGTTTTTCGTAGATCCCCAAAATGGCGGCGACCGAACCGCCGGAAAAACCGGGAATGATAAACGCAACCCCGATCGCCACGCCGCGCAAGACGTTCGCCAAAAAGCCGATCAGTTTATTCTGTTTTTCAACCGTTTCGGGAGAATCGCTCTCCTGCGGCTTGTTTTCCTCTTCCATACGACCTCCGCGTTCTTTCGGTATTATTGTACGCCCGCGCGTTCGGTTTCATTCCGAAATCAGGGCGCGGCGCACTGCCGAGCGGTATTTTGCAAACGCCGCATCGTATTCCGCCCGCTCTTTTGCGGGATAAAAAGTCTTTCCGTTGCGGCGCAGACGGGGTACGTCTTCCAAGCCGATCAAACCGCGGGAAACGGCGCACATGAGCGCGGCGCCGAGCGCGGTGCTCTCCCGTTCGGCGGGACGGTCTATCCGGACGCCCGATACGTCCGCCTGAAACTGCATGAGAAACCCGTTTGCGGAAGCCCCGCCGTCGCACCTGATCTCACGGAGAAAGATGCCGCTGTCCTCTTCCATGCTCTCCGACAGATCCCGCGCGCCGTAGGCAATGCTTTCCAGAACCGCCCGCACGACGTGCGCGCGCGAAGTGCCTCGGGTGATCCCCGTGAGCAAACCCCGCGCGGCGGGATCCCAATAGGGCGCGCCCAACCCCGTAAACGCGGGAACGAAGTACACCCCGCCGTTGTCGGGGACGCTACGGGCGATCCGTTCGCTCTCCTCTGCGGAAGAGAGCAACCCCATTTCGTCGCGAAGCCATTGGATCGCGCTGCCGGCGTTAAACGCACTCCCTTCCAAAGCGTACGCCGTCCTGTTGCCGACGGTATAACCGATCGTCGTAAGAACACCGCGCGAGGAGGGCACGCATTTCTCGCCCGTGTTGAACAGAAGAAACAAACCGGTGCCGTAGGTGATTTTCGCATCCCCCTCCCGCACGCAACCCTGCCCGAACAGAGCCGCTTGCTGATCGCCCAATACGCCGGCGATCGGAATTTTCCGCCCGCCGATCAGCGCTTCGCCCATCACGGCGTCGCACGGGCGGGCCTCGGGAAGAATTTCCTGCGGAATCTCAAACCGCGCCGCAAGCGTATCGCTCCACGTCAGCTTGCGGATATCGAACAGCATCGTGCGGGAAGCGTTCGTAAAATCGGTCACAAAACTCTTCCTTTCCGTCAGCTTATAGATGAGATAGCTGTCCACCGTCCCCGCGCGCAATTTCCCCGCGCGAAGCAACGCCGCCGTCTCCGGAATATTTTCGAGAATCCACTTGATCTTGCTCGCCGAAAAGTATGCGTCCGGAATCAACCCCGTCTGTTCGCGGATCAGCCGCTTCGTCTCTTCGTCCAGCGCGGCGCAGTAGGCGCTCGTGCGGCGACACTGCCATACGATCGCGGGCGCGACGGGCTCGCCCGTCGCCGCATTCCAGACGACGACCGTCTCCCGCTGATTGGTAATGCCGATCCCCGCGATCCCCTCGGCGTCCGCAAAGCGCACGCAGTCGTTGAGCGCGTACACCGCCTTATAATAGATTTCGTTCGCGTCCTGTTCCACCCAGCCGAGACGGGGGTATTTCTGCGAAACTTCCTGTTGCACGCGGTGCACGAACCTGCCCGTCTCCACGTCGTATACGAACGCGCGGACGCTCGTCGTGCCTGCGTCGAGGGAAATCACGTAACTCATAAGTTTCTCCTGTCGGACCCCGCTTTCATGCGTAAATCAGCAACTTCTGCCGCCTCCGCCGCCGAAGCCGCCGCCCCCGAAACCTCCGCCGAAGCCGCCGCCTCCGAATCTTCCTCCGCCGCCGTGCGAGGAGGGACGGGAAACGAGATTGCGCGCAAGCGAAACGTTCATCGAGCGGAACACCGTACGCCAAACCAGATAGTCGAACACAAAGTCCCCACCTGTATAGCGCACGTAGGTAGGCGCTTTCATGTCAAGCCCTTCAAACTTATCCGTCCAAGCGTGGGTCACGCCCAATACCTGCGCATAAGGCAGAACGTTATAATAGAGTTCGGGATTTTCCTGTAACATAACGGCTATCTTATCCCGTTCGGTAAACTGTATAAACTGTTTGAAACCGAGAATCTGACCGAGTTTTGCATTGTACTCTTTGGTACGGCGCTGGAAAAATCCCGCAATCGCGCCGACCGCCGTCGCGCACGCCACGGCAAGCATCGGCGTAACCCGCGTAAACGCCGCGCCCGCGACCAACATGCCGAACAGCGCGACCAATGCGCCGACCGCGACTCCCGCAACGATGCACAGCGCTTTTCCGCCCATTTTCCATTTGTGATAGCGTTGCGCGACCAAATTCGTGCCGACCCCGCCGGCGCCGAAACCCAACAGGCAGGTCACGAAGCCCACCCAATAGAAATACCCGAAGCCGATTGTCGCGAGCGAATACAGGAACAAAAATCCGCCGAGCAGCAAAGCGCTGAGCACGCAAAAAAGCCCGATAAAGAATTTGCTCTTGCCGTCGTACATCTTGACCGACGCCGCGGAAACCGCCGTTTTGACCTTCTCCGTCGTCTTGTAAAAGGAATTGCTGAGATCGGAAATACAAACGGTCGTACGGTCGCGGAACAGCCCCTCGTAAAAAATCCTGCAATGCGCGGGCATATCCTCGGCCGGCTCTTTGTCGGTGCGGATCAGCGTCGGGTCGTCCTTGTCTTCGGTAAGATCGATCGTCAAATAATCCTTCGAAGCAAGCCAGAACACGAGCGAGCCGACGTCTTCGCTGTCCACGCTGTTATCGATGAGTTTGCCCATCATGAGCGGATCCATGCCCTCCGGCGCTTCGAGATTCACCGTACGCACCAGATCGGGCTGACGGCAAGCAAATAATTTTACGCAAACCGCAAGCGCGATCAGCGCGCCGCCGATCAAGAGGATATACAGTACGGTCAAATCGGGCGTATACGAAAACACGCCTTTTTCGAAATTCAGATCGACCGTGATCCCCGCGGCGAGACGGTTTCCGTCATCGTCCCGATACGCACAAGGAAGCTCGGCCGCCCGAACGGTAATTTTATTGCCGCTCTGAAACCCGCCGTCGGTATATTCGTCGTTCTCCGTTCTGTACCCGCCCGAAAAAACCGTTTTCAGCGTGACGCCCTGCGGCACGGAAATTTCCACCGTAACGTTATTGATATTCGTCATCCAACCGTAACCGATAGGATTGAAAGACAGCACGCTACCGTGCGGCCTGGGCAACAGCATTCTGTACGTGATTGTGTATGTACGGCTCTCTTCGTATACCGTTCCCGAACCGCGCAGATAGTACGAGAGATAATTCACGTCGTCGGTATGCAACGAAGGGGAAAAATCGGACGAATCGCACGACGCGTCCAGATCCCGATAACGCACGCCGCTACCCAACGGAAGATCGCGGATAATGCCGTGAATTTTTTTATCATAAGAACCGAACCGTTTCCGGAACTTTACGCTGATCCGTTCGGTCACGGAAACGTCGAGTTTCGAAGACACGACGTACTCGACCTCATATTTCGTAATCGTATAATCGTTGGTGTAACCGTCCTCGTAATACGCCGCGTCTGCAACGGAAACGGGCGGGGTAACCCCCGCCCAGCAAACCAACGCAAGGACAAGCGCGGCAACGACCGCAAAAATCCCTTTCAAACTTCTGATTTTTTTCATATCTCGGATAAACCTTTAAAAAGAAACTTTCACCGCTTTTCGCTCTTCTTCCGAGTCCAACTCGAAATATTTGCGCTTTTCGAGTTTCATTTTGCGGGCAACCATTCCCGCAAAGAACATGTCGATCTTCGTGTTCATCTCTTTAACCGTGCCGTTGTAGTATCTGCGCGCCGAAGCGATCTCCGTTTCCACGACCTTCAACTGATTCTGCAAGTCGATGAAATTGGTATTCGCCTTCAACTGCGGATACGCTTCCTGCAACGCAAACAACGATTTCAGCGTTCCCGTGAGCATGTTCTCCGCCGCAATTTTACCGTCTCCGGAAGCCGTCATCGCGGCGTTGCGGGCGCGGATCACCGCTTCGAGCGTTTCGCTCTCGTGCTTCGCATACCCCTTAACCGTTTCGACCAGATTGGGGATCAGATCGTAACGCTTTTTCAGCTGTACGTCGATGGTAGACCAGCCTTCTTCCACAAGGTTTTTCAACCGCTGCAATTTGTTGAAAGTAGAGATATACCAAGCGATCAGAATGATGACGAGAAGCACCAAGATACCTGCGCCTACACTAATACCGATAATCGCACCCATCGGAAGCAAAAGTAAACCGTTCATATTTCCTCCATTACTTTATATAATTATTATACACGCATTTCGGCAAAAGTCAAACGCCTTTCAAAAAAATAATTTCGAGAAACGCTTTTCAGGCGTTGATCGCGGCGCGCATGATTTCCGCCGCCTGCGCTCTGCCGGAACAGCCGAGCTTTTCGTAAATCGCAGAGATGTAATTCCGCGCCGTCCCGTCCGTCAGTTTCAGCGCGGTCGCAACCTGTTTGTTGGTAAAGCCCTCGCAGATCATCAGCGCGATCTCCGTTTCCCGTTCCGAAAATCCGAATGCGCGGCGCAGTTTGATCTCCCGATCGTTGCTCACCATGCGCGCCGCGTCGGCGATCCGCTTCGCGATCTTTGCGGGAAGAATGGTGTCGCCCGCATAGGCGTTTTTGATCGCGTCGATGAGCGCGGCGGCGGAAGTATCCTTTAAAAGGTATCCGCTTGCGCCGTTGTTGATCGCATTGAGAATATAATCGCTGTCGTCGAAGGTTGTCAGGATTACGACTTTCACTTCGGCATGGCGGCGCTTGATTTCCTGCGTCGCGATCACGCCGTTCATATTCGGCATGCGGATGTCCATCAGCACCACGTCCGGAGAAGTCTCTTCCAACAGGCGGAGCGCCTGAAACCCGTCCTGCGCGATCCCCACCACTTCGATTTCCTCGCACGACGAAAGCACGCTCTTGATCCCGTCCGCGAGAATCGCCTGATCGTCGGCGATCAAAACTCTGATCTTCATGACTGTTTCCCTCTCTTTTCGTCTTCGTCCGACGGAAGCGTCAGATGGACTTCGAATCCCTCGTCGCATTCCGTTTCAAACCATGCGCTACCGCCGAGCGCCGCCGCGCGCTTCTGCATTCCCGCAAGTCCGAAACCCTCTTTAAAGCCCGCAAGATTCGCCCCCGCGCCGTTATCGCTCAACAGAAACGTGATCTTGTCCCCGCTCTCTTTGAGTTCGAACCAAAACGCCGTCGCGCCGCCGTGCCGCAAGCCGTTGGAGATCCCCTCTTTGAGCGAGTTGGTAAGAAATCTACGCTTTGCGTCGCCTACCGTCACGTCGTCTATTTCATAACGGATCGTCACGTCCGTTCCGTCCGTGGAATCCTGAATCACGCCGAGCAACATGTCGCGCAAGGAAACCAGCTCCGGCGTTCCCGAAAGCAGATGCACGCTTTCGCGCAACTCCTCCAAGGCGTTTTTGGCTTGCAGGTTCGCAGCGGAAATCCGCCGTTTCGCCTCCGCCGCATCGCCGTCGATCAGAAGCTTTGCCGCCTCCGTCTGCATGATCACGGTGGTGATCGAATGTCCCGCAGTGTCGTGGATCTCTTTTGCGATACGCTGGCGCTCTTCGAGCGCGGTCACCTCCTGCAACTCCTCGTAAGCGATATGAAGTTTCTCGTTGCTGTCGTTCAACTCTTCCAGCGTCTTTTTGATCTCCTTGTTTTTGAGGTAGATCTGCACCGTAAAGTTAAAGATCAAGAAATGAAATCCCATCAGGATCAGATCGTTTACCAGATTCGTCACCAACTGGACCACGTTCACTTCCTCGTCCCTGAGCGCATTGGGGACGGCGAACGCGATGAAGAACAGCAATATACTCGCCACGCCCATGGCGATGTTGCCCGCCATATTTTTCTGGTTGAGATAAAATTCCGAAAGAATGACGATGTAGAGCGTGGAAATCAACGTTCCGCTCGTAAATACCGTTAAAATCAACAGCGCGATCGAATCGACGACGTAACAGGGAATCTTGCGGGCAAACGTCGGCGCCGCCCAGAATTTAAGCGCATTTTCCGCCGCGACCAAAACGGAAACCGGAAGCGTAATATACCAGGCGCGGACTCCGAAATCCATGCGGTGCCAGTTGGTCGCAACGATCATCGCCTCCACGAATACGAGCAACAAAAAAATCAGCACTTTCCAGAAGCGCAAAAAAAACGGCGTGTCCGCTGTCCGATTATTCTTGTTCGCATTCTCTTTCACGATATTACGATTCTCCTAAAAAGGTCGTAAAATTATAGTTTAAACGGATCTCTTCCATTCTGCCCGCGCTGAAATAACTGTATACCCCGTCTTTCCCTACGATCAGATGATCGTAAAAACGGATATTGTGCATGGAACAGAGCATCGAGATCTGCGCGGTAAACCGTTCGTCCTCCCGCGAAGGGAGACATGAACCATCCGGATGATTGTGCGCAACGACGATCCCGTGACAGCGGCTCGACACCAGAAACGCGCTGAACTCCTCCGTCGTCACTTTCACGGCGTCCGACTTGCGGGAAGTGAACCGTTTGTTCATCCGTACCCGTTCGTTTGCATCGAGACAAAAAACCTCCAAAGATTCTTCGCCGAGCCCTTTATAATGTTCGGTGAGATAGGAAGAAAACGCGCCGAGGTTGAATTTATCGGGAAAGGTATCACGCGCTTTCTCGATTCGGTCGTAGATCATCCCGACCGAACGCAGGTAGGAAGCGGCGCTCTTTCCGATGCCCGACACCGTACACAGTTGCGAAAGCGTCGCGTGCAGCACGCCGTACAGCGAACCGAACGCCGAAAGCAGATCGTGCGCGATCCCGTTTGTGTTCTTTCTGGGAATCGCTCCGAATAACAATACTTCCAGCAATTCGTGGTCCTGTAATGTGGGATCTTCCTCCCCGAATCGCTGTAACATGCGATTTCTGTGTCCTTCGTGCATAATGAACCAATCCGAACCGATATTTGCGGAAACGGCGCCGAGACCGTTCCTTGAACATTATAGCATGTTTTTTGTGATATTGCACGTTTTTCTTCTGCAATTTTAATTTTTTTAGTCCTTCCCGCTTTTATTCGGTTCAAATTTATGCAAATAGTTGACAAAAATCATTAAACATGTTAGAATCGGTGCGAAAACTTACAGGAGAAAAATAATGAAGCATTATCTTCAAGATGCCGTCAACGGCATCTCGGAAAGCGTGCGGTTCGATTCTTCTCGTGGAACGCGCACGGTAAAGGCACCTTTCGGTCAGAGCAATTACGACTGCCTTTGCCATTTTTTGGCTCTTGCCGAAAGTCTCGGATTCGAAACGCACAACTACGACGGCTATGCAGGCGAAGTCGTTTGGGGAAAAGGCGAAGAAGAATTTGCGATCCTCGCCCATCTCGACGTCGTACCGGCGGGAGACGGCTGGACTAAACCGCCCTTCGGCGGCGAAATTTCGGACGGAAAAATATGGGGACGGGGAACGGTAGACGACAAGGGGCCCGCGATCTGTTGCCTGTACGCTTTAAAAGCGCTCAAAGACAAAGAGTTTCTCCCTTCCAAAAAAATCAAACTCATCGTCGGATGCAACGAAGAGAGCGGATGGGAATGCATCGAGCACTATAAATCGGTCGCGCATCTGCCGGACACGGGATTTTCGCCCGACGCGGATTTCCCCGTGATCTACTCGGAAAAAGGGATTCTGCACGTGCGGTTGCACTTCCCCGTCGAGCGCGCGCCCTTTCACTTCCTCGAAGGCGGCACAAGCGCGAATATGGTCTGCGACTACTGCACGGCAACGCCGAGGTCCCTCTCCGTTGCGAGAGTGCGCGAGCTCGGGTTGGAACAGATCAATAAAAAAATCGCCGCGCGCGGCAAAAGCGCGCACGGATCGACGCCCGAACTCGGCGAAAACGCGATCCTGCCCGTCTTGCGCTTTTTCGCAAACAAAAGCCCCGTCATCGGGCGCATTATCGAATGTCTGTTCGACGACGTTTACGGGCTGAAAAACATTACAGACGGAACGGATACGCTCACCCTTTCGCCGAATCTGATCAAATACAGAAAAGGCGAAATTCAGATCGTTTGCGATATCCGCTATCCCGCAACGACCCCTTTAAAAGACGTAACGGCTCACCTCGATCAATTCGGCGTCAAGTACGAAACGTTGCATCATCAGGAACCGCTCAGACAGAACAAGTACGGCGAACTCGTTACCACGTTGCTCGCGGTATACGAAGAGTGTACGGGGATCAAATCGGAACCCGTCTCCATCGGCGGAGGAACCTACGCGCGGGCGTTGAAATGCGGCGTCGCGTTCGGTCCCGAGATGCCGGGGGACACCCCCGTCATCCATCAGCCCGACGAATATATCGAAATCGAACGGGTCGATCTGCTGTTGGAAATTTACGAAAAAGCCATCGAACGGCTCACAAAATGAAAACGCGCCGCCGGCAAAAGCCGGCGGCGATTTATAATCTTTATTCGTTCGACGTTTCCCCGTCCGTCTCCGTCGGCGGTTCCGATCCCTCGGACGCGCGCGGAAGCACGATCTTATCGGAAGAAAATCCTCTGCCGCGGACTTCGGAAATTACGCTGACCATGATAAACGCTTCGGGATCGATCGCTTCTACCTCGTTTTTCAGTTTCACGACGTCGCGGTTGGAGATCACGGTAAGCAACACATAGCACTTGTCCCGCAAGAATCCCGTTTTTCCGTATAACATCGTAACGCCGCGGTTCATGCCGTTTAAAATCATTTCCCGAATATCTTCGTATTTTTTACTGATGATCATGACCTGCGACTTCCGCGTACCGATCGGAGAAACCAGATCGATGACGAAAGACGAAAAAATCGTGATCACGATCCCGTATAAAACCATTTGAAGAGAGACGCTCGCAAAAAACTGAATCAGTACGATAGCCATATCGAGCGCCCACAGCGTGACCGAAACGGGCAGATTGAGATATTTATGAAGAATGAGCGGCGGAATATCCGTGCCGCCCGTGCTCGCGCCGATCCGTACGACGAGCCCGATGCCGAGTCCGAAGAGCAAAGATCCGAAAAATACCGCGAGCATGGGATCGCCCTCGCCCGCAAACGGATGACCATGACTTGAAACGTATAACTGATTGACCGCGGTAAAAGCGCTCAAAAACGTAGGATAGAGCAATGTTCCCGCCAGCGTTCCGACCGCGAATTTTTTACCCAGCAAGATCGCGCCGAGCAGAAACAGCGAGATATTCGCGATATAAACGGTAAGCGATACGATCCACTCGTTTTGGCCGCCGAGAATGTTCCGCATGAAAATACCGATACCCGTCGTTCCGCCCATGACGAATCCGTACGGAATGATAAAGAAAGCGGAAGCCGCCGCGGCAAGCGCGTTCCCGACGGCGATGATCAGCGTATGCACCAGAAAGCGGTGGACCTGTCTTTTCGTCGGCTTTCCGGGTTTTTTGAATTTGATCTTCAAATGTTTCATATCTTATCCCTGCGTATCGGGACCGCTTATGCGGTTCCCGTTCCAAAAGCGCAAAACAGGCAAACCGTTCGTCTTTTCGGCGAACCCATTATAGCACGGAGGTGTATGTTTTTGCAAGGATTTTTTTCGATATGTGCGGGAAATAAATTGCAAACCTTTCAGCGCAAACAAAACGGCGCGCCTTTCGGCGCGCCGCCCGTTCTCATCCGTTACCGGTCGCAGCACTTACAGCCGCAGGAACGGTTCCGGATCATACCGTACTGGCGGGCATAATATGCGTCGAACTCGCCGAAATCGGCGACCGCGCCGATCTCGGCGGTAAAAGCGTCGCCGCACGAGCAGCAACGGGTGGCGGAACGGTATCCGCATCCGGAACAGTTGCAGCCGCGATGACAGCCGCAACCGTGGTTACAGCCGCACGAGCACAGCGCCTCCGTCGAGAATAAATTGTTTAATGCGCGGGTCAGCGCACAGCAGGAATGCCGGTTATTGCAACCGCAGGAATTGCAAGAATTGCAGGTGTTACACATAATTGACCTCTGTCGTATATATTCGGCAAAATACCGTACTCCATTTTATGCATTTCATCCGCAAAACCGTTCGCGGAAAACCGCTTGCGGACCGCCGAAAAATCTGATATAATAAATCGCAAAGGAGTAAGTATATGAAACCCGAATCCATAACCGACGCAGACGGCGCGCTGAATCGCCTGAAATCGGGCAACCGCGCGTTCCTGTCCGCCGCCGAGAACAAATCGGATATCTCCCCCTCCGTCAGAAAAGAGACCGCGCAAAAGGGTCAGTTTCCGTACGCCGTGATCGTCGCCTGTTCGGATTCCCGCGTCGTTCCCGAACACATTTTCGGCTGCGGGATCGGAGAACTGTTCGTGATCCGCGTCGCGGGGAACGTAATCGGCGATCACCAGCTCGGAAGCATCGAATACGCAGTGCGGCATTTGAAATGCCCGCTCGTCGTCGTTCTCGCCCACACCGGTTGCGGCGCGGTGAACGCCGCGTTGCAAGGAGCCGCGGAGGGATACGTGCGCACGATCGCCGAGGAAATCAGGATCGCCGCAAACGGCGCGGCGGACGCGGAAGAAGCGGCGCGGCGGAACGCCGCGGCTTGCGCCGCGCGGATCGAACGCGCGCTCGGAAACGGAAAAGGCGCGCCCAAGGTTTCGAGCGCGCTTTACAGGATCGAGAGCGGCGCGGTGGAGTTTTACGAATAACACCTTTTCATTTGTAACAAAAAAAGCCTTTCCGCAACGGAAAGGCTTTTTTTGTTACAAAATTATTTCGCGTATTCGACGCTGCGGAACTCCCTAATGACATTGACCTTGATCTGTCCGGGATAGTCGAGTTCGCTTTCGATCTTCTTTGCGATATCTTTCGCGAGGAAGAGCGCTTTCGCGTCGTCCACCTGATCGGGCTTTACGATGACGCGGACTTCTCTGCCCGCCTGAATCGCATAGCTCTTTTCCACGCCCGCGAAACTCGAAGAGATCTCTTCCAATTTTTCGAGACGCTTGACGTAATTCGAGCCGGTCTCTCTTCTCGCGCCGGGACGGGCGCCCGAAATCGCATCCGCCGCCGCGACGAGCACGGCTTCGATCGTCTTGGGTTCCACGTCGCCGTGGTGCGCCATGATCGCGTTTACGATCATCGCGTTTTCCTTGTATTTCTTCGCAATATCGGCGCCGAGCTGAATGTGCGTGCCTTCCTGCTCGTGATCGACCGCTTTCCCGATATCGTGCAACAAGCCCGCGCGCTTGGCGAAATTTACGTCAAGCCCCAGCTCCTGTGCCATAAGTCCCGCAAGCTGCGCGACTTCGATCGAATGGCGGTACACGTTCTGCCCGTAACTCGTACGGAACTTCAAGCGACCGATCAGCTTGATCAGTTCGGGATGCAATCCGAAGATGCCGACTTCGAACATCGCGTTCTCGCCCGCAGCTTTGATCTGCTGATCGAGTTCTTTCGTCACCTTCTCGACCGTCTCTTCGATGCGGGCGGGATGGATTCTGCCGTCCTGAATGAGCCGTTCGAGCGTAAGACGGGCGACTTCGCGGCGTACGGGGTCGAACCCCGAAAGAATTACCACCTCGGGCGTATCGTCGATGATCAGCTCGATGCCCGTCGCGTTCTCGATCGCGCGGATATTGCGCCCTTCGCGCCCGATAATGCGCGCCTTCATGTCGTCGTTCGGAAGCGGTACGACCGATACGGTCGACTCCGAAGCGTGATCGGCGGCGCAACGCTGAATCGCAAGCGAAATGATATTTTTCGCATTGAGATCGCATTCGTCTTTCGCCTGCTGTTCGAGATTACGGACCTGCAACGCGCAATCGTGACGGGTCTCGTCGAGAATTTCTTCCGTAAGGAGTTTCTTCGCCTCGTCCTTGGTGAGTTGCGCAACCTTTTCGAGTTCCGCAACCATGAGTTCGTGCTGGCGGGAAACCTGCTCCTGTTTCTTGGCGACCTCTTCGAGCTTCCTCGAAAGGTTGTCCCTTTGCTGGTCAAGGACTTCGGACTTCTTGTTCAATTCCGATTCCTTGCGTTCGAGCGCGTCCTCTTGCTTATTCAAACGGGATTCGATGCGCTGCTGTTCGGCGCGCTTCTCCTTCATCTCCTGATCGAATTCGTTTCTGCGCTTGATTTCCTGTTCCTTGGCTTCTAAGATCGCTTCCTTTCTGAGTTGTTTGCTCTGCGCTTCCGCGTTTTTGAGCATTTCTTCGACGCGTTTCGACGTTTCGTCGAGTTTGTTTGCCGACTGCTTTTTGGAAACTTTTTTCAGAATTATCCACGTCGCAAGACCGCCGATCGCAAGCCCGGCGACGGGCAACACGACGAAAAACGCGATCGCAAGCGAAGTGGGTACGGCAAGGAGCAGGCTGTTGAGATACGACATATTTACAGCCTCCTTGTTTTGATTTACCGACAAATTTGCAAGACCGGCGTTTGAAACGACCGATCTAAATCCTGTCTTAAAAATTATACATGAAACCGAACCTTTTGTCAAGAGGATAACGGAAGATTGCTCGACAATTCGGAGCGATTCGACCTTTTTTTACGCGTTTTTTTAAGGAACGCTGCAAAGCGCACCGCGGCAAATCGGCAGAAGCGCGCATCTCGCGCGTCTCACAAAAAAATCGCGCGGGGATCGGCATAATCTCCGCGCGCGATTTTATTCTATTTGAAAATTTCTTCCCCGTTGCTCTCGATTACTTTTTGGTACCAGAAAGCGCTTTTTTTGGGAATCCGCTCGCCCGTTTCGGGATCGCAGTAGATTAAACCGAATTTTTTGGAGAACCCCTCCGCCCATTCGAAATTATCGATAAACGACCAGTGGAAATACCCCTCTACCGTAATTTCCTGCGCGGCACGGTGCAACGAACGCAAATACCGCTTCGTGTAATCGATGCGCATGTCGTCCGGAATTTCCCCTTCCGCCGTTTTCCATTCCGTGAGCGCGACGCCGTTTTCCGTATATACCACGGGGAGACGGTATCTGTCGAAGATGAATTTAGCGCCGTAGTACATACTGTCGGGATAGACGTTCCAACGCATGTCCGTCTTGGGCACAGAGGGCTTCGGCGTGAGAAAGTCCGTTTTCCCATCCCCCGCCGTAACATAATTCCCCGAATAAGTGTTCAGTCCGCAGAAATCGTATCGGCAACGAATGATTTCCATATCCGAAGCGGGATAGGTAAATCCCTCCCGTTTTTGCCATGCGGCATAATCTTCGGGATATTTTCCCGACAGCGCCGTATCGAGCCAGATCGCCGCCGAGCCGAAATCCTCACGGCAGGCGAACGTCTCCCGTTCGGCAAGTTCGTAATCCTCTTCCCGCAACGGAATCGCGGGCCAATACGCCTGCGCCGTCCCGATTTTTACGGAGTCTCCGCAGATCGCGCGAACCCGCCGTTCCGCCCGCCCGCATGCAAGAAGCACGTTGTGCGCCGCCCGCATCGCCTCGCTTGCCGGCAGTTTCAAAAACGGCGCGTGTACGCCCGAATAATGTCCGAGCCCTATGAAGCACTGCGGTTCGTTAATCAGAATGATCCGATCGGTATAGCCGCCGAAAAGCTCCGCGCAAACCGCCGCATATTCTTCGAACCACGCGGGGCTGTCGCCATTCAGCCAGCCGCCTTTGAGATAGAGCGCATAAGGGTAATCCCAATGGAACAGCGTGATCCACGGCTTGATGCCCGCCCGCTTCATCTCGTCGAGCAAAGCAAGATAGAACCGCTTCCCCTCTTCGCTGACCTTGCCCGTCCCTGCGGGGATCAGCCGCGCCCAGTTGACGGAAAGACGGTAATGTTTGATCCCGAACTTTTTCATCAACGCGACGTCTTCGCGGAAACGGCGGTAATGGTCGCACGCGGTATCCCCCGTGTGTCCCTCGAAGATCCGTCCTTTCGTCGCGGAACCGACGTCCCACACGTTCAGACCTTTGTCGCCCGCGTACGCGCCGCCCTCAATCTGATAAGCCGCCGTCGCAACGCCCCATGCAAAATCTTTTGCGAAACTCATAACATCCCCCCGCCTCGGTTTTTATAAATTTTCCGCTTCCCGCAGCCAGAGCGCGGCAGAAGCGTCGGAAGGCATGCGCCAGTCCCCGCGCGGGGAAAGCGAAACCGAACCGATCTTCACGCCGTCGGGCATGCAGTTGCGCTTGAACTGCTGGGTGAAAAACCGCCTGTAAAAGTTGACGAGCCATTTCTTTACCGTCGCGCCGTCGTACGCGTCGCCGAACGCATAGCGCGCCAGATCGTATATTTTCTTCGGACCGTCGCCGCAACGCAGCATGCGGTGCAAAAAGAAATCGTGCAATTCGTACGGTCCGACGAGATCTTCCGTCTTCTGCGCGATATTCCCCTCCGCGTCGGGCGGAAGCAGTTCGGGCGAAATCTCGGTGGAAAGCACGCTCTTCAACACGATTTCCATTCTGCCGCCCAAGCGTTTCCCCTCATAGCGAACAAGGTGTTTTACCAGCGTCTTGGGAACGGAGGCGTTCACCCCGTACATGCTCATCTGGTCGCCGTTGTAAGTGCACCAGCCGAGCGCGAGTTCGCTTAAATCGCCGGTGCCGATCACAAGCCCGTTCGTCTGATTGGCGAGATCCATCAGAACCATCGTACGGTAACGCGCCTGCGCGTTTTCGTACGTCGCGTCTAAAACGGCGGGATCGTGTCCGATATCCCTAAAATGTTTTGACACGGTCTGGGTAATGTTCACCGTTTCGACGGTCGCGCCGATTGCCTGCATGAGGGACAGCGAATTATTCTTGGTCTTTAACGTCGTACCGAATCCGGGCATGGTAACGGCGAGAATATCTTCGCGCTTTCTCCCCGTCAGATCGAACGCGCGCGCCGTAACGAGCAGTGCGAGCGTGGAATCCAGCCCGCCCGAAACGCCGATCACCGCCGTTTTCGACTTGGTATGTTCCAGCCGTTTTGCAAGCGCGTGCGCCTGCATGGACAATATGAGTTCGCTACGCGCGGAACGCTCCGCTTCCGATTCCGGCACAAAAGGCGTGCGGGAAATTTTGCGCAGACTCAGCTCTTTTCCGCCGACAAACGAAACCCGTTTCGAAAGCCCGTCTCCTTCTTCGTGAAAGGTACCGATCCTGCGGCGTTCGTGCCGCAAAAATCCGACGTCGATCTCCGCCGCGCAAGCTTCCCCCGAAAAAGGCTTTGCCTCCGCAAGCAGCGTTCCGTTTTCATAAATAATATGATTGCCCGCGAAAACGCAATCCGAGGTGCTTTCCCCCGCACCCGCATTGCAATAGACGTATGCGCACAGGTTCTTTCCCGAATGCGCGGCGATCAGTGCATGGCGGTATTCCCGCTTCCCGACCGTTTCGTTCGATGCGGATAAATTGACGACGATATTCGCCCGAGCGGCAGAACCGCTTAAAGAAGGCGAATTCGGCGCCCAAAGATCTTCGCAGATCTCGCAGGCAACCGCCGCGCCGCTCCCGTCTTCGAAAATCATATCGGCGCCGAAATATACGTCGTCCTTCCCGAACAGGGAAAGGTACCGCCCGCTCTCCGGCGCAGGCTCGAAATAGCGCTTTTCGTAAAACTCCCCGTAATTCGGAAGGTACGATTTCGGGATCAACGCCTCCGTTTTTCCGTCCGCAACCGTCGCGGCGCAGTTGTAAAGTTTCCCGTCCCGCGCTTCGAACGGAAGCCCTACGAAGACCAGCATTTTTTTGCCTTCCGTCGCTTCGGAAACCCGTTTGAGCGCGTCGAGACAACCGTCGAGCAACGTCTTTTGCAACAGCAGATCGCCGCAGGTGTATCCGCAAAGAGACAGTTCGGGAAACACGAGAATTTCCGTCCCCGCCTCCGCCTGATCGCGGATCGCTTGGATTATTTTTTCAGCGTTGAACGCGGGATCGGCAACCCGCAGTTCGGGGCTTACCGCCGCAACTTTTACAAAACCGTGTTTCAAATGTGTTTCCTCCCGATCGGAACGGTAAAGGTCCGCTCTTTTGCAACCGTGCAACCGATTTCCCGAACCCCGCCTTTTCGCGCGATTCCTTAGAAACCGATTTTGTTACGACGCGCTCAAAACGTCAGGCGTCCGTCGATTTTCATGCGCCCGCAGGCGCACAAGAAAACCGCTTGATCTTATTCTTCTCCGCCCGCGACTTCGTCTACCGGACTGCCCTTTGCGGCGGCGCGGATCTTTTCTTCCATTTCCTTGGCGAGTTCGGGGTTATCCTTCAAGAACTGACGCATCTTTTCTCTGCCGTTCGCGACCTTGTTGTCGTTATAGCTGAACCATGCGCCGCTCTTTTTAATGACGTCGTACTGAATCCCCAGATCGATCACGCAACCCTCCTGCGAAACGCCCTCGCCGTACATAATGTCGAATTCCGCCTGACGGAAGGGAGGCGCAAGTTTGTTTTTTACGACTTTCGCGCGGGTGCGGTTGCCCGCCGCCCCTTCGGAATCCTTTAAGATATCCGTCTTGCGCACGTCGATCCGGACGGAAGCGTAGAATTTGAGCGCCTTTCCGCCGGGGGTCACTTCGGGATTGCCGAACATGACGCCCACTTTTTCGCGAAGCTGGTTGATAAACACGACGCATGTTTTGCTCTTGTTCACGATCGCCGTGAGTTTGCGCAACGCCTGACTCATGAGCCGCGCCTGCAAGCCGACGTGCGAATCCCCCATATCCCCTTCGATTTCCGCTTTGGGCGTAAGCGCCGCAACCGAGTCGACGACGATGATGTCGACCGCGGAAGAGCGAACGAGCGAATCCACGATATCGAGCGCCTGTTCGCCCGTATCGGGTTGGGAGACGTAGAGTTCGTCGAGATCGACGCCGAGTTTTTTGGCGTATACGGGATCGAGCGCGTGTTCCGCGTCGACAAACGCGGCGATTCCGCCGAGTTTCTGCGCCTGCGCGACGGCATGAAGCGCGACGGTCGTTTTACCGGAAGATTCGGGGCCGTAAATTTCCACCATTCTGCCGCGGGGAAGTCCGCCGATCCCGAGCGCAAGATCGAGCGCGAGACAGCCCGTGGGGATCACTTCGATATCCGTGTTTCCCGCGTTCTGTCCGAGCTTCATGATCGCGCCTTTGCCGTACGACTTTTCGATTTGCGCCAACACCGCGTCCAATGCTTTGAGTTTTTCTTCGTTCATTATGTATTGCTCCTTAATTTTTTACCCGTTCAATTCGGATTCCGCCGGATACGGCGGACCCGCCGAATTTATTTTATCTCTTGCAGCGCATGGAACAGCGCAAGATTCACCGCAGTTTCGGTGATCGTTTCGCGGTCGCCCGAAAGGCGGAAACGGAATACCCGCACCCTCTCTTTCGTGCCGACGGCAATGTAACACAGCCCCACGGGCTTGTCGGTTCCGTCCGCTTTCGGACCGGCGATCCCCGTCGTCGCGATCGCGACGTCGCAATTCCCGCCAGAAATGAGCCCCGCCGCCATCTCGTAAGCGGTTTCGTCGGAAACCGCGCCTTTTTGCATGATCGTCAGCTCGGATACGCCGAGCCGTTCCTGTTTGGATCGGTTATCGTACGCGTTGATCCCCTCGAAAAACACCTCGCTGGCGCCCGGCACGCGAACGATCGCCCTGCCGATCCCGCCGCCCGTAAACGACTCCGCCGTCGAAATCCGCAGGCGGTGCAATTTCAAAGCTTCGCACAGCCGTCGGGCAAGAGACACGTCTTCGAGGGTATAGAGATACCCTTCCAATTCGGTTGCAAGGATCCGCACGACCTCGTCCGCGACCATCTTCGGCGTCGAAGCGTCATACACGATCTCGATGCGCGCGCAACCGTATTTTTCGCTGATATTCAGATCGAGCTTGCCGCCCGCCGCCGCAAACGCGCGTTTGAGCGCGGCATTGAGTTTCGCGGAAGGAGGCGAAACCGCGCCGATCACGACGCGGGAATAAGAGTTTTTCCTTCTCCCGTCCACAAGCGCGATCGTCTGCCGACGGACGATATCCGCGCCCGTCTCCCCGTCGGGAAGCACGGCAAAGAAACACCCCTCGCCTTCGAGATGATATTCGTCCGAAAACCGTCTGCCCGTCAGTGCGGACACAATTTTTTTCGCCGTTTGGGAAAGCACCTTATCGCAGATCAGAAACACGCCCTCGTACTCCGTATTCAGACGGGCGCACGCCGCGGAAATCGCGGACGGCGCGTCGTAAGAGAGCATCAAGATCTCCTCCAACACGACACCGCCCGAAAGCAACGCGTCGAACGGCTTGCCGTATTCGACGGAAGAGATCGGACTGTGCACGTTTCTCAATACGATTCCGGCAAACTTCATGCGCGCTCCCCGTCTTTCAAAACCTGACGGTTCCGAATGATATAGTTCGCGCCCGATATCACCGTAAGCAACGTGCATACGACGAAGCAGGCAAGCCCGATATAGTCGATGATCAGCCCCGCAACATACATATTATGATCGGTTTGTCCGCCGCTTAAAATCAAAAACGTCATTGAAACGAGCAAAAACGCGATCGCAATATCCTGAAACGTCGTTTTGATCTTTCCGAGTTTATCCGCCGCGAGCACCAAATTCCTGCCCGACGCGATCATGCGGAATCCGCTTACGATCAATTCCCGCGCAAGAATCAGCGCGACGCAGATCCCCGCGACGATCGTTCCGCAACCCGCAAACGGCGATACGGTAAAGGCAACGGGTACCGTAAGCAATACGATAAGCGCCGTGGAAACCAGAACTTTATCGGCGATCGGATCGAGAAATTTTCCGAGATTGGTCACGAGATTGCGCGAACGCGCGATATGACCGTCCAGCGCGTCGGTCAGCGCGGCAAGCAAAAACACGACCGCAGACGCTAAATAACACCACGGCGAGAGAACACCACAGTAGAACACCGCGACGAACACGGGAATCATAAAGATCCGCGTCAATGTAATTTTGTTAGGTAAATTCATAATCAATCCTCCTCCTGAACCGTACCGTACAGATCATACGAATCCGTGCGATCGACGATCACCCGATACCGTTTTCCCGTCTCCGCATGCGATGCGGTAAAATAGACCGAACCGTCGATTTCGGGCGCCTGAAAATATGCCCTTCCCGTAAAACAACCCCGTTCGAAATCCACGCCGTCGCAGACGACGGAAAGCGTTTTGCCTTGATATTTTTTCAGATTCCCGCGGGAAATTTCCGCCTGTTTGCGATAGAGCGCCTTTACGCGTTTCTGCTTTACGCGGGCGGGAATCTGTCCCGGCAATTTATAAGCAGGCGTGTCCGGTTCGCGGGAATAGGCGAAGAATCCGCAGTTCTCGAACTGCGCCGCGTCCAAAAACGCGAGCATCGCGGCGTGTTCCTCTTCCGTCTCCGTAGGGAATCCCGCAATAAAGGTGGTTCGGATCGCGATTTCCGGAATTTCCCGCCGCAACCGCGCAAAGAGCGCGAGGTATTCCTCTTTCCCGCCCCTTCTTCCCATCAGCTTTAAGATCCTGTTTTCGGAGTGCTGCAAGGGAATATCGAGATACTTGATCACTTTGGGATTGTTTTTGATCTCCGAAATCAACCGTTCGTCGATAGCTTCCGGATAACAGTATAGCAGACGAATATGACAGATATTGTCAAGTTCGGAAATTTTTTCGATGAGTTCCGCAAATTTATTTTCGCCGAAATCCTCGCCGTAGCGGGTCGTATCCTGCGCAACGAGGACGAGTTCTTCGGTCTCGCCGAGCGAGCGCGCTTCTTCGAGAAGCTCCTCCATGGGATAGGAACGGTATTTTCCGCGGATCTTGGGGATCAGACAGTACGTGCAGTGATTGAAACACCCGTCCGCAATTTTCAGATATTTTACATGCGGCGAAGTCGTAAGAACGCGCGCCGCGCAACCCTCCGTTCCCGTGCCGACGGCGTTGATCCGCCCTTCCGCATACGAACGTTCGAGCGCGGGGAAGAGTTCGGACGCGTCGCGGATCCCCAGAAACACGTCCGCTTCCGTGAGCGCGGGAAAGAGTTCGCCGATAAACTTTTCGGGCAGACAGCCCGTAACGACGATCTTTTCGAGTTTCCCGCCGCGGTAACGGTTTCCTTCCAGAACGGCCTCGATCGACTCTTCGCGCGCGGCGTTTAAAAACGCGCAGGTATTCACGATCAGCACTTCCGCCTGCGCGACGTCGTCCGTGATCTCGCAGCCGCGGCGCTTGACTTCGCCCAGAAGCCGCTCACCGTCGACGCGGTTTTTATCGCAACCGAGCGAAATCATTCCGAATACTTTTTTCAGCATCAATCCAACTTCCCGAATTTACTTTCAAATTCTTCTTTCGAAAGCAAAACCGTACGCGGTTTGGCTTTCCCCTCGAACGGCGAAATGTAATGCATCATCTCCATCCATTCGATGATCTTGCCCGCATGGTTATAGCCGATCGAACACTTGCGCTGGATCAGCGAAATGGAAGCGGAGCCGAGCTTGACGACGATCGCCAACGCCTTGATATATTGGGGATTTACCTTGCCGTCGTCCTCGCCGTCCTCGTCGGAACCGCCGGCGGGCGAATCGTTCTTGTTGATATAGTCTGCAACCGATTCGTCGAAATATGCCTCGTTGTGCGCTTTGATGTCCTCGATCACGGCCTGCACTTCGCGCGAACTGATAAACGCGCCCTGCACGCGCAGACAGTTGAACATGCCCTCCGAACGGTAGAGCATATCGCCGTTGCCGAGCAGTTTTTCCGCGCCCGACTCGTCGAGGATGGTACGACTGTCCACTTCTTGAATGACGCGGAATGCGAGCCGCGTGGGAAGGTTGCCTTTGATGACGCCCGTGATGACGTCAACGGACGGGCGTTGCGTCGCGATGACGAGATGCATTCCCGCGGCGCGCGCCTTCTGCGCAAGCCGCTGAATCCGGTCTTCGATGTCCTTTTTGGCGACCGACATAAGATCAGCTAGCTCGTCCACCACGATGACGATTTTGGGAAGTTTCTCTTCGTCTTCCGTGAGGTGAGCGTTGTACTCGTCCAGATTATGCACGTTCGCGCCGCTGCGCGTCTTCTGTTCGAACAGGCTGTAACGGCGTTCCATTTCCTTGATCGCCCAGTTGAGCGCGGTAACCGCTTTTTGCGCGTCGGCGATGATCTCGTTGATCATGAGATGCGGAAGCCCGTCGAAAATCGCAAACTCCACTTTTTTCGGGTCGATCAGAATCAACCGCAGATCCTCGGGCGAGTATTTGCAGATCAGACTGATCAGCATCGCGTTCAAACAGACGCTCTTGCCCGAACCGGTGGAACCGGCAACGAGAAGGTGCTTCATTTTTACGATATTGCCGCAAACGTTGCGCCCCTCTACATCCTTCCCGATCGCAAACATCAGAGAATTGGGCTTCCCGTTCACGTATTCGTCCGACTGCATGACGGCGCGAAGCCCGACGGTCGCGCGAACGGAGTTGGGAACTTCGATCGAAATCGCGCCCACTTCGGAGTTAGAATAGATATTTACGCCGTCGCGCGCGTGGAGCCGCAACGCGATTTCCGCATCGCGTTTAATGACGTTGCGCACCGCCACGTTGCCGGGGATGTCGATGTCGTACCGCGTGACTGCGGAACCGCAAGTCACTTTCACGACCTCCGCTTCGATATGGAATGCCGACAGCGTTTCGACGATCACGTTGGAGTTATGTTCGATTTCTTCGGTGGAAACCGCAACGGTGTCGTTGTACTGTTCGAAATGGTTATGATTCGGACAGACGTATTTTTTGTAAACGTGTTTGACGGGAACGGGCGCGGGTTCGTCCGAGATCTCGCGCACCGGAGACGGCGCGCTTTGCATACTCCCGCGGCGGGGAGATTCGCGCAACGCTTCGAAAGAACGGGACGGCGGGATCGGCTCGTCCGTCTTTCTGAAATCCGCGTCGTCGAAATCGGCGTCCGCGTCATCGTCGAACAAATCGGCCGCCGAACGCCCGCGCAAGGAATCTTCCGCAGGCTCTTCGGGCTCGGTAAATCCGCGGCGGACGGAAACGGGATCCTCCGTTTCCCGCGTCGGTTCGACCTCCCGCGGCGCGTCGTCCGTGCGCCAGACGGAGGGTTCCTCCCGTTTCGGCGCGCCGAATCCCCGCGCGCTGTCGAGTTCGCGGAACGCGCGCTCGACACGGTCGCTACCCACGTCGACTTCCGAAGTCCCGAATCCGCGATCCGGCTCGCTTTTTTCCTCCTGCGCCGCGGAACCGAAGCCGAAACGGGGTTGCGGACGCTCTTCCTCCTGCGGGGAACGGGAAAACGCGTTGCGGAACATCTCCCGCGGAGAACGCAGTCCCGAATCGCTCTCCGTCGGCGCGGCAGGCGCGGACGATTCGGACGCGGCGGGCGTGTCCGTGAGTTGCGCCGCATACGGCAAACGCAGCGATTCCATAGGTTCGCCCGCAGGGGAATCGGATGCGGAAGCAACCGTATTTTCTTCGGCGGCGGGTTCCCGCGTCACGTCTTTCGCATAAAAATCACGCTTGTCCTCCGGCTCTTTCACGGCGTCGGGCGCGCGGTAAGTCGGCATTTGCGGATAGTTATAATTTTCTTCCCGCGCGGGGAAAGTCCTTTCCACGGGAACCACTTTGCGCGGCATCGCGGGGCGCGCGGTCTCCGCCTGCGTGGAATAGCGCTCCGCATAGCTTGCAGGCGCGGAAGACTCCGCCGCGCCGTATCCCGTTGCGGAAGTCGCGCTCACCGTTTCGGAGACGGTCGGAGCCGTACGCGTGACGCTGCTTCTGCGCGGAGAATTGTTGAACTGCGAATCGCTGCTGAAAATCAGATTGTTCCGATAACTGCTTGCGGGATCGGAGGAAAACAAAATTTCGCGGCTCTCTTCCTGAACGCTGCGACGGGCGGAGGGTGCGCGTTGCGGAACGTACCGCTCTTCGGGCAACGGCTCCGGCACCGCTTCGTGATAGGCGGGCGCGCTGAGATCTTCGAACGTGACGGGCGGGCGCGTTTCTTCCGTCTTTTGCGCGCGGGGCGCGCGGGCGCGGAAGATCAGCCCTTTCAGCGGCGTACCCATTAAAAGGAAGAATACCGCCGCAATCAGCACCAGAGAAAACACGACGTACGCGCCGGCGGCATGAAACAGCTTGCGCACGGGATAAACGATCAACCCCATCAGAACGCCGCCGCCCGTTCCTTCGCCCGCATGCGTCCCCGCCGCGGACCAGCAACCGCTCAGGTACCCGCCGTACCCTTCCGACGCAAACCGTTCGGCCGTGGACAGATGCACAATGAGGAACACGGACAGCGCGACGAGAACAAACCGCGCCAGCCATTTCCCCGGGATCGGTTTCTTGCCGGATACGAGAACGAATCCGAAGTATACGAACAACAGATCGAGCGGATAGAAAAACAGCCCGAAAAGCCCCAGAAAGAACGCCGTGATCGCCGTTCCGGGGTCTCCGAATATGTACGGTCCCGTAACCGCGATCAAAAACAGGATCGCGCCGAACAACAAAATCGTCATTCCGACCGTTTCCCGCGTCATTACGGAAGCCTTATTTTTTTCTTTTTTGTCGTCACCGCGCCCTAAGCTGTTCACGATTCGTCCTCCGAATCCTTAAAAAGGATAGTAATACACATTATTTCAAATTACATTATATCATTTCCACGCGCTTTTTTCAACGATATTAAAGCGAATTTTTCACAACTTTTTCATTCCGCGTAAAAAGGATCGCGAAAGAACGCGAAAAAGCGCGTCCCGACAGACGCGCTTTTTTCAAACGACCGCTCGAATTCTTATACCATGCTCTCCAAAATGAGCTTATCGGCAACCAACGCGATAAATTCGCTGTTGGTCGGTTTTTCGCTGCCGATATATACCCGCGCGCCGAAAATGGCGTTCACCGCGTCGATTCTGCCGCGGTTCCAGGCGACTTCGATCGCGTGTCGGATCGCGCGCTCGACCTTGCTCGCCGACGAAGCGTATTTTTCTCCGATCACGGGATATAACCCCTTCGTGACGTTATTGATCACCTGCGGGTCGTTTACCGCCATCTTGATCCCCTCGCGCAGATATGTATACCCTTTGATATGCGGCGGAATTCCGATCGAGATAAAGATGTTGCTGATCCGCTCGTCAAGCGAACCCGCTCTCCTGCGCTCGAACTTTTCGCGCACGGGCGCAACGTCGGGACTCATCACTTCCGCGACCCGCTCGCCCACGATCTCCGCCGACACGGGCTTCATGAGATAGTAACGCGCCCCCAGCGCGATCGCGCGGTTGATGATCTTATCGTCGGCAAAATTCCCCATCACGATAAAGTCCGTCTTTCGGCCTTCGCGCCGCGCCGTTTCCATTACCGTAAACCCGTCCGCATTCTTCAACGACAGGCTCATGACGGCGACGTTCGGCGAGAACTGCTCCAAAAGTTTCAGCCCTTCCGCCCCGTCGTCCGTCACGCCGCACACCTCGTAACCGTGGGCGGAAAAACAATCGGAAAGCTCGCCCGCAAACGCCGCGTTGCCTTCCATAATCAAAATTCGTTTCATAACCGATACCTCGAACAAAAAAAGTAATTGCATTATATAACGGCGTTTCGGATTTGTAAAGTCATTTTTGTACAAAATTCAAAGATTTTTTTACAAAAATAATTGTTTTTTGTACAAAAATGTCGAATCGACTTTTTGCGACTTCTTTCTTGGGTAAAATCCGTCGTATTTTGGGCAACGCGGCGCATTTGTTTTCTTCTTTGCCGCGAAAAAAGCGATTGCGTTTTTTATGAAAATGCGTTATAATTGAGAAAAAAACGGAACGGGAACGAACTGTGAAAGAATTCATCGGATTTTTAAAAGATTCCTACACCGCCTTTCAGGCGACGGAAAATGCGGCGGCATACCTGAAAAAGAAGGGTTTTCTCCCCCTTGCCGAGCAGGACGAATGGAACCTGCGCGAAAACGGAAAATATTACGTGACGCGCGACGGAAGCGCGCTGATCGCGTTTACGCTCGGCAAAGACGGACGCGGGTACAAGATCGTCGCTTCGCACACCGATTCGCCCTGTTTTAAACTGAAAGAAAACGCCGCGCTTTCCGACGCGGAATTTACGAGGCTGAATGTAGAGCCGTACGGCGGGGGCCTGTACTACACCTTTTTCGACCGCCCGTTAAAGATCGCCGGCCGCGCCGTGTACGAGACGGAACGCGGCGTTCGCGCGAAGAATTTCGTGAGCGCGTTCCGCGTGACGATCCCCTCTCTCGCCATTCACATGAACCGCGAAGCGAACGAAAACTTCCGTCCCGATCCGCAGACCGATCTGCTTCCCCTGCTCGCGACCGAAAAGAAAGATTTTGCCGCGCTTGTCGGGAACCCCGTCTCCGCCGATCTGTTCGCCGTGTGCGACGAAGCGCCGTTCGAAAGCGGCGCCGACGGAGAATTTCTTTCCGCGCCGCGCATCGACAACCTCCTCGGCGTATACGCCTCCCTGCGCGCGATCGCCGAAGAAGAACACGGCGGAATCTGCGTCGCGGCATGCCTCGACGGCGAAGAAATCGGCAGCCGCGTCCGCTCCGGCGCAGGCGGAGATTTCCTCGCTTCCGTGCTTCGGCGCATATCGGCGGCGCGCGGACTCGACGAAGAGGCGCATCTTCGCACAATTTCCTCTTCCTTTCTCGTCTCCATGGATAACGCACACGCGCTTCACCCCAACCGCCCCGAAAAATGCGACCCGACGAACCGCGCGAAGATGGGCGGCGGGATCGTGATCAAGGGTCATGCGGGCGGCGCGTATACCTCGAACGCGCTCTCCGCCGCCGCGATCAAGACCGTGTTCTCGCGGGCGGGCGTCAGGCACCAGACGTTCTATAACCGTTCCGACATGCGCAGCGGAAGCACCCTCGGCGCGATCAGCCTCGGACAGGTCAGCGTCCCTTCCGTCGATCTCGGCATCGCGCAACTCGCCATGCATTCCGCGGTCGAGACGATCCGGAAAGACGACTATTCCGAAGCGGTAAAGGGTTTGAACGCCTTTTTCGCAAGCGCTGTCGAATGGCGGGAAGACGCCGTTTCGATCGAATAAGAATATCAAAACGCCACGACGGTTTGTCGTGGCGTTTTTTAATATGCTTTTCAGCTCGCCTGCTCGAATTGAGAATTATAGAGTTTCGCATACAGTCCGTTTTTCGCAAGAAGCTCGGTATGCGTTCCCATTTCCCGAATGTCGCCGTCCTGCATGTACAGGATCATGTCGGCGTCCCGAATCGTGGAAAGCCGATGTGCGATCACGAAACTCGTTCTCCCCTCGGTCAGCTTGTTCATCGCCCGCTGGATCTGAATTTCGGTACGCGTATCGACGGAGGAAGTCGCCTCGTCGAGAATCAGCATCGGCGCGTTTTCCACCATCGCGCGGGCAATGGTGATGAGCTGTTTCTGCCCCGCGGAGATGGTGACGGAATCGTTCAGAACGGTATCCAGCCCCGACGGAAGGGTGCGCACGAAATGCCCGAGCCCCGCCGCTTCGCACACGCGAAGCAAATCGGCATCCGACAAACCGTGTTTTCCGTAGGTGAGATTGTCGCGCAACGTGCCTTCGAAGAGCCAAGTGTCCTGCAACACCATGCCGAACAGATCGTGAACGTTCTCTCGCGTGACGCTTGAAATCGGCACGCCGTCCACTTTGATCTCGCCGCCGTCCAACTCGTAAAAACGCATGAGCAGATTCACGATCGTGGTCTTTCCCGCGCCCGTCGGTCCGACGATCGCGATTTTCTGTCCCGCGGCGACCTTTGCGGAGAAGCCGTGAATGATCGTCTTGTCTTTGGAATATCCGAATCTGACCCCGTCGAATTCCACGTCACCCTTTACGTTTTCGATCCGCATCGTCTTTCCACTCTCGTCCGAAAGTTCCTCTTCGTGCAGGAATTCGAAAACCCGTTCGCTTGCCGCCGCGGCGGATTGCAGGTTCGCCATGCTCTGCGCGATCTGCCCCAAGGGCGACGAGAACTGACGGACGTAGATCATGAAAGATAGAATGATCGGAAAGGTCACGCCGAAACTCCCGCCCGCCGCCAACGCCGCGCCGACGATCACAACGACCACATAGCCGAAATTCCCGATGAATCCCATGAGCGGCTGCATCAGCCCGCCCAGAAATTCCGCTTTGAACGTATTGCGCTTTAACGCCTCGTTCCGCCTGCGAAACTCTTCGCGCGCATCCTCTTCCGCATTGTAGGCGCGCACTACCGCCTGCCCCGCAAAATACTCTTCCACGTGTCCGTTGACCTGCGCGAGACTCTGCTGTCTGGCAATGAAATATTTTTGCGATTTCGCCATGATCGCCGCCATGATCGCAAAACCGATCAGCGTCGCGCCGATCGTCGCAAACGCAAGAATCCACTTGGTGACGAACATCATGACCGTACAGCCGATCAGCGTGGAAACCGCCGTGATGAAAGTCCCGATACTGTTGGAAAAGGATTGAGAAACGGTGTCCACGTCGTTCGTCACACGCGAGAGGGTATCCCCGAAACTGTGCGAATCGAAGTACGACAGCGGCATGACGTTGATTTTTTCGCTGATGTCCTTCCGCATGCTTCGCGTGACCTCGCAGGCGACGGAAGTCATGATAAAGTGCTGCGCATAGTTCAGCACCATGTTCCCCGCAAGCATTCCGATCAGCGTGTAGATCACCGTCATGAACGCGGACATATCGATCTTGCCGACCGTCCTGATCCCCTCTTCGATGATCTCCGCAAGGCGCGCCGTCTGATTGGGAGACAGCACCGCGAGCACCGTCGCACCCACGGCGCAGGTCATGGCGACAACGATCATCCACCAATACTTTTTGCTGTAATGCGCAAGATCGAGCAGCGCCTTTTTCGTATCTTTTGCTTTCTGCGGCACGCCGCGCGTCGGTTTAGGCATTTCCCAATTCCTCCTCTGAAAGCTGACTCTTCGCGATTTCGAGATACGTCGGACAATTTTTCAGCAATTCTTCGTGTTTGCCCGCGCCGACGACTTTTCCACCATCCAATACGAGGATCAGATCGGCGTCTTTGATCGTGCCGATCCGCTGGGCGACGATGAGGCAGGTCGCGTCTTTCACCTCTTCTTTCAACGCCTTGCGCAAATTTCGGTCGGTGGAATAATCGAGCGCGGAGAACGTGTCGTCGAAAATGTAGATTTCCGCGTTCCTCGCCACGGCGCGCGCGATCGAAAGTCGCTGTTTCTGCCCGCCCGAAAAGTTCGCGCCGTTCTGCGCGACCCGCCCGTCGTAGGCGTTTTCCTGTTTTTCCACGAAATCGGTACTCTGGGCGATCGCCACCGCGCGTTTGACGGAAGCCTCGTCCGCGCCGTTGTCCCCGAAGTCGATATTCTCGCGGATACTGCCGCTGAACAGCACCGCTTTCTGCGAGACGTAACTGATCTTTCTGTTCAGCTCTTCTTTCGTGTAGTCTTTGACGTCGTGACCGTCCACCGAAACGCGACCGGCGGTCGCATCGTAAAATCTGGACACGAGGTTGACGACGGTACTCTTTCCGCAACCGGTCGATCCGATCAGCGCCACCGTCTGCCCTCTTTCCGCGCGGAAGCTGATATCGCTCAACACGTCTTCGCCGCCGTCCGGATAACGGAAGGATACGTTCTCGAATTCCACCGTGCCCTTCTCTTCGGTTTCACCCACGCCCTTCCCGTCTTCGATCCTGCAATCCGTTTTCAGCACTTCGCGGATACGCCCCGCGGAGACGAACGCGCGCGGCGCGAACATGAATATCGCGGCGAGCATCATAAACGAAAAAACGACCAGCATGCCGTAACTCATGAATACGACCATGTCCGAAAACAGCACGCCGAATTGCACGGGGTTCGCGTTGATCAGCACGGCGCCGACCCAATAGATCGCAACGTTCAGTCCGTTCATGACGAGGGACATCAAGGGATTCATGAACGCCATCGTTCTGCCCGTGAAGAGATTGGTCTTGGTGAACTCCTCGTTCACGGCGGCGAACTTGCCCTCTTGGAACCCTTCGGCGTTATAGGCGCGGATGACGCGCAGACCGGTCAGATTTTCCCGCGTGGTCTGATTCAGCCGATCGGTGAGTTTCTGCATCTTGCGGAACTTTTTGTAAACGAGCAGCATGATAGCAAGGATCCCGACGAGCATGACCGCGACGCAAACCGCCGTCGCGACCGACCACTGCCATTCCTTACCCGAAATGACGCTGATCGCCCAGACCGCGGTGATCGGCGCTTTGATGATCATTTGCAGTCCGATCGCAACGAACATCTGCACCTGCTGGACGTCGTTCGTAGAACGGGTGATGAGAGACGCCGTGCTGAACTTGTTGATCTCCTCCATGGAAAAAGACTGCACTTTGCAGTAGAGTTCGTCGCGCAAGCGGGCGGAAAAACCCGCAGCGATTTTCGCGACAAACCAACTTGTGATCACGGAACAGGCGACCGACCCCAACGCGCAAGCGAGCATCCAGACGCCGCTTTTCCAGATCTCCCCCACGCCGCCCGACTGCGTTTGCAGGATCAGCGTGATTTCGCGGGTGTAGTCGGGAAGTTTGATTTCCAGCCACACCTGCATGACGATAAATCCGATGCTAAGTATCGCGAAGATCCAGTCTTTCGCTTTCAAATACTTTAATAAATACGACATGCCGCTCCTTTTAAATCCACGTTAATACTATGCTGTGACAGTATAATAAAGTTATAAACACAATCGCGCGCTTTGAAACTGCCTTAGCGCCGTATCCGCGTGAAAAAACGGTGAAAACCGTAAAAAGAAAAACGCGGGACAGAACGTAGTTCCCATAGGGAGTGAAAAAACTAAATTTTTAAGAGTTGAACTTTCAAGCGATGACAAAAGGCTCTCGGACATTTCGTTCGAGAGCCTTTAACTACACACTATTTAAAAGATAAATTGAAATTTAATTCAAGTTTGATTAGCGCAACTAAAAGTATAAATGTAACTATTAAAACAGATATTCATTTTATATTTTTTAAATTGCGATTTCTTTTTTATCTTAAAGCCGTTATTTGCAAGCAATCTATTTGATGCAATATTATCTTGCGCAACTTCCGCAGTTATCTCAATGCCACCATTATTGCGTATCAAAGCAACAATTAAAGCCAATAGTTCAGACCCAAATCTTTTCCCCCAATAGCCCTTATGAACACAATATCCTATATCAAATATTTCCTTTTTTTCGTCAGGGAAAATGCAAGCAGAACCTATTATCTCATCAGAACTGTTTAAAACAACTGTCAAATAATATCCGTTTGGGCTATCTTCAAGACTGTCAAGTGCTTTTTGAAAATCACTATCAACATATTCCACCGTCGGGTCGCTCATATATTTGCCGTTTTCCTTATCAAACCACATTGCGGTAAGATATGGCAGGTCTGACTTTTGATAATTCCGTACAGTTATTCTTGAAGAAACAAATGGTTTCTCTATTAGCATTTTCAAAGTTCTCCGCTAAATTACTGTTTATCGTACAATCATTATATCACGAAAAATAAAAGAGCGCAACCGATTGAATTTTGCGTGCTATATAGCACGTATTTATATCTCGCTAGACTACAATTAGCCAAGTTCGTCCATACTTAAAATACAATAGAAAAGGTATAGCTCTATGCCATATCTAATTCTCTATAACCTGCGGCTTGCCTAAAATTCCTCATGGGAATTACTGTAAACCCGCGCCTTTTTTCTACATTATTTCACGTATTTTTCCAACCGCGCGGCAAGCGCCGCGGCAACGACGAACTTCACGAGATCGGGAACAATGAACGGAACCACGCATGTGGCAAGCGCATATTCGAGCGTGCAGTGATACATCAAAATAAACCAGACGGTTCCGAACAGATAACAGAGCGTTTCGCCCACGACGCTCGCGGCGAAAAATATCCCCGCTCTGCCCCACTTATTCTTTAACGGAATGTATTTGCACAGCGCGGGAACGAGCGCCAGAAAGAGAAATCCGAAGATATATCCCCCCGTGGGACCGAACAGCGCGCCGACGCCGGAGTTGAACCGCGAGAATACGGGAATCCCGATCAGCCCCATGAGAATGTAGACGAAGATCGCCGCCAGCCCGCGTTTCCAGCCCATGAGCGCGCCGATGAGCGCGACGGCGAGCGTCTGCAACGTGATGGGCACCTGCATGACCGGAAAGGAAATCCAGGCGCAGACGGTGATCAGGGAAACAGAGAGCGCTATGTATGCGATCTCGCGCGCAACGCTGCGGCGGATACCGCTCTTTTTAACGTCGCCGCCTTCTCTTGCTTTTTTCATTTTAAACTCCGTTAAGATATTTTTTCAACGATTCCGCGCGGTCGGTCTCCTCCCACGGGAAACCGTCTCTTCCGAAATGCCCGTACGCCGCGGTCCCCGCGTAAAGCGGACGGCGCAAGCGCAACGAACGAATGATCGCCGCCGGACGGAGATCGAACTCTTTTGCGACCACTGCCGCCAATTCGTCGTCGGGAAGCTTTCCCGTCCCGAACGTATCGACGAACACGGACACGGGATGCGCGACCCCGATCGCGTACGCGAGCTGAATTTCTATTTCGTCGGCAAGCCCCGCCGCGACGATATTTTTGCAGATGTAACGCGCCATGTAAGTCGCGCTTCTGTCCACCTTCGTGGGGTCCTTTCCCGAAAACGAACCGCCGCCATGCGCGCAACGCCCGCCGTAAGTGTCGACGACGATTTTTCTGCCCGTAAGTCCGGAATCCCCTTCCGGTCCGCCGATGACGAACTTTCCGGTGGGATTGATGAAATATTTCGTCTCCGCGTCGAGCAGTTCTTCGGGAACGACGGCTTCCACCACGTGCCTGCGGATATCCCTTGCGATCGTCTCCTGCGAAACGTCTTCGTCGTGTTGCGTAGAGACGACGACCGCGTCCACCCGAACGGGGGTTTTTCCGTCGTATTCCACCGTGACCTGCGTCTTTCCGTCGGGACGGAGATAACTCAGAATCCCCTCTTTCCGAACGTGGGTAAGGCGCTCCGCCAAGCGGTGCGCGAGCTTGATGGGAAGCGGCATCGACTCCTCCGTTTCCCGACAGGCATAGCCGAACATCAGCCCCTGATCGCCCGCGCCGATCTCGTCGTCCGCGCCGCCGCCCGCCTTCCGTTCCGCCGAAGCGTCCACGCCCAGCGCGATGTCCGCGGACTGCCCGTGTACGAGCGAAATAATCTTACAGCGATCGTATGCAAAATCCCCGAAGTCGTAACCGATTTCCCGAATGACCTTGCGGGCGATCTTTTCATAATCGGCTTCGGCGCCCGAAACCTCTCCCATGATCAACAGCGTATTGTACGCCGCACAGCACTCCACCGCCGAACGCGCGCACGGGTTCTTGCGCAAAAGTTCGTCCAAAATCTCGTCGGCGATCCGGTCGCACACCTTGTCGGGATGCCCTTCCGTAACGCTCTCGCTCGTAAAAAATCTTCTCATTCCGTATTTCCTCTTTTCCGTGATCCATTATAGCTTACCCGCGCGGAAAAGTCAACCGAAAGCGGCGGCGAATCGACTTGCTTTTCCCGATCAAACGTGATATAATCCGTTTATGCAATGTACCCTTTGTCCCGTCGGCTGTAAAGCGGACAGAACGGTCTTCGCGGGAAGATGCGGAACGCGCGGACTGACGGTCGCGAAATATTATCTCCACCCCTATGAAGAACCGCCGATATCGCACAAAAACGGAAGCGGCACCGTCTTCTTCGGGGGCTGTTCTTTAAAGTGCGTTTTCTGCCAGAACTACGAACTCTCCCGCGCGGAACGCGGAAAAGCCGTATCGCCGGAAGAGCTTGCGGAAATCTTCCGAAAGTTGGAAGACGCGGGCGCGGATAATATCAATCTCGTGACCCCCGACCACGTCTCCGACCTGATCGCGGAAGCGCTCGCCCTGTACCGCCCGCGCGTTCCCGTCGTCTACAATTCGAGCGGATACGCAAAAAAAGAAGCGCTCGAATCGATCGCTCCTTTCGTGGACGTCTGGCTGCCCGACCTCAAATTTTACTCTTCCGCGCTCTCCCTGCGTTATACGGGACGGGAAGATTACTTTTTATACGCAAGCGAGGCGGTCAAGTACATGGCGCGAAAACCCGTCGCGTTCGACGGGGACGGAAAACTGCTGACGGGAATCGTCGTCAGACATCTCGTCTTGCCGGGCTGCACGAGCGATTCTCTGCGGGTGCTTGATTTTCTCAAAGAGGTCCTGCCCGAAAACGCGCCGATTTCGCTGATGCGCCAATACACGCCGTTCGGAAATCCGGACGGATACCCCGAACTGAACCGACGCGTAACCGCGCGGGAATACGGGCGCGTACTCGATCATGCCCGCGCCTGCGGATTCAAGACGATCTACGCGCAGGAAAAGGACTGCGCCGAAGAGAGTTTTATCCCCGCTTGGGATTTCTGACGGATCCGTTCAAAGATCCAGCCACTGCTCTTTGAGCCGTACCAGCTCCTGCGTGAGTTTCGCGCTTTCGGAGGGATCCGCATATTTCAGCCGCTGTTCGATATCGCGCACCTGCTTCAACAATTTGTTTTTCATATCCGTAATTTGCTCTTCGCGAGGAAAAGTATGCTCGTAAATTTCGAAAACGTCACATTCGGCTATACTGACGCGCCCGTATGCTCGCGCGTCTCCTTTGCCGTGCACGAAAAAGAACGCATCGGATTCGTAGGCGGAAACGGCGAAGGCAAGACGACGATCCTCAAACTTCTGCTCGGAACGCTCTCCCCCGACGAAGGACAAATTTTCCGTAAAAACGGCGCGGCGTTCGGATACCTCGAACAAAACAGCGGCTTCGAAAGCGATTCCACCGTTTACGGCGCGATGCGCGAAGTGTTTCGCGAAGACGAAGAGTTGCTTCGGAAACTGCACGAGACGCAGACGGAAATGGCAACGGCGGACGAGGAAGGCATGCGGATCCTTTCGGCGAGGTGCGAAAGCCTCAACAAACGGATCGCCGCGCGCGACAGTTACAACTTCGAAGTCCGCATCAGAACGGTACTCGGCGGAATGGGCTTCCGGAACGGTTACGAGCAACGGATCGGCACCATGAGCGGCGGAGAAAAAACTCGCCTGCAACTCTGCCGTCTGCTGCTCGAAGAGCCCGAACTGCTGGTACTCGACGAGCCGACCAACCACCTCGATCTGAAAACGCTGTTCTGGCTGGAAGACTATCTTACGGGCTACCGCGGGGCTCTGCTCATCGTCTCGCACGACCGGTATTTTCTCGACCGACTCACGTCGCGCACCCTCGAACTCGAACGCAAAACGGTCAATTCCTACGCGGGAAATTATTCGAAATACAAACTGCTGAAAGCGGAACGTATTCTCGCCATGCAACGGGAGTACGAAAAACAGCAGGAAGAAATCGCACGGCTCGAAGATTACGTCGCCCGCAATATCGTGCGCGCGACCACCGCGAAAAGCGCGCAGAGCCGCGTGAAGCGGCTTGACCGCATGAACGTGCTCGAAAAGCCGATTCCCCCGCCCGCGCCGCCGAAATTCTCGTTCGGTTACGACGAAACGCCCTACGAACGGGTGCTGTACGCCGAAAAATTCGACTTGAAAGCGGGCGGAAAAACCTTGCTCGAAAACGTGGAATTCACGCTCAACCGCGGGGAACGGTGCGCTTTGACGGGGGATAACGGCACGGGCAAGAGCACGCTTTTAAAATATCTGCTCTCGCGCGACCCCGCCGTGAAATTCGGAAGATTTGTCAGGATCGCCTATTTCGATCAGGAAAACGCGGACCTCGACCCCGAGGAACGGGTGCTCGACGCGTTCTGGGGCAAGCACGTTCTCCTCTCCCAGACGGACGCGCGCAAACTGCTTGCGCAAGCGGGGCTGGACGAAGAGGACGTCGGAAAAAAAGTAAAAGAACTTTCGGGCGGTTTGAAAGCAAAGCTAAAACTCGCCCTGCTCGAAGCGCGGCGCGGGAACGTGCTGTTTCTCGACGAACCGACCAACCACCTCGATCTTCCCGCGCGGGAGTCCCTTGAAAAAGCGCTCGCGGAATTCGACGGCACGCTTTTGTTCGTCTCGCACGACAGGCGGTTTATCGAGGCGCTTGCGAACCGCATCGTCTGCATCGAAGACGGAAAACTGTTCGACTTCCGCGGCAGTTACGCCGAATTTTTGGAAGCGCGGAAAAACGCGCCGCCGCCCGCGACTGCGAAAAAGGAAACGCGCGGCGATACGCGGGAGCCGCGGGAGAACGGTTATCGCTCCAAAGAGGATCGCGCGCGCGAAGCGCGGAAAAAGGCGCGCGTGAAAGAAATCGAGACAAGGCTCGAAGCGATCGAGACGGAAGAGATCGCCTTGAACGAAGACCTTGCCGCGCAGGCCGCGGATTACGTTGCCGTAAGGCAAATTACGGAAACTCTCGGCAAATTGCACGAGGAATCGGAACGGCTGTACGCGGAATACGAAACGCTGATATAACGCAAAAGGGCGGAAAATCTTCCGCCCTTTTTTCTATCGAGTCGCATCGGCTCACATATTCTGCGTGCCGCGTCTGCCCTTTTTGAGTTTTTTCACCGAGGTGCGGTGTTCCTCCCCCGCGTACAGTCGGACGAGGTTTTTACGGTGCGCAAACCAGGTGAGCGCGTTCAGCGCAAGCAACAGCATGAAAATCCCGATCACCCAGCCGTTTGCAAGCGTCCCGCGATAACGCAGAAAGAAGATCACGCCCTGCCAGATACTGAATCCGGTCACGCCCAGAAGAGACCCCATCGACCCCCATTCGGTGACGATGATGTAAGCAAGCACGCCCAGAAGCGCGACGAAACAGACGGCGACGTACCAAGGTCTTTCACACGAGATACAGAACCAGAACAACCCGAGCGTAGAGGCGATCCCCTTTCCGCCCTTGAACTTCATCGTTACCGGCCAGATATGCCCGATGATGACGAATACGCCGCAAAAGTAACGGGTGAAATCGGAGACGACGACTTCCGTTCCCGCAAAATAATATCCGCGGAAGACGAAATAACTGATCAGCGCGGGAACGCCGCCCTTACTCACGTCGAGTAGGAAGTTGAGCAGCCCGATCTTCAATCCGAACTCGCGGCTCATGTTCATCGTCCCGGGATTGCCGCTGCCCAATTTATGCACGTCCTTGTGTTTGAACTTCGCGATGAGCACGGCGAAATTAAAACAGCCGACGAAGTAACAGACGACCGCCATCAGAATCATCCAATACCAGAATTGCGAAAAAGAAATCGTGTTCATGACTGCTCCTTTTTTCCGCGCACCTGAATGCGTACGGGCGTTCCGGAAAAATCGTACGCCCCTCGGATGACGTTTTCGAGGTACCGCTGATAGGAAAAGTGCAACAGCGTTTCGTCGTTTACGACCAGCGCGAACAGCGGCGGCCGCACCGCGACCTGAGAGGCATAGAACAGTTTCATGCGCCTGCCGTTATACGAGGGCGGCTCGGATACGCGCATCGCGCCGATCAGAAGATCGTTGAGTTCGCCCGTCGGCACGCGGAAGCCCGCATGCGCGTACGCCTCTTCCGCGAGCGGGATCAGTTTCTCCGTCCGCTGCCCCGTCTTTGCCGAAATGTAAACCGATTTGAAATAATCCATGAATTTGAGATCTTCTTTCAGTTTGGTTTCGAACTTCTGCACCGTATAGGTGTCCTTTTCGATCGTGTCCCATTTATTCATTACGACTATGATCGGTTTCCCCTGTTCGTGTACGTATCCCGCGATCTTCACGTCCTGCTCGGTCAGCCCCTCTCCCGCGTCCACCACGAGCAACGCCACGTCGGCGCGGCGCACCGCGTCGAAAGCGCGCAGTACGGAATAATACTCCACGTCGTCCTCCACCGAACGCTTTCTGCGGATCCCCGCGGTGTCGATGAGAGTATATTCTTTGCCGTCCCGTTCGAAACGGGTATCCACCGCGTCGCGCGTCGTCCCCGCGATCGGCGTTACGATCGTGCGTTCCTGTCCCAACAGTCGGTTGACGAGCGAGCTTTTTCCGGCGTTCGGCTTCCCGACGACGGCGATTTTCAGCGTCGCGTCCACCGCCGATTCCCGCCGTTCGAAAAATTCGGACGCCTGATCCAGAACGTCGCCGATCCCGCGCGAATGTTCCGCGGAGACGGCGTACGGTTCGCCGAGACCCAGCGAATAGAATTCGAAGAGTTTTTCGGGTGAATAATCGTCCACCTTATTTACGACGAGCACGACGGGTTTGCCGCACTTGCGCAGCAGTTCGGCGACGTCGTAATCGGAAGAAGTAAGCCCTTCGCGCGCGTCGGTGAAAAACAGGATCACGTCCGCGGTGTCGACGGCGACCTGCGCCTGCACGGCGATCTGCCGCCACATCGTGTCCTCGCTGCGCAGTTCGATCCCGCCCGTATCGATCAGCGTAAACGGACGCCCCCGCCATTCCGTATCCGCGGTGATGCGGTCGCGCGTCACGCCGGGGCGGTTTTCCGTAATCGAAATTTTCCGCCCGATTACTTTATTGAAAAAGGTACTCTTCCCCACGTTGGGGCGACCTACGATCGCGATCACGGGATTTGCCATACAGTCTCCTCTTCGCCCGAATTGCCCGCCAAGCGCAAACAAGCGGAACCGAGCCGTTTTCATTATAATTATTTTCGGAAATTTTGTAAAGAAAAAACGGCTCGTATGAGCCGTTTTTTCCTGCAAAGCGAAATTATCTGTAAATCGAGATCACGCCGAACACAACGCCGAAAACGTACACGGCAAGCGCGACCCAGTAAACGATTCTCCAAACCTTTTTCTTGTACTTGACGTAATCCCAAGCGGGAAACGCAACCCCGATGAGAAGGGCGATCGATGCGATCAGATTCAGCCAGCTTGCGATACTGCCCAGACTTCCGCCGACCCAGGAGAGAATTCCGCTTACCACGTAAAGCACCGCCGAAATCAGAATCCCGATAAACGAACACGCCCGGATAAAACTGTTGCGCGCCGCGGACTCCGTTCTCTGTCTTTTTGCCATAACACGACTCCTTACAAATAAAATTTATAACAGCATTATACCACGCGCATTTTTAAAATGCAACCGATAAAAGGGAAAAAATTTCTGCGCGGCAGTTCAACCGCCCGTCGATTCGGATCTTTCCAAGAGGTTTAGCACCCGTTCGAAATAGTCGGGCAACGGCGCTGAAAACGCCATTCTCTCCCCCGTCGCGGGATGCGTGAGTTCGAGACGGTGCGCGTGCAAGAGCTGTCCGTTCAGCGAAAAACGCTGTTTCTTGTATCCGTACACGGGATCGCCCACGACCGGATGCCCCATGTATTTCGCATGCACGCGGATCTGATGCGTCCGCCCCGTCTGCAAACGAAACCGCACGAGCGTGTTGTTCCGAAAACGTTTCTCCGTAAACCAATCGGTTTCCGCGCGCTTCCCCTTGCCCGCGGGAAGCACCGCCATCCGCAACCGGTCTTTCGGATCCCTTCCGATCTCCGTCGCGATATGACCTTCGTCCCCGTCGATCACGCCCTCCAAGAGCGCGAGATATTCTCTGCGGCAGCTTTTTTCCGCGATCTGCTTCGACAGCGACAGATGCGCGGCGTCGTTTTTGGCGATTACGAGCAAGCCCGAGGTGTCCTTGTCGATCCTGTGTACGATGCCCGGGCGGATCTCTCCGTTGATCCCGCTCAGATCGCCGAGACGGAAGAGCAGCGCGTTGACGAGCGTCCCCTCGTAATTCCCCGCGCCGGCATGAACCGTCATTCCCTGCGCTTTGTTCACAACCGCAATGTCGCCGTCTTCGTACACGATGTCGAGCGGAATATCCTCCGCTTTTACGGAAATCGGCACGGGATCGGGGACCTCCACCGTCACCGTCACGCCCGCGCGGACGGTCTGTCCCGCGCGGATCGGCTTTCCGTTCACGGCAACCCGCCCTTCGTCCGAAAGCTTTTTTACCGCCGAACGGGAAAGCCCCGTCTTTTCGCTCAGAAACACGTCGGCGCGCGCGTCGCGCTCCGCAACGTAACTTTCGCGCGTCATTTTTTCCGCCTCTCCCGCCGCTTCCGTTTTTCTTCCAACTCCTCCGCCTCGGCGGCTTTGGCTTCGGCGCGCCATTTCTTCGTGATCGGGAACGCCGCGTCTTTGCCGATAAAGAGAATGATGAACACGAGCGCGATCGCGCCGAGAACGATAAACATGTCCGCAATGTTGCAAATGTATTCGGGCAAGATGAGTTTGACGTACACGAAATCGCGTACCGCGCCGAAATACAGGCGGTCGATCAGATTGCCGATCGCCCCCGCTTCGATCACGGCGAGCGTGACGCGCGCGGGCGTGTTCTTTTTGGCGAGCGTAAAATACGCGACGGCGATCGCAACGATCATGACGACGGTGAGCGGCGTGATGATCGCCATTGCAACCGGATTTTTATCGGCGATCCCGAAGCCGATTCCGGAATTCATGTGAAAGTCCAAACCGATGATCCCGAGAAACCGCACGGGCGTCGCGCCGGAAAGATAGACGTGCGCCAACGCCTTGGTCAACAGATCGATAAACAGCAGAACGCATACGATCAACGTACCGGTAAGAGCAGCGATCATTCGTCTTCCTCCATTAAATCCAATTCTTTGCACAGCTTGCCCAGATCGAGCGGCTGTTTGGGATTGAGCACGTCGTCCATGTTGAATCCGTCCTCTTCGGCGGACGGCTCGTCTTCGCCCAGCGTCGCGTGCAGTTTTTCGACGAACGCGGAAAACGCGGAGACGTCTTCGCGATCGGGATACTTGGCAAGCAGTTTTTCCGAAAGCAGGCGGCACTTTTCCGCAAGCAACAGCAATTCCCGCCGCTCTCCGTCGGCGGCGAAACGGCATTCGCGCTTGATGCGCTCCCCTTCCGCAACCGCATGGACGATGGCTTCGGATACGCTGCTGCGCTCCGCTTCGAGTTCCAGAACGCGCGCCTGCAACACGCGGTTGCGCTCTTTCAGTTCTTCTTCCGCGTTTTTCCTGCGCGCAAACAGTTCCTCGTACTCCTCGCGGAGCCGACGGACGAGTTTTTTCACGTCTTTTTCGGTATAAAGCCCAAACATGATTACTCTCCCTTTCCGAAAGACTCCGTCATTTCCCGTTTCAGAGACAAGAGCGCGGGGGACAAGTCCACTTTATAGATATGCGGCACGTCCTGTCGCTTATACTCTTCCCAAAATCTTGCGGATTCCGCTTTGAAGTACGCCGCAATTTCCGAAAGCGACGGCGAAGGGGACACCCTCTTCCCGCCTTTGACGAGCGTTTCGCGCAGTTTGCGCGCCGTGAAATTGCTCACCGTCTTGCGCTTCCAGTTCTCCGTCGGGTGCACGAGTTCGAGCGGCGCGCTTTCGTCGATCGTCTCGCCCGACCGCACGATATAATCGGCGACCGCTTTCTCCGTCTTTTTATCGTAGATCCTGTAAACTTCTTTCAAGCCGGGATTCGTGATCTTTTCCGTCGTGTCCGAAAGTTTGATCTTGGGAATCTCCCGCTCCCCTTCATACACCGCCGCCAATTTGTAAACTCCGCCGAGCGCAGGAAGGTCGGCGCTCGTGATCAGTTTCGTACCCACGCCCCAGAGATCGATTTTCGCGCCCTGCTGTTTCAGCGACCGAATGGAGTATTCGTCCAAGTCGCCCGAAGCGCAGATCTTCGCGGAAGGGAAACCCGCTTCGTCGAGCATTCTGCGCGCTTCTTTGGAAAGATAGGCAAGATCGCCCGAATCGAGACGAATCCCGACCGGTTCATGACCCGCTTCGCGCAGTTCCCGAAACACGGCGATCGCGTTGGGAACGCCGCTATGCAACGTATCGTAGGTATCGACCAAAAGCAGACAGGAATCCGGAAACGAACGCGCGTAAGCGCGGAACGCTTCCGTCTCGCTTGGGAAATTCATGACCCAGCTGTGCGCCATCGTACCGGAAACGGGAATGTCGAATAACTTCCCCGCATACACGTTGGAAGTTCCCGTGCAACCGCCGATTATTGCCGCCCGCGCGCCGAATACTCCCGCGTCCGCGCCCTGCGCGCGGCGCAAGCCGAACTCCATCACGCCGCCGCCCGCCGCCGCGCAGATCTTTGCCGCCTTTGTGGCGATCAGCGTCTGATGATTGATGAACGTAAGCAACGCGGTCTCGACGAGCTGCGCCTGAATCATGGGCGCCTTTACCGTGAAAATCGGCTCGTAGGGAAACACGACTTCCCCTTCGCGCACCGAATACGCGTCGCCCGTAAAACGCAGATCTTTCAGATACGAAAGAAAGGGCGCCGAAAAAATGCCGAGCGATCGCAGATAAGCGATGTCCTCTTCCCCGAAACGGAGGTTTTCGAGATATTCCGCCGCCTGTTCCATGCCCGCCGCGACCGAATAGGTGATCAGTTTGTTCGGACGGAAAAAGACGTCGAACACCGCAAGCTGTTCGTGCTTGCCCTCGTTGAAATATCCCTGCCCCATCGTAAGCTGGTACAGATCGGTGAGCAACGAAAGGTTCCGCATTTTCATTCCGTCCCGTCCTTTTCGTCCGGTTCGGGTTTTTTGTCCTCTGTCGTTTCAGCGGGATCGGACGGTTCTTCCTCCGCCTCGCGCTCCCCCTCTTTCAAGGGCTTGGGCGGATAATTTGCGCCCAGCACGTTAATTTTCGAAAAATAAGGTTTCTCGTCCGGATCGGGGCTTAAAAATTCCGTGATCCCGCAAGGGTCTCCGCGTTTACTGCCGAAAATCGCACCTTCTTTGCGGTAATTCAGATACAGCAACACGCCGATTCCGACTGCCCCGAACAGGACGTAAAGAATGGACGTGACGAGCGACCAGGGGATCCCGCCGCCGCTCAAAATGTCCGAGGGGTCGCGAAGCGGCTCCATGACCGAACGCACCATCCCGTACCACAGGAAATATGCGAACGTAAACACGCCGTTCGGTTTTTTGTTCCAGAACCAAGCCGCGCAATAGAGCAGACCGAACCCGATAAGATTGAAAAACATCTCGTAGAAACAGAACGCGTAATGCCATTCGCCGCGCGCCTCGATCCATACCGCAAACGGGGGCCATTGCTGCGCGGGATCGGTGACGACCGCGCCGAAAACTTCCTGATTGAAATAATTCCCCAATCTGCCGATTGCCTGCGCAAACAATATCGTCACGACGACGCAATCCGCCGCACGGAAAAAGTTGATCTTTTTGACGACGCAGACGACAAGCCCCGCCGTAACGCCGCCGATCACGCCGCCGATGACCGAAAGCCCGCCTTCCCATATCTTTACCCAATGATCGAACGGCACGGGCTTTGTGATACAGTAATACAGTCGCGCGCAGATGATCGCCGTGGGAATGCAGAAAATAAACAACGTATAAATGAGATCGGGCGACATGTTGCGGCGTTTCATCATAAGCGCCGAAAGCACCGCCGCGACGACCATGCCCGTTATGATGCAAAGCGCGTAATAGTGGATGGGCAATTTGAAAAAATAGAACCCGACGTTGATTCCGCCGCGGTCGGGCGCCGTCAAAATTCCGAACAAAGGATGATCGGAAAGAGTAAGTAAAAGCGAATTCATCGCATTCCCCCTCATGATAGATACTCTTATTATAACACCCGCGCCCGAAAAAAGTCAACCGCAACCGATTTATATTCATGAAATTTTCAAGAGAATCTCTAAGCGACGAATCTGCACGTTTATCGGATTGCACAAAAATAGCCTCCCCTTCCGAACACGGAACGGGGAGACCAGGTGAGGAGGTGTATGCTAATTGAAATCGAGCTTTAAGGGTTTGATCGAAATCAGCGTCGGAAGCGCGACAAAGAGCAACCCGTAATTCAAGATACTGTTGAATATCTGCCCTAAGATAAAGAAACGGATCAGCAGATATATCCCGAACGTGAGATTGCCGCCGAATTGCGATTCCACAACCTTTACGACGTTGGGCGGCATGTAAATCTTCAATCCCAAATAGTACATGCCCGTGCTGTTTATCCCTACGGAACAGATCGCGAGCGTCAATGCGCATATCAGCGTCAGCTTGATGTACGCGCCGCGCTCCGAACGGAAACTGATAAAATTCGTCACCAATCCCGAGATGAGCGCCATTGTCGAACAGGAAAGCGCAACCCACCAATAGTACATGAATCCGCCGCCGTTTATGAGGAACCCGATCCCGTCCCCCAAAAACGCCGCGCAGAACCCGAGCGGAGGACCGATCAGCATTCCCGCGAGTACGGAGAAGAAAATCGTGAGCGAAAATTCCACGGTTGCCAACTTGACCGTCATAAAATTGGCGACGATACACAGCGCGGTAATGACGCCGATGTACGCAATCTGTTGCGCCGCGGATTTTCCGCAAATGATCCGCGACAGTAAGAGACGTTTGTACAGCGGAATCTGCTTCGTTGTTTTGATAGTTTCTGGCATAATAAAAAACCTCCCGTAATTTGAGAGGTCCGCAAAAAAGTACGCTTAAATTGCGTAAAACAAGCGGACGCGCCGCGGCACCGCAGGGATTATCCTTTCGTTTGCGAACAACGTCCCGTTTCGCAACACTTAACGCGCCTTGGCTACTCTTCTGTTTTGATTCTATCGTATTTTTCGGAAAATGTCAAGGAAAATTACATAGTTTCGGAAAAATTATCGATACTTGTGATATGTTACTCGTAACGATTCGCACGGCGATCATCTTTATCGTCCTGCTCGTGATCATGCGCCTGATGGGGAAACGCCAGATCGGCGAAATGCAGCCGTTCGAACTTGTCATCACGCTGCTCATTGCCGAACTTGCGTGTATTCCCATGGCAGACGTCTCCATTCCGTTGCTGTACGGGATCGTCGCGGTCGTCACGATTTTCGTTCTGCACGAGATCATGACCCTTCTCGATCTGAAAATCAAGCCCTTGAAATCGCTCATCAGCGGCAAGCCGAGCGTCGTGATCAACAAAAACGGAATCGACGACTACCAACTCAAACGCAACAATCTGGACGTGTCCGACCTGATCGAATCTCTGCGCTCGGCAGGATATTTCTCGCTTGACAGCATCGACTACGCGCTCTACGAAGCAAACGGCACGTTTTCGGCGCTTCCGAAACAGGATTACGAGCAGACGCAGAATTCTCTTCCGCTCGTGATCATCGACAACGGCAACTATGACTCCAAAAATCTCGCCATTCTCGGACTCGGACGAGAGTATTTCGACGATCTGCTGGCGCAGAAAGGGATCAAAAACATAAAAAAAGTTTTGGTCCTCACCGCGGACGGCACGGGTAAAATTTATCTGCAAGTGAAAAACGAAAAATTCCAAACCTTTACGGTGGAATATCCGGGAGGAAAAGTATGGTAAAATCGCTGATCAGCATTTTCGTCACTCTTGCCCTCCTCGCGGGATTGGCGTTATTCGAAGGTATCTACGTCGACCGGCAATTTACGCAATTCGGAACGGAACTGGAAACGTTGATCGACAAAACGGAAGCGGAAACCGCAAACGTCGAAGACGCAAAAGCGGTACGGGAATCTTGGGAAAGCAAGAAAGAACATCTTCACGTGTGGATCCCGCACAACGACATTTCCCGCATCGATTATTATATGTCCGAAACGGTACGGCTGATCGCGGAGCAAAACTATTCGCTCGCGCTTTCGAAACTCGAAGTGCTTACGCACCTCACGAAATGCTTGCCGGACACTTACCTTCCCGCCCTTGAAAATATTATGTAAGGATTTGCCGTAAAGATCCCCGCGTTAAATAAACGCGGGGATCTTGATGTTTTCTTATAAAAATCAATTCGACGGGCTTTTCGCTAATTTGTCCAGATTTTCCCGAGCCGTTGCAAGCATCAGTTTGATTCTGTTCTCCTGATTCACGCGCGTCGCGGAAGGATCGTAGTCGACGGGGACAATGTTTGCGTTTGCATACAGTTCTTTGATGACGCGCGTCGCGCCCTTGCCCGCAATGTGATTGGGCAGGCATCCGAACGGCTGCGCGCAGACGATATTCCCCGCGCCCGTTTCGGCAAGCGCCGCCATTTCGGCGGGAATCAGCCAACCCTCGCCCATCTTTACGCCTTGGTTGATCACGCGATCGGCGCATCTGCGCAGGTGTTCGAAATCGTGCATCGGCTCGTATCTGCCGTGTGCTTTCATATAGCGGATCACTCTCTTCTGTTTTCCGTATATCCATTTGTACGCGATTTTAAAAAGCAACGCCGACTTGCGATTGATCCCGTAAAACTTCGCGTCGTTTACATTGTTGATCACGCAATACAAAATGAAATCCATCAGCGCGGGAACGACCGGTTCGCAATTTTCGGAAAGCAAGAAATCTTCGAGATGAGAATTGCCGAGCGGAGAATACTTTACGTAAATCTCGCCTACGATCCCGACCTTTACTTTTTTCTCCCGCTTTACGGGAACGCCGGCAAACGTATCGAGCAGATAACGCACGTTTTGTTTCAGCTTCTTATAGCTACCGTGATCCAACGCGCGCTTCATCTCTTCCACGCACCGGATACGGGCTTTCGCGCTCTCCCCTTCCGTGATTTCATACGGCTTCGTCTGATTGAAACAGCTCATAATTACGTCGCCGTAAAAAATCGAATAGGCAAGCTTGATTAAAAATTTCAGATCGGGCGCAAGTCCGTTGCCTTTTTCCAAGCCCGCGAAATTCAGCGAAAGCACGGGAACGTTGGGGAAATCCGCTTTCAACGCCTTTCTGATCAGAGGAATATAATTGCTCGCGCGGCAGCCGCCGCCCGTCTGGGTAATCAAAACCGCGGTTTTGTTTACGTCGTACTTTCCGCTCTTCAACGCGTCGAGATATTGCCCGATCACGCAAAGCGCGGGAAAACACGTGTCGTTATGCACGTGTTTCAATCCCTCGTCGATTACGGCGCGCCCTTCGTTATGAAGCACTTCGACGCGATACCCCTCCTGCCGCATTGCATGAATCAGTAGATCAAAATGCCAAGGCAACATATCGGGCACCAGTATGGTATATTCCGATTTCATGTCCGCCGTAAACGTAGGATAGTCGTCGGTAAAATCGACGACCTGTTTTGCCGAGTCTCTCCGTTCCGTCATAATTTACCGTCCTGTTCTTCGATCGCCGCCAACAGAGAACGCAGGCGGATTTTCACGACGCCGAGATTGTTGATCTCGTCGATTTTGATCTGCGTATAAAGTTTTCCGCGGCTTTCGAGAATCCCGCGCACTTCGTCGGTCGTGATGGCATCGATCCCGCAGCCGAACGAAACGAGCTGCACCAAATTCGCATTCGGGTGCGTCGTCACGTACTCCGCCGCACGGTAAAGCCGCGCGTGATACGTCCACTGATTAAGCACGTTGACTTTGACCAGATTGGCTTCTTCGAATACCGCGTCTTCCGACAGCACGACAAGCCCGAGAGAACACAGCAGTTTCCCGATTCCGTGATTGATTTCGGGATCGACGTGATAGGGTCTGCCCGCAAGAACGATCACCCGCTTCCCTTCGCGTTCCGCGCGCGCAAGGATCCGCCGCCCTTCCCGAACGATTCCCGCATGAAATTCTTCCATGCGGCGCAACCCCTCGCTCAGCCCCCGCATGATAAGTGCGGTCGACAGTCTGTACTTTTTCAGCGCCCGCTTTAACGCCTTCGCCGTCGTCCTGAGGTTGTTCGGATCGATATACGGCATGATCAGGTTGTCGTTCGTAAGCCGTTCGTTATTCGCTTTTAAAAGTTCGGGATAATACGCAACGACGGGACAGTTGTAATGGTTTACCGAATCGTGTTCGTCGAGATTGTAGCTCTCGCAGGGATAGAAAATAAAATCTACCCCTTTATCGAGCAACGATTCGATATGCCCGTGCATCAGCTTCGCCGGATAACATGCGGTATCGCTCGCAACGGTATGCTGACCTTTGAAATACAGTTCCCGCGAACTCTTTTCCGAAAGCACGACCTGAAATCCGCAGGTTTCGAAAAAACCCGTCCAGAGCGGAAGCTGTTCGTACATGACAAGCTGCAACGGCAATCCCACTTTTCCGCGCTTCGCCGCTTCCTGTTTCGGAAGGGACAGCAATTTGTTGTATTTATATTCGTAAAGATCGGGACGGTCGGTCGGGACCTGCAACCCCGCGCCGCGTTCGCACTTGTTGCCCGAAATAAATTTTCGCCCGTCCGCAAACGTGAGGATATTCACGTTACATTTGGAAGTGCAACCCTTGCAATTCACCGACTGAGAGGTGTACCGGAACGCCCTGAGTTCCGCTTCGGTCACAAGACTGCTGATCAGTTTCTCGACGCGCGTGTTTTCCTTTGCGTAAAGTGCCGCGCCGAACGCGCCCATCAGTCCCGCAATGGCGGGTCGCACGACTTGTTTGCCCGTCTCCTTTTCAAACGAACGCAAAACGGCGTCGTTTAAAAAAGTCCCGCCCTGAACCACGATATGATCGCCGAGTTCTTCCGGCGTGCGCGCGCGAATCACTTTATAAATTGCGTTTTTTACGATGGACGAGGAAAGCCCCGCGGAAATATCCTCGATGCCCGCGCCCTCTTTCTGCGCCTGTTTTACCGAACTGTTCATGAACACCGTACAGCGCGAACCGAGTTCGACGGGATGTTTCGCAAACAGGCCGAGTCTGGAAAATTCGTCGATTTCCATTCCCATCGCCTTCGCAAACGTCTGAATAAACGATCCGCAACCGGAAGAACACGCTTCGTTGAGCATGATCGAATCCACGGCGCGGTTCTTGACTTTGAAACACTTGATATCCTGTCCGCCGATATCGATGATAAAATCGACTTCCGGATTGAAATGCAACGCGGCTTTGAAATGCGCCATCGTCTCCACAACGCCGAAATCGATTTTCAGCGCCGCTTTCATCATATCCTCGCCGTAACCTGTCACGCAAGCGCCGCGAATGATGATGCGATCCCCGAGCAACGTATAAATTTCGCGGATCTTATCCGCAACGATATCGAGCGGCTGTCCGTTATTCGACTGATAATGGGAATATAGAATTTTATTCTCCGGCGTGATCAGCATCAACTTCGTCGTCGTGGAACCGGAATCGATGCCGAGATATGCGTCGCCGCAATAAGTCCGGATATCTTCGAACTCCAAATCGCTGCGCTTGTGACGGGCGACGAACTCGTCGTATTCCTGCCGATCGGCGAACAGAGGCTGTCCCACCGCGATATCGTCGGAATCGGACGCCGCGCGGATGCGGGAAGCGATTTCATCCAAATCTTCCGCAACAGAATGTTCGGCATACAACGCCGCGCCGATCGCCATAAAGCACGGGGCGTTCTCCGGAAAAACCGCATGCGCTTCGTCGAGTTTCAGCGTCGTGCAAAACGCCTTGCGCAACGCTTTTAAAAAGTACAGCGGTCCGCCGAGAAAGAGAACCTTCCCCTTGATCCTGCGCCCCTGCGCGAGACCCGAAACCGTCTGATCGACCACCGCCTGAAATATTGAAGCGGAAATATCCGCTTTGCTTGCGCCCTGATTCAGAAGAGGTTGCACGTCGGACTTCGCAAAGACGCCGCATCGCGACGCGATCGGATACACCTTTTCCGCATTGAGCGCCAAGTTATCCATCTCCGCAACCGACAGGTCGAGCAACGTCGCCATCTGATCGATAAACGCGCCCGTTCCGCCCGCACAGCTTCCGTTCATGCGCTGTTCACTCCCGCCGGTCACGAATATAATCTTGGCGTCTTCGCCGCCCAATTCCACGGCCGCATCCGCGTCGGGATAGAATTTTTTGATCGCGCCGAACGCGGACTGCACTTCCTGCACGAAGGGAATCTTGCCGCGCTGCGCAAGTCCCAATCCCGCAGAGCCCGTCACGCAAACTTTATAACGCGCGCCGAAAGGACGAACTTTTTCCAGTTCGCCCAACACGCATTCTTTCACACGGGAAAAATGGCGTTCGTAAGAGGAATAGAGCACTTCGTCCCCGTCGATCACGCACACTTTTACCGTCGTAGATCCTACATCGATACCCAATAATTTATCCATCGTATCCGTTCCGTTTCCGCACTCCCTTCCGCAACCGTGAAAAGGAGTGACTTAATCCAATTTTGATTATATCACACCCGCAAAAAATTGACAAGAACTGAATTGAGATATTTTGTAGAAAATCAGGAAAAGATTGTCTCGTTCCCTCTGTCGCGCTTTTTTTCGGCGTACTTGCGTTTCGTCGCATCGCCGCCGCGCAAGTGTCTTTCTTTTAAATTGAGTTCCAACACGCTCTTGACCTGTTCCCATAATTCGGGATCGAGCGACGACAACCTCTCCGTTACGTCTTTATGGACCGTGGATTTACTGCTGCCGAGCGCAGTTGCACACATGCGCACGGTACAACCCGTTTTAACGATATATTCACCGCATACTTTTACGCGTTCTTCAATTTTGTCCCACACGAAAAATTCCCCCTTTTTCGGCAAAAGATATTTATATCTATGTCGAAAAAGGGGGAATTATGAAAGTTGTTTTTATTTAGACGCTCAAATCTTATTTCTTATGCACGAGTATTGTTACGCCATTTATGCTTTTCGCCAAACCATCTTATTTACAATCCCCGTATACGACTGAATTAGTTTTACAACCTTATCTGAAACGTTTTCCTCTACATAGTCAGGTACAGGCAATCCTAAATCTCCGTTTTCGTTCATTGAAACCGCAGTATCGACCGCTTGCAACAATGATTTTTCATCAATACCTGCAAGTACGAAACACGCTTTGTCCAACGCCTCGGGGCGCTCGGTTGAAGTTCTGATACATACCGCAGAAATAGGTTTACCTAACGAAGTAAAGAACGAACTCTCTTCGGGCAACGTACCGCTGTCGGAAACCACAACAAAAGCATTCATTTGCAATTTGTTGTAATCATGAAATCCAAGAGGTTCGTGTTGAATTACCTTCTTATCGAGCTGAAAGCCGCTTTGTTCTAAGCGTTTTCTGCTGCGAGGATGGCAAGAGTACAAAATAGGCATATTATATTTGTTTGCCATTTTATTGATCGCAGTAAAAAGGCTTTCGAAATTCTTTTCCGTATCGATATTTTCCTCACGATGCGCAGACAGTAAGATATATTTTTGGGGACATAAATTAAATCTCTCCAAAATGTCGGAACTCTCGATTTGTTCCAAATTCGCACGCAATACTTCTGCCATGGGCGATCCGGTAACATAAGTTCTCTCCTTAGGCAAACCGCATTCCTGCAAATAACGGCGTGCATGCTCGGAATATGCCATGTTAACATCCGATATAATATCGACGACTCTGCGGTTCGTTTCCTCAGGTAAACATTCGTCTTTGCAACGATTACCGGCTTCCATATGAAATATAGGAATATGAAGACGTTTCGCCGGAATCGCCGAGAGACAACTGTTTGTATCCCCCAGAACAAGTAAAGCATCCGGCTTAATTTGCGACATGAGTTTATAACTGCAATCAATAATATTGCCTATCGTAGCACCCAAATCGTCGCCTACCGCGTTCATATATGCTTCCGGATCGGCAAGATTTAAATCGCGAAAAAATATACCGTTCAAATTGTAATCGTAATTCTGTCCCGTATGTGCCAATATGCAGTCAAAGTATTTCCGGCACTTCTTAATCACTTCGGAAAGACGAATGATTTCGGGACGGGTACCAACAATAATTAACAGTTTAAGCTTACCGTCGCCTCTAAATTTAATATTCGAATAGTCAATTATCTTTTCCATTGTTATTCTTTTACTACCTTTTCATAAAATGTGTCGGGATTGTTCGGATCAAATAATTCGTTCGCCCACATCAATGTCACTAAATTTTCTGTTTCCGATAAATTGATTATATTATGAGTATATCCGGGTAACATATGAACCGCTTGCAAACTCTCTCCACTCACTTCAAATTCCCAAACTTCATCCGAACCGATTTTTCTCTCCTGAATCAATGCGCGACCGGACACTACAATAAAAAATTCCCATTTGGAATTATGCCAATGCTCTCCTTTTGTAATTCCCGGTTTGGAAACGTTTACCGAAAACTGACCGCAATTTTGCGTTTTTAAAAGTTCTGTAAAACTTCCACGAACATCTTCGTTTGTTTTCAATGAAACCACAACCTTATCTTTGGGTAAGTACGAAAGATACGTGGAATAAAGTTTTTTAGCAAAAGAACCTTTTGGTATCTCCGACACAATCAACGACTGAGATTGATTTCGGAATAATTCAAGCAAGTGCGCTATGTCACCTAATGTTTTCCTGTGAGTTACGGGAACATGGCAAAACTTCCCGTGAGAATTATCCAAAACGCATAACCCATCATAGTCGCATCGGTGTTCTTTTCCGCTTAATGCTCCAATCATTTCGGAGATAAGATCATCGATATACAACAATTCAAGCTCTGTCGATCTATCGTTTACCGTGATGGGCAAATCGTTCGCAATATTATAACAAAAGGTTGCGACAACGCTATTATAATTAGGTCGACACCATTTTCCGAATAAATTCGGAAAACGATAGACCAATAATTTTGATCCCGTTTCACTTGCATGTTCAAAAAACAATTTTTCGCCCGCTTTTTTGCTTTTGCCATACTCGCCATCGGCGTAACGACCAATCAAGGTCGCTTGAACGGATGAAGCCAGCATAATCGGACATCGATTATTACAGATTTTTAATGTATTCAGCAAGACAGACGAAAAACCGAAATTTCCCTGCATAAATTCTGAACTGTCTTTGGAACGATTTACGCCCGCAAGATGAAAAACAAAATCAGCATTTTTACAGTACATTTCAAGGCAACTTTGGGGCGTATCAATGTCGTATTCGTAGATGTCGTCGATTGCAATTTCAGGATGTGTTTTATCTTTTCCACATTGTATGTTCTTAAATGCAGCAGTAAGATTTTGTCCTACAAATCCTTTTGCGCCAGTAATGAGAATTCTCAAAATTAATGCTTCCTTGAATTTTTTATAGCGGACTCATAATTAACAACGCACAATGCTTACTATTTACATAGCAAACATTTATTAAACTTCATTCCTTTCCACTTTTTAAATTATCTTTTGCTAATTCTCAATCAAGTTTAAGAATCGTTCCAAACACCACATCTGCCACTTCTGGTTCCCCGTAAACTTAGACATATCTAAATTGCGCTTAAATTCCGATCTGACCGGTCCCTTCCAATCTTTAAAATAGAAATCAACGGGACGCGGCATAGGCACCTTGTTTGGAACAGGAATTTCGGGATATTTTTTTGCCATTAGTTCCCGAATCAGATATTTCGGCTCCCCATTTCTAACCCTGTTTAGATCCAGCGGGTCTGTCATTTTCAACCGAGCATACGGATCATAATAGTTCATTTGCGCAACGCCAAATGCATTAAAATAACTCCCCGAGCTTTCTATGGAAAACACTTCGTCCATAAACTTTAAGAAGTCTATTTTATCATTTGGCAATCTGTACCGCTCAAATAAATAATGAACATCAGCCGATTGCATCAGCACGTCTTCGGGCTTCGTAAAAATGTATCTGCTAGCGAATTCCTGAAAGGACCAATCTTTCGACAACAGCTGATCCATCCCTCCAAACACTAAGTCGCTGCTTTCGCCAACAATCATCATATCTACGCCGTCCGTCTTCGCTTGCAACGCCGCCTGCAAGATCTGCGGCTCAATCGAATGAACGGGAGCTGCTTTGGCAATCATCACATCATTAAGATATTTCTCAACTGTTTCCCAAGATATATCGACATAATGTAAATTTAAACCGTAATAATTAGCATAGTATTCAGCTCTTTTCAATTCATCAGGTTGATATCCCCCCCCAATAAACCTAAACGTATATGCGTCACATCCCCGCATATAAGAAGCTAATATTGCCGAATCCATTCCGCCGGATAGCATGATGCCGAGTTTCTTATTTTCAAGCTTTAATTTTTCAAATTGTTTATCAATACTCTTGTCAATATCTTCTGAGGTCTTACACGAAATTTTTTCTTTGTCGGAACAAGGAACAAAATTCTGGTGATGCAACCCCTCTTTAAAGTCGACATGATCGGCTTCAATGTACCTAAATGCCAAATACGAACTCATGCAATAAATTTTGTCTATCATAAAGAACCTCCTTTATTTTTGAAAATGGTTTAATGCTTCCGTTATTTTTGTAGAAGAAATTCCTTTCGTGTAAGGGAAATAAACAATCTGTATTCCCGCTTTTTTGAAATTCTCTTCATACTCTTTCCACTTTTCCGTGCCGTACCAATCATCGCCTACGAATAAAATCGAAGCTCCAAGTTTTTTGCAACTCGTAAGCTTATCCATGTCATATTGCGGCACAGCAGCGTCGACATACTTACAACTTCTTACAATTTCGATCCTGTCTTCAAATGGGATCATGGCGTGTTTCCCCTTGTAAGTTACTAAATCGTCGACCGTTACCCCAACAACGAGTTTATCGCACATTCCTTTTGCATTCTTTAAAAGGTTTAAATGCCCGATATGAAACAAATCGTATACGCCTGTCGTATATCCGATTATTTGCTTTTTAGTCTCTATCATTATCATCTCCTTTTTCAGTTTCTTCAATCGTCTCAGTTATAGAATCGTTCTCCGCTTCTAATGCATCCGACTCTTCGCTTGATATGTTCGTCGCACTCTCCGCAACGGCATTGCTATTTTTCCCTTTTAAGATCGATTTGAAGAAATTGATAATTTTTTTTCTGAAAATAATGCACAAGATCAATCCTACAAGAATTATAGCATACCGTACAAACCAATAATCGTATAAAAATCCCATTATCAAACAGATTCCCGTTGCGGCTCCCGCGATCAAAAAAATGATGCCGTCTTTGTAGATTCTGTCTTTTTTCACGATCAAGCGATAGTTAAAATAATGCAAAATCGTATAAATGAGATATGCAATTTCTGTGGTATAAGCCGCTGCAACGTAACCAAATTTCGGAATCAAAAAATAATTCAATACGATGTTAATTGCCGCTGCGATAATCGTCATAATTGCAGTCGAAATTCTTTTGTGATAATAAAAAGCAATCAGCGAATAAAATCCGTAAATGGCAGTTAAAAGGCAAGATGCTGCGATTGGCGGAATCAGCTGGATTCCTTCCATGTACTTTTGCGAACCTAAAACATATATTATCTCAGGTCCTATTACAGAAACGAATACACAGCAAAGCGCAAAGAAAATTTCTACGCCTACGACGGCAGAATTTATTTTACCGTAATCCTTATCTTTCATGTGGTCATAGATATACGGCGTAATCGACGCGCTCAATGCCGTCCATGCTAAAAGCGCTATATTTGCGACTGTGGAACCTAACCCGTAAATTCCCGTTGCCCCCTCGCCTAAAAAACGGGTTATCATGATTTTGTCGGTCGAACGCAAAGCATATTGGGCAAGGTAGTGAATCAAAAGCGGTGCATTAAAGACAAATGCAAATTTAACGTATTTGAACGAAGGTCTGAATTTCGCTTTGGCGGCGATTGATATATAGAGACCGATTGAGGTTAAAATCATGGCAACACCGGATGCCCATACTTTTACGACCCCCAAATTCAGTCCTTTTACGCATACAACCAAAATGATCGCTATAATCTGACTGACTAACGAAGAGCCAATCGAAATTACGGCAACTTTAACATAACTGTACTCGTATCTTTGTCTTGAAAGCCACATATCCATAGCAGGATAAAACAAAAGATATATAAACATGAATACGATTAGGGATACGGGCAACTGAAACAAATCCACAAACGTAAACAAGAAAATAAAAACAAATGCAAAAAGCAGTATCGTCACAAAGTTCGAAAGGCAGAGAGCAGAGAACGTGAATCTGTCTCTATCTTCACTGAATTCGCTCATCGCAACCTGAAAAACACCGGCCGATAGTGAAAAAGTCGCAATTACCGTTATAATCCCAAGCCATGAATTGTATTGCGTTACCAATCCGTACTCTTCTACCGACATCAGGCGAGTAAAAATCGGAGTAGTCAACAAACTCATAGCGCTTGTGATAAAACTCGATATTAATATTACGAACGATGATTTAAATTGTTTCGGCAGATTTTTATAACTTCGCAGTAAATTCATGGTTTTAGTTTTTGCTTTTCTTCAACATCTCTTTAACATAATCCAATGACGATATTTTCGAAATTGTTTCCTGCAAACTCAGTAATTTTGTATTATTGCTGTTAAACTCCGTTAAAGTATTTCTCTCCTTATCTCCCAAATTAAAATATTTATCGTAATTCAAACCGCGTTTATCAGCAGAAACCCGATAAAAATCCCCCATATCAATCGCGCTCGCGCACTCTTCATTCGTTAATAAGGTTTCATACATTTTTTCTCCGTGTCTGATTCCGATTATTTTAATCTTGTTCTTATCGCCGTTAAAAAGTTCGCATACCGCTTCCGCTTGCATCTGAATCGTACATGCCGGCGCCTTTTTGACAAGGATATCGCCGTTTTCGCCATGCTCAAAAGCAAAAAGCACAAGATCGACGGCCTCATCCAACGACATAATAAATCTCGTCATGCTCGGTTCGGTAATCGTGATCGGATTCCCCTGCAATATCTGATCAATCCAAAGGGGAATAACAGACCCCCTTGAACACATAACGTTTCCGTATCTCGTACAACAGATTTTCGTCTTACCGGAATTGCGACTCTTGGCAACGGCAATTTTTTCTTCCATTGCCTTGGAGGTCCCCATTGCGTTTACGGGATAAGCGGCTTTATCGGTAGACAAGCAAATTACGCAATCGACGCCTTCTTCAATTGCTGCTGTAAGTACGTTATCTGTTCCGATTACATTGGTTTTTACCGCTTCCATCGGAAAAAACTCACAAGACGGAACCTGTTTTAATGCTGCGGCGTGAAAGATATAATGAACACCGTGCATCGCCGCCCGAATCGAATCGATACTCCTCACGTCTCCGATATAAAATTTAATTTTATCTGCAACCTCAGGCATCCGCGCCTGAAATTCATGACGCATATCATCCTGTTTCTTCTCGTCTCTGGAAAAAATGCGAATCTCTCCGATATCCGTTTGCAAAAACCTGTTTAACACGGCATTTCCAAAAGAACCCGTTCCACCCGTAATCATTAGGGTTTTATCCTTAAATAAACTCATAATAATCCTCTTTCAATTTTCTTATTTTAATATTTTTACACAATCAAGAAGGGTTTCCGCGTATCTTATATTTTGAAATTCACCTTCCATCACCGCTTTTATCGTTTGTTTCGATTCGTTTGTCCCGATTAAAATTCCCAGACACTTCGATTGGAAACAGATAGCACAGTCTCTTAATCTGTCCCCGATTGCGACGCATTCTTCAAGATCAAGATCAAACTCTTTTACCGCTCTTTGAAACAGCAATGTTTTGGGTTTTCTGCATTCGCATTCCACCGCATATTCGGATACACTGCCTTGCGGATAGTGTGGACAAAAATAAATCTTATCGATCGTAATCCCGTACTTATTCAGCTCTCGGCTCATCCATAAACTTAATTCATTAAAATCTTTTTCGGTATAATATCCGCGGGCAATTCCTGACTGATTGGTAATTATAATCAACTTATACCCGCACTCTTGAAAATATTTTAAAGCCTCTATCGCCCCGGGTAACCATTCAAAGTCTTCCTTCCTGAACAAATACTCTTTATCAAAATTGATCGTTCCGTCGCGATCCAAAAAAACTGCTTTATTCATGTGGTTTTAAAATTCTTTTTCAATAATTTCACACAAAGAATGGATCAACAGGATATGCGCCTCCTGAATTCGTGCCGTTCGTGTGTAAGCTACTACGATTGGCAGATCAACGTTTGCGGCAATCTTACCACCGTCTTTCCCTAAAAATGCAGCGGTAAGCGCGCCTTTCTCTTTCGCTTTGATTGCTGCGGCATAAATGTTTTCCGAATTTCCGCTTGTGCTAATCCCGATAAACACATCGTTTTCATTCACGAATCCCTCTACCTGACGGGCAAATACATCACAATAACCATAATCGTTTGAAATTGCCGTCATTGTTGCAACATCAGCGTTTAAAACCACGGCGGGCAGGGCGCAACGCTCCCGTTCAAACCTACCGACCAATTCTCCTGCAAAGTGCAGCGCATCGGAAGCCGACCCACCGTTCCCGCATAAAACAACTTTTCCGTGATTCTTGTAAGACTGTACGATCGCAAAAGCCAATTGGGAAACATTGTCCAACAAAGTTTTGTTCTCTAAAAGTGCCTGATGCACTTTTATGCTTTCTTGAATACTATTTTTAAGGCTGCTCATAATGAATCCTCGCTTTATGATTTTAATATCTCGTCATTGATTCTTTTTGCCAAATCAATCGGTCCTTGCTTGTAATATCCAATCAAGTCCAACAACTCTTTCCGCTTTTGTTCATAAGCATCAAGATTGAAATCCTTCATGACACCAATCAACTTATCAGTTGAATCCGTAAATTCGGCAGGTAATTGTTTGAGATCGAAATACAAATTCCTCTCGCTACTCACATAGCTTTCGAAATCCGAAGCATAAAGAATTACCTTCACCCCCAATTTATAGGCGTCGAACATGCACCCGGAAAAATCTGTAATGAAATACTCGGAACAGCTTATCAAATCCTCTACGTCAGAATACAGGGATCCATTAATGATCTGCGAAGAATACTTAATTTTATCATTTAAATGTGAAATGTTTGGATGAAGCCTTATTATAAAATACCACTTGCCGCCAAACTTATCACTTAATTCCTGTAAAACCTTTTCGTAATCAATATCATAGCATTCTAAATTAAAATTATTTCTGAACGTCGGAGCATACAAAATTATCTTTCCGTTTGGATCAAAATTGAAATATTTGTAAACAGTTTGACGAATCTTTTGAACCTGCTCATCGTTCGAAAAATCCTTATCAAAATCACACCGAAAGATTTCACCTGAATACCAATAAGATCTTTTAATCAGCCCTGTCCGCCATTCACATCCTGATGTCATAAGATTAGCCATTTTTGAATCATTTTTCGCCGATAAAACATAGTGTTTCGTCATCATATCTGCCGCATCGGCTTCAATATATTTTAAACAAGGTCCACTGCCATGCCAAACCTGCACGTAATATTGTTTTTTTCTTTTTCTAACATCCAAATCTTTACGCCTGTTGTCGATCCAAACACGTGCCGTTGCTTGCTCATATATTGACTTAATCGACACGGATTTCACTGCTCTGATACCTTTTGGAAATTTTTCATCTTTTTTAGTGCAAAGCCAAACAATATCAAGATTTTTATTTAATGCTTGCAAATTTTCTACCAATTGTTTACCTTCGTTCCCGTATCCCCTCCCCGCAAAATTGGAAATCACAATTTTATTCTTCTTGATCGGGAATACCCTGAACAAATAAAACAACATAACAACGGCATATATCTTTATTTGTCCAAAAAATCTTTTCAACATATTCATCTCCTGTCGGTTTTGCGTAGATAAATTATTTCGCCCCCGTTCCTACGCTGTTATAGACAAATGAAAATACGCGAGGACCGAAATATTTCAGCAAAATCAATTTGATTTTATCATTTCTGGACGACTGCCGATCCCGAGACACTATTTTCGCGTCCTTTTTCACGCTCTTTGTAAGTTGCTTAACTAGATCCTTATCCCGATCTTGACATGAATTAATTTTTGCAATCAGCCATAACTCGGAAGAGACTTTTCTTCTAATTGCAGCAGACAATAAATTTGGCGCATGAACAGCAATGTAACTCATCATTTCCTGCATTATATCCAAAAGTACGAGTTGCTTTCTGTTAAAAACAGCTTGGGTAATACTGTTTTTCCGTTGAAGATAATAATAATAAGCCCCACCGACAACTTGAACCTTTTTCACATTCAAAAAAATCTTATATATGATATCAATATCCTCAAACAGACGACCTTTCGTAAAGCTGACTGTTTCGAAGATTTTTTTGGAGAACATTTTTGCGCAGGCGTAACATTCAAGACCCCTACTATATAAAACCTCTCTCAACGCTTCTTCTCCGGTATAAACTTTTGTTGGAAACGAATAAGACCCTATCGTTTTATAAGTTTCGTCCACCAAATCCATAGAGCACACAGAAACTTCTACCGCAGGATCGGCATTAAAACAAGCGTATAATTGTTCAACAAAAACAGGACTCAAATAATCATCCGAATCGACAAATGTTAAGTATTGCCCATCCGCCCGGGAAATCCCGTAATTCCTTGCATCCGATAATCCGCCATTTTCTTTATAAAAATAACGAAATCGATTGTCTTTTGCAACAAAATCTTTACATAATTCGGCACTACCGTCCGTCGACCCATCGTCGATCATCAATACTTGAATATTTTTATATGTCTGCGCCTGAACACTTTGTAAACATTTTACAAGGTACTTTTCTACATTGTAAATAGGAATAATTATTGAGACCAATTTTTCCTGCACTCCCCACCTCGAAACCGCCGACACCGTTATACTCTGAACATTTTTGCAAAATCGGTAATTTCAAAACTAAATCTGATATGCGCAATAAAGTAAAATATTGCAATGATAACCAATAAAAACATAAGCAACGCATCTTTATTCTGTTTCGTGTTGAATATCTTGTATAAAACCGGTCCTCCACCAATAACAAAGACCGAAAAAAATCGCCAAAACAGAGGTGCGACAAACATGTTCGATACGATACTCAGTGCGCATATAATTTCCATAAATAACGTATATGAATAACCGCAATTTGTTGCTTTTCCGATATTTGCTCTGACGATAAAAAGTATAGAAACTACGACCGTAGCAAGCTTCGTAACAATCGTATACTTATCCGACAGGTCTAATTGATTTACATAGTCAGTGGTAGAATCGACATACCAATACAATCTCGAAACAAATGAATTGTAAAAATCTGCAAGCGGATTTCCCTCCCTAAGAGGATGCGCATAGAGGAATCCGATACAGGATTGATATATAAACGGAACCGAAAAAATGAAAAGAACACACAAAATTCCCAGGATTTTCCGTCTCCCAACCACTGCGCACACCAAGCGGCAAGCAACCAACAAAAACGCGCTTATGTGCCAAAAACACGGCAATAGATATAACAACCATACGGATACGGATCTTTGACTCTTAATCAGATCTTTATAAAGTGCTAAAAGTACCAGCGCAAAAGCACTGACGTTTCTTATATTGTTTACAATCGAAAAAAACGGTAGAAAGCAAAATTGAAATATTGCGAATATCAGCAAAGCATTTCGATCAATTTTTTTCTGAGAAGTAAAATAATCACAAGTTATATAACCCGCCACGGTATAAACGCAAGTCGTAGAAAGTGCAGAAAGAAAATTTAAATTCGAAATTCTTGCCGCAATCCAATACAAAAGGTGCTCAATGAATAGCCCGTCTTGCATGAAAGCAGATATTTCGGCAAGCGACTTATTCTGGCAACTTTTTAATTCCTCATAATATCTTACAATATCAGGATCTCCTTTCGGCTCATACAATAACGCCATGATGAAGATCGAGATCATGTAAACAACCAAAAATCTTTTACACTTGCGCGGCGAAAAATATAAAGAGCCAAAAAAAGTGATGATACCTATAAGAGCAATAAATAATAGTATAATATTCATTACTGCGGTACTCCATCGGTTGTGTCTACGTAGATCAACAATAATTTCTCAACCGAATATCAATTTTTTTGGGATTTAATTTTATTCAGAATACCAGTCGTAGAATAATTTGATACAATATCCACTAATTCCACCCTTCCCGCGTATTCTCTTCCAACAACGTTTTCGACTGTATAATCTGCACCTTTTACCAAAACATCAGGGCGTATATTTCTTATCAATTCCAACGGAGTATCGTCATCGAATATAATAACAGCATCCACATATTTTAGGGAAGAAAGAATAAACGCCCGATCCTCTTGTTTATTCACAGGGCGCTCCTCGCCTTTCAGCCTTCGAACAGATTTATCGCTATTGATTGCAACAATTAAACGGTCGCAAAACGTAGCGGCCTTTTTCAATAGTTGTACGTGTCCTCTGTGTAAAACATCAAAACATCCGTTAGTAAAACAAATTGTCTGTCCGCACTCTTTCCACGAATCACTTATATCAACCAACACTTTTAGACTTACTATCTTTTGCTCATTATCTAAATCTTTTTCCAACCAATCGTTCAATTCTTTTCTTGTAACTACGGCAGTTCCTATCTTTTCTACAACAATTCCCGCAGCAATATTTGCGACATGAATCACTCTCTTCAACTCTTTTTCAATATCTACATAAGCTGCAATCGCCGCAACAACTGTATCCCCCGCGCCCGAAACGTCAAAAACCTCCCTTGCCTGTGATTCTTCGTGAATTACTTCGTTAGAACCGCTTTGAAACAGCGACATTCCCCTTTCCGAACGTGTGAGCAATAAATTTTTTATCTTTAACTTATCACACAACCCCGTGCACTGTCTCTCAATATCCAAATCGTCATTCTCAATATCTTTACCCATCAGCAAAGATAATTCCTTTAAATTCGGCGTAACGACAGTTGCATTTTCGTACTTCTCCCATTCTATCCCCTTGGGGTCCACAACAACCGCAATGCCGTTCTCATGAGCAAGGTTGATAATCTGCCTGCATAAAGATTTCGTACAAGCGCCTTTAGCATAATCGGAAATAACGACCACGGAATATGCCTCGATATCTTTTTTAAAATCAGCTATGATTGTACTTTCCTTGACCGAATCTAATACGAATCGTTCTTCGTCGTCGATTCTTACAATTTGCTGATTGTTTCCGATAACTCTAGTTTTAACAATAGTTTTGGCTGTGGATAACTCATGCAACTTATTTCCAACGCCATATTTTTTCAATAATTCCGAAACATCATTTCCCGCAAGATCTTTACCAATAATCCCGCACAAATCAACTTTTCTGCCAAGCGCACTAATATTAGCGGCAACATTCGCCGCGCCGCCCAACACTTTATTGGTGGATTGTAAATTGACAATGGGAACGGGGGATTCCGGCGACAACCGCTTCACGCTCCCAATACAATATCTATCTAAAATTATATCGCCGAAAACAAAAACCTTCCTCATAACAAGTAATCCTTCTATTGAATTCTTTCTAACCAATACTCTCGCGTACCGCTTCTAAAACCATATCAACGGTTATATTCTCCAAACAAATTCGATTGTTACAGACTCCGGCTTTTTCTTTGTACCTAACTCCATATTCTTTAATGCACGGTTGGCAATCGACATTTGCCAAAACCACTTTATTTTTATCGGAATACGGTCTGGCAAGAAGCGAATTCGTTGCGCCGAATATTGAGACCGTTGGTACATCCAAAGCAGCAGCGCAATGCATCAATCCCGTGTCGCCTCCGATCACCAAGGTACTACATTTAAGAATCGCGATCGATTCCATAATCGAACACGCATTTATAAGATTGATTGTATCGACAAATAATTCTTCTTCAAGATTCTGCGCCTTAACAAAATTCATCTCTTTCTTCGCTCCCAAAAGCACTACACTATATCCGGAATCTATCAATTGATTTTTCAACTCGATATACTTTTTTAAACTCCATTGTTTACAGTTGTAATAAAACTTTTTGCCGTGGTTGTAATAAAAATCTCCGGTCCCTATACAAATACTAATTAAACTCTCGTTGGCAGTTTGTAAAAGCTCTTCGGCTCTCCTCATGTACACATCTGAAACATGAATAAAAGGATAACTGAAAGAAACATTTTCAAACCCGAGTGCTTTGATAATTTCCAAGTTGTGAAGCACTTCGTTCTGATCTTCTGAGTCCCGCACAATATAATTATTTTTGAAGAACCCTTTCAATTTTTTCCCGACTGTTTTTTTACATCCCGCTAACTTCAAAAAAATTTTACCTTTCTTCGCATTGATCGCCATAGCGACAATGCCAAGATCAAAGCGTTGCTTTCTTAATTTTTTGATTATAGAAAAATACTGTGATTTCGTGAACGTATCGGGATTCATAATGTAGATTGAATCCACGGCAACACTTTCTTTGCAAATCTCTGCTTCGGTATTGGATCCTACGATAATATGAATCTCATCGTTTGGATAGTACTCTCTTAATTTAATCAGCGTGGGCAAAAAGATTACGAAATCCCCAAGCAAATTGTGATTATCGACTAATATCTTCAAAACAACCTCTCCACAATAATAACTTAACTAAGATCATGCCTGAACTCCACATAAATCTTTCAAGCTTTTTTCCAAGCTTTCAATATGCTTGTCCAACGTAAAGTTATCAAGAAAATATTTTCTGCCGTTCATTCCGAAATCCTTTATTACAGACTCATCTTCAATTGCTTTTCGAATAATGTTTGCAAACCCGTCTATATCATCGGCGGGAACGACCAAACCACATTGCGCTTGTTGAATAATATTTCTCGCCGCGCCGTCGATTGACGCGATAATCGGACGACACGCCGCCATATAACTAGTAAGCTTTGCGGGCGGGGTCATTCCCACCGCAGTTTTACACGATAAAGTAAGAAGGCATATATCCGCCAACTCATAATAATCATTGACCGCTTCCTGGGGACATCTACCGTGAAAAACAATTTTATCTTCAACTTGTAACTCTTCAGAAAGGGCTTTGATATTTCCCAACTCCGAACCATCACCGACGAAATGAACGATGAAATTATTACAACTTTCTCCTATTGATTTAACCGCTTTGACAATGCTGTCACAATTTGAAGAATGTCCGATATTTCCTAAAAACATCAAATCGACAACACCGTTATTGATCGAATACTCATTAACGGATAAATACGATGATTCTGCATGCTCATAAATAACTTCGCATTTCTCTCTTTTGACTTTACAAACGGTTTCGAGATAATCTATAAATTCTTCGCACTTTACCCCGATTCTATCCGCTTTTTTATATATTTTTTTAGAAAAACGTTTGGCGTAAGAATAAATCGGATTTTTTACCGACATAATCTTCCCGCCGGCTAAATCCCTTACAGATTCGGGCCAAATATCACAGACATATAAATACAGCGGGATATGATGACGCTTTTTATATTTAATCCCCGGTAAAGCCAGTGAAATCGGCGACATCTGATAGACATAAACAATGTCAAACGTAGCGTCAAGTTTTTTTAAAATCTTATTCGCACATTTTACATAGCTTACATAATTTTTAATTAAATTGATAGCACCTTTTTTTCTCGGTTTATTGTTGCACCGCAATATTTTAACGCCGTTTCTTGTGTCGACATATTCATACGATTTTTCGTATCCTTCAAATACATAACCGTGAGGATAATTCGGAATGCCTGTAACTACCGTTACTTCATGTCCCCGCGCGACCAAACCTTCGCAAATATCATTTATACGAAAATCTTCGGGGAAATAATATTGGCTGATAACCAAAATTCTCATATTACGCCTCGTACATTTCTGTCAATGCATCGTCCAAGCTAATCGGGGCAACCCAACTCGCCCCGTCATTTATCGTGCAATAATTGTCACCGAAAACTAATTTTAAGGTATGGTTGCATTTTAAAAACAACTTAACAAATGGATTAAAAATGCTCCACAAGCGAATCTTTCTCCCGTTTAATCTTGCAATACTTTTTACTATATGACTTACGCTTGCAGGTTCGCGGTCGCGCGGGTAGAACGTGCCGCACAACTCATTATCTATGGCGAATTTCACGAAATCGGCCATGTTTAAAACATAAATAAAGTCCTTACGGTTCTTTAATGAAGGGAAAACAGGAGATTTTAACGCAAATTTTTCCATTTTGGGATAATTGCCTCTACATCCCTTTCCGTAAATCATCGGCGGGCGAATTATACATACCGAATAAGCGTCGTCGTTTAGATGCCAAATCAATCGGTCAGCTTCTAGTTTGGATTTTTCGTATGCGTTTCTCGGTTTATACTTGCTATCCGCACTAATTATTCCCAAATCAATACCGAATACACCGTTGGTACTCGTTTGAATAAACAACTTTACCCCTTCGCGTTTCGCCTTTTCGGCTATTGTAAACGCCAAGTCTCTGTTTACCGCATAATAAAGATCATCTTTCTCATTCGGCCTATGAACAATAGCGCAGACATTGAAAACAACGTCGTAACACGAGAAATCGGTTTCTGCCCACTTCTCATCCAACATATCAAGAATATCTACGTCATAACCGCCATTGACATCGAGATATCTTTTTATAGCATCGCCCAAATAACTATTGGAACCTGTAATTAATACTCGCTTCATTTACAAATTATCTCGCCGATATAGTTCATTTCTTTATTCCCGTATCTCTGATCTATGGTAATCGGAATTACGTATCTCGAAATCCAATATTCGAAATCGTTTTCCTTCATCTCCTCCAACAGATAACTCCACCAATGCCCCTGAAAGTGCTTGTGTCTTTGAAGTTTATCCAATAAACCGTCGTTTTCAACTACAAACGGATATACCATCGGAACACAATCTTGCCTATAATATTTCATCGCATCTATCTGATTCATGGAGCCGATCAGACTATGGATGGTATTAAAATTTTCGATTCTTTTCCGTTCTATCTTCTCATAATCAGTCGCGCCCAATATTCTATGAGTCAATTCCGACATCTGTTTTATATCTTCCGTATCTATTCGGCGCTCATTCGACTGTCTGTTGACATAGGCTTTTCCCTCGCAACCGTATTCTATTCTCTGAAATAGAAACAACGCCGTATCGGATGAATACCCTTTTTCGTAGTCTTTCACATAGCTATGTGCACCTTTTCCTATTACATAAGCCCCATCAGGAACCCCCACAAATTTCCTGCACGAATACACATTCATGCAACCGCTCACGGGCGCGCAGAAAAAAGCTTGCGAGTTGTCAATAATTACTTTTTTATAGCCTTTTACGAGATCCCGCATTCGATCATGCGACATAACCCCAAAGTAATTCACAAAGAGTACAGCTTCGTCTCCCGCGGGCGTTAAATCAATCGGATTAAATTCACAATCGATATGGTAATACTTTATGGAAACATTCTTGCTCTTTAAAAATTCTCTTACAGTATCGCATTGATAATAAGGCAACCAAACGGTACTTCCGCCCAAAACTCGAAGCGCATGCCAAATAGCCGCCCTTCCTGTATTCAATCTGGCGATATCGGACTTCTGATCGTAATATTCTCCGGTATTTATAAAATCCAGTTCAAGAAAACTACCTATTTCCATCATCCGCGGTTTCATCAACTTCCTTAATTTCTTCTTCCCGAACCTTTGGCGCGCGCACCGAATCATCCGGTCTGTTGAACGTAAATACTTTTAAAATCGTTTTGAAAAATATTTTTATGTCAAACCCAAAAGACCAATGCTTCACGTAATACAAATCGAATTGCGCCATTTCGGTCCTGTTAGAAGATGCTCCCTCATTCACTGCTTCCCAACCACTGATGCCGGGTCTCACCGACTGCCGCAACTTCTGCTCTTCTTCCGTCATGATCTGCATTTCGTTGGGCAAAAGAGGTCTTGGTCCGATAAAAGACATCTGAAAAGCAAGAATATTCCATATTTGGGTCAACTCGTCAATATTTGTTGCGCGTATAATTTTGCCCCAAAACTTCAATCTTTTTTCCGAAGGCAAAAGCTGTCCCGTCTCATCTTTCTTATTCGTCATCGTTCGAAGTTTAATAATCGAAAAAGGTTTCCCTTTATATCCTATCCTTGTTTGTACAAAAAGCGGAGACCCGTTCGGCGAACAAATCATAATAAATATAATCGCCAGCAAAATAAACGGCAACGATATGATTCCAAATATTAAGGCAAATAAATAATCGAAAAAGATTTTAAAAAATTTCCCCATCCTATTTCAGTTCATCCCACTTATCGTATAAAACCGCGAACGGTTCATAATCGTCTTTGTTGTAATAGTATGTGCACTTTGCCTCTTTAAAATCCTTCAACCATTCCGCCAAAGTAACTTTGCCGGAATCCACCCTTTTCCCAAAGTCTATTGCCTCGGACATAGCAGTAAAATCTTCGAACTCCATCTTGTCGGCAATGTCAATGTATCCGTTACACATTGATTTCACCCAAAGATAAGACAACGGCATCCCAGCGCACGATCCGGTGTAATTCCACGCCGAAGCTCTGAAATTGATTTCCAAAAAATAATACGTTCCATCTTTGTCAATCAAAAACTCAACCTCGAAAATGCCTTCATAACCGATTTCTCGAAACATTGCTTGAAGTTTTGTCTCCATATCCTTATCGCAAAACATTTTGACATCCTGATACGGGCTGTAATAGCCCTTAATCAGATATTTCCATGTAAGCGACGTAACGATCATCATTTGCCGCCCGGCATCGACGGTAAAACCTTCTAACGCATATTCGTTTTTCTTGTCTACGAACTTTTGAAGCAAGACAACAGGACTTGTAATCTTTTGGTATGCTTGTTTTAATTCCGTTTCGTTATTACAGATAAAAACATCCGATTTCCAACTTCCCGAATTGGGAGTAATATCTTTTGTAATTATCGGATAACTCAGTTCTTTGGGTATTTCGCCTTTATTTACCACGAAAGAATCAAGTACGTTCAACCCGTGTTTTTTAGCAAGTTGCTGCACCTTGAACTTATCCATAAACTGGTTGATCCGTCCGGACTGTCCTGCGTTATACAAAATAAACCGATCTTTGATTTCGTCGTAATGTAAATCGAAGAACCCGATAGATTTATCGTCTGAAAAGAGTACAAAAGGACGATTATCGTAATCGTAATGCCCATACTCCTTTAAAAGAAGTTCATAACCTTCTTCCACGGAATCGACGCGAAAACACTTCGAAATATATTTACTTTTTGAAGCAATATCGCACTTTCTTTTTACCGCAATAAAAACCGGAAAAATTCCGTTTTCGCCAAGACTTCGAATTAAACCCAACGGATTGTAATGATCCAAAGCAAACACAATTACTTGTCTGTTTATTCCCATGATGCACTCTCTTTATTTTTTAATCATTACACATTCAAATGCTTCCGCATAATTACTTCCCGACTGCGCACCACGATAAGCCGCAAGCCCCTCAATCGCTTCTTTACTTCTCGGATGGGGATAATCTCGCATCACCCCTTTGTAAGCGCCAAGCGCCTTTATTTTTAGGTCTACTCCGGATTTTCCGATTTCTACGAAATAATTGGGCGCAAATCTGATTGAGCTGCTATCCAACGACCATTCCGTGCTCGATAAGATTTCCATATAAGCAAATTCTTTAATTTGCTTATTGTTGTTTTTTCTCTGAAATACCCGAACCGCAGCTTGTGCGGCATAAGAAGTTTGCACGTGATCGTTATTCGTATCCGCAGGATGATGTGTAAATATTACTTCCGCATTGAAATCTTCCATGCATTTTTCAATGAACTGAACAAGATCGAGATGGGGCACCGTATTCATCTTTATATTTGGAAAATTGCCCGCATACAATTTAGAAACGCCCAACATTTTAATGACCTTTTCTTCATCAGCAATCAATGTATCAGAAATATTTGCCCGAACAGCCACCTGATTACACATTACGCAAACAGCAACCTTATTGCCGTCCTTTACCAATTTCGCAATCGTACCGCCGACGCCAAGCACTTCGTCGTCCGGATGAGCGACGACCATCAAATAATTCATGTTCAGCTCCTTCCAATAAAAAATTTTTCATTCTGAACAGCAGTTACGCCGACGCTTATCACTCCCAGTCAAACACATCGACATTCAGTTACTTTACGCAACTGTCATCGATTTGAAATTGACATAACTCGCCATAATCACAAATAATATTATACCATAATGAAGACAGAAAAGCAATTGAATTACATAAATTTTTCAGCTTGCTCTTATCATCTTGACCTTTACGTTTGTTAGCCTTTAAAACGTAAAATTGTGATATGCGACGACACCTTTATCGAGTAGTCACGCATTTTGCAATCGAAATAAAGCAACGGAAATATGAGAACGGCGCAAACGGTAAAGCTCGGGCGAATCCGCTAAGAACACGCGGGCGGCGAAATCCGATCGGAAGCCACCGCTTGAATCTATTGCTTATTCGTTTACCATAAAAAACTTTCTATTTTGTTACTCCGTGTGTACGGTCGGGTAAAAACAGAACGGTAAAAAAGAAACTGCGGCGCCGAGTGCATTTCGGCGCCGCAGAAGATTTACTTGTAAAACAATACTTTTTCATTTTTATTCGTTCGGGCTTTTAATCTTCATTTTCATTACGTTTAGTATAACACTCATATTTGAATTTGTCAAGTTGCTTTTAGGGAAAAACATGTCAGTCAAAACGCCATTCCCAACATTTCCATGATATATTATTTATAAATCGAACACCAAAGCAGGAGAAAGTAATTTGCAAAACAACGGGTGGATAAAATGGTTTCATAAGGGTGTCCCAGACGAAACGGGAAATGCAAGAGAGCGTGCAAGGAATAGATTAGCATTATTTAGGCATTGTAAAAAATGTACGGCGCTTTCGGGCTGCTATTTTGTTTCGGACAATAAACCCGATTATCCCCAACACCCCTTCGACGATTGTGAAATATATCGCGTAAACGTAATGCAAAACCGCTTGACTGCCACTTGCGATATAAGAAAGTTTACCGAATATATTTTTCGGCTTGACAACAGCCGCGGAAAAACTTATATTTTTGAAGATTGGGGGTTCACCATAGGCGACTCGCAATACTTAAAGGAAGAACTTGAAAAACAAGCAAAAGACAAGTATTTTAACGGGTATTACAAGCTGCAATATGCAGATGAAAACGGACAGCGGATTACGATTGAAATCAGCTTGCAAGATAAAGAAAAAAATGTTAAAATCATAAAGACGGGTTGGATGGTGAGACCGTTGGGACTCATTACCTGTTCCACACCTTTTTCGGGAGTCGTGAAATGAAATTGGAAATATACGACGATATCGATCTCAACAGAGAAGTAACGGAACTTGCCGAACGAGACATTCATAAGGGGTGTCACGGAACAATCGTTAAATTGGGCAAAGAAAAGAGCTTAATCATCTTTTATAACCCGAAAGACATCGGCGATTATGCATTCGCTTGGGTAGAGAACTCCTGTTTAAGTTTTGTCAGCAAAATGGATGATAAAACGTTAAAGGAATTTGCCGAACGCATTGTGGAGTTTGACCCCGCAAAAAAACTTTATTTTGATGAAACCAAGTTACAAGAATATGATACCGTAGAGTTGACAGTCGAAAAGCCCGTTTACGCGAAATGCGGCGCGCATAAGGGGATGATCGGAACAATTCTCGACCCCGAAAAAATTGCGGGCGGTTGGCTCGTTTACTTTGCCGACGAAACGGGCGCGGATACAATCGGAATTCATGTTAAAGAAAAGGATTTGAAATTGGTTCATCGCTCCAAAGAGTAGAAAAAGCCTCCGACGGTGATCCGTCGGAGGCTTCCTTTTTACACAAAACCGCCCTGCTTCAAAAAATATACAAAACTTTCTATTTTGTTACTACTGTATGTCAGACACCCACTTATTGGAACGGTACGGGCAAGGTTTAGCCTCTCGGTTAATTTCATATAAATATCTACGTTCCCCTCGTGGTCTACCTCGATTTTCTCTATGATTTTCCGAAGCTGACCGTTTGTCATTTCGCCCGTTTCTATAATGTCTTCTATCGTTTTAAAGGTCTTTTCAAGAATGTTTTTCAGCTCTCCAGTTTTGGAAATCCTGTGTTTGACGAGTTTTAATTCACTCTCAATCTTTTCCATTCTCTGTTTGCTGTCGCCGACGTGTTGGTTGAATTCTTCCTTGCTTATCATCTCGGCTGCAAACATATCCATATATTTTACACGGAACGACTTTAGCTTCTCGTATTCGGCTGTCAGCTCTTTTTCCTGTTGTAAGTTGACGTCCTCTTCCTTATAAACCTTATGGAACTCATCAACAACGTGCTCGATTATCTTATCCTTGTTTTTTATGTAGTTGCGGAAGTACTCGTTCAGCTTAGCGACTAAAACGTCTTCGCCGATGCTTGTCGCATTGCAGCAGGTCTTGGCCCCGCGCCCGTTCCTTCCCGAACATACCCAACGAACGTACGTGTTCTGGTAAGTTCTTGTAATCTGACGGAACGACCAGCCGCAATCCTTACAGACAATGAGTGTTGAAAATAAATGTCTGTTGCTTGTCCGCTTGTTGAACGTCTTGTACTTCTCGCTTCGGTTTGCCATTATCTCCTGTGTGCGCTCGAACAGCTCTTTCGATATAAGCGCAAGCTCGGGTTTCTCTACGACGCACCATTCTTCCTCGCTTTTGATTCTACGAATACCGGTCAAAAAGTCGGCAACTTCCACCTTGCCGTTGATAACCTTCCCGAAATTCCCTCATCGGCATATAAGCGCACGAGTGTGTTCCCCGTGCGCTGTACATAATCCATAAAGAATTTTTTCTGCGCTTCCAGACTGTTGAGCTGGTCCGCTTTGTCCGTTGATACCCTGCAATATGCCGCTATTCTCATCTTTCGCTACTCCTTCTTAACATCAATAGAGTATATGGATGTAACGGATAGCATTTTTCCGCTAAATCGCCATACTGATTTACCCCACTGAAAGGCAGAAAGCTGTTGGACTCTTAAATTTCCAACATTAACTTCCTCCATTATACCAACAGCATTCATCCAATAGCGTAAAGATTTTAACTCGACCAAATGGAATAAATAAATTATAGAAATCTTCACTTATTGCCCTATTAAGTTTATAAATCTTAGCATGATCTTCTGCAGTGCAATTCGTATAACGTATTTTTACATCTTCTGCCGCAGCAAGTCCATTACCCCCCTGTCGAGCCTTCCATTTACCATTATCTACATATACTTCAGGATCGGGCTTACCTATTTGCTTTGCAAAATTAATTAAATAATTTCTCCATTTCTCAGATTGCTCTGGCATATAGATTTTTGCAAGAAGTTGTGAGCGAGTGTTGTTGTTAGGGCAGCACCAACAGCCAACCCTGTCATAACCTAATCGATACGCATCATTAAAGTCTACATCTTCTCCCAACATATAAAGCCATACTTCTAAATCTGTCCAGTAGAAGATAGGTGCAGCAACTGTTTGCTTTTGTATTTTAACATTTGCCGAATTAGCAACACGCTCATATTTGCTTCTGCTAACAGACTCGTGCTTACGTATACCATAGAACGTTAATATTCGCGCATCCTTAAACAAAGAATTTAAAACACGCGTAATAGGTCCTGTTTTGAACATAGTGCAGCACCAACGCATCATTCGCGCCGGAGGGCCAATTTGATCACAAACAGAATAAAAATCTTGCTCTTTATTCTTTGCGGTTTTAATTATAGCTAATGGATTATGCTTTCTATATCGAGCAACATAGTCATATGTGATTGGAAATTCAAGAGTAGTGTCACCAAAAATATGTACCATTTTAGGATTCGATAAAGCACGAACCACAATATCCGCTACTACAGTAGAATCCTTTCCGCCAGAAAATGAAATTACCAACTGATGCTTAGGAAAGTTTTTAACTTGCTGTTGAACAAAAGAATACGCTTCTTCTTTAATTGAATCAAGCCTCTCACGATTGCACCTTACAAACTTGTCAATATTCTTGTTAAACTCATCATAAGAGTTCCTGTCTTTAAACTCTTCCAACTGATGCGACAATTTTTCTACATCTAATTTTTTTAATCGGTCAATAGATAAGTTCGTTGATTTTCCGTCAATATAATATCGACTATCCGCTGCCCATACCGAAGCTGATTTATAGGAAAGTGGCTTCCCCTCTATAAGTTCAAGTAGCAAACGCTCTTCTGGAAACACGGGGCGCAAATCTTTAGCTAAGTATTTTAACTTATCTCCACAACACGGGCACGTGAGAGGATGACTATCTGACACTTCACGGATAATTGGCACACGACAAGAATCGCACCAATAAACTTCTATTGGCGTCTCTTGTTGAGTTTTACTTCCACAAACTTCACAAGTTTCAGAATATGTAGTTTTATTACAATTAGTACACCACATCTTAATAATCTTTTCTTAAGTATTATACCATAATAAAGTTGACATATACTGTCATAATTTATAAGTTTTTTTAAAAAATTTTAACGATTTTTTCTTCTATCCTACCAACATATAATTATATCATATTTCAAGTTAAAATTCAATGAATACCATAGATTTTATTAATAATTATATTTTAATTTATTTAAAACTTTAGATTTTAAACCGAATACACAAATTTAATATAGAAGTCATTAATGGACTGTACCCGCGATTTTGCAAAACGCAAAATCGCGGGTACAATAGCCTTCCTCAACTTACACAAAAAACCCATATCATCTACTCCCCTGTTTTATAGAATTTTTGCGCCAACGGACTGCTCTCATTGGCGCAATTTTTGCCTAAAATTTATTTTTTGCGCCATCCTCTATAGGAGGCCTTTTTTTGCTGTAAAAAATAGGGGTAATTTTGCACTAAAATTTACAATCATTTTTACCCCTCTTTTTTGAATTTTTTAAGCCATATAAAACAGTTAAAAAGATGAAAGAGCCACACCCGCCGAATTGAATCGGCGGGTGTGGCGATAACTCGTTTAAGGATGATTTTAGAGCAATGATTGCGCCAGCGTAATTACTCTGTTTGGCTCAATAATGCTTAAATTACACTTTATTACGCCAGCCACTATAGAGGGGCTATTTTTTACAGTAAAAAATTAAGTGTAAATTTTAGTTTAAATTCGCTGTAATTTTTACACCTTTTTTGAATCTCTTAAGCCCATTATATTTGTAACCTTATGTTAACTTTCGACTAATGTCCTTTCTTTATGGAGATTAGCAAAAGTGCACCCCGCCGAATTTTATTCGGCGGGGTGGTTACTAGTTTAAAGATAATTTGAGACAAAGATTTAGACACCATAACAGCTCTGTTTGGCTCAATAATTGCTTAAAACGCACATTATTAAGCCACCTTGCTATAGAGAGCTATTTTTTTACAGTAAAAAAATAGGTGTAAATTTTAGTGTCAAATTCACAGTAATTTTTACACCTGTTTTCACTACATTATTTGGTCAAAAAACAACTCAACTTTTCGATATTTCCTTAGCAAGTTGCATCGTATCACTTTGCCAATAATATTTTTATAAATCGCTTAAAAGAAAATATCCGTGCGCCTGTTTTTTACCGCACGGATATTTTTATATAGAGATTCAATCCTTTTGATCATTGTTATCCAGCAACAGGTTATTAAAAGGCAATCCATTCTCTATTACCAAGCGCTTCAAACACATATTTAAGTATGTCTGAATATCAATGCCGATCATTTTACAAATTACAGCTGTCTGTAACCGAATGTCTTCGTCCACTTCAAACCGTATTAACTTTTTAGCCATATTACCTGTCTCCTGTTAAATCTTCATCTTCTATCACAATGCAGTTAACCTGTCTGCTATATGCGGTACATGCATCAAGCGCAATTATTCCCTTGCCAAAGTACGGAGAAAAGTCGGCATCGTTACCGTATTCCGACCCCTTACCTTCATAGGCAGAATGTCCGAAAGATGAATTCCAATGACCGCAAAAAATCGTCTTACCTGGTTCTATAACGCCCTGATGAGCAGCAAGCATTCCGTTGTACCAACGTGCGGGCGCCCAATCTGCACTACTTGCATTGCGCCAATCAGAGTTATATCTATAGTAGTCAGCTCTATTTACCCTGTTAACCACAGACGGTATCCAGCCGTGAACAAAAATATAATTCTTAGTTTCGAAATAATCCTTCATTGCAGGAAGTATAATTTTAAACAAATCGCTATGTCTCATTCTTGCGGCAGTTGCCCCAGGATACATACTCATTTAGGTTATAGTACTTCCCGTCAGATCACGTACAGTTTGCACCGTTCCGTTACTATAATGATGATTATACTGTAAACCGCTCTCAGCATACATTGACAGATTATTGATAAAATCCACTAAAAGATCTTCATGGTTCCCTCTGATAAGTATTACTTCGTTTTTCTCTAAAAGTCCGAGAACAAAGCTACACAGCTGTTTGCTCTGTTTTCCTCTGTCAAATAAGTCTCCACAAATAATCAGCTTATGCGACTCTGTATCCGTGAAAAATCCCCTTTCTGTCAATGCCATAACTGTCAAGTCATAGAATCCGTGGATATCTGCAACAACGTAATATTTCATTTTTCCTCACTCGTTCTCTCTTGTACACCCGTCCGTAAGGTATACTATCTTTTGCCAATACGTACACCAACGCTTAAAAAAATCATTTGTGTATTGGCAGTACGGGCAATCCGAACACTTAACTGTAATCATAATTAATCCCCTGCTGTATGGCGGCAATGAGACCGAAAGTTTATGATATCGCAGAAATAATCGATATGATTTAAACTACTAAGTCCGCCGAGCAACAATTGCTCAGCGGACTGATTATCTTTTTGCTTTTAATATATTCTTCTTATTAATTCCAAACAAATTTAGTTGACTCAAAACATTGCTATCATTTTCATAAAACTTTAATTGTGATTTTGAGCATTTAAAAAACTGACTGATATTTTCTAAGTCTTCTTTTATATTTACCTTCGTACTATAATATATCCAAGAAAAAGAATCTTTCAATTTTAAATAATTTAAAATTGCTTCAACTCTACATTTTTCAGCACTAGTCCACAGAATGCAATCATCGGACTTTTTACCAATCAAAAGTTTTAATAAATTATCATTTTTCTTTATCTTTTCTATGTGGTCAAGAAAGTAGTTTTGTTTTATTTTTACCACATTTTCTTTTTCAGTTTCCGTCAATTTAAATCTGGAAAAAATAACTTCTCTTGTTAACCTCTTTACATCATAAATAGGTTCTTTACCATTCAAAACTAAAGCATAATTATATGCTTCACTGTTTAACTCGTCTGTAAATACGATCGTATTATCTAAATCGAAAATTTGCTTATACATAAATCAAAATAATTTCATTTGTTTAGGCTTACCGTCAGAAAGTTTCATCGTTTTGGGCGGCTCAGAATTAATTATCTCTTCAATTGAACCATTTGTTAATGCCGTAGCTTTTCTTTGTTCAATATAGTCTTTATTCAAGCCAAACTGCTTATTCAATCCGTCCGTTTCCCGATTAAACATAACATAACGCGGCATATCGTAGCTTTCAGCATACCCCATTGCGTGCCTTGACCCGCTATCACCCTGACCGTTTCTATAACTTGCTATCATTATGACCACCTTTGAAAACATCGCCTGCAACCTATCCCTTTCAATATAACGGTTAACAGCATCATTCTTGCTCAATGGTTCGTAATAGTATTCGGTTAACAACAGTCCGCCATTCTCAACAATTTTTTCAGCCAATTCACGGTGGGAAGCCGGATAAATTTTATTTAAAGTTGAAGGCAAAATAGCAATTGTTTTCGCATTGTTTTCAACGCAAGTTCTGTGAGCAATCTCATCACACCCCTTTGCAAGCCCGCTCACAACAACAATTCCTTTTTCAATCAACTTGCTGACTATAACTTTTTCGCGTTGCTCTATTTCCTCATTCGTGTCAATTACACCTATAACAGCTACATTGCTATTTAAGTCTTGCAATAGAGTTCTATCGCCCCTGTAAAAAAGCAAATATGGTTTTTCGCTCTCTTTAGCTTTTATGTTTATGCTGGGAAAATCATTATCAAATGCGCAAATTAAACCGTAAGCATCCCTATCATCACTCTCAAACTGATTGCGGAAAAATTCAACTTTATCTTTAACTATCTGATTTTCGGATACAGCTTGTTCAACCAAACCGATTTCTCCGAAATCACGCCAGAATTGAGCTATCGTCTTAATATACTGGCAATCTGTAAGTGCCAGAATTTCTAATGCTATTTCTGAATAATTCATTAATATCTCCTAAATGTTTTAGCCAAAGAATAAAAAATAACTTCTTTTGCCCCAGCATCATACAACGCTTGAATGCAATCCTCGTCAATATGACAGTTTGCGGTATATATGTCATCAACCAAAATAATTGTCTGACCTTTAATGTAAGACGAATTAATATGGCAGGTCTCTTGCGTTATACCACGATAGGGTTCTGGGCCATCATTAGCATTTTCCCCAGGCGGAATATTACCTTGTGCAGTCATACGCCCCACATTCCTATTAGGAATATGCGTAGTTTTTGTGTTGGTATGCCGTCTGATATAAGTAGTTCCGTCAATTGCATTATCGAAAGATTGCGCAGCATTGCTAATCGCATCAATCAAATATAGCTGTTGCGGCAAGTAGGTATCAAATGCTTTTGCCCTTGGCACCGCAACAACAGTACAAATACTTAAATTCTCTTTATCTATTATTTCAGACAAAGCCTGCTTTAATAAAAGTTCAGCTCTATTCCGCGCACTATTTAATCTGTAACTATTAATGTTATTAAAAGTATTTTTGCAATCCCTAATAAATTCCGTACAGTCCTCATATTCTCTACCATGATATTCAAGTGTGAAGTACGCTTTCGTATCCTTTTTTAAATAATAGTTATCGGCATAAATTATATATTCTTCCACTGTTAATTCCTTATCTTTTGTTGTAACATTTTACCATTAATCTACACTATAAATCAAAATCCAACTAATCAACGTAATCTACAGTTTGAATTGACTGCATGTTCTTAATCTTTTGATTGATTTCATAATATAGATAGTACCAACCTTTCATACTCCCGCAATGAGGACAAATGTTGGCGACATAAGTCGTCTTCGTTGTATTGCTGTACCGCTTTTGTAGACGCTTGGGAAATTTATTCATAAAGAATTCGTCTAACAAATCATCATTACCTAACACTTCTAATCCGTAGTACTCAATACTTGGATCCTGCAGATGCGCAGCAACATTTTGATGTTTCAGTAGGCGCTCCTTATTCCATGGAAATATCACATTCTCATTTGTTCCATCATTAAAAACAATGTATGTTAAAACTTCAAACTGTTTTTTGCATTTATAGCACTCGGAATTAAATCGATATAAGACTATTTTGTCTTGATTCAAAAATTCCTCTTCATCTAAAATCTGTATATTATTTGCTGCATAAGCATATTCTTTTCCGTTTTTGTTAAAACGCACAAAAACTTTACCGTTTTCTTCCCGAATAGCATACGCTTCTTTTATTTCTCTGCTTGCTAAAATTTGAAATTTCATTAACGGCTTCTCCTTCGTAAAACTAAATTCATCTACTCGGGATCTTCCCAATCAAAATTAATGTCTAAATCTGCATTTATTCCCAAAAAGTCATAGACGGCTTGCCCTCTGTTTTGCACAGGTTGCAATGCGGTTATAATCAACTCTCTGTTCTTATCGGAATATTCGGAAAGCTCCTCCCAAAAATCCAGCATCTCCTCTTCAAAATATCCTGTACAACCTGTTGATGAATCGTCCACACCAACGTCAAGAATTCTTCTATACAACCAAATTGACGCATCGATCGCTTTTTTATCCGCACATAGTCCGACAAAAGAATATAACGTTTTGAAACAATCTAATAGATTATCTATAAAACTATCTGCTTCCCAATAACCGATATATCCATCTTTGTTTTTAAAATGATTTATCAATCTGTTAACTTCTTTCTTCCATTCGGTCACAGATTGCACGTCACGCAATAAGGTTGGTTGCAAATTTATTCCGTACGTTTTCTTCATTTCCTGCAAATGAATACGTTGCTCTCTGCGTGCCGCTTTTTCATCAGCTTTTCGTTCGGCTTCCTTTTTCTGTTTTTCAAGTAATTCGGCATAATAAAGTACTGCAGCCATATGCTTACAGTGTTTTCCGTCTTTGGCATAAGGGCAACTGCAAGACATCTTAGAATAATCGGCGAATATCATAACTTTATAATCTTCCGAACCTCTGACTGTTGCCGAATATCCGCTTTCATCGGACGTGTAGCCCGATACGCAATAGTAAGCGTACTCTTTGCCTCGACTTCTTATTTTTTGCTCAAATAACTTCTTCCAACTTTTATCCATAGTATATTTAAAACTGATTAATCAAGTTTCGTTACATATTTCTGATATTTACTTTTAGGTTTATCGGGAATTGTTTCGGCAATACTTCCGTTATTTATGAGCGGTTGCAAATATTCCGTTTTTAAATATTTTGCCGTTTTGATATCTATCTCTGCCATAATTTCCGCAATTGACCTTGGCGTCTTACAGAACTTCAAAATGAATGCAGGGATCTCGTCCGGCTTTAATGACTGCTTTTTTTTCGAATTATAGAACGTTACCTTAAATATCCCTTTATAATTTTCAAATACAGGCTCAGGTAATCCGGCATTTTGCAGCTTTGACTTAATAGTTGGAATCCCTGAATACCTGTTTTCTGTATAATTATATAACTCCATAATTTTTGCTATATTTGGATTTCTTGTATCCGGCATAGTACGCCCCAAATCTTCAACGGATAATCTGCCGTACAGTCCGCCCGGGTTTGTTATTTCCACTCTATCCTTAAAGAAATAAATCGTTATCGGCTGATTCTCGGTATAAGTGCTGTAATCACGATGAATTACGGCATTAAGAATCGCCTCCCTTAATGCCACAATAGGATATTCCGGAATATCACTTCGCTTACCTGTCTGAGGATTGATAACGGTCTTTACGGACATGTTTTTTGCCGCAAAATCAATTGCACCGTCAATCATTTCCGTTAGCGTACCCTCAATACGTTTATTGGCAGTAAAACGCATACCGTCTTCGCTGTCGCCTATTTCAGTTCCTGGCACAACAACGGCTATGATAGAAAGATTAGGCAAAATAGCCTGCGGATACAGAGAAAACATTAAAACGTTAAGTAAAGACGGTTGCCCGTTTTTTGTTAAACCGTTAAGTTCAAGTATTGCATCATCCTCAACGTTTTCCAAATTCGGACGGTTCATTTTTATCTTTAACAAATATTCCTGCAATTTAACAGTCTCTATCGGCTTTCCTACCGCAACATCAATAATTCGCAACTCGTCGCAGGTTTTATTTTTGAATGCCTCAAAATTGTAAATTTCATATTCGTTCATCTGAACGTCCTGATCGCCAATTCGCAAATACGAGCCTGTAAGTCTGCCTTTACCCTTATAAAAACACGGCTTTAAATTCTGGTCGCACTCGGGTATCTCAACCGCAAGAAACTTTTTACCTTCATAGTCAAGCGGAGTAAAAATGGCGTGTACTTCCGGCTGCATTTGCAAACACTGCTCTGACACTTTTCTTTGCAAATCGTTTATATCATAAACTCCTACGTGAGCAAAACTATTTGCCTCATCTAATCCGTAAACGATGATTCCGCCTTTTGTATTAGCAAAAGCCGAAAGCGTATCATATATTTTTTCAGGTGCGCCTAACTGCGCTTTTTTCAGCTCAAGTGTCGTTGACTCCGATTTTGTTCTATCAATTGCTTGAATTAATTGCTTGAATTCTTCTACCTGCATTATACCAACCTCTTATATTTATAATATTATTATAATACTAAAATTTAGGCAAGTCAATAGCGTTTTAGGGAAATAATTTTAAATTTAGGGAAATTATAATATATTTTAGGGAATTTTTGTCGAATAAAATCAGAAAACAAGTATAGTTATTACTTGCGTAAATAAAAAAACGTTTAATCCGGAATCTAATTCCGAAGTAGCCGCTTTTTTGCAGTGATGTTCAAAGTTCATCAACTGTCAGCCTACCATCCAAATTGATTTCTTTTAATCGTTTCATATTACCTTAATCATCGTCTTCGTCGTTTTCTCTGCTGTGCCAATATTCGTCATTGTTTGGATTACACTGATTTGCGTGATTGTACAAATCGTCCCAATAAGCGTGATTATTGGGGTTGTGCTGATTGGCATAAGCATCCCGCTGCTGTTGCGTATGGGTATATCCTGAAACACCGCGACCTTTACTCATAATCTTACCTCCTTATTATTGTTTAATCAAATTATCCTGAATATTGATTATCATATTGTGCAGCTCGTTGATCTTGTCTATTTTATCTTGAACTACTTTTTCTTTTGATTTAGCATTAACCGATATTACCAATCCGGAAACTGAATTCCCTTTGCACCAATAAGCATAATACGTAACATAATTTTTTTCTTCATTAATATGGAAATCTCTCAGAACATCTTTGATAATCTCCGTAATTCCTACGCTGGAACGCATTTGTTTCTGCTCTTTTACCACTCTGAATACTTCCTTTCTTAAATCATCGTATAGATCTTTATTATGAGCTATAGCAATATTCAAAAGAAGCAAGGCGCGTTCCTGATTCGCTTTAACAGCCTTTTCTATCATAGCACCGAAAAACGGAAACAGCCATTTACAGCAATAATCCCTAGCCTGCAACGACGTCACATGATATTCCTGACAAAAATAATCAAACACCTTGTCGTTTGCTCGAACAATTGCATCGATATAGTTTTCTTCATAGAAGTCAGCAAACTTTATTGCATCGCAACGGTAAGGCATAACGGTATATTGTACGGGAAATTCTCTTGCATGAAGTTCTTCTAATACCGATTCATCATCACTTTCTAACGCCAATGCAATAAGTCGGGTTCTTAATGTACTGTCTTGCAAAAATTGATTTTGTAAAGTATGTCTTTCAAAAGGCTTATCTTTTATCAAAGACTTTGCCCCGAAGTTATAACCATACTCCCAAGTTTCTTCATGAGATACAAATTGGATATATCCGTTTCCCATCAGAAATCTGAGAAATTTATAATTCTTAAATTCCAAAGCGTAATCCACCACTGTTTTACCGAATTCATCCGCATAAGCCGCAATGCAATCTTCCCTTGCAAGATACTCCTTCCAGTCGTTTTCATCTTGAGAAAAAGCAATATTGTAATTTGTTCTTCTATATAGTATCGGTTTACGGACTGCTCCTGCAGTAAGCATCTCTTCACACGATATGCCTAACAGCTCGGAAAAGACAGGTAAATCATAGGTTTGAATTGCCTTAACTCCTTTCAGTATCTGAGATAATCTGTTTGTAAGCTTCCTTATCTCATCGCTTCTGATATCATTTGGATCGTCCTGTAAATCTAATGTCAAATCGACATAGGCAACACAGAACTGACGACACGAAGGATACTTCGATAAGATAACTTCTTTTAAATATGCACCTATCTCCTGATTGGACTTTATTTCAAACATTTCTCTTGCTCCTTGCATTTACAGTATAATAGAAACTAAATTTACTGTATATCTAATAAAAGTATACACGTAAAGTGTATACTTTTAATGTTAATTAAATTATATACACTCTACGTGTATTTTGCAAGGTTTTTGAGCATTTTTAACTAATTTTCACTATATTTCGGCTAAAAATGAAAAAAGCGGGGCAGATTTCACAAAAAAATCTGCCCAGCTTTGATAATTTATTTCAGTAAGTAAACAAAACGTTCTAATAAGTCGCTACCGTATGTACGGTGGATTTAGAAATGTCAAAATGCTGTGCCGTTGCACGTACGGTTTTTTTCGTTTCGAATATGTATTTCCCTTCGATGATCGCACGCTCGGCTATATTATCAGTCATACTTGTACCTCCGGTTACCGAAATTATATGCAGAATTATGTCGTTATATGACGAGAACGGCGCAAAAGGTAAAGTTCGGGCAAACCCGCTAAGAACACGCGGGCGGCGAAAACCGACCAAAAGCCCGAACCGACCCCTTTATCCTGCGATTACAATCCGAATTCGCCGAAGAAGCGGAACACCAGCTCCGCAACCGAACAATAATTGTCGCGATACCGCTTTAAAGTCCGTTCGCTGATGCAAAGCTTGTACGAAACGGGGAGTATGCCCGCTTCGAAAAGATTGTCGCGCGAGAAATAAAGTTGTTGCACGACGGATTCATGATCGGTATTCGTGAAAGCGCCGACCAGACGAAAACCGTAATTCATAATTTTGATTTTCAGCTTTGCGCGTTCCGCGTCGACGCCGCTTTCGCGACTTTTGCGATACAGCGCGACCAATGCTTTTTCCGTGTTTCTGATTGTGTAATTCATAAGATTTCCTCCTGTTTTTTTGCACAAAAAAACAGCACCGCCAAATTCGGTCAATGCTGTCGTTTCCGCGCAAATATATATTAGATTCAGTTCAGCAACAAATTCACGTAATACTCGATAGCGGTCGGGCTTTGGTCGGACGAGTCGATCTGTAAATAATACGTGTACTGTTCGTAACTGAATTCTGCCTTGTAAGTGAATCCGGTTTCGGATTTCGACTCCGAATACCGTAATTTGATATCGCCGACGCTTTCGGACTTATTCAGATTTTTAAATCCGTCTTGAAATTCGAATACAGCGTTCGGCATAAGCACTACATATAGCTGCAATTGTTCCATGCTGTCTTCTCTAAAAAGAAAACAGCTTTGATAGATATAAGCAAGTTTCTCTTTTACCCATATTGAATCTTTCATAAAAGAAACACTCTCAAAATAATGGAAAGACACATTATTTTCTTTTTGAAATTGATCAAAATCTTCGAGGTGTACTATTGTTGTTTCATCTATGCCATATATGATCGGTTTTTGAGACGAAAGCGTGATCGGTAAAACGACCGCAAGGCAAAGACCGCAGGCGACAGCGCCGCTTGCAACGTACTTCCACACACGGCGCGCTTTCGCGCGGCGCGCCGATTTGAGTTCGTTTCGCCGCATCTTTTCGATTACCCGATGCGGTATTTCGGGATTGGGCTCGATATCGTCGTATACGGCGAAGAGCTGTTCCCAACTGTCAAACGGTTCATCGTTTTCGTTCTTCTTCATTCTCCCCCCTAAAAGACTGCATAGACAACCGCATTTTCGATCGTCAGATCCTGATTCATTAAAATATATCCTAAGCTTCCCGCACTTGTGCCGCTGGAAGCATACAAAAACGTGTCTGTACGGAAATTACTGCCGTTTTTATAATAGACGATTTTTTTGTACCCGTAAACCATCATGATATGCGCTTCGGAATAATTGTATTTCGCCGCAACCATCATCTTGTATTCTTTATAATCTTTGATCTCAGTAATATAATTATAATTGGATAAAAATAGCACCCCGACTCTGTTCTTTTCGATCGCCGTTTTTAAACTGCCGAGGTTCACCGTTTTGCTGTTCTGATACATGGACGAAGGAGAGAGCGTATACTTTGTACTTTCTACATACGCGTTCAATCCGTTTTTAAATCCCTTTTCGGTCGTACCCTCGCTCGTCGTTCCCATATAATTATATAAAGAGCGGTATGTACTTTGCGTGAGGGCGTTACCCGCATCTTCGTAATAGATATAATTTCCCGAACTATCTAACGCACCGGGTTCGAAGCCGCGAATGAGATTGACGTACCAATGGTCGAAAAAAACCATGACGTTCAAGCCTGTAATCGGTCCGCACGCGTTCCCATCCCCCATGCCGCGATAGGACGGCGCAGATTTATGTACCACTTCCTCGACCGTGTAATAATCGTATTGAACAGTGTATGTAGAAGGAACCGATCTTGCATTATCTTCCGATGAGTCATAAATTATATCTTCGCTATTACCGAATAATTGCTGTTCCGCATGCGCTTTGGCAACGACTGCGGGAAGCGCGGCGGCGACCAAAAAGAAAGACAAAACCGCGCACAACGCGACGGATAATAAGCGCTTACGAAAACCTCTTTTGTGCAAATACATTCCATAACCTCTGAAAAATTTTTAATAATAACATTTTTCTCAACAAATTCGTACGAAATGCGCTTAAAGATTTCTGACTTTCCGTTTTATTTTGGCAAGTTGGTATTGAATCGTGCTTTTCGGTTTTCCCAAAATCTCGGCGGTTTCCGCAATGGATAATTGGCAAAAGCAGTTATAGTACAAAATTTTCCGTTCGTACGGCGTGACTTTGGAGAAGATCTCGCTTACGATCAGATAATTTTCAAGACGTTCGTTTCCGGAATACCGATATTCCAATCGCAATTTTTCTTTTTGCAGTCGAAAACACTTGGATTCGACTTTTCTGTGGCCGTACGTGTTGTAAATCGCGTTGCGGTAAACGATGCAAAGCCACGCATAGGCGTTTTTGTTTTCCTTGAACTTTTTCGCTTTCTTTATCAGCTTTTCAAGGAAATGTTCGATCGCGTCTTCCACGTCGGCTTGCCCGGTAAAATATTTGAACCCGATCGAATACAGCAATTTTCCCATGATCTTGTAAATCTCGTCCAGCGCCAGCATATCGCCGCGCGCAAGCGCAATGATCAGTTCGCCAAGTTTGTTATTCGTCTCTTGATCCATTTTCTCCGTAAGTGATCATTCCGTATCGCCTTGCGGCGGAACGGACGCTTGCCGAGCCGTATTTAATTATCGCGATTTTGCGGTGAAAAAAACGCAATACGCACATTATGCGTTCGCTCCCCGCTTTTCGCCTACGATCGTTAATCGGCGAGTTCGCGGTACTTCATGGCGTAAACGGCTTGCGCCGTCCACTTTACGCCGCGAAGGGTTCTGCCGCGGGTATTGGTTGAATCGATGGGGATATCCTCGCTGGAAATTTCGGTCATTAAGCCGTCGTCTTTGACGATCGCGAGCATGTAGGGAATCGTCACGTAATCGGCAAAGATCACGCTTTCGTCTTTGAGAGAGGCGATCTGCACGCCTTTGCGATAACGGGGGAGAGAATCGATCTGCGCGGCGATCACGCGCTTGAATCTGCCGCCCGATATTGCGACGATGATCTCGCCCTCGCCGTCGATCTGAGAGGCGAACACGACCTCGTCGTCCTCTTTCAGATTCATGCCCTTTACGCCGCCCGCAACTCTGCCTTGCAGGGGGATATCGTCTTTCCGCGCGTTCAGGCACATGCCGCCGCGGGTCACGAAGAACACCGTCGTGCTTTCGTCGGTATCGTCCGGTTCTACGGCAAGAAGTTCGTCCCCCTCGTTCAAACGGATCGCGGGGAAGAAGGGTTTGGGAACGGCGTATTCCGACCACGCGGTCTTCTTCAACATGCCCTTCTTCGTCACGAACAGAACGTTCCCTTCGTCCGCCGCGCTCAATACCGCGACGGGGCGTTCTTTCTTGCCCGCGTCTTCGAACAGCTCGTTCAGCGAACAGCCGTTCTCGTTGTACTTGCGGAAACAGTTTTCCGCATACGTGCGGTAACAGTTGCCCTCGTTGGTGAAGATAAAAACCGCGGAATCGGATTTCATGCTCGTGCTCTTTGCCAATACCGCCGCGGGCTTGGACTTTTCTCCGATCTCCTTGTTCGACATGTGCAGGTTCTTTTCCGTCACGCATTTGACCTTGCCGTCCGGGGTCACGCCCATGATGCACGCGACCCCGGGGGCGCGCACGTCGCCGCGCTCCGCCGACGCTTCGTCTTCGGAGAATACGAATTTCGAACGGCGTTCGGTCTTGTATTTCTTTTTGATTTCGAGCAGTTCTTTCTTGACCACGTCGTCCTGCAAACGGACGCTGTTCACGATCGCGGTCAGTCTTTCGATCAGTTCTTTCAGCGCTTTCAATTCCTCTTCGAGCTTGTACACCTCCAATTTCGTCAGGCGGGCAAGGCGCAAATCGAGGATCGCCTGCGCCTGCTTTTCCGAAAGGTCAAACCGCTTGCGCAATTTTTCGCGCGCGTCCAACGTGGACTCCGCTTTTTTGATGATCTTGATCACTTCGTCGATATGCCGTACGGCGACGATCAGTCCTTCGAGGATATGGCAACGCTCGCGCGCCTGGTTCAGATCGAACTTGGTGCGGCGAAGCACGATCCCGCGCTGATACTTCGCATAATAGCGGATAATGTCCATCAGCCCCATCAGCATGGGCTTTCCGTCCGCAATCGCGACCATGTTCATGCCGAAGGTGACTTCCAGATCGGAATATTTATAGAGCGTTTTCAGGATCCGCGGAATATCGGCGTCCGCGCGCACTTCCACCACCGCGCGCATACCGACGCGGTCGCTTTCGTCGCATACCTTGGTCACGGCGGAAAGCTCTTCCTTTTTCTCTTCCCGCAGTTCCGCGATCTTCCGCAACAGCGCCGCTTTGTTGACCTGATAGGGAAGCTCGGTGATGACGATGTTCTTTTTATCCCCCTCCGTCTCCTCCACGCGGATCTTCGCGCGCAGGGTGATACGGCCTTTGCCCGTTTTATACGCCTGATTCAATTCGTTGGCGATGATATATCCGCCCGTAGGGAAATCGGGCGCGGGGATATAGCGCAGCATTTCGTTGAGTTTGATCGAGGGGTGGTCGATATACGCGATCACGCCGTCGATCACTTCGCTGAGATTGTGCGGGGGAATGTTCGTCGCCAATCCGACGGCGATTCCCGAAGCGCCGTTCACCAACAGATTGGGGAATCGGCCGGGGAGCATGTCCGGCTCTTTGAGCGAATCGTCGAAGTTCAGCGAAAACGAGACGGTGTTTTTATCCAGATCGCGCAACAGTTCGAGCGCGAGCGGTTCGAGACGCGCTTCGGTATAGCGCATCGCCGCGGCGGGATCGCCGTCGATCGAACCGAAATTGCCGTGTCCGTTCACGAGCGTCTTGCCCATGTTGAAATCCTGCGCCATGCGCACCATGGCGTCGTACACCGAACTGTCGCCGTGCGGGTGGTATTTACCCATACAATCGCCGACGATACGCGCCGACTTCTTGTGCGGCTTGTCGGGCATCAGTCCCATTTCGTGCATCGTGTACAGGATACGGCGCTGTACGGGCTTCAAACCGTCCTCCACGCGCGGAAGCGCGCGGTCCATAATTACGAATTCCGCGTACGGAAGCATGGAGGCGGGAAGCACTTCTTCAAGCGGCGTTACGAACAATGTCCCCTGCCGCGCTTCGCGCGACTGCTCGTTATTCTTCATCTCCCTCCTCCTTCTTCAATCTTACTTTATTGATAAATTCGTCCGGTTTGTTGAAATTCGCGTTGCGGTTCAAAAATTCCTTTCTTCCGTCCACGCGATCTCCCATCAGCGTCGTGATCATGTTTTCGGCGGCGACCGCGTCCTCGATCGTCACCTGCGTCAGATTGCGGCGGTCGGGATCCATCGTCGTCGTCCAAAGCTGTTCGGCGCTCATCTCGCCCAACCCCTTATACCGCTGGATCAGATATCCGCGCCCGACCTTGTCGATCTTCTGCTGCAATTCCTCGTCGTCGTAGGCGTATTCTTCCACCGAGCCGTTCTGCTTGTACACCTTGTAAAGCGGCGGCATGCCGATATACACGTGCCCCGCATTGACGAGCGGACGCATGTATCGGAAAAAGAAGGTGAGCAAAATACAACGGATATGGAACCCGTCCTGATCGGCATCGGACAAGATGATCACTTTATGATAGTTGATCTTGTCGATATTGAATTCGTTGCCGATCCCCGCGCCCAGCGCGGAAATGATCGTACGGATTTCTTCGTTGGCAAGCACCTGATCGAGGCGCTTTTTTTCCACGTTCAGCGGCTTGCCGCGCAGAGGCAATATGGACTGATACTGCCGCACGCGCGCCTGTTTCGCCGTGCCGCCCGCCGAATCGCCTTCCACGATAAACAGTTCGTTCTGTTCCGGTTTCTTGCCAGAACAGGAAGCGAGTTTCCCCACGAGGGTCAGCGAGTCGATGCTGTTCTTTGCACGCGCGGTCTCCTTTGCCTGCCGCGCCGCAATGCGCACCCGCGCCGCGCCCTGCGCTTTTTTGACGATCTCCTCAAAGGTCTTTTTGTACTTGGGGTCGGCGGCGAGCGCGCGAAGCCCCTCCACCACGCTGCTCTCCACGGGAACGCGCGCTTCGGGATTGCCGAGCTTCGTCTTGGTCTGCCCCTCGAACTGCACGTTCTTCATCTTGATCGAAAGCACGGCGGTCAGCCCTTCGCGGAAATCGTCGCCGAGGAAGTTCGCGTCCTTGTCCTTCAAAAGCTTGTTTTCGCGCGCATAGTCGTTGAGCATGCGCGTAAGCCCGCCGCGGAAGCCCATTTCGTGGAAACCGCCCTCGGGCGTCGGAATATTGTTGACGAAAGAGAACAGACTTTCGGTATAATCGCCCGTATGCTGAATCGCGAATTCCACCAGAATCCCGTCCTTCTCCGTCCGGTAATAGATCGGTTTGCCGTACAGCGCGCTCTTGCCCTGATTCAGATATTTCACGAAATCCGAGATCCCGCCCTCGTAACAGTACGAGACGGAATAAGACTTCGTCGCGCCGAGGAGGTCGAGCTGAACCGTCTCCTCTTCCTCGTTTTCCTCTACGTACTCGTTCGCCTTGATGCGGTCGTCGGTGAGCGTGATCGTGAGCCCTTTGTTCAAAAACGCCAGTTCGTTCAGGCGGTGCGAAATCGTCGCAAGCTGGTATTCCGTGACCGTGAACACCGCGTCGTCCGGCATGAAATGCACGAGCGTGCCGTGTTTTTTCGTCTTCTTGCGCAAATCTTCCAACGGCGCTTCCGGCACACCGGACTCGTATTTCTTCTTCTTTTCGTTATAGTAGGAGTGGAATTTCATCTCCCACGTCTTGCCGTCCTTCCATACGCGCACTTTCAGCCATTTGGACAGCGCGTTCGTCACCGACGCGCCGACGCCGTGCAGTCCGCCCGAAAAAGAGTAATTGTGTTCGTCGAACTTGCCGCCCGCGTGGAGCTGCGTGAACACGACCTGTACGCCCGAAACTTTCGTCTTGGGGTGAATATCGGTGGGAATCCCGCGGCCGTTGTCCTCTACCGACACGCTGCCGTCTTTATGGATACGCACGTCGATCCGATCGGCGTATCCGTTCGCCGCTTCGTCGATCGCGTTGTCCACGATCTCCCATAAAATATGATGAAGTCCCTTTTGTCCCGTAGAACCGATATACATTCCGGGGCGCAGGCGCACCGCGTCCAGCCCTTCGAGGATCGTAATATCGCCCGCGGCGTAATGCTTTTCTTCCATAAGCACCTCAAAATATGACAATTATTCCGACAGATTATACCACATTTTGCGATTTTTAGCAAGGATTTTGCAAGGGTTTCTCGTATCCCGCGCGATAACGCCGTAGCGCAAAAAAAAGCCCGACGCGCGCGTCGGGCGTACAGTCACATGCGATCGAAAAGACGAAGCGCTTCGGCATAGTCGCGCGCGGCGTCGCCCGCATAGCCTTCGGGCGCGCCCGCGGGCGCATACAGCACGAAGTCGATCCCCGCGCGTTCCGCGCAGGTGCAGTCGGAAGTCAGGCTGTCGCCCAGCCAGACGGCGTTTTCCCGCTTATAATCCGCGATCCCCGCTTCGACGCAACGGGCAAACCGCACGTCCGGCTTGTTATAGCCGACCTCTTCGGATATGAACACGCCCGACAAGTAGGGCGCGAATCCCGCGTCCGCGATATGCCGCTTCTGAATGACCGCCGCGCCGTTCGTCACGATCCAGACTTTTCCGCGCGACGAAAGCGTTCTTAAAAATTCCGCCGCGCCGTCGTACGGATGGCAAATATGTTCGTAATTGCGAAAGAATGCCTGCGCGACCGTCTCGACGGGCGCGGCGATCCGATATTCTTCGAACAGCAGTTCGAAGCGCTTCGTCAAGATTTCCCCGCGCGCGACTTCGCCGCGCTCCAGCGCCTTCCAGAGCCCGTCGTTGATTTCATGAAACCGAGCGAACACTTCGTCCGAGACGGGGATCCCGAAGTCTGAAAACGTCGCGAAAAAGTTCTCCCGCTCCGTTCTGCGGAAGTCGAGCAGCGTTTCGTCCATGTCCAATAAAAACAGATTCTTCATTCGTTTTGCCGTTCAGTCTCCTATCAGCGCAAGTTCGCGCAGAGCGCGCGTGTATGCGATGTATTTTTCGTTCTCCGTCATGCCCTTGTCGTACACCGCAACGGCGGAAAACTCCAGCCCCTTGCTTTCGTATACGCTCATGACGTTTATTTTCGTCTTGGAAAGCTTTCCGTCGGCAAGGATCCGAAAGCCCCGCTTGGCGAACATCGGAAGATATTCTTCCTTTGCGATTACCGCTTTCAAACCCTGCTTCCCGCGGAAAAAGCCCGCCAAGCCGCGCAGTTTCAGCAAAGCGACCGGCTCGCCGCTCAGTCCGATCGGCGTCATTTCCACCGAAAGGATCTTGGAAACGTATTCCACGATCTCGTTCGTATTGCGGTAATTACGGTTGAGTTCGTACACGTCGCAGTCGAGCGATTTCCAATCTTTCATGCCGCGGAAGGGCGTGATATTCTGTTTCAGATCGCCGAACACGTTGAACGCGGCGTCCGCGTGGATCCGTTTTAACAGAGCATATTCCCCCGCGGAAATATCCTGCCCTTCGTCGATAAACACCAATCCGTAACGCGGCGTCAGCCGCCGCCCGGCGAGCGAAAGCACGGCGCAGAGCGCGTACGCGTCGGAGGGGAACATGCCTTTCAGTCCGTACTTACGCTTGTCCTTTTTCACCGTTTCGCGGTACAGCCAGCGGGCGACGTCCGTGGAGTTCTTGCATTTTCCGAGTTCCGCGCCGTGTCCCGTAAGCCGCACGATCCCGAAAAATTCGCGAAAGAGCTCCATTCCCTCCCGCATTTCGGATACCGTGCGCGCCGTCTTTTCCGTTTCGCGTTTCAGCTCTTCGCGGCGCGCGATCCGCTCCTCGTAAGTAAATACCTCCGTATCGCCCGTTTTCCTGCGGTAACGGCGCAGATCGGCGATCTCCTTGTCGATCGAAGCGCACAGCGCGGACAGATCTTCCTCCGCTCCCGCGAAAATCTTGTCCCCGTTCGCGGCGATAAAGTGCGCGCAACGGTAAAACTCCACGAACTGACGGAAAAAATAATCGGGCGTGCGCGGCTTTTCCTTCAATACGAACGACAGAAAATCCTCCGCCTGTACAAACGCGCTCATCAGCATGCGAAAGGGCTTCGTGAAATAGAACCCGCCCTCCTTGTCGTCCTTCATCTCGCCGAGCACGGCGCGGCGGATCCTGAGCGAGGAGTTTTTGATGCGGACGTATTTCTCCTGCCGCTTGCGGCAGTCCTCCGAAAGTTCCGTCGCAACTTCCCGGCATTCCGCCCCCGCGAAGATCCCGAAAAGCGCGTCGTACAGCTTATTGATCCGCCGTTCGGTCTCTTGCGGAAAGCGTTCGGAATAGAGATAGGTCAGATATTCGGGCGTTTCGCGCGCCGCCGAAAATTTTTCCGCAAGCGCGATCCCCTCCGCCGAGAGAACCTGCAAAAAATAGTTTTTCAGCGTCACCGTTTTCACACGCTGTAATTCGAGTATCTGCGAAAGCTCGTCGATAAACGCGTTGAAGGAATCGGAGGGCGTGATCACAAGCACGTCGCGCGGACGGAGCTTTTCGTTGTTGTACATCAGATAACTCAGCCGATGCAACAAAATCATGGTTTTTCCGCTTCCCGCGCAACCTTGAAGCACAAAGCTTTCCCGCTCGGGCAACGTGATGATCCCGAACTGTTTTTCCTGTATCGTCTGAATAATATCGCGGATCTGCGTGTCGTCCTTGCGGTTCTTGATGATACTGCGCAAATACGGATCGAACAGGATCTCTTCGTCCCGACCCGCGATCTCTTCGGGCGAAAGCACGTCTTTTACCGAGAGGTATTCGTTCTTAAATCCTAAAAGTTTCCCGTTTTTCACCGAAAGCGCGCGGCGCAGAACGGTTTTATACTCGTAGTCGTTGATCCGAAAACTGACGCGGCTTTTCTGGTAATACCGAACGGCAAGCGGCGCGCGCCAATCGACGATTTCGAGATTCACGTCTCCTTTTTTGCCGATATAATAGCTGTTATACCCCTCCCGCGCGTCAGTCACGTCCATGCGCGCAAAATACGGCTCGGCGAAAAAACACTTGTATGCGTTCAGCTTTTTATATTCCGCGGCGATTTCCGCGTTTTTCGTCAGAATGGCGCGATAGTCCTCGGCGGAATAATTCTCGCGGGCGCGGATTTCGGCGATCTCCGATTTCAGCTCCCCGATCTTCCGCTGATAGCGCGCGATATAGAAGGATTTCAACGCGGCGAGTACGGAAACAAGGCGCTCCGATTCGTATTCGGTCTGCGCCTCTTCGTCGAGCAGAGAGAGATACCACTCCTTATCCGCTTCGATCTTCGGATTCAGTTGTACGCGCGCGTTTTTCCGTTTCATACCCTATCCCGCACCGGCGACGACTCTCGGGATATCATACCATATTTTTGCGGACTTGTGTCCGTTTTACGAGAAAAAAACTCCGCAAAGACCGTTTTTTTTGTCGAATCGGCTCTTAACCGCGAAAAACGGCGGTAAAAAAATCCCCGCTTGCGCTCTTTCGGAGAACAAGCGGGGATAAATTTCGCAAACTCTTTACGTACCGAACATCACTCTTTCGCTGGAAAGCATCTTTGCGATCGCAAAAACCAAAAGCGCGGTAAACGCGATATTGACCGCGACCGAGACGAGCGACTGCCAGAGCGAAAAGGAGCCCGTCAGCACCCCCTGCATGCACACGACGGCGTTCAGCACGGGAATGGCGACGACCCAATTCCCGATACCGGAAACAAACGTCGAAACGATGGACAGCACCATGGTTATGATCATTAAAACACTCGTATACGCCGAGGCTTCTTTTACCGATTTGGAATACGTCGAAACGACCGATACGAGGGAAACGATCAGCGGCACGACGCTCAGAATCAGCAAGAAGAGCAGGAAATACCCCAAAAAGCCGACGCTGCCGATAAATCCGCCGACGTTCATCCCCATGAGTTTGGGCATGGAGAGCGCGACGCCGAGGAAGCTCGAAGTTGCGCCGATCGCCGAAATGCAGGACAGCGGGATCACCTTTCCGAGCGCGACGTGCGAACGCTTTGCGGAGGTGATGAGAATGGTCGCAAGTGTCCCGCGTTCCTTTTCTCCCGCAACCGATTCGAGGGTGATGCTCATGCACGCGGCAAAGATAAAGATGACGACGAGGAAGGGCAGCATTCCGCCCAGCACACTGCCGACTATCTCCGAATCGGAAGAGAAATTGTCCGCGGCGATATCGAACTTGTTTGCGATCGAATCCTCGTAAGCGCTTAAAATGCCCGTGACCGCCGCATAAAACGCACTGCTCTGCGTGTCCGCCGCGCGGTAATAGATCTTGATTTGCGGCGCTTTTGCTCCCGGCGACGGAACATAAGCGTTCACCGCTTCGTCAAAGCCCTGTGGGAATACGATCAGCGCGTCCGCCTTGCCCTCTTCCACCTCTTTGCGGGCGGTCTCTTCGTCGGCGGCGGGAATCAAAAATTCATCCGAACCGAACGCCGTATTGATCATCTCGCACAGCCGCGATTCGCCCGCGACGTACGCTTTATACGAATACGTATCCTGTTCTTTGCTCCACAGCGCGTCCCCGAGAATGGAATAGATGAGATAAATGATCAGACCGGGGATCAGCATGGTAACGATCAGGCGGGGATCGTGAAAAAACCGCCTGAACTCTTTTTTCATGAGCGCGATCAGTTTCATACCGTTTCCCCCTTCACTTCTCCGTAAATATCGAAAAATCGTTTTTCCAACGTCTCACCCGCGCAAACCTCTTGCAACGTGCCGTCCGTAACCGTCTTTCCGTCGATGATGATCCCGACGCGATCGCACAGTTTTTCCACCAGCGAAAAAATATGCGTCGACAAAATAATGCTCTTTCCCATAGCGCGCAGTTCCGCCAAAAAGTCGGTAACGACCTTAGCGGTCAGAACGTCCAGTCCGTTGGTCGGCTCGTCGAATATGACGACGTCCGGATCGTGCACGATGGAAACGACAAGCGAGATTTTCTGCTTCATGCCCGTAGAAAGATCTTTGACGCGCACTTCGGAAAAACGGTCGATCCCGAATCGGGAAAACAGTTCTTTCTTGCGCGCTTTCAGCACTTCGCCGTCCACGCCGTGCAGATTCCCGAAAAAGTCGAACAGATAATCGGGCGTAAAAAATCCGTCGAGTTTGAGTTCGCTCGTCATGAACCCGATTTTGTCGCGCACTTTTTGCGGCTCTTTCACCACCGACTGACCGCACACGAACGCGTCGCCCGAATCCGGCTTGATCAGCGTGGACAGAATGCGCAGGGTCGTCGTCTTGCCCGCGCCGTTCGGACCCAGCAAGCCGTAAATCTGCCCTTTATAGGCGGAAAAACTCAACCGGTCCACCGCAACTTTGCGGTCCACGGCGGTCTTTTCGATCTTCTTTTGTTTTCTTGAAAGCGTAAAGGTCTTTGTGATTCCTTCCACCCGTACGATTTCGTCGCCGACTTCGGCGAACACTTCTGTTTCCATTACTCCTCCCAAGCGTGCAGATCCACGCCTATTTACGCAATTTTATATTTCGCGGAAAACCCCGCGAAAAACGTCGAACCTAATTACAGCATACACCTTTTTACCCCCCCCCCTGTCAAATCCGTGCGGGGAGAAAGTAAAAAGTTTTTTCGATTTTTTTCTTTCACGCATATACGCAAACTCATTGTTTATGCCGCGGGCTGTCAAAATTTGGGAATAATCCCGTTTTTTGGATTGTTAGAATATTTATCAACTTTTTACAAAGGAGTAAATATTCCATGAACGTAAGCGAAGCTATTTCTACCCGCGTCATTCAACTGCTCAACGAACGCGACTGGTCCGCGTACAAACTCGCCTTTGAAAGCGGAATCCCCGCCTCCACCGTGTCCAACATCATTCTCTGCAAATGCAAATCCTGCAACTTCGACACCATTCTCAACCTCTGCCGAGGTTTCCGTATCGAACCGCAGGAGTTCATTCTCCCGCCCATGTTCCTCCTCGAAAATCTCGACGATAACGACTGAATCTTTCCATCCCGTTTGCCGTTCCCAACGAACGGCTTTTTTCCGTGCGCTCACGGACTCCGCCGTTTTACAACCGCATTATAACACACTGCCACGAAAATGTCAAACGGCGACGGGGCGGACGCGACCCTTTCGCGAATTACAAAAAATCCCGCCGTTTATCGGGGGGATTTCTATTCTCAATCTTCATACCCGTTCGGGTTTTGTCTCTGCCAATTCCACTGATCTTTGCACATAGTTTCGAGATCGCGCTCCGCGCGCCAGCCGAGTTCCCGCTCCGCTTTCGCGCTCGACGCATAGCACACCGGAATGTCGCCCGCGCGGCGCGGAAGAATTTCATAGGGAATCTCTTTGCCGCACGCCTTGGAAAACGCGTGAATCATATCGAGTACGCTGTAACCGTTTCCCGTGCCCAGATTATAGACGCGGACGCCGCTTTCGCTAAGCTTTTCGATCGCGGCGACATGCCCTTTGGCGAGGTCGACGACGTGTATGTAATCGCGCACACCCGTGCCGTCCGGCGTGGGATAGTCGTTGCCGAACACTCCGACCCGCTTCAATTTTCCGCTCGCGGTCTGGGCGACGTAGGGCATGAGGTTATTCGGGATCCCTTTCGGATCCTCGCCGATCAGACCGCTTTCATGCGCGCCGACGGGATTGAAGTAGCGCAGAAGCACGATATTCCAATCGTGATCGCTCCCCCAAAGATCGCGCAATATCTGTTCCTGCATCGCCTTGGATGTTCCGTACGGGTTCGTCGTAGCGTTCAGCTTGGTCGTTTCCGAAATCGGAAGCTCCTCGGGATCGCCGTAAACGGTTGCGGAAGAGGAAAAGACGATATTTTTCACGCCGAACTCCCGCATCGTCTCCAACAACACAAGCGTGGAAACAAGGTTGTTGTCGTAATATTCGAGCGGCATCCGCACGCTTTCGCCGACCGCTTTCAGTCCCGCGAAATGAACCACCCAATCGATTTTCTGCTCTTTGAATATTTTTTGAAGCGCCGCGCGATCCCGCACGTCGTTACAATAAAACGTCGGCTTCTTCCCCGTGATCTTCTCCACACGGTGAAGCGATTCTTCGTTCGCATTCGCAAGATTGTCGATCACGACGACGCCGTACCCCGCGTTCAACAGCTCCACCACCGTGTGCGACCCGATAAAACCGGCGCCGCCCGTCACCAAAACGTTCATGATACTCCTCCCTGTTCCGAAATAGATTTCAAACCGCAGCTTTCCGCAAACGCCTTTAACGCCGAATCGCCCTTTTCGTTCCGCTTGAACACCGCGGTGTTTCCGAGAATGTTCTCGCACGCGCTTTCGACCTCTTTCCGCAACAGCGTTTCCGCCTGCGCGGAAGTCGTCGTTCCGCCCGACAAGAGCCGTTCGAGCATCGGCGCAAAAATCCGCATGTCTTCCGCAATCGCGCCCCGATCGTACGCCCTTGCTCCCGAGAGAAACTCCTTTGCTTCGCCGAGCTGACGCTTTAACCGCGCGGGCAGGATGAATAAGCCCATCGCCTCGATCAGCCCGATCGATTCGCTCTTGATATGATGATACTGCGCGTGCGCGTGAAAAATACCGTCCGGATACTTTTCGTTTACGCGGTTGTTGCGAAGGATCATGTCGAGAATATATCCCGTATCCGTCTTGCGGGCGATACAGCTTGCCGTGTTGTGCGGCTCGTTCCCCGTGTTCGGCAAAATATCGAGTTCGCGGTTTTCATAATTTTGCCAGGCGGTGAAAACGTCCTCGGCAAGAGAAGCGACTTCGTTTCGATTTTCCCCTTCGAAGCGGAACGCGGTATTATACCAATCGAGCGCGCACGCCCGAACAGAAGGATACTTTTCGGGTACAAACGATATGCGTGCGTCCGCCCGTTGCATGGGCAGGACGGCGCGCCCGCCCTGATAGTGATCGTGCATGAGGATCGAACCGCCCACGCGCGGCAGAGGCGCGTTGTTCCCGATGAAATAATGCGGAAACCGCTCCACGAAATCGAAGAGCCGCTCGACCGTTTTGCGCGAAAGCGACATCGGCTCGTGATTGCAACCGATCGCGATGCCGTGCTCGTTGAAGTAGGCGTACGGCGAATACTGCCAAAACCAATCGTCCCCGTTCAGTTTCAGCGGAACGGTGCGCAGATTCCTGCGCGAAAAGCCGATCCGCTCATAACCTTCGTTTTCGCGGCAGATCGTGCATTTGGGGTAGTCCCCGCTTGCCTGCGTCAACTGTTTCTGCAAATCTTTATTGTTCTTTTCGGGCTTGCTCAGATTGATCGTAATTTCGATCCTGCCGTTTTCCGCCGTCCATTTCAGATTCCTGTCAATCGCGCTCTTTTTCACGTAATCGGAACGCACCGCATAATCGTACGCCCATTCCGTCGCGGACACGGGAGAAAGGTGAAACCGCTCGAAAAACGTCTCCGCATATTTGCCGGGAAGAATCATCACGGCGTCCATCAGCCGTTCGCCGAGCACGGCGCGGTCGTACGCGACGCCCGCGGCATCCAACGCCGCGAAAATATCCCCCAGAATCCCGTCCGGCAATGCGGGGATTTCCGGTTGCACGGAAGACGGTTCGTACGTCGTCTCCCCCAAAATATGCAACAGGCGGTTGCGTATGTAAATTTTATCGTAAGGCGATAAGCCAAGATACTTTTCCGCGTACGCGACAAGCCGCGCGACGCCGTCGCTCAGCCCCTTCATCTTGCGGCGCCTTCGTCAATAATCCCGTCGGCGACTTCCGCGACGTAAAACGTAGCGTCGTAACCGATTTTCGCGCGGTACTCTTTCCCGACCTTTTCCATAAACCGCTCTACGCCCGATTTCCGCACCAGACTGACGGTACACCCGCCGAAGCCCGCGCCCGTCATACGGGAACCGAGACATTCGGGAGAACTCTGCGCCGCTTCCGCAAGCGCGTCGAGTTCTTTCCCCGTCACTTCGTAATCCTCTTTCAAGGAACGGTGGGATTCGTTCAGGAGCCTGCCGAACAGTTCGAGGTCGCCGCTGCGAAGCGCTTCCACGCTATTGCGCACGCGGTCGCATTCGCCGACGACGTGACGGGCACGGCGGTAGATAAGCGGCGTGAGGACGGAACGGTTTTCTTCGAGCTGGTAGGGTTTGATCTCCGCCAGACAGTCGATATCCGGAATCCGCTTCCGCAACAGCGCGAGCGCTTTATCGACTTCGCCGCGGCGTTCGTTGTATTTGCTTTCGACCAGATTGTGCGGTTTGTTGCAATTACTCAGAACCAGCACGCAGTCTTTTAAATCGAGGGGGATGTATTCCGCTTCCAGTGTGGCGCAATCGAGCAGGACGGCGTGTTTTTCTTTCCCGTTCGCCGCGGCAAACTGATCCATAATGCCGCAGTTGACGCCGCAATAATTGTTCTCCGCTTTCTGGGAGAGAACGGCGAGTTCCTTTTTGTCGATTTGATTGCCGCCCAGCTTTGCCAGCGCGTAAGCGGTTGCGACTTCGATCGCCGCCGAAGAGGAAAGTCCCGACCCGAAAGGCACGGTGCAATCGTAGAGAATATCGCACCCGACGAGCTTATAACCCGCCTTGCGCATTTCGTCCGCAACGCCCGCCTGGTAGTTGCCCCATTTCAGGTCTTTGTAGTTTTCCGTCGCGCGGAGATCGATCTCCGCGCGCGCGGGAATGTCCGTCGCCGCAACGCGCATAAAGTCCGTTCCGTTCCGTCTGACCGCGACGCGGCATTTGAGCGTAAGCGCCGCGGGCAACACCTGTCCGCCGCAATAATCCACGTGCTCGCCGATCAGATTGACTCTTCCCGCCGCGGAATAGATCTCTTCCGCATCCGCGCCGAATATTTCGCGGAATTGTTCCTGTAACGTCATGCTTTTCCCTCCGGCTCCCCGTTTATGCGACCCGTATCGGGCGTCATTTTGGGATTTCTACGCTTATATCATATTATATTTTCGTTCATTTCGTCAAGATGTTTTGAAAAAAGTGTAATTTTTTATTATTTTTGAATGAAACTAACTTTCATTTATAATAAAAAACAAAGTAAGAAACGAACAATACCGCCGCTTTCACGCGGCGGCGAAAATAAAAAATTCCCCGAACGGGGAATCAAATCATTTTTAAAATGTCGGCGTATATTTCCGTGTCCCGCGGAAGAAAGGTGTTGAAAATCACTTTCATTTTATTCTCCGGACGGCGCATTTTCCAGCCGAGTACCGTACCCGTCGCGATCTCCGCCGCCTCTTCCTGCGGAAAATTGAAGGTGCCCGTGGAAATACAGCAAAACGCGATCGATTGCAGTCCCATCTCTTCCGCAAGATCGAGACAGGCGTGATAGCATGCGCGCAACGAAGCGCGGTCCGCCTCTTTCGGTCCTCTGCCGACCATGGGACCTACGGTATGAATGACGTATCTGCCCGGAAGATTATACGCGCGGGTCGCCTTCGCTTCCCCGCACGCCTCTTCGCGCCCCTGCGCGGCAACGATCTTCGCGCAATCGTCCCGCAACTGCATTCCCGCAAAGGAATGGATCACGTTGTCGATACAGTGATGCCCCGCAAGAAAACAGCCGAGCAGCGACTTGTTCGCCGCGTTCACGATCGCGTCCACCGACAAACGGGTGATATCCCCCTGCCAGAGCGAAATCCCGTACTTGACTTCCGGTATTTCCTCGGCGCGGACGATCCCCCGTTCCATGCTCTCCGTCCAGAAAAGGGCGTCCTGCACCGCGAGGATTTCCGGCGGCACGGGAAGCGGCGCTCTTCCGTTCGCGTATCCGCGCACGAGTTCGCGCTTCCTTTCGTAGGAAGCGGAAAACGCCGCGATCAATCCGCGTTCGCGAAGCAAAAAGCGCAACAGCTTGTCGCAAGCCGCGACCTTTTCCTCGCCGCTCAGCAAGTCGGGGCGGGGATAAGGAGTCGATAAATCGACGAGATCGCGATAGTCCGCAAGCGAAAGCCCCATTTACGCCTTCTTTCCTTTGTTGTAATTGATGAGACAGCCGGCAAGCAAAATCGCCCGTTCATCGGCGGTGAATTCGGGAAGGCACAGCACCGTATCCCGCGTTTTTCCGCCCGACGAGATCACTTTCGCAACGACGCGCCGTTCCCCTTTCTCCACGCATTCCGCAATATCCGCAAGATATACGAAATCCCCCGTTTTGAAATCCGGCTTCTCGCACGTGAAAGGCAACATGCCCCAGTTGATCAGATTGGACTGATACCGTTTCGTGGCGTACTCTTTGCAAATGTTGGCAACGCCGCCCAACACACGCTGACAGGACGCCGCCTGTTCGCGCGCCGAACCGTCGCCCGGCTTGTTCGAAACGACGGCGCTTCCGTAAACCGTCCCCTCCGCAGGCGCGAATCCGCCCAGCGCCTTTAACACGCTTTCGGGGAACTTTCCTTCCGTTCTCCGCGACTTCTCCTCTTCTTTGACTGCCTTGGCGCGGCTCACGTACTGCGGATCCTTCCGCGAAAGCGCAAACTCCGCAAGTTTCATCGGATTGGAGCGGTAAGAAGAAGTTTCGCCCGACGGAATGAGTTCGTCCGTCGTCGTAACGGGATCTTTCAGCACCGAAACGATTTTGATCAAAAGGTGTTTGCCGAGGGCGATCTGTTCGGGCCAATCGGCAATGTTCGGGCCGTATACGAGTTCCGCATTCTTTTGCGGTTTCCCCGCGCCGCGATAGACGCGGTTTTCATAGATCTTCGCGTCGTACTTGTATTTTCTGATCCGTTTACTGTATTCGTAATCGAGCGCCGAAGTCAGGACGCCGCCGTTCGCCGCCGTCGCCGCGATCGAACGCGCGTCCATCAGCGCAACCGCCGCCAACTGTCCCTGCGCGGGCTTGCTTCCCTCTCGGTTTTCGAAATTGCGCGTCGTATGACGGACGGACAGCGCGCCCGTAGCCGGCGTATCCCCCGCGCCGAAGCAAGGTCCGCAGAACGCCGTTTTCACGACGGCGCCCGCAAGCGCGAACGCGGCGACGTACCCGTTCTCCGCAAGCGATTTATAGACGGGCTGGGACGCGGGATAGACGCTGAGCGTAAACGCGTCCGCGCCGATATTTTTCTCCTTTAAAATCTCCGCGGCTTCCGCAAGGTTTTCATAGCTTCCGCCCGCACAGCCGGCAATCACGCCCTGATCGACGTAAACCTTGCCGTCGCGCACTTTGGACGCGAGCGAAAAATCGTCTTTCCCGAGAATCTTTCTGCCCTGTTCCTCCGCTTTTTTGAGAAGCTCTTCGGGATTTGCAAGAAATTCACGGATCGTGTACGCGTTGGATGGATGGAAGGGAAGCGCGATCATCGGTTCGATCCGCGAAAGATCGACCGTTACCGCCCCGTCGTAATACGCGGGCTCTACGACCGTCATCTTTTTATAGTCCTTTTCTCTGCCGTGTTCGCGGTAAAACTCCTCCGTCTTCGCGTCCGTCTCCCAGATCGAGGAAAGGCAGGTCGTTTCGGTCGTCATGACGTCGATGCCGTTGCGGTAGTCCATGGAAAGCCCCGCAACGCCAGGTCCGATAAATTCGAGAATTTTGTTCTTTAAAAAACCGCTTGCGAATGTCGCTTTGATCAAGGCAAGCGCGACGTCCTGCGGACCGACGCCCTTTCTGAGTTTTCCTTTCAAATACACCGCGACGATTTCGGGACGCTTTACGTCGTACGTCTGCTTCAACAGCTGTTTCACGAGTTCCGGTCCGCCCTCGCCGACCGCCATGGTACCGAGCGCGCCGTAACGGGTATGCGAATCGGAACCGAGGATCATGGCGCCGCACTTCGCCGCGCACTCGCGCATGTACTGATGAATGACCGCCAGATGAGCGGGAACGTAATCGCCGCCGTATTTTTTCGCCGCCGAAAGCCCGAAAACGTGATCGTCTTCGTTGATCGTGCCGCCGACCGCGCACAGCGAGTTATGGCAATTCGTAAGGGTATACGGGATCGGGAAGGATTCGAGACCGCTCGCCTTCGCCGTCTGAATGATCCCGACGTAGGTAATGTCGTGCGAAGCGATCGCGTCGAAACGAAGTTTCAGGTTTTCAAAGTCGCCCGTGTTGTGCGCTTTTAAAATCGCATACGAAAGGGTGTTTTTAACCGCTTTTTCCTTTTTGTCGGAGGTCATGAACGCCTGCGATTCCTTAACGATCCGCCCCTCCGTGAAATACGCGCCCGTTTTTATGACTTTAACCATATTCGACCTCCCGCGACTCCTTTCGCTATCGTAATTTTTTTTATTATACAATGTTCTGAAAGATTTTTCAAGCAAACTTGCCGCGGAGGAGAAAAATTTTTCATTTTCGGGAAAGAACGCGGCAAGGGATTGATTTTTATATAAATTTGCGCTATAATCAGCGTATGGAACAGGAAACCAAAAAACGGGAAACGTTGCCCGATAAAAAATTCAGATTCAAATTTTCCCCTCTCATGATCACGCTCTTCTGCGTCGGCCTTGCGCTTTGCGCCGCGGGATTCGGCGTGAATACCTGGCAATTCGTTCTCTTTTTACAAAGCGATATTACCTCCGCCTACGACTGGATGCGATATCTCCTGCTCTATCTTGCAAGCATTTTTCTCGCCGTACTCATCATTTCGATGCTGATCAGATCGCAATACGTGCTTACCGAAAAGGAACTGATCGTTCAATTCGGAATTATCCGTTCCCGCTATGAGATCAGGCGTATTTTTTCGGTTTGCAAACTGAACGGTTCGGGAAAACTCGCCGTTTATTTCGACGATTTCAAGACAAAATACTCCGTCATCGTCGTCAAAGAAATCTGGTACGACGATTTCATACTCGCGCTTACCGCGCGCAACGAACGGATCGCAGTAGACATCGTTTCCGCAGAAGAAGAAAAGAACAATAAAAAGAAAAAGTAAAATTAACGCCGTCTCCGCGTTCTGCGGAGACGGCGTTTTTACTATTTTATCGATAAAAAAGTCGCGTGAAAATTTTACCGGTCGCCTTTCTCCGTTTCACCGTCTTTGCCGTCCGTTTCCGTTTCCTTATCTTGCTCACTAGACTTCTGTCCTTTTAATGACTTCGCTTGCACATACGCCTGGTAAATTCCGACAAATGCGCTGATTGTGCCAAAAGTAAACGAACCGATGAATATAACCATGTAGAATATTTCTTCGGCATCCTCGAAAAGCACGGCGCAAGCCGTCATTAAAACGTACATTGCAATCGCAAAAAGCATGGCGATCATTCCGATTGTTTCATAATTCTCCAACCCTCCTTTTCAAAAAAATATAACAGATTCCGCTTTAATTTCAACCCTCAAAGCAAAAAAGCTCTCCGAAAGGAGAGCCTTATTTTCAAAAACTTAGCGTTTGATCCCGCGGAAGAAAAGCGCAACAGTTCCCGCTCCGGAATGAGAGCCTATGACACTGCCGATTTCGTTGACGAAGATTTCCCGTTCGCCGAAACGTTCTTTTAACAGCTTGATAAGATATTCCACGTCCTGCATGCAATCGCCGTGACTGATAAAAACGGGATCGTCCTGCGTGAGCGTATTTAGTTCCTGCATTTTTTCGACAAGCTGAGAAATGGATTTTTTCCGTCCCATCGCCTTTGCGACAGGAATCAGATGACCTTCGCCGTCTACGTTCAAAACGGGTTTGATTTGCAAAAGCGTACCGACAAACGCGGTCGCGCCGCTCACCCGTCCGCCGCGCTTTAAATGATAAAGATTATCCACCGTAAAGTAATGGCAGATATGCGGTTTCAGCTCTTCGGCATAATCGCGCGTCTCTTCGAGCGAAGCGCCGCCGTCCGCTTTTTTGACGATATAATCGACGAACAAGCCCTGCCCGAGCGAAGCGCAAAGCGAATCGACGACCAAAACGCGGCGGTCCGGAAACTCCTCCTCCGTCATTCTCGCCGCATTGAGATAGCTTTCGTACGTTCCCGACAGCCCCGACGAAAACGAGATCACCAACACGTCTCTTCCCCGCGCGGCATGCGGACGGATATGTTTCAACGCCTGATCGGGCGTGATCTGAAACGTTTTCGGCATCGCGCCCGCGCGTAAACGCGCATAAAATTCTTTTACGGGCAACTGCTCTCCGTCGTCCCCTCCGTAAGTCACCCCGTCCATCGTAAAACCGAGCGGCACGCAATCGATCGCATGCTGTTCGTAATAGCTTTCGGGAAGATCGCTCCCTGTATCCGTAATAATATCGAACCGCCTTTCCATGTCGTCAACTCCGTGAAAAATTCGGTTGCGAGACTCTCCGCCCTCGTTCCGTACTACGATTATAGAAAAATTAAGTCACTTTGTCAACTGATTTATTTGAGCGGCGTAAAATTTTTCACCCGAACGGCGGAAAAACCGATCTGCACACGGTATGCGTTTTTCTCGCGCTCCACCTTAAACAGCAGTTCTCCGTCCGTCTCGAAATACTCTTTGGCAACGCGCGAAAAATCCCGCCGCGCCGCCGCCTCCGTCTGCGAATTGATCGTCTCTTTATCCTCGGCAAGCAGTCTGACGAGCCGTTGTTTCGCCGTCGCGTCTTTCATCTCTTTTTCTCCTTTCTCTTGCTCCAAAAGCTTTCTTTTCTTCCGACGTCCGCCATCACCGCGGCAAGGGTACGGAACGCGCGCGAACGGTCGGAAATATTATCGAGAAAAAATCTGTCTTCCTCGGGAATCACGGCGGCGATCGGGGTGCGCAGCGCGGCGGCGATCTCGTCGGGCGCAAGAATTTCGCCTTTCCGCGCCAGATCCTTGCGTACCAGATTCACCACAAGCCCCACCGAGTCGAAGCGGTAACTCTTCAAGATCCCGCTGACGCGGTCCGCATCGCGCATGGCGGAAATATGCGGCGTGGTCACCAGAAGCGCCTCGTCCGCGCAAGACGCCGCGCGGTGAAACCCGTCTTCGATCCCCGCGGGAGAATCGATCAGAACGAAGTCGAACTGCGGCGAGAGCGCGTCCAGCACCAGACGGACCGCCTGCGGCGAAATGTACCGCTGCGAAACACGGTTGCTCGAAAGACAGTGCAAAGTCGGATAGCGCGGATGTCGCACCAACGCCTGTTTGGGACGGCAGCGCCCTTCCACCGCATCGAGCAAATCGTACAAAACGAGATTTTCCGTCCCCAAAACGACGTCCACGTTATTCAGCCCGAAATCGAGATCGCATACCACGACGCGGAATCCGAGACGCGCGAGCTGGACGGCGAGATTACAGCAGACCGTCGTTTTCCCGACGCCGCCTTTCCCCGAAGTGATTACGATTTTTCTTGCCATGCTCCGCCTCCGCGCACGCGTTTTCGCTTATCATACCATAAATTATGAAACGATTTTCCGTATATTTTGTCAATTCGACGCAGATTTGCGGGAATCGTTTCGTCGTCAGTTACAACAAAAAAACAAGGACGCGCGGTCCTTGCCTTTTTCTTTTCATAAGCGGATCAAGCGAACGAAATATCGAATCTGACTTCAAACGTGCGATACCAGGGGAAACTGAAATTCCCGACCGTAATTTTTTTGAACGGCGCGACGCGATAGGTTTTCAGATTGACGATATACTCCGATTTGCTCAGCTGTTTGAAGATCCTGTTCGGACAGAGCGGATAATCGGCGTTCATCGTTTGGGTAAGCTTCCCGTTCAGCGCGGATTCGTCTTGTATCGCGCCGTAAAAATTGTTCGTGTCCCCGCCGAGATCCTGTTTGATCCAGATCTGCACCACGCTCTGACGCATGAGCTGATAACTCCAATCTTTCACATACGAGAACGCCAGCGTTTTCAGAAACCCTTCGTTGCCGGCGTCCGTGACTTCGCCGTATTTCAAATAACAATAGCGCGAGATCCCGTTCCCCAGCGCGATCCCCGCGGAGTTGGAAACGGTGTTCCAGTTGCTGTACGCAAGCACCGTCCCGATCGGTCCGCCGAACAGCAATCCTTGCAACTTTTGCAACCGCGCGAAACGAACCCGCTCGGACGCTTCGATGACGATCACGGGTTTTCGGGACGAAATACATTCGCTAGCATACGCGATCAACTCTTTCGCCGCGTCCGCATACGTTTTATCCAAGCCGTCGTGAGGGCGGGTCAGAATCAGAATCTGCAATTCCGCGGCGGAGGACTTCGTAACGCCCAGCGATTGCAGATGATTGTCGATATTGTCTTCCAGATTCCCGACGTCGTATTCGTCGGCGGGCAGTTTTTCGCCGCCGCCGAAATAGCGCACGTTCGCCGACACCGCCGCGCCGACGTAATTGCGGTACAGGCGCGCAACGCCCATGACCGCCGATTCGTCGATCCCGATAAAGGATCCGTTTTTCAAGCGCTCGGTCAAAAAGCGGACCTCGTTCGACTGAATGGTGATCTTCGGGCTGGAATCATCGATCCCGAACATCGTGTAAACGTTCGGTTTCTCCTTGACCGCGGCGAGATAGTATTCGGATATGCGCAGTTTGCGTTCCCTCGCCGCGAAATGTTCCGAAACGACGGACGGATCCAAATCGCTTTCGATCTCCGCGCCGTCCCGATTGTAGGGATAGCCCTTTACGATATTTTCGACGGTGAGTTCTTCGCCTTCGAGCTGCGCGCGCGGCTGAGAGCCGTACTCTCTGAGCGCGTTATAGACGTCCAGCTGATAACCGTTATATCCTACGGTGGACGCGAGCCGAATGACGGAATCGAACACGACGGCGGGCTTTTCCCCGACCGCAATCAGCATTCTGTCGATCAGTCCGTAAACGTCTTGCATCGATTCTTCCGCATGGATCCTCGATTCGACCAACCCGCCCGAAAGCATCTGATCGAGCGAGATCACGTAACAGTCGGCGGTCGTGTTTTCCAGCCATTCGATCAGTCGGTCGCGATCCCCGTACTGCGTCCCGTTGGAATTGGTCTTCTGATTGTCGAGGTGCGTCGCGTAGAGATCGGCGTCGGGCATCGCCAGCCGATAATCCAGACTCTCGGCAAGATATTCCACGCGGTCGGTATTCACGGGTCGGTCGTCGAGCGGGACGTAGGCGAGCGTTTTTCCGTTCTCCTTCCCCTTTTCTTCGGCGGGAGGCGCATCCGCCGCGCCGCAGGCGGCAAGCGACAGACAAGCCGCCGCAAGCGCAAAAACCGTCATGCGAACCCAAAACTTTTTTCTCTTCATAATCTCCGTCCTGTTTTTTAATTTCATTATATCCGTCTTTTTGCTCGGCGTCAAGACGTTTTGGAAAATATCCGCGTTGCAAGAAAAAACAGGAGGAAAATCCCTCCTGTTTTTTCAACCTTTCTGTAACAGCCGTTTCAGATATTCTTCGTATTCCTCGTCGGTGAGTCTCGGAACTTTTTTCTTGTTTTGCATACCTACCTCGCAAATTTGTATTCTGCTGAAAAGTATGCCCCGATTCGGTTTTTTTATTCGGTGCGTAGCGCGATCACGGGATCTTTCTTCGCCGCGGACTGCGCGGGAATCAGACCCGATATCAACGTGAGCGCAACGCTTACGCAGACCATGATAAATGCCGTGAGCGGCGACAGCGCGCATATTCCCGCGATTTCCGTGAACGAGTAGATGATCGCGTTGATACCGAACGAAAGCAAATAGGTCACGATGATTCCGAACAACCCCGCCGCCAGACCGATGATAAAGGTCTCGGCATTGAAGAGATTGCGAATATCCTGCTTCCGCGCGCCAAGCGAGCGCAGAACGCCGATCTCTTTGATCCGCTCCACGACGGACACGTACGTAATAATCCCGATCATGACGGAGGAAACGACGAGAGAAATCGCGGTAAAAGCAACAAGCACGATCGTGATCACGTCGAGCATCGTCTGCATCATGCCCATCAGAAGCCCCACCGTGTCGGTATACGTGATCTTATCCGCTTTTACCAACTGCACGCCGTTGATCGTACCCTCTTTTTCGCAGGCGTCGTTCCAGACTTCGAGATAATCGAGTATGGCGTTTTTCCCGTCGAAGTCCTTTGCGTAGATCGAAATAGAGGAGACCGTATGATCGCCGCCGAGCGAACGCACGACAGTGTCTTGCGAAAACGACACCATCAGCCAGCTCAACGCCGTCGCCTCCGGCGCGTACGCCGTAAGACTCTTGAACTGTTCGGCGACGATGCTCGAAGCGGGAGAAGCGGGCGCGAGCGTCAGCTTATAATCGTCGGAATATCCCGGAATTTTGAATTCCGACTCTTCGCTGTTCAGCCATTGCACGATCTTGGAACGCGCATTCGTCTCGATATATTTTTCAATCGTCTGTTCCGTGAGATTCAGCCCTTTGTCGAGACAACCGTAAGTCAGTCCGTCTTTCAGGCGCAGAATTCCGGTAATCTTGATATTCAGCCCTTCGCCCTCTTTCGCGGAAAGCGGCGGATGCTCCGTTCCCGTCTCGTAAGGTTCGGCGAGCTGTCCTTTGTATTCGAAGGGATAGGACATTTTCGTACTGCTGAAACTCGGTTTCTCGTAATCTTCGTTTTCCGTAAATACGGCGTCGTTGTAGAACAATACGTACTCTTTCCCGACGATATCGTCAAAGGGGATCGTAAATCCGGGCTTCCCCTCTTCTCCCCTCGGGAAGAGCGCGAGAAAGGTCTTTTCGTCGAGCAGACCGAGTTGCGCAAGCGTTAAATCGGTCGCCTCGTTATTGTTCCCGACCACGAGAACCGCCTCGCGTTCGGCGTTTTCCGAAGTCGGGAATTCGCCCGCAATCACGTCGTACTGCGACTGCACGTACTTGCCGAACTCGCCGTCGGACAGGCTCCCCGGCATCTTATGCACGATATTTCCGAAGAAATCGGCATAACCGACCAGCTCTTTGTACTCCGGCACGTACGCCTGCAATTCCTGAATATAGAAATTTTTCAGATAGCTGAGGGAAATCTGCCGCGTTACCGCATCGTTGTAAACCCCGTTGTTTTCGAGATCGATGTCGCCGGTCTCGACTTCGGTATACAGGTTATCGGTGAGCATCGCGCCGTATCCGTATTGGATCGCCGCATACCATTCTGGATCGAAGGATTTTATGTAATTCAGATAATTTTCCGAAATATTGTTCTTGACCGCCATCTTGTTCGCAAGTCCCGACAAAAATGAATCGACGTAGACTTTATCGCCGAGTTCGCTCAGATCGGGCAAATCCTTGGGCGAGGTGAAACTCATCATGATGCTTGTTACGTCAAACGTGTTTTCGGTGATCTGCACGGGATAGTAGGAGAGCATATCCTCTTCCGTACGCTTGATATAGCTGTTAAAGCCGCTGGAAAGCGCAAGCACGAGACAAACCGATATGATGCCGATACTGCCTGCAATGGAAGTGACGATCGTCCGTCCCTTTTTGGTGAGCAGGTTTTTTGCCGAAAGCACCAACGACGAAAGAAAGCTCATGCGGGCGCGCAATTTCTTTCTCTTTTTCTGTTTTTTTCCGTCCGTCGCGCTTGCCGTTTCCTCCACGAGGTTTGCGGGCTCTTCCGCAGCGGAATCGTAGGGCATGGAATCGGATTCCACCGTGCCGTCTTTCAAACGGACGATGCGCGAAGCGTAGAGATCCGCCAATTCTGGATTGTGCGTCACCATGATCACAAGCCGCTCGTGCGCGATCTCTTTGATCAGCTCCATAATCTGCACGCTTGTTTCCGAATCGAGCGCGCCCGTCGGTTCGTCGGCAAGCAGGATATCGGGATTGTTGACGAGGGCGCGCGCAATGGCGACGCGCTGCATCTGCCCGCCCGAGAGCTGGTTGGGGCGCTTGTCGAGTTCGTTGCCGAGTCCCACCCGTTCGAGCGCGCGCTTCGCGCGTTCGTGCCGCTCCTCTCTGCCGATGCCAGCGATGGTCAGCGCAAGCTCCACGTTCCCCAGCACCGTCTGGTGCGGGATCAGATTATATGACTGAAAGATAAAACCGATGCGGTGGTTGCGGTATACGTCCCAATCCCTGTCGGAAAAGTCCTTCGTGGACTTTCCCTGAATCACGAGATCGCCGGAAGTGTAGTGATCGAGGCCGCCGATGATGTTCAAAAGCGTCGTCTTTCCGCAGCCGGACTGCCCGAGGACGCATACGAATTCGCTCTTGCGGAATTCGAGATCCACCCCCTTTAACGCATGTACGTAGTTGGAGGCGACCTTATAATCTTTTTTGATGTTGGTAAGTTTTAACAAAAATCCGACTCCTTATTTCTTGTTTTCTTTCCGCTCGCAAACAATCCCGAACACGCGGGAAAGCTCTTTGCACGCGGCGACCAGCTCGTTCATTTTATCCTCTCCGTAGATCTGAACCACTTGCGATATGACCCTGTTCGCATGATCGCACTGTTCCGAAAAGAGCGCAAGCGCATGATCGGAGAGACGGACGTACGCGATTTTCCGATCGGTGTCGGAAGCCGTGCGTTTTACGATATTTTTCTTTTCGAGCTTAGTCACGATCTGCGACACCGCCGAGCGGGTGATCCCGAGTCTCCGCGACAGTTCGGAAGAAATGATATCTTTGCCCTTTTCACGTTCGAGTATGATCTCGCGCAGCATGCGGAATTCCGTGCCGGAGAGCTTCGACTTTTGTTCAAACATGTTTATCGATTCGATTTCCCGCACAATATTGAAAAAGCTGACCAGATATTCGTTGATTTCCATTCCGATTCTCCTTTACATTTGTTAACCAGTTTATTATATACGAAAAAGGACGGAATTGTCAATAGAAATAACCTATCCGTCCTTTTAAATTCACAATATTATCATATATTTTACCGACGCCTTACAAAGCGAACACAATTTTATTGAACGGTTCCGCATAACCCAAGCTCCTTCATTCCTCCGTCTCGTCCACCGAATCCGGTTCCTGCGGTTCTGGAATAAACGGCGTGAGCGGCGCGGTCACGGGCGTGAGATCGTATTTGTCGTCGATATCGCCGACGAGTTCTTCCACCATGTCCTCGCGCGTGATCAGCCCCAAAAGCTCCCCTTCCGAATAGACGAGCATCATGTGTTCGCGCATCGACTGCATCCGTTTCATGAGTTCGGATACCTTGATATCCGGCGAGGTGCGCGATACGGGGCGGATGATATTGTTGAAGTCCCGCCTGCCCGCGAGCATGTTCTCATAGAAATCCGCGCGGTACAGGATCCCGATCACGTTTTGTTTCGTTCCCTTGTAGACCGGAATCCGCGAAAAGTTGGTTTCACGGAACAAACGGTACACGAGTCGGGTGTCTTCGCGGACGTCTACCGATACGACGCGATCCAAGGGGATCATGCACGAACCGACGTGCAGTTCGTCGTAACGCAACGTACGGGTGATCAGATCGTGTTCCGTCTGATTCAGAACGCCTTCGTCGCGGACGTCGGAAACGAGCATCTTGAATTCGGCTTCGGTAAACTTGGGCTTCTTCTTGTTGAAACCGAAGATCAAAAAAATGAACTTCTTCCAATACGCGAACAAAAAGGTCAGCGGAAGGAAGAGGTACGTCAGAATAAGAAGCGGATACGCCATTGCGCAGGCGAATCTCTCGGGCGCTTCCCGCGCGAGCGTCTTCGGCGTGATCTCGCCGAAAATGACGACGACGACGGTCAGTATGATCGTGGAAAGCATCGGTCCGAGTTCGCCGCCGAAAAAAGAAGTAAACAGCAACGTGGAAAGCGTTGCCGCCGCAATGTTCACGATGTTGTTGCCGATCAAGAGCGTAGTTAAGATCTTGTTATAGTCCTCGCTGAGGTTGAGCGCAACGCGCGCGGAACGTTTTTTGAGCGCCATGCGCCGCATTCTCACCGTACTGAACCCCGTGTACGCCGTTTCGGTTGCGCTGAACCCGCCCGAAAGAAACACAAGCACGAACAGCGCGATTAACAGTCCTATTTGGGTACTGTCCATAAAAAAGAACGATTATCCTCCCGCATTGAAAATGATTTAATTTATCTTATTACATGTATACCGCAAACCGTGCAACTTTAAACACGTTTTCGTTTTTTTACGATTTTCAGTACCGGAACGCCCTCGCCCGACCCGACGCCGCGCGCGATGACGCCGCTCTTTTGCCGAAGTTGCGGCCGTACGCGCGCCTCGCCGCCCGTTGCGGTCTTCTCCTGCGAAACCGCCTGTTCTTCCCGACGCTCGACGTGTTCCTGCACGGCGTATTGCGTTCCCTCCGCGCGGGGGTACGAATCCGAAAACGGAGGCTCCGGCAACAGCCAGGGCGGAATCTTGATCGAAGCGTGCCGGATCGCGGCTTCCAACCGCTCGTGCGCGCTCGCGCAGGGAAATCTGTCGGATTGCGCGCAGAACAGACAGCGCGCGTACTTCCCGCACATGTTATAACCGAGTTTTGTCTCCGCGATCCCTTTCTCGCGGACGAGAAATTCTTCCGTTTCCTGAATCGTCATACCTTCCTCCGAATGAGCCTACGCATTCCGCGCCCTTCCTTCATCGATTATTTTAACACAATTTCCGCGCTTTTACAAGCGGTTTGACGGATCTTGGGAATATGTATCGAGAAAGTTTTCCCGCACGCCGCCCTTTCTCCAACCCACGATGCAGTCGAGGCAGACGTTGTGCATGCTGCGGAACACGTTGTTCGCCGCCTCCGGATTCTCCGCTTCGAGACGGGCGATCAGCGCTTTCATTTCACGGCGTTTGCTCTCCTCCTCTTTGTTCTGCACCCGCTCCGTAAAGCGGCAAGCGCAATTCAAAAAGGTAAGCCCGTGATACTCCGCCCACGCTTTAACGCGGCTTTCCCGCACCGCATAAAGAGGTCTGATCAGTTCCATTCCGGGATGGCTCGTCGATTTCAGCTTCGGCATCATGGTCTTTAATTCCGCGCCGTAGAACATGCTCAACAGCGTCGTTTCCACTGCGTCGTCGAAATGATGCCCGAGCGCAATTTTGTTGCAGCCCCGCTTTTTGGCGAACTCGTACAGATACCCCCGTCGCATTCTCGCGCACAGATAACAGGGCGATCCGCTCTGCGCCGCGCCGACGACGCCGAAAATATCGCTCTCGAATATTTCGACGGGGACGCCGAGTTTTTCGGCGTTTTCCTCAATCAGAGCACGGTTGGCGGGCGCGTAACCGGGATCCATGACGATGAATTTCAACCCGAAACGGAACTGCCCGTGACGGCACAGTTCCTGCATGCACTTCGCAAGCAGAAAGGAATCTTTCCCGCCCGAAATGCAAACGGCGATCTCGTCGCCTTCGCGGACGAGTTCGTATTTTTTCACGCTTTTCACGAACGGACACCAGACATCCTTGCGGAATTTGGTGATCAGGGACCGTTCGATTTCCGCCGCGCTCAACTCTTTTTCTCCTTTCGCAAAAACGCCTGCGCGGAGTACGCCGCCGTCAGTCCTTCTCCCGCCGCCTTTATAAATTGGTAGGGCGTTCCCGTCACGTCTCCCGCCGCGAACAAACCGGCAAGATTGGTCGACATGTCCCGCCCGACTTTTACGTGCTTTCCGTCCGTCTCCAAACCGCCGACAAGCGCTTCCGGCGGGAAGCTGTCTTTCAGAAAAAAGATCCCGTCCGCTTCGATCAGACTTCCGTCTTTCAGACGAAGCCCCGTCACCCTGTCCGCGCCTTCCACCGCGGCGGGAACGCCCGACACCGTTACGACGTTCTCCTTTGCGATTTCGGGATCGGGATAGCGGCACACGCAAGTCAGCCGCTCCGCAAAAGAAGCGAGATATTCCGCCTCCGCTTCGTATTCCTTTGCCGCAAGCACGGCGACCACTTTCTTCCCGCGGTACAACCCGCCGTCGCACACCGCGCAATAACTGACGCCACTGCCCAAAAATTCCTTTTCGCCGGCAACGGCGCCCGCGGCTTCCACGCCGCACGCGAGGATGACCGCTTTGGCTTTAAACCCGTTCTGTCCCGAAGCGAGATAATATCCCCCGCCGACTTTATAGATCCGGTCGCAACGGAACTCGGCGGCGGCGATCCCCTCGCGCTCCGCCTGCGCGGCAAGCGCGCGCACAAACTCCGCGCCGTTTCCCGAAAACGCGGGGTAGTTCCGAACGGTTTCCGCCCGCGCGGCTTTTCCGCCGAAAGCACCGTCTCCGAGCCAGAAAAAATCCATTTTCAGATTTTTCGCGGCGAGCGCCGCGGAGTACCCCGCAATCCCGCCGCCGACAATGATAAGATCGTATTCGTTTCGCATAAAATGATCATTCCCTTTTCGGAAAGAGTATAACACGGAACGCGGAAATTGTCAACCGACGCGCCGGCGAAAGACGGAAAATCCCGCCGAAACAGCCCTGTGGATTATCGTTTCGTTTGACTTTTTTCCGCGCGTTTGGTATACTGTGCGCATGGGTAAAACGAAGGAAAACCGAACGGGAAAAAAGATCGCCGTACTCGCCCTGCTCGCGGGGCTCGGGCTTGTCTCCTTTCTGTTGGAGTCCCTGCTCCCGCCGCTCGTCCTGCCTGGCGCGAAATTGGGGATCGCGAACCTCTTTTCCCTGTTGGCGCTGATCTTTTACGGACTGCCGGACGCCCTGCTCGTGGTCGTGGCGCGCACCGTGATCGGAAGCCTGTTCGCGGGAAACGTCTCGCTGCTCCTGTACAGTCTGACGGCGGGCGTCTTCTCCGTCGTCGCAGCGCGGCTGCTGTTTCTGATCCGTCCGCGGGTGAGCCTCTTTTGCGTCGCGATCGCTTCCGCGGTCGTACACAATCTCGTACAGCTTTTCGTGTACTGCGCGCTGACGCAAACGTTGCTCCTGATTTCCTACGGCCCCTATCTGTGTCTGCTCGGCGCGGCGGCGGGCGCGGTCGTGGGCAGCCTGTGCATCTTAACGTTAAAAGCCCTGCCCCGTTCCGCATTGCGGAAATTCGGGGTACGGGAGGAGGATAAAATTTGAAGGCGAAAAACGGCAAACTTTTCTTTCGCGGCGTACATATACCCGACGCGAAAGAATTTTCAAAAGAAAGCCCCATTCTTCCGCTGGAAACGGACGAAGCGGCGATCCCCTTAAAACAGCATATCGGCGCGGCAGCGGAGGCGACCGTCTCGGCGGGCGACTACGTCAAACGCGGTCAACTGATCGGCAGAGCCGCGGGAAAGATCTCGGCGAACGTTCACGCCTCCGTCGCGGGAACGGTGACGGAAGTCGGCGAACGAGACGACGGACGCGGCGGAAGTTGCGTGCACGTCGTCATTGCGCGAGAGGGCGCGGAAGAAGCGTTTCTTCCGCCGCTCGATCATCCGGACGGCGCGCAGATCGCACAGCGGATCGAGGACGCCGGAATCGTCGGCATGGGCGGCGCGGGATTCCCCGCGCACGTAAAAGCGAGACCGATCGCGCCCGTGGACACTTTGATTCTGAACGGCGCGGAATGCGAACCCTACCTCACGTGCGACGACAGGCTGATGCGGGAACAGACGGAGCGGATCGTGCGCGGCGCGGGGTATCTCGCGATCGCCCTGAACGCGACGCGCGTGATCGTCGCGATCGAAAAAAACAAACCGGAAGCGATTTCCCTGTTCGAAAAGACGGAATTCGAAACGGTAAAACTGAAAAAACAATATCCGATGGGTTCGGAAAAACACCTCATCTACTGTTGTACGGGGCGGAAAGTCCCCCTCGGAAAACTGCCCTCCGACGTCGGCGTAGCCGTGCAGAACGTGGCAACCGCTTATGCCGTCTGCGAAGCGGTGGAACTCGGAAAACCGCTCATCGAACGGGTCGTGACCGTTTCGGGCGGCGGCGCCGACGCCCCGAAAAATCTGCTCTGCGCGGTGGGCACCCCGCTCTCTCGCTTGGCGGAGGCGGCGGGAATCAACGAAAACGCCGCGAAATTCGTCGCGGGCGGACCGATGACGGGTACGGCGCTGACGGGCGCGAACGGCGTCGTCACCAAAACGACGTCCGGATTCTTGCTCCTCACCGAAAAGGAGACCAATTCGGAAACGCCCACTCCCTGCATCAACTGCGGGAAATGCGCCGACGTATGCCCCATGCGCCTCATGCCCATGCACACGGCGTTTTATACGGCGGTCGGGGAATACGAACTCGCCGACCGTTACGGCGGCGTGCGCAGTTGTATCGAATGCGGCGCGTGTTCGTATATCTGCCCCGCGCGCAGACCGCTGGCGCAGATGATCAAAACGGCGAAAGCCAATCTGGGGAGGAAGGCATGAAGCCCATACTTTCAACGGCGCCGCACGTGAAAACGCGGCGGACGACAAAACACATCATGCTCGACGTGCTGATCGCGCTTCTCCCCGCAACGGTCGCGGGAATCGTCTATTTCGGGCTCGCCGCGGCGGTCACCGTCGCCGTCGCGCTCGCGTCGGCGTTTCTCACCGAATTCGTCTGGTATCTTGTACAGAACAAATTCCACCGCGCGCCGAAAGAGACGCTGAAAAAATTTTTCGCGCAGTTCGATTTCACTTCCCTGATCACGGGACTGCTTCTTGCACTCTGCCTTCCCGCAAACCTGAGCGCCTGGTACATGCCCGCGCTCGGCGCGATCTTCGCGGTCGGCGCCGTGAAAATGCTCTTCGGCGGAACGGGACGGAATATCGTGAATCCCGCGATCGCGGGCAGGGTCTTCCTGTTTATCTCCTTCTCCGCCATGACGGCGTACCCCGCCGCCAACTTCGGCGCGATCGCGACGAACGATTGGGAAAACCTCGTTGCCGGCGCGACGCAACTCGGCAACTTATTCGCCGGAAAACCCGTACTCTCCCCCGTCGACCTCTTTCTCGGTACGGGCGTTGCGGGTTGCATCGGCGAAACGTGCAAACTTGCGCTGATCGTCGGCGGGATCTATCTTTGCGCGCGCGGCGTGATAAAATGGTATCTTCCCGCGATCTACATCCTCGTGACGGGACTGTTCGCCGTCGCGCTCGAAGGGTTCGATTTTACCGCCTTCCTCCCCTCCGTTCTCTCTGGCGGTCTCATTCTCGGCGCGATTTTCATGGCGACCGACTACGTTACGACCCCGAAGAGCAAACTCGGCAATTTGATCTATTTCGCAATACTCGGACTGCTGACGGCGGGATTGAGAAAGGCGACGCAAATCGAAGTCGTCTCCTTCTGCATCCTGCTGATGAACTTCGCGGTATTCCTGATCGATCTTGCGATCAAAGCCAGACCGTTCGGATTCCGCAAACCAGTAAAACGGAAACAAGACAAGGAGAATCGCGCATGAAAGCAAAGTTGAAAGCATTTTTCCAAAGCAACGTATTCCGTTGCGTGACCATCCTGCTTGCCATCGTACTCGTTTCGGGCGCGCTGCTCTCCGTCTGTAACGATCTGCTTTTCGTCTCCGCCGAAGAGCGCTTCGCGCGGACGCTCGCCAAAATATACGGCAGACAAGTGGAGACGACGCAACTTTCCGTCTCCGCCGAAGACGCGGTCTTTGCGGAAGGAACGGTAAACGCCGCGTACCTGACGGACGACGGAAACTACCTCATCCAATCGACGGGCAACGGCGGCTATTCGGGCGGAACGGTCACCCTCTGGACGGTCTTTTCCTGCGAGGGATCGAAAGAAGCAAACGATTTCAAATGGCTCGGAATCGAAAAAGTCGTATACGAGAGCGACCGCAAACAGAGCTATATTTCCAAGATCAAGAAAAAATTCTATACGGAATTTACGGTGCATAACGAAGAGATCCTTGCGGGCGGCAAGTTCACGACCGCCGCGGGCGGCGACGATATCTACACGCTGTCGGCGGGCGCTTCCCGCTCTTCCGCCGCGATCGTAAACGGCGTAAACACCGCGCTCGCTTATTTCAGAGCGCACGTTTTGGGAGGCGAAGCATGAAAAACAAATACGCAAAAATCGCTTTCGACGGACTGATCACCAACAACGCCTCGTTCAAACTCGTACTCGGCACGTGCGCCGCGCTCGGCATGTCCTCTTCGGCGATCGGCGGGTTCGGCATGGGGATCTCGGTCACCGTCGTTCTGCTTTTGAGCAACGTGCTGATTTCGATGCTGCGCAAGGTAATCCCCTCCGCCGTGCGCATTCCCGCGTTCGTGGTGATCATCGCGACGCTCGTAACGCTGCTGCGCATGGCGCTTGAAAAGTATATGCCCGATCTGTACGATTCGATGGGCGTGTTCCTTCCGCTGATCGTCGTGAACTGCATGATCCTCGGACGGGCGGAGGCGTTTGCAAGCAAACAACCCGTCCTCGACAGCGCGATCGACGGCGTGAGCACGGGACTCGGATTCACCGTTGCGTTGACGCTGATGGGCATGATCCGCGAATTTTTCGGAAGCGGAAGTTTCTTCGGCATCGAACTGTTCGATTTTTCAATCGGCTTTTTTGCGAGCGCGCCGGGCGCGTTCTTCACTTACGGCATCTGCATCGCGCTCTTTCTGCTGATCACCGATAACGTCGAAAAAACCGCGCGGAAAAAACGGGCGCGCGCGTTCCGCGTCTCGCAGAGCGCACCTCTGCCCGCGCCCGAAGAAACGGAGAAGAAGGAGGCCGAAACATGTTGACGGCAATCATCGCCGTAGTCGTGACCGCGGCGTTTTCGCAGAACTTTATCCTCGTAAAATTCCTTGGGATATGCCCCTTTCTCGGCGTTTCCAAGCGCACCTCCGGCGCGGCATCCATGGGCGTTGCCGTCACGCTCGTCATGCTGCTTGCAACGCTCGTGACCTATCCGCTGTACGTGTACGTCCTCACTCCGCTGAAAATCGAGTTCCTCGAAATTATCTTCTTTATCTTCATCATCGCGGCGTTGGTGCAGATGCTCGAAAAAATCATCGCGAAGCTCTCCCCCGCGCTGTACCGCACGATGGGAATTTATCTCCCGCTGATCACCACGAACTGCGCGATCCTCGGCGTTGCGGAATTGGTGCTCGTAAACGATCTGAGCGAAATCGTTTCTGGCAGCGCGGCGATTTCGATGAACCTCGGTTTCGCCTTGCTCTACGCCCTGTTCGCGGGGCTCGGCTTCACGCTCGCCATGGTGCTGATGGGCGGCGTGCGCGAACGGCTGGAAAAGCTTCCCGTTGCAAAGTGCTTGAAAGGTTTCCCGATCACCATGGTCGCGGCAAGCCTGATGGCGATGGCGTTCTACGTATTTACGCTGATCTGAGGTGACATGATGAAATTCGGAATTCTCGCGTCCGTGCAATGGGCGCAGGTAGGAATCGTGATCGGGATCTTCGCGGCGATCGCCGCCGTACTCACCGCGTGCATTCTCCTCGTGACGAAGCTTTGCAAAACGCAGGGCGACGAAAAGACGGAAGCGATCTTCGCGCACCTTGCGGGCGCGAACTGCGGCGGTTGCGGCTGTACGGGGTGCATGGGGTTTGCGGAAAAGCTCTCCCGCGGAGAAGCCGACCTCAGCGACTGTCACGTTACGGATGCCGCGGAAAAACAAAAAATCGCCGACCTGCTCGGCGTACCTTACCGGGACGCAGCCCCAACCGTGAGCGTGTGCGCGTGTTGCGGCGGAGACGGCGCGGAGGACGAATTCGCTTACGCGGGCGCGGTCGACTGCGCGCAGGAAAACAAACTTTACGGCGGGCGGAAAGTCTGCAAATACGGATGCCTCGGTAAAGGGACCTGTACGGGACACTGCACGGAACACGCCGCAAGCATCGTGAACGGTTGCGCGGCGATCGATCCGGATCTTTGCACTTCCTGCGGAGCGTGTCTCAAAAGCTGCCCGAAAGGTCTCTTCAAACGCATTCCCGCCGACGCGAAAGTCTACGTCGCCTGTTCCTCTCACGCCCGCGGAAAAGCGGTGATCGACGCCTGCAAAACGGGGTGTATCGGGTGCGGAAAATGCGCGAAAACCTGTCCCGCAGGCGCGATTACAATGGTGGAAAACCTCCCCGTCGTCGACTATGCGCTGTGCGCGAAATGCGGCAAATGCGCCGACGCCTGCCCCCGTCATACGATCGTAAAACGTTATTAAAAGCCTTCGCAAAAAAGCCGACCGCGCAGCGGTCGGCTTTTGTTTTCTGTCGGATCAACCGTCATTTCGGCAGTCCGTTTTTCAATTTTACGAGAGCGAGAAATATCTTTGCGGTGACGAACGCGTCGTCGTACGCGCGGTGGTGGTTGAAGGTAAACCCGAAATGATCGGCAACCGTGTTCAGTTTATAATTGCTCAGACGAAGCATTTCCTGCGCAAAGGACACGGTGTCGTACGTCTTCTGTTCGAAGCTGTATCTCTCTTTTTCGCCGTAATGACGGATAAACTTGTAGTCGAACTGAACGTTGTGCCCCACGAGCGCGCAATCCGCCGAAAACTTATAAAAGTCCGCCACGACGTCCGCGATATCGGGCGCGCCCGCCAGCATTTCGTCGTTGATTCCCGTGAGCCGTATGATCTCGCCGCTCAACCGCACCGGACAGGCGACGAAAGAAGAAAACTTTTCGCAGATCTTTCCGTTTCTGATCTTCACCGCGCCGATCTCGATGATCCTGTCCATCGCCCCGCCGACGGGCGAATTATTCAGCCCCGTCGTTTCAAGGTCGAATACGACGAAATCCCGTTCGCACAGCTGTGCGGGCGGCGCGCCTTGTTCCTCGAACAGCGCGCTCTGAACGGGGTCGCTCACGGGGACGGGGAACACCGTGCGGTAACGGGACGGGACGGGACGGGACGGCAACGGTTCCGGAACAAAATCCGCAGGCGGATTCCCCGCATTGACCGTGCGGGCGCGAAAGGACAGCGAGCCGTTAAACAGTTCGTTGTCGCCCGTAAAACAGATCCCCGCGCCGACCTTGATGCCGCGCACTTTTTCGAGCGTCGCTTTCCGCGTGAAGTACGCGATCCGAAGCTGTCCCGTGCCGTCGGAAATCGTAAACGAAAAATACGGCTTTCCGCTTTTCGTAACCCGCTCCTCCGCATACGTGACCGTACCGCATACGGAAACACCCTGCATTTCTTTGACAAGATCGGCGATATAGATCGCCCGCGAAGGCTTTTCCCCGCCGTCGATTTCCGAAAAATCCGTCACCGCAAACGATCGCGGCGCGATCAGAATTTCTTCGGGCGGAAGCTCTTCCCGCTCGATCTGTCCTTTTTCCTTTTCGAAATAGCGGAATTCCCCGTGCCAGATCCCGCAGAACTTTTTGCCCAATTCCGCGGACAGTACGTCGATCGCGCCATCCGCCGAAAACTGATTGCGCTCCACTTCCCCGACGCCGATAAAAAATCTTCCGCCGCCTGTTTCCAGATCGACTTCCACGTCGTCGGGCGCAACGAACGCCGCAACGGCGGGAAAGCGGTTTTTCAGCGTTTCGAGGATCCCTTTGCGCACGCCCTCCGCACTCGGAACCGATTTCGTGATCTTCACCTCGGCGGTAAGTCCCGCGGGCGTGTACCGCTCAGAAACCGAGCGCGCGTATTCTTTATCGTTTTCCGAATAAATCAAATCGGTTGCGAGAAAAAACGTCGCAACCGCATCTTTTATTTCGATCCCGCGCAGAATCGCGCGGCGCAATCCTTCCGATCTTCTGATTTCCGTTAAATAATCTTTGCTTCTCATTCGTTTAACCAAGCAGTTCTTCCAGCCTGCCGAAAAAAGCCGCCTCTGCACAGTCGGCGCTCACCCGCTCGTTTTCCTTTCCTTTCTGTATGATCACGCAATAATCCGTGCCGCCCGCGATGCCGAGGTCGCACCCCTTAGCCTCGCCCGGTCCGTTCACCACGCAACCCATTACCGCGATTTTCAACTTTTTCCGAACGCCTTTGACCCGCTCCGAAACTCTGTCGGCAAGCCCCATGCAATCGTACCGGCACCGCCCGCACGTGGGACAGGACACCACTTCGACGTAGTCCGTCTCCAATCCGCACGCGCGCAATATCTCATGCGCCGCCTCGACCTCTTTCACGGGGTCGGCGGTGAGCGAGACGCGGATAGTGTCTCCGATCCCGCGAAGGAGAAGCGATCCGATCCCCACCGCGCTCTTCAAGACCCCCGCGCGTTCGGTTCCCGCCTCCGTCACGCCCAGATGCAACGGATAGCCGCAACGTTCGGAGAGCAACGTATACGCCGCAACCGTGAGCGGAACGTCTGACGCCTTTACCGAAACCACGATATCTTTTACGCCTTGTTTTTCGAGCGTTTCGACGTTCGCAAGCGCGCTGAACACAAGCGCTTCCGCGCTTCTGCCGTACCGTTCCAGAAAGCGGGGTTCGATACTGCCCGTATTCGCCCCGACCCGAACGGGAATCCCGTGCGCCTTTACGCAGTCCGCGACGAGCGCCAGTTCCCGCGCGCCGCCGATGTTGCCGGGGTTGACGCGCAGTTTGTCCGCGCCCGATTCTACCGCGAGCACCGCAAGCCGCGCGGAAAAATGGACGTCCGCCACGAGCGGGATATGGATCTTTTCTTTGATTTTGGCGATGGCGCGCGCGTCCGCCTCTTCCGGAACCGCGACCCGTACGATCTCGCAACCCGCCTGTTCGAGGCGTAAAATTTGAGCGACGCACTTTTCCACGTCGCCCGTCCGTTCCGTCGTCATGCTCTGTACGGCGATGCGTCCGCCGCCGAGAACGACGTTCCCCACCCGTACCGTCCGTTCAGACATCGCTTACTTTTCTTCCTTCTTTTCCATCATTTTCTGCAATTCCGACATGAACGAGGAAATATCTTTAAAAGAGCGGTAAACGGACGCATAGCGCACGTAAGCGACTTCGTCCAATCCCTTCAACCCCTCCATAACCATTTCGCCGATGGCTTTCGAAGAAATTTCCTGCTCCATGGAATTATATACGCGTTTTGCGATTTCATCGACGAGCGCGTCGATTTTTTCGAGCGGAACGGGCCGCTTCTCGCACGATTTTATGATCCCGCGCTTGATCTTGCCCACGTCGAACGCCTGACGGTTTCCGTCCGATTTCACAACGAGGATAGGCGCGATTTCGATCGTTTCGTAAGTCGTGAATCTGCGCCCGCAACCCATGCATTCGCGGCGGCGGCGAATCGTCGTATCGTCGTCGGCAGAGCGCGAATCGATCACCTTGCTTTCGGTGCAACTGCAATACATACAACGCATAATTGTTCCTCCTGGCGTTCGTAACCGTACGGGAAAACGGAAAAATCCGCGATTTCAAACCGTTTTCATAATAATCCGATTATATCATAAACCTCGGCGATTGTAAAGGCTTTTTCGTAAATCCTGCCGCCGTAAACCCGAAGTTGACATTTTTTTCCATTTTGGATATAATAACGATAAACCAACTATCCGGAGGATCGCATGAGCAGCTTTAAAGATTTACGAATCGTAGACAATTTTTACCAGACTTCCGCATTCTTTCCCATGCCGACCACGCTCGTCGGAACGCTGACGGAAGACGGAAAAACCAACCTCGGTGCCTATTCGCTGTGCTTTCCCTATTACGTTGCGGGAAAAGATTATTACGCCATGATCCTCGAATGCCGCAACAGCTCGAACACCGCGCAGAACATTTTGCGCGGAAGCAAAGTGTCACTCAATTTCATTCCAGACGAAAGAAAATACTTCCGCGAAGCGGTGCGGCTCGGGTTCCCCGGCGATACGACGGCGGAAAAAATGAAAAACTGTCTCTTCACGTTGGAAGACGGGATTGCTGGACCAAACCGTCCCCAAGTCGTAAAGGAAGCGTATCAGGTCTTCGAATGCACGTGGGACGACACGCTGGAAGACGCGCGTCTCGACAAAGCGGGCAATCTCGAAGGATACGAACCGCCCTATCGCAATTTCAACGGCGTCACGAGTAAATTCGGCGCGCACTTTATTTTGAAAATCGATAAAATCCTCATGCAAGAAAAATACTATCATGCGATCGTGAACGGCGTCAAAGCCAAGGATTTCCCCAAAGTACCCGTCGATTACGGCTATCGCGACAGCACGAATTTCTGGTATACGCCCTTCAAAAAACCCGTTCCGGAAAAAATAAGGGCGAAGGAGGGAGATGTACAGAGCGTAAAATACGCCGCGTCCCGCATCGATCCCGACGTAAAATTCACGGACGAAGCGTGCGCAAAACTGACGAAGATACCCCGCATCTTCTTAAAAGCCGCGCTCACGCAGATGGTGAATATCGCAAAGGAAGAGGGAATTTCGCTCATCGACGAAGCCGCTCTCGAAATCATCAACGACAAGCGGCGAAAGGAAAAGAAATAACGAATCGAGAAATTACGCGGCGCACGGGGTTCCCGTGCGCCGCGGTATTTTATCGGAGTTTTACGACCGTGATCGTGACTTTGTCGCCGTTGATATCAAGCAACCTGGTATAGCCTTCCGCCGATCCCTCTGTTATCTCTTCGGCAAGCACGTCGCCGGCAAACGCGCCGCCTGCAAGCAACTTTTTCGTTCTGCCTTCCGCGGCGAAATAGACCGCGATCCGGTCGGTCACCTCGAATCCCGCCTCTTTCCGCATCGTCTGGATCTTGGACACGAGTTCGCGTTCGCACCCTTCGTCGAGCAGTTCTTCGGTAAGCGCGGTGTTCAGCGCGACGGTAATCCCGCGGTCCGAAGCGGAAACGTATCCTTCCGCCGACTGCGTGAATATTTGCAGATCCTCTTCCGTCAGCGTCACTTCGCCGCCGAGATCGACGGTATAACTCCCGCCGTTTTTCACCGCATTCACCACTTCGGAAGCATTGCACCCGCTCAAAAATTCCCCGATCGCTTTGAGCAACTTCCCGTATTTGGGACCGAGCGTTCTCAACTGCGGCTTCAAGGTGTATTGCACGAGCGACTCCGCACCGTTTGCATAACGGAGTTTTTTTACATTGAGTTCGTCGAGAACGACGGATTCGAGTTCCGCGCCCAGTTCGAGCTTCCTCTCGCTCGCCACGACCATTTCGGAGAGCGGCTGGCGGTTTTTGAGCGCGCCGGCGTTCCGCGCCGCCCTGCCCAGCACCACCACTTCCAGCACTTCCTCCATGCCCGTTTCCAGATCGGGATTCAAATACGTCTCGTCGCAGACGGGGAAATCGCACAAATGCACGGACACGGGCGCGTTTCCGTCGAACTTCGGCACGAGATTGCGATACATCATCTCCGCCATGAACGGAACGTACGGCGCAATCAGTTTCGCCGCCGTCACGAGAACGGTGTAGAGCGTCGTATAAGCCGCAACCTTATCCTCCGTCATTTCACTGCCCCAATAGCGGTCCCTTCCTCGGCGGACATACCAATTGGAAAGCACGTCCGCAAAGTCCTGAATTTCCCGCGCGCTCTCGGTAATGTCGTATCGGGCAAGCGCGGAATCCGTGCGTTTTACGAGCGTATTCAGACGGCTGAGGATCCAGCGGTCCATCAACGAAAGCTTACACTTTTTCAAATCGTATTTAGAAGGATCGTATCCGTCGATCTGGGCGTACAGCGTGAAGAACGCGTACGTGTTCCACAGCGTTCCCTGGAATTTGCGCTGAACTTCCGACACCGCTTCTTCGCCGAAACGGGTGGGAATCCAAGGGAAACTGCCCGTATAGAAATACCAGCGCACGGCGTCGGCGCCCTGCTTGTCGAGCACGCTCCAAGGATCGACTACGTTGCCCTTGTGCTTGCTCATCTTGACCCCGTTCGCGTCGTTCACGTGTCCCAAGACGATACAGTTTTTAAACGGCGCGCGATCGAACAGGATCGTAGAGATGACGAGCAGCGTATAGAACCAACCGCGCGTCTGATCGACCGCTTCGGAAATGAAATCCGCGGGGAAGGTTTTTTCGAACTTCTCTTTGTTCTCGAACGGGTAATGATATTGCGCAAACGGCATGGAACCGGAATCGAACCAGCAGTCGATTACTTCGGGCGTACGCTTCATCGTTCCGCCGCACTTAGGGCATTTGCAGGTCAATCCGTCGAGATAGGGGCGGTGCAGTTCGATCGTTTCGGGCGCGCCGCATTTCTCTTTCAATTCCTCTTTCGAACCGATGACTTCGATTTCGCCGCATTCGCCGCAAACCCAGACGGGGAGCGGCGTACCCCAATAACGGTCGCGCGACAGTCCCCAGTCGATCACGTTTTCAAGGAAGTTCCCCATCCGCCCTTCTTTGATCGTTTCGGGAATCCAGTTCACCGATCGGTTGGCGGCGATCAGCCGATCCTTTACCGCCGTCGATCTGATAAACCAGCTCGATCTGGCATAATACATCAACGGCGTATCGCATCGCCAGCAGTGCGGATAATCGTGTTCGAAAGGCAACGCTTTAAACAGTTTTCCCTGCGACTTTAACAGATCCAGAACGACTTTGTCCGCCTTTTTGATAAACAGTCCGTCGAGTTCGGGACAGCGGGAATCGAACTTGCCCTGTTCGTTTACCAGACAGAGTACGGGAAGACCGTACGCTTTCCCGACGTTGTAGTCGTCCTGTCCGAACGCGGGCGCGATATGCACGACTCCCGTACCGTCGGTCAACGTAACGTACGTGTCGCAGACGACTTCGTAAACCCGTTTCCATTCCTTTTTCAACGCCTGCAACGTTTCCGCCGCGTACGAAAACAGCGGTTCGTACGCCGTCCCCTCGAACGCTTTTCCCTTTTTACGGGCAACGATCGTATAGTCCTCGAAAAACTTTTCGACAAGCGCTTCCGCAAGAATATAGCGCGCGCCGTCCGCTTCGATCTCCACGTAGTCTTCGTTGGGATTCATACACAACGCGACGTTGGAAGGAAGGGTCCAGGGAGTCGTCGTCCAGGCAAGGATATAGGTATTCTCCCGTCCCGCGACTTTGAATTTTGCCACGGCGGAAGTTTCTTTTACGAGCTTATAGCCCTGCGCGACTTCGTGCGACGAAATCGCCGTACCGCAACGCGGACAATAGGGAACGATTTTGTGTCCTTTATAGAGCAGACCCTTTTTGTGGATCTCTTTCAGCGCCCACCACTCCGATTCAATATAATCGTCGTGATACGTCACGTACGGGTTATCCATGTCCACCCAATATCCGACGCGGGCGCTCATCTTTTCCCATTCGCTCTGGTACTTCCAGACCGAATTTTTACACTGCTTGATGAACGGCTCGATCCCGTACGTTTCGATCTCCTGCTTTCCGTCGATCCCGAGCGTTTTTTCCACTTCGAGTTCCACAGGGAGACCGTGCGTGTCCCAGCCGGCTTTGCGCAGTACGTGTTTCCCCTTCATGGTCTGATAGCGCGGAACGATATCCTTCATCACGCGCGTTAAAATATGCCCGATATGCGGCTTTCCGTTTGCCGTGGGAGGTCCGTCGAAAAAAGAAAATTCCTCCCCGCCCGCGTTCTTGTCAACGGATTTTTCAAACACCTTGTTTTGTTTCCAAAACGCAATGATCTCCTTTTCCCTCTCCACAAAATTCAGCGAAGTGTCCACTTTTTCGTACATATTATCCTCCTGATCGGTTCATGATCCCGAGCCTTTTTTATAAAACAAAACCTCCGCGTTTCGGAATACGCGAAGGCATTTTAACCACCAAAACAAACTATCATTTGCCGCTTGTCATAACGGAAAGCGAACCCGTGCGGAGTTACTGTCTTTTCTCCCCGCAAGCTGAAAGGTGATACCCGTAAAATTCCGATTGCTTCCTTTCACCTCACGAAGCTCTCTGAAAATCTTTCTTTTACGGACGCGTCCTTTTTTAACGCCGTATTTATTTAATTCAAGTATATCCGATATCGCAAAAAAAGTAAAGCGTTTTGCAAAACTTCCCGCACATTTTTTGCAGATCACCCGAAAATGCCCTTTCTCTGCCGAATCCCGATTACTTCGAAACCTGCCTCCGTCACACAGGCGGCAAGCGCCTCGTCGGGAAGAACCGTTTCCACAAACACGATTCCCTTTTTTACATTGGCTTTTGCGCCGCTCACGCCGTCCAACAACAGCAATTTCCGCTCCACCCGTTCCGCGCAACGTTTACAGCAGATTCCCGATGCCTCGATCACTTTTTTCATGTTTGCATTGTAACATGCCGCACGGGACTTGTAAAGCGTTTTCGCCGCGGCAAATTTTCCCGCGCAAAACATTCGGCGAAACATTGATTTTTTCCGAATATCTTGCTATAATAATATTGACGCCTGCGGTGTTCGGAAGGCGCGAATGCGTAATCCACAATAGTTATTCGGGAGCATAGGTCGGGCGGGCTAAGCGAGGTCTGTTTTACGGAAAGTCCGATGCCCCTCCGCCGCGCACCCACCTGCGAGAAGCGGGTTAACCTTTTACGCCTTGCGGCACAGGCGGACGTCTTTTATTTTTAAAATATTTTTTGTTATCCTATAAAAACGGTTGCAAGAACGGCAAAATTATGCTATAATCACAAAGCGTTTGAAAAGCGGCCTTGTGGTCAAGCGGTTAAGACGGCGCCCTCTCACGGCGCAATCCCGGGTTCGATTCCCGGCAGGGTCACCAGACGAGGGGTATAAGAACACCCCGAAGAAGAAACCGAATTTTCGGTTTCTTTTTCTTTTGCGCTTTGTTCGGTTTCGCTCTCGCTCCCGTCGGGGTAATCGGGGAAAATCAAATTCAACAATAGTTCCTCTTTCTGCCCGCCTTTTAGGTGGAATAGCACTTTCATTTTATCGTCGT